>JBBDTI010000026.1:13727-43853 GCA_040904565.1 Rhodothermales bacterium
ATGAACGAACCCGTCGGTGACGCTATACGGGGCATCCTGGATGGACACATCGTGCTCTCGCGAAAGCTGGCGCACGCCAATCACTTTCCGGCAATCGACGTACTCGAAAGCATTAGCCGCGTCATGCCGCGAGTAACGTCCGACGATGCTCGATCTGCCGCCGGCGAAGCACGCAGCCTCCTGGCCGCCTATCGTGACGCAGAGGATCTCATTCGCGTCGGCGCCTACCAGAAGGGTACGAATCCGGAGACGGATCGAGCCGTTACGGCCATCGATCCCCTTCGCGGCTTCCTGCAGCAGTCCGTCCACGAAGAACCTACCCGAAATCCGTCGGAGCAGCTCGCTGAACTTCTGGCCACGATACCTGAGACAAAGCCCCAGGAGGCTGCGGCAAATCCTGCCGCCGACCAGAATCGGATGCCTGATGCCGGCACCGGACCATCGGCCATCCCCGTCCTGAGGAATCCCGCTCATACGCTAGACCTCCCGATAGACGACTGACGACGTCTACCCGTAGACGGTTTGGCCGACATTTTGCAGGCACCCGCAGTCCCACATTGACGCCATCCGCCTTCTTTAATCTTTTGAGCACTACATCCACATGGGTGGTAAGAAATTTCGCTTCTCGCTCGACAGTGTGCTCCGGCTTCGGTCCCACGAAGTCGAGTGCGCCCGGCAGGACCTGGCACAGATACGTCACGACGTGCGACAGCAGGAACGCGTCCTCGAGAATGCCGAGACCGCCCTCCACGAAGTGGTCGCCCATCAGACCACCGGTCCGACCGGCCAGCGATCGCTGGCTCGGAGCGAGGCGCACCGCCAGGCAGCCCACGCACGCGTCCGAAAGGAACGACGTAAGCTCGACCAGCTTCGCGAACGAGAAGAGGAAGCTCGGCTGACCCTGATGCAGCGAAAGGGTGCCGAAGAAACCTTCCGACATTTAGAGGAAAAGGAACGCGCTTCATTCTGGAAGGAAAACCGATCGGCAGAGTCGGAACAGCTCGACGAGCAGGCCATCACGGGCTTCCAACGCCAGCGACGCGCCGCTAACCAATGAAGAGAGCAATCATCCTCACGGCCATAGGCCTCCTTTGCTTCGTGCTCGGGATCGTCGGCATCTACCTTGCGATGCCGTCTCTCGCGCCGGACCGGGTAGACGCCACCCGCGCGCGGCTGGACAGCCTCGGACTCCTCCAGAGCGGAGATTCGACGTTCGTCGGTGAAGCACTGCCCGATACGCTTCGGCCGGACTCTTCCGCCGTAGACTCCATCAACACGACCGCACCTCCAACTCCCCAAGACATCATACAAGGGCTGCAAGACTCTATCAGCGTCTCGAATAATCTAATCCGTGACCTCCAGGCTGATACTACTGAGCTGCGAGGTCGCCTCGGCGAGCTGCTTGCGCAGGTCGACGAGCTAACCGAGAAAGATATCGAGGCAACCGAACTGAGTCAGTCCGTGACGAAGCTCGATGCCAAACAATTAGGCAATATTCTTGCGGGACTTGATCTCAACACCGTTCAGCTGCTCTACGAGAAGGCTTCGGCGCGCGATCGCACTAAACTTCTCGAATCCATGAATCCGGAGCAAGCCGCGCGATTCGTGAGCACGCTCGTCAGGGGAGAGCCGCCCGATGAAGCCGAGACGGATGCACCCGCTGAGAACCCGGACACGCCGGCCGATCCAACCGATCCTACCTAGTAACACGCTATGCAACTGAATACCCTGTTTGACTTTCTGGGAAAATCCTTCATTCCCCAGGGCGATGAGACGGCAAAGAATGCCGGATCGGGGGAACCGTCCGGCGGATTCGGATCGGCCCTCGCCGCCGCTCTCGGATTTTCTACGCCGGGCAGCGGCGCGGCGACAGACGCCGACGCTGTCAGCGACGACGGCACGGCTGATGACGGCCTCCTGGACGGACTATCCCTCGAGATCGCATCTGCAGAGGCTTCCTCTGAAGGAGCCGGCGAAGAGAACGACGCTAATCCATCGAAGCTGGTACTGTCCGATGCAGACGTCGCCATTGAAGCGGCGTCGGCCGATGTCGCATCCGAGAACCAACTCCAGAACTCGTCTCTTCATCCGGATGCATCATCGGTATCTGAATCGGACGCCCTGGCGAGCGGTTCCGGGACGGACGCCGCCGGATCGGATCTATCCGCTGAGGCCGGTGCATCGTCCGCAGGCGATAGCTCGATTTCCCCGGAGGCCGAACGCGGGACGGCACCCTCGGCGAATTCCGCATCACATTCCGCAGCGAATTCCCCAGCGAATGCCTCATCTAATTTCTCAGCGAATGCCGAGATGGATGACGCATCACCGAACGAGGCGTCATCGAACGGAACAGGAACGAACCCCACAAGGGCATCGGAGAACCTCCCCGCATCGGGGGCCGCGACGCAGGGGCAGGCATCCCATCCACCACGAGAGGTCGCGGCCGGTGACGGCCCGACCCCGGATGCACCCTCTGACGAAGCGGCTTCCGCCGATGCCCTTTCTCTTGCTGACGAACGTACGGCCGCGCACGACTCTTCGGACAATATGCCTTCGAGCGACACGCGCCAGGCCGGCACCGATCGGCCGGCGTCAGGCGGCGCGACGTCTCCCGCCGCGTCTGAATGGCCGGAAAACGGTAATCATGGCCGTACGACGCAGGCCGGGGGAGGGAGCACCTCTTCCGGTGACGCTCCCTCTTCGGAGACGCCCGACGCATCGGGCTCCGGGACGGTGTCAAACGCTCCGAACGAAGCCGGGCCCTCGAACGGTTCGGCGCAGGCAGCGTCGACGCTCGGACAGCCGAATCAGGCAACGTCGGCGCAGGGACCGGCGGCGCAAACAGAACCTACGCGTACCCGCGGCGCAGAGCCGGCGACGGCAGCGCCCGAATCGTCTGCCCGTCCGGGTAACGCCCCCGGACCGGCCACCACGGAACCCGGCGGTTCGATCGATTCCGCGTCTTCGCGTGATCTTCCGTCGGAGCCCCCTCGGTCCACGCCGAATGACACGCTCCGGTCGGCCTCCGCGCGCACCGACGGGCAGTCAGAGCACGGCACGCAGGCCGGTACGGCAACGCAGCCGTCGTCGACCGGTGTGACGCCGGAAAGCGCGATGCCGGACGGCGCGGTACAGGACGACGCTTCCGTCGATCCCCGGCCTTCAGAAACCACGGCCGGCTCAGATCAAGCGGATGTGGAGGGCGTCGATCCCGACGCAGCAGCCGAGATGGCAGCCCGAAATGGGGACGAGCGCCCCCTCCGCTCGAATCGCGCGGACGGCCAAGCCGATCGTAAGAACGGCGTCTCTCCATCAGTTGCCGCCTCGCAGGGGCAGCAATCATTCTCCGATCAACAGTCGGGCAGCTTCTCGAACGCCAGAGATCAACAGCTGGCACCACGTCCGCAAGACCAGGGTAGTCAGGCTGTAGATGCCACCGATTTTCAGGATGCGCTCGACGAACGACCCGCCGACGAGCCCCTCGTCACGTCACAGGCCGAAGAAACCGCATTCACTCCAGAACAGAAGAGCTCACCGGCGAGCGTGTTCTCCCTGGATGCGGCGCAGAGTTCCTCGCGTGCCCGGACGACGGGCACCATGGCATGGCTTCGCTCCCTCCTGGCCCAATCGACCCGCTCACTTTCTCTATCGCAGGGGTGGAAATCCATCGAGGTACAGCTTGAGGACGGTATGGGCACCATGACGGTCAGAGCGCGTCGCGGCGACGACGGCGTCGCCGTGTCGGTGCATTTCAGCGACCCCAACCTGCGATCCCTCGCCGAAACGAACGTGCAGCGTCTCCAGGAAGCGCTCCGGTCCGAATACGAAGCCAACGTCGACCTCTCCCTGATGAGCGACGGGTCCACCGACACGCCCGACCGCCAGAACCCGTCCGGTTCAGACCGTCGAAACCTGCGGTCTATTCTTCCCGACGCTCTCCCGGGCGAGGTATTGCCCGAATCCGGTGCGCCCACGCGTCCGACCCTCGCGGGCGCCCGCAACGAATGGATCGGCTGACCGCATTCCAACCTACCACTCTCTAAACATGCAGCGAGCCAGACCATGACTGGACTAGGAATACCGAGCGCCTTCGCCGAACAGGCCGGCGCATCGACCGACACGAAAGCAACCGCTCCGGGTGGGGCGTTGGGTAGGGACGAGTTTTTGCAATTGCTCGTAACCCAGCTTGCCAACCAGGATCCGATGAATCCGATGGACGGGCAGGAATTCGCGGCGCAGCTCGCCCAGTTCACGTCCGTCGAGCAACTGGTGAACATCAGCGACGTGCTCGCACAGAACGGCGAGATGAACGGGATGCTGGCTCAAAGCATTAACAGCGGCGTCGCCGCGGGCCTCATCGGTAAGTCCATCGAGGCCGGAGGCAACACGGTTGCGTGGAACGGAAGCGACCCGGCCGAAATGAAATTCGAGCTGGCATCGAGTGCCCAGAACGTCAAGATCACGATCAAAGACTCCGCGGGCATAACGGTGCGCGAACTTGAGATCGGCGGCCGGGCCGCCGGCAAGCAGACGTTTGAATGGGACGGCGCGACGAACCAGGGGCATGCGGCCACCACCGGCTCCTACACGTTCGACGTAGCCGCCGTCGACCCGTCGGGCAGCGCCGTCGACGTACGCACCTACACCCAGGGAACGGTCGATCGGATCACCTTCGGACAGGACGGCATCAGCATCTGGATTGGAGGATACTCCGTTCCGATGAGCGAAGTATCCAGCGTGCAGGACTGACGCGACGATCGACGTCCGCCTTCAACCCGAACACGGCGCACGACGCCGTTGGCTCGACCAGACCGAACACCAGAAAAGACATGGCAGGAGACATCACCGTAGAAACGACGGCAGACATCACAGTCGGCACCATCAACCAACCCGGGCACCATCCGGAATCACATGACCGTACGCGAATTAGCAGCCCGCATCGATACGGGCCAGACATCGCGACCGTCCGGCGCCCCGCCGGCACGGCACGGCGAGCTGCAGCGCAGCTCGCAGTTCGCCGAAGAGCTCCGCAGGGCACGAGAGCAGGAAGCCGCAGGCTTCAAACTCTCCGCACACGCCCGCGAGCGCATCGAACAGCGGGGCATCTCGCTGAATGCGTCCGAGCAGCGATCGCTGAACGAGGCCATCCAGCAGCTCGAGGAAAAGGGATCCAAGGATGCCCTCCTCCTCCGCTCCGACGCCGCCTTCGTCGTGAACGTGCCCTCGCGCACGGTCGTGACGGCCGTCGAGACCAACGCCCTCAGGGAGCGCGTCTTCACGCAGATTGACAGCGCCCTGATGCTCTAAACCGAACAAGAAACAACAACCGAACTACCGGCGGGACCCACGTCCAGTCCACCTGAGACACGGGACGCCGGACCGCAGCCGACCGACCGACGCTGCGGCCCATCGAAAACCACAGAGGTATATTATGATTCGTTCTCTTCGAACCGGCGTCACGGGACTCCAGACCAACCAGGTCAAAATGGACGTGACCGGTAACAACGTCGCCAACGTCAACACGCTGGCCTTCAAGCGCGGCCGCGCCGCCTTCAACGAACTCCTCGGCCAGCAGCTGCTCGGCGTCGGCCGTCTTGCCGGCGGCTCGGGGGTCAACCCGGCGTACGTCGGACTCGGTGTCGCCGTCGGATCCATCGACCAGAACTGGACCCAGGGCGCCATCGAAAACACGAACCGCGCCACGGACCTCGCCATGAACGGCGACGGCTTCTTCATCGCCCGCAGCGCCATTGGCAACGTCCTCACGCGTGCCGGCAATTTCAGCTTCAACCGCCACGGCGAGTTCGTGACCTCCAACGGGCTCCCCGTCCAGGGCTGGTCCTTCGACGACAACGGCAACGTCGTGACGGGTATTCTGAAGGACATCAAGATCGACCAGGCGTCGACGACGCCGGCCCAGGCGACGCAGAATATCCTGGTCGGCGGGAATTTCGATAACGATCTGCCGACGGACAGCATCAAGGTGATCTCGACACCGGTCTTCGATGCGGGCGGTAACGCTCGAGACATTCAGATCCGATTCGAGAAGCTGACAAGTATCGGTGACGGCGGTTCTCCAGTTTCCCACTGGCAGGGAACGATCCTGGATTCGAGCGGTGCTGAAGTCCAAAACGCAGCCAATGAAATTCCTGCAGACCAGGATCCCGATGGTGATACCGTTCTAACCGGG
Source organism: Rhodothermales bacterium (assembly GCA_040904565.1). Lineage (GTDB taxonomy): Bacteria > Bacteroidota > Rhodothermia > Rhodothermales > VXPQ01 > JBBDTI01. The sequence continues at coordinate 19,918 of JBBDTI010000026.1, forward strand.
CCTCTCGATCTCTATTTTGACAATACGGGATCACTAGTGAAAGATAACGCTGGAACACCGTTTGACCCGGATACCGACACGGATCAGACATATACTTTCCAGTGGGACATGCAGGGCGGCGGCAACGATACCGACATGACCCTCAACTTTGGCGGCGTAGAACGCGCCAACGCCGTCACGTCCTACGCGGCCTCCCAAACGCTGGCCATCACGGAGCAGGACGGCTATCAGTCCGGCACGCTGATCGGCAACGCCATCAACCAGGAAGGCATCCTGGAGCTGAATTACAGCAACGGCCAGCAGATCAAGGCGTACCAGCTCGCGGTCGGACAGGTAAGCAACCCGCACGGGCTCGAGCAGCGCGGCGATAACTTCTTCGGCCTCACGACGGCCTCCGGGGAGCTCAGTCTCCGGCAGGCGGGCCGGAATTCCGGTACGGTCGTCATCTCGGGCGCGCTCGAAATGAGCAACGTTGACCTGGCCTCCGAATTCACCGACATGATCGTGGCGCAGCGCGGCTTCCAGGCCTCCGCGCGCGTAATCACGACCTCCGACGAGCTGTTGCAGGAGACTGTGCAGCTCAAGCGATAAGCATCACTGACATCGCGTGATACATTAAGTAGGTCTGAAAGGCCCCGCATCGAACGATGCGGGGCCTTTTTCGTATGTCGCGGCCCCGCCCCATTCGCGCGGCAACCGCTTACTGAACCGACTGCTTAAGCACGGCCATTTCCCGACGATACTTCGTAGAGCGGGCTGTCGCCCAGGACGTGGGCCGGCAGCATCGCACCCGGGCCGCCCGGGATGCGCCTCCTCGCTTTCGAGACGTGCCACGAGGGAAAACGACATACCCATGGGATCATTATTCAACCACATCACCAGCCGCCATTTCGCCGCGCAGCTCAACCGAGAGGATTCCTCCGAGCGCCTCGAGCTTCTGGAAGCGCTCGAGGCCCGGGGCGATGCCGAACTCCTGGTCAAGAAGGCGCTCGCCCTCCTCTCCGACGAGGACGACCGGGTGCGTCTCCGTGCGTCCGAAGCCATCGCGGGCGTCGGGACGAAAGAAGCGGCCGAGGCCACGATCGACGCCTGGGACACGTTCGATGAGGTCGCCCTCGACGCGGCCGTAGACGCTCTCGCCGGCATCGGCCGGCCTGTCGTGGTCGCTACTCGAAAGCAGCTCGCACACAGCGACGGAGCCGTCCGAGCGGCCGCAGCCACCGTCCTCGGACGCGTAGATGCCCGCACGGTCGTGCCCGACCTCGCAAGAGGCCTTGGCGACCCCGATGCGCGCGTGGTACGGGCTTCGGCACGCGCCCTGGGCCGCCTCAAGGCGGAGCGGTGCCTGGAAGATCTCTCCGTCGTGTATCGGCGGAAACCGGAATGCCGCGCGGCCGTCGTGGAGGCGCTCGAATCGATCGGTACGCCCGCCGCGGTGCGCCGGCTTACGGCGGCGCTCGACGATCCGGACGAGGCCATCCGCCATCGGGCCGAAGCCGCCATCGCGCGTCTCCGGTCCGACCAGACCTCCTGAAACTCGGCGCGGTGCCGTCTGGCCGTGAAGTCCGAACGACCGCACACGCCGATTTCAGAATTCCCGCGCACACCCGATACCTAGTACGAAACGAAGTCGCTCGCGACCGTTCCACCAGCACGTATCCCAATCCAGGACTCGTCATGAAGTTCTTAGTCGTCGACGACTCACCGACGATGCGCCGCATTATCAGTAATTCGCTCCGGGACATCGGGTATACCGAGCTCCAGGAAGCGGAAGACGGACTGCAAGCCATCGAGACACTCAATGTGATGCCGATCGACTTCGTCATCACGGACTGGAATATGCCCAACATGAACGGGCTCGCGCTGACCAAAGCCATCCGGTCGAAATCGGACCTGGAGGACCTTCCGATCCTCATGATCACCACGCGTGGAATGCAGGAAGACGTGATCGCGGCCATGCATGCCAAGGTCAATAACTACATCGTGAAGCCCTTTGCACCGGGCGTCCTGCGCGAAAAGATCGATACTATCCTCAAAACCGCCTGACGGGTATAGCCGGATGTCCAGTCTCAACGTCAACGACATATTGGGCAAGCTCAACGAGCTTCGCGCCGTATTCGTCCTCGGCCAGCGCGCACTCCCCTTCATCGAAGAGGTGTTCGCGTTTCTGAGCGAGGTCGCACCGCTCATGGAGGAGATTAACGCTTCCATGATGGACAGCGCGCTCCTCGTGCCCCACGCTACGTCGCAGCTCCAGAGCATCTCCGAAGCCACCAAGACGGCGTCCGCGGAGATCCTGGACCTGATCGACGACGTAATGGTGCAGTCCGCCCAGTACGAAGGCGAGCTCGACCGCGCCCTGCACGACGTCAAGCGCATCGAGGCGCTCGGCGTCGATACGCTTCGCATCCTTCGCGAAGCCATCCCGGATCGACCGGACGTGCTCGCACTCGTCGAACAGAACGTCGAGAACGGTGCGCTGCACGTCCACAACCTGGAAAGCAGCATCCACGCACGCCGGACGGTTATTGGGGAGATACGCGAACAGATGAACCAGATCGCTATGTCGCTTCAGGTGCAGGATTGCACGGCCCAGCAGATCGCGTCCGTGACGCACCTCCTCGACAACATGCGCACCCGCATGGCAGAGCTGCTGGAACGTCTCGACAAGCAGTCGACGCCCACCGATTACACGCCTGACTACGACGTACCGGAGAATGCATCCTTCAATCCCGACGCCCGATACGAAAACGCCGACGAAAAGCAGCAGGCGGCCGACGCGCTGATCGCCGCTATGCAGAAGGGTACTCACGACGAGACGGACGCCGGCGTCGACCGCATCTTCAAGAATGCGGCCCTTGCGATGGAACTCCGCCGGCCAAACGACGGCGACGACGAATGACCGAAGCCTATCCCACCGCTCTGAAGCGTACGGTCCGAAAGACCCATGTCTGAGCACGCAGTATTTTCCGAAGATATGCAGGAGGTCGTCGAGAGCTTCGTCGTCGAGACGCAGGATATTCTCGAGGAGCTTTACGCGGATCTTCTCCGGCTAGAGGAAACGACCGATCCGTCGCTCGTAGAGCGCGTCTTTCGGGCCGTGCACACGGTCAAGGGTACGTCGTCCTTTCTCGGCCTCGACCAGCTCAACACGCTGACCCACCATTTCGAAGAAGTTCTGAACCTGCAGCGCAAGGGCAACATTTCGTTTCACCCGGAGCTCATGGACGTTCTGTTCGCGGCCTTCGATCGGATGAGCGCGCTGCTCCAGCAGGTGCTCGGTGGGGCCATCGAGCCGCTCCCGCTGGACGACCTCCTGTCGGATCTCCAGGCGCTCGCTGAATCGGATCCCAGTGGAGACGGAGCCCTCGGAACACCGAATATGGCGGAACGGGCCGTCTCGGAGGCGCCCCGTCGTCGTTCCTCTCTCTCTCCGACCGCCCGCACCGGACGCCGCGGAGGCAGCGTCCGGATCGCCGTCGAACGACTCGACGATCTAATGTCTATCGTCGATGAACTGACGACGAGCCGAGATGCCCTCGCAAATGTCGTAACCGACCTGGAACGCGCCTACGGTCCTATTCCACAGGTTGGATGTCTGAACGACAACACGGCGCGCATCGAATCACTCACGACGGAGCTGCAGTCCCTCGTCGAAACGACCCGCATGGTTGCGGTCGAAAGCGTCTTCAATAAGTTTCCGCGGGTGGCGCGTGACCTCGGTCGGAGCCTGAACAAGGACATTCAGGTCGCCTGTCTGGGTGCCGAGACGCAGCTCGATCGCACCTTTGCCGAAAAGATCGGGGAAGCGCTGCTCCATCTCATCCGCAACGCCATCGATCACGGGATCGAGCCGCGAGACGAACGACTTCGCTGCGGCAAGGAGCCAGAGGGAACGATCACGCTGGAAGCCGAACACTGCGACGGGATGGTAGAAATCTCCGTGGCGGACGACGGCCGCGGCCTGGATCCCGATACCATACTCCGAAAAGCGATGGCGGCCGACCGGCTTACCCACGAACAGGCGGCGGAACTACCCGAACAGGCGGTGTTCGACCTGATCTGGGAGCACGGGTTCTCCACAACGGATGTCGCCAACCAGCTCTCGGGTCGAGGCGTGGGGATGGACGTCGTCCGCACGACGGTTTTGCACCTCGGCGGGTCGGTCGACGTGCAGTCCACCCGCGGAGAAGGTACCCGATTTACGCTTCGCATACCCAAGACGGCCACCGTCGTCCGCTCTCTGCTGGTCGCGATCGACGGCATCGCCTACGCGCTGCCACAGGATGCCGTCTCCGACGTGCTGACGGTACCACCGCATGACGTTCACAAAGACGCCATCACGGTCGACGGAATCTCCGTGCCGCTTCTACGGCCCGGCCTACGTGAGGTATCGGATGCGCGTCGTGCGGCTCCCGGCGAAGTCGTAGCTGCCGTGCTTCGATCGGACTCCGGGAATGCCGCCCTACGGGTTGCGCTCCTGCTCGATCGGCTTATCGGGCAGGCTGATGTGTTTCACACAACCGCAGCGGACGACTCCCTTGACGCCCCACTGGCCTCTACGCGGACGGTGCTCTCCGACGGTCAGGTGGTTCCCGTGCTGGACCTCCAGCGCATCATGGCCGCATCGTGATCCCGACCCGCTCCAAACGCCGTCGTCGAGACGGTCGGAAGGCTTAACTTTTCATTTCACAGGACGATACTTCGAACATCAGTAGCCCGTCCGTCCACCCACATGGTACGAGCACGCTGGGATTCGGGCCGGATTGCGGATTCCGCATGCAGTACCCGATATACTGCCGAACTGGTTGATCACCGCCGCGCACACCGCTTCCTCGATCTCGAGGCCGGCGTCGCAGCTAATGAGTATTCATTATGGAAAAAGCGACCGTAATTGGCATCGGATCAGGCCTCGTTCTGATCTACGGTGCCATCTTCCTCGGCGAAGGCTGGCAGATGTTTTTCGATCCCGCATCAGCCGTGCTGGTGATAGGTGGGACCATCTCCGCGATGTTCGTCACCTTCTCCCTTGCCGAACTAAAGAACGTTCCGAGTGGATTCAAAGAGTTCTTAAGCTTCGAAGAACCCGAGCTATTCAGCTACCTGCATACCTTCGGTGAGTTTTCTCGCATCGCGAGGCGGGAAGGACTACTCGCGCTCGATCGCCAGCTCGACGAAGACACGGACGACTTCATTCGTTTCGGACTGGAGATGGCCGTCGACGGCATCGAAGAAGCGGAGATCGACGATCTGATGAAAATGCGTATGGCGGAAGAAGCTCAGAAGCGCGGCTTCGTCGGCAAGTTCTTCACCAACGCCGGCACGTATGCCCCGGCCTTCGGCATGATCGGAACGCTGATCGGACTCATTCAGATGATGCAGAGCCTCGACGACCCGTCCAAAATCGGAGCCGGCATGGCCGTCGCTCTCATTACGACCTTTTACGGAGCGTTGCTCGCCAACCTGTTTCTGCTTCCGGTAGCCACGAAGGCCAGGACGCAGGTTCAGCTGCTCATGAAGGCACGCCAGATGGCGCGAACGGGCGTTCTCGCCATCGTTCGCGGAGAGGCCCCGAGCATGATCGAGAAACGCCTGCAATCCTACCTCGACGAGGAGGAGGTCGCCCAGGCCGACGGCGGCACTGAAGCCAACCCGCTTTCCAAGGCCGCGTAGCACGCCGGAGACTCCCTATGGATGAATTCATCAACACGGAAGAGGAAGATGAAGCCCCGTCGGCTCCATTTTGGATGACGACGTTCAGCGACATGGTGACGCTCCTGCTCACCTTCTTTGTGCTGATCGTATCGATGTCCGAGGTCGAGGTCGTCAAGTTCCGAGAGGCTCTCAGCCACTTCAACGGCCAGAAGAGCATTATGGATTTCCCCTCGGTCGTCGCACCGACCGTTCCGCAGGAGAACATTGAAGAGGTCTACGAGGCGCGTGAGGTGAGTCTGGACGAACTGATCGAATATCTGCGCGAGAATAACCTGGAGGATAAGGTGCTGGTGAATCTCACCGTCGACGGCGTGCACGTATCGATCGTCGATTCGGTGATGTTCGAATCCGGACGGGCCACCCTCCTCCCCACCGCGGAAACGATTCTGCGGAAGGTCGCCGAAGTGCTCACGCCCCTCGCTCGCAGCATTAGCGTGGAAGGCCACACCGACAATCGCCCCATCCAGACGGTGCACTTTCCGTCCAATTGGGAGCTGTCGGGGGCCCGCGCTTCCTCCGTGGTACGCTTTTTTCTAAATGAATCCACTGCGCTCGGACCCGAAAAATATCAGACCATCGGCTACGCTGAATTCAGGCCTGAAGTAAGTAACGACACGCCGGCGGGACGAGCGCGCAATCGAAGAGTCGAAATCCACTTCAGACATGCCGGAGAATAGCGAAATACCCGAAGAGGAGCTTCTCGACGATGTCGAGGATGTCGAGGAATCAGAAGGAGGTGGAATATTCCACCTGCTCAAGTTTCTGATTCCGATCGTGCTCTTCACGTTGGGAGGAGGCGGATATCTGGCCTATACCCAGTACGCCAACCTCGCCGAGGCTGCCGTTTCGATAGGCGTCGAATTCGGCTTTGCCGGCAAGGCGGAAGGGGAGGGACCGATCGAGTACGGCGAATTCATGACGATCGACGACCTGTTGATAAACCCTGCCGGTTCCAGCGGAAAACGTTTCCTCGTCGTAAGCCTCGGTGTAGAATCGAAGGACTCGGGGGTGCTCGCCGAGCTGGCCGAAAAGGATATCGTCGTCCGCGACGCTATTCTCGGACTGTTCAGCGAGCGCACGGCCGACGAGCTGGCATCGATCGACCTCCGAGGTCAGCTCAAGAAGGAAATCATCGCCGAACTCAACACAATCCTGCAGAAAGGGGAGATCGATCGCCTCTACTTCACGCAATTCCTCCTGCAGTAGCGGAGCATGCCCGGCGCCTGCACCTCGCCTTGTCTCAGGCCGCCTAATTGAGGCCTGATATTTGCGCAGACGATTCTACCGCACGAAACGGCCTTGATTCCTATGCGACATGGCGAAACCGCTTAGCCAGGACGAAATTGATATTCTGCTGGAGGTACGAACCCAGCTGAACGACGCCGACGATTACGATCTGGCGCAGCTGGAGTCTATGGTTGCCGCCGACTCGGATCGGCGAATCAATCCGTACAATTTCAAGCGACCTCGACTGTACGCGCAGGATCAGATGCGCGTGCTCAATCACGTTCACGAGGCCTTTGCTCGCGACCTCTCGGTCTACCTGTCGGCCCAGCTGCGAACGATCGTAGACATCAACCTGACGGCGGTCGACCAGGTACTCTACTCCGAATACGTGATGTCGAGTGCTCCTCCGTCTGCCATCTACGTCGTGGAAGTCGAGGAACTCAACCAGAAGATTATTTTCGAGCTTGACCCGCGTCTGGTCATCTTTACGATCGAAAAGCTCTTCGGCGGGCCCGGCGTTTTCCTGCGGAAACCTCGAGAGGTCTCGCAGATCGAGCGCCGGATCATGAGCAAGGTCATGCAGCGCGCCTTTCGGGAACTGGAGAAAGCATGGCATCAGGTTTTCGACATGGCGCTCAAGGAAGTGGCCTTCGAATCGAACGCCGAGTTCGTTCAGATCATCCCCGGTGTAGAGCCCGCTCTCGTCAGCACGTTCGAAGTCGTCATCTACGAGCAGCGTTCGTTCATCAATATTTGCTACCCCTACCGCCTCCTCGAGCGCGTCCTCGGGCGAACGGGCATGAAGCAGTGGATCTCGAGCGCCACGACGCAGGTCAGTCCAGCCGTACGAGAACGCTACGAAAATACGGTACGCGGCGTCGACGTGGAGGTCCGAGCCGAGCTCGGCCGCGCGCGCCTGCCCGTTGCGGAACTGCGTGACCTGGCCGTAGGCGACGTCATCCCCCTCCGGCAAAAGATCGGAGACTCCATCCGCGTGTTCGTCGACAAACAAGACAAATTCAGAGCGGCTCCGGGACGCGCGGGGAAGCGCCGTGCGCTCCAGATCATGGAGCTAATTGAGACTGAGCTTACACCAGAAGACAATGAGCATCGATAACCTCGAAAAACGCATTACGACGGCGCAGGAGGCCCTCCGGTCATTTCTGGCGACGCTGCTTGGGAAGGACGCTCCACTCAAAGTGGGCGAGCCGGACAAGGCCGACTTCGACGACGCCAACGATCGAAGCCTGCAGAATATCTCGTTCACGGCCGGTCGCTCGAAGGAGGACCACTGGGCCGTCGTCCTCGAGCCTGAATGGCTGCCGCTCCTGTCGAAGTCGATGCTCGGAGAACCGATCGAGTTCGGTGAACCGGGTGCCGACGACCTATTGAAAGAGCTTGCCAATCAGGCCTACGGAGCCGTCCGAACCCAGCTATCGTCTGCCGGCGTCCAGTTTCCGGAAGTCGACATTGCCTTGATGGGTGCGGATGACGAGCTGGGAGGGCACAAATTCAGCCCCGTGCTTTTCGAGGTCTCCTTCGAGATCACGATCGATGATGAGGTGCTGAAAGGTTTCGCGCTCTTCCCAGAGATCAACGACGATCCCGGGGCCATCGCGCCGGCGGAAGCCGACGAGGAAGACCTTTCGATCGGCGACCTTGACATCGAAATGGACGAGCCTTCCGAGGAGACCGCCCCTTCCGAGACGTCCCCAACGTCCGATGCCGCAACGGGAAGCGCGGGAGACAGCGATGCCTCGAAGCCGAGCGTTCAGGTTCAGCAGGCCGCGTTTCCAGACCTGGGTGGTGAATCGATCGGAGGCGACGGCTCCAATACGGGATTCGAACTCCTCGCAGAGGTCGAACTTGAAGTTACCGTCGAGCTCGGGCGCCGAAACATCCCCCTCGCAGACGTGCTGCGTCTCACGACGGGAAGCGTGATCGAACTCGAGAAACTGGTCGGTGAACCGCTCGAAGTGTACGCGAACGGACGCCTGATCGCCGAGGGCGAGGCCGTCGTCATGGACGAGCAGTTCGGTATCCGGATCACCAATCTTGCAAACGGCCGGCCGCGGGCGAAAGCATTCGTCTAGACAGATTGGATCTTCCATCTCCCCAACGCCTCCCCGGCCGAGTCCCCTCGGCCGGGGATTTTTGTTTGGTCGCAGCGTTGCCGCTCCGAACGTCCTCCACGACGTCGGTGCGACACCGCGTTCCCCCACTGCACGCGTCAAGCCGATGAAGATTCGGGACGGATCGGCATCATGCCAAGGCTGGCATCCTTTTGGCACTACTCATACCTGCTCAACAATTCGACGCCGATGATGCGTCGGACCCGAGAAACCATTCCGTAGCGACCTCCGATCACGAAGCAAAATGTTCCAGCTCTCCGAACGACTTTCCACTCAACGTGGTGCCCGTCGCCCGGCGCGGCAGTACCTGAAGCGGGCCGCGCTGTTTGGGGCCGGACTCCTGCTGTTGTGGGTGGCCCTGCAGCTGCTTCCGGGCCAAACCTCTCCGGAAGATCTGCTCGTCTATTCTGACGATGCCGGCACGATCGCCGCACCGACGGAGAATGCGGCAGCATCGCGAGCCCCCTCCCTCTTTACCTTCGGAAACCTCGTGGCCGTCGTTCTTCTCGGCGGCGGGGTCGTTGCTGCGATCTATCTGCGACGGCGCGCCTCCTCCGACGATCATCCAACCGCCATCACCACCATGGGGGAATGCCCCATCGGTCCGGGTCAAAGCCTGCAGCTCGTAGAATGCGCCGGCGAGATCCTGCTCCTCGGCGTAGCCTCCGGACAGATCAGCCTGCTGCGAACGTACGACGCAGACCGCTTCGACTCCGCCGTACTCAACGGTCCCACGAGCGGCGTACCCGTCAATCCACATTTCGCCGACGTGCTGCGTCGCTATTCGGGCGACCGCAGCCAACTGGAAACGAACGGGTCGACATGCTGACGAACGCAATCAACCGCTCCGTGCTGCCTCCGGCGGCGATATTTATCCTGTTCCTTGTCCTCGGCCTTACGGCTGACGTCGCCTCGGCGCAGTCGCTGGCCGACACGACGGCCGCGCAGCCGACGTTCAACATCCTCCCGCAACTGGATCTCGGCGGCGAAGAGGACTACGCGCTTCCGATCCAGCTGCTTCTGCTGCTGACGGTACTTTCGCTCGCCCCGGCCATCGTGGTCCTGATGACGAGCTTCACGAGGCTCATCGTTGTCTTCAGCATCCTCCGAACGGCACTGGGCATTCAGCAATCACCTCCCGCACAGGTGATTATCGGCCTGTCGCTCTTCCTGACGTTTTTCATCATGAACCCGGTCATCACCCAGATCCACGATGATGCGCTGCAGCCGTACGTCGCCGGGGAGATCGGCCAGAAAGACGCGCTGGATCTGGCGGCGGCACCGATGAAGAAGTTCATGCTGTCGCAGACTCGCGAGAAGGACCTGATGCTCTTCATGGATCTCGCCGACATCGAGTCGTTCAGTACGGACGATTCCGTGCCGCTCTACGTGCTCGTACCCGGATACATCATCAGTGAGCTCCGCATCGCCTTTCAGATTGGATTCATGGTCTTCCTTCCGTTTCTGATCGTGGACCTCGTCGTGGCCAGCGTACTCATGAGCATGGGGATGATGATGCTCCCCCCCGTCATGATCTCGCTCCCGGTGAAACTGCTTTTGTTCGTGCTGACGGACGGATGGTACCTCATCGTGGAATCCGTCGTCCGAGCCTACACCGGAACCTGACCTTCCCACCGACGCAGCCGGCACCCCAACGCCCATGAATTCCGACGTTGCACTCTTCTGGATCCAGGAAGCCTTGAAGACGGCTGCCTTGCTAACGGCCCCCCTCCTCGCGGCCGCGCTCGTGGTCGGCCTCATCGTCAGTCTGATCCAGGCCATTACCTCCATCCAGGAAATGACGCTGAGCTACGTACCCAAGATGGCCGTAGTGGCCCTCGTGCTGCTCTTTCTCGGGCCGTGGATGATGCAGATCCTGTCGGACTTCACGATACAGGTCCTTCAGTTCATCCCGAGCATCTCCAACTGATGTCCCGCTTCATCCGATTTACCGCACGCCGCCGTGCACATTGATCCGGCATATCTGTTTACGCTGATGCTGGTGTTCGTACGGATCGGCGGACTCATGGTGTCGGCACCCCTCTTCAGCCACGCATCCATCCCCGTACGCGTTCGCGTACTGTTTTCGGCCATGATGGCCTACGTGCTCGTGGGTTTCGTACCGGGGCCCCTTCCACCGAATCTCGGACACCCGGTCGCCTTCATCACGGCCATCCTCATCGAAGCGCTGACCGGCGTCATGCTCGGGTTTGCGGCACAGTTCGTGTTCTGGAGCGTGCAGTACGCGGGGGAAATCATCGGATACCAGATGGCGCTCGCCCTGGCAACGGCTTTCAATCCGATCGACGGCATGCACTCCAACCCCATCGGCCGCTTCCTGATGACGTCGCTGCTGCTCATTTTTCTACTCCTGGACGGTCATCATTACGTGCTCCAGGCTCTGGTGTACTCCTTCGACGCCGTGCCCCTCGCCGGTGCCAATCTGGCCGCCGGCGGGCCGGTCATGCTCGAATGGACCGGAACGTTCTTCAAAACGGCGCTGCAGCTGGCCTCACCATTCATGATCACCATCTTTCTCGTCGATGCATCGCTCGGCGTGTTCGCGAAAGTGGCCCCGCAGGCCGATCTGTTCTCCGTGGCCCTGCCGGTAAAACTCCTCGTCGGGCTGACGATGATGGTTTTCTTCATCGGCAACTTCGTGCCGATGGTACCGGATTTCATCCAGCAGATGTTCAGCTATATGATGCGGATCGTGGGGATGCTGGCGACCTAGCAACCCGTCGAAGGCGCGAGGCCCCTGCAGCCCGAGCCCGGTTTTGCGAGGAAAGGGTTTCCAGCAACCGACGCGATTGTTTCCGGGAATTATCCCTATCGGGCACCCCGCTTTTCGTCGTCCAGAGAGCCGCGACCGGATAAACGGGCCGTCCGAGTTAGGCACCGTTTTTTCAACGGTGTCGTGCGTTCCCTAATGCATCCCATGGAGTATGGACCAGGACCGCGACAGTAAACAGTTTGACCCGACCCCGCGGCGCATCGAAAAGGCGCGGGAGGAAGGCAACGTCTTTCGGTCACAGGAAACGACCGCCGTCGTCATGCTGGCGGTCGGCGTATCGATTCTCGTCGTAGGCCTGCCGTACGGCTTTGCCGGACTGAAGGCACTCACGACGCAGGTGTTCGTCGACGCCGCGGATCCCAACTTCAGCGTCAGCGAGATCCCGGTGATCATGTCGAACGTCGGAAGCCAGACGATCCTCATTCTCGCTCCGTTCCTTGCCGGACTCTTCCTCGCGGCCATCGCCGTCAGCCTGGCACAGTCGGGCTTCAATCTCACCGGCAAGCCGCTCATTCCGAAGCCGGAGCGGATCAGTCCGCTGAAGGGCCTCAAGCGCATGTTTTCCGCGCAGGGCCTCTTCACGTTCGGCAAGTCGCTCATCAAGATCCTCGTCGTCGGACCGATCTCCTATCTCACGATCCAGAAGCATATGCCGGAGATCCTGGTCCTCCATACGCGGGAGATGACCGACATCCTGTCGACCGGTACCTCGTGGATCATCGTGATGCTCTTCCAGCTCATCGCGATCCTGAGCGTGCTCTCCGCGGTGGATTTTGCCTTCGAGAAATGGCGCTACAAGCGGGATCTAAAGATGTCGAAGAAGGAGCTCACGGATGAAGCCAAAGAACAGGAGGGCGACCAGCAGATCAAGGGGAAACGTCGCGAGAAGGCCCGGGAACTCGCCCAGCGCGGGCGTCTCGATCACGCCGTTATGAAATCGGACGTCGTCGTGACGAACCCGACCCATTATGCCGTCGCCCTCAAGTACGACCCGGACCAGTCCGACGCTCCCGTCGTCCTCGTGAAGGGTATTCGCAAGCGCGCCCTGCGCATCAAGGAGCTCGCCCTGGAGCACGACGTCCCGACCGTCGAAGACCGGCCGCTGGCCCGCGCGCTGTACGCCAGCGTCGACGAAATGGACACCATCCCCGAAGAACTCTATCCCGCCGTCGCCGCTCTTCTGGCTGAGATCTATCGACAGCGCAACCAGCATTAATAACGAAACGGGTTGGCCTAACGCGCCGCGCCGCCGACCCCTCACCGTCTTAAACGGTTCCACAACGTGAACAGCACCGCACCGCCCCTTAACGCTCCGGCGCCCTTCAAGCTCGTTAACACCGAGATGATGGTGGCCACCGGCATCGTGCTCGTCCTCATGGTCATGGTCGTGCCGCTGCCGACGTTTATGCTCGACATGCTGCTGGCGACCAATATCGCCATCAGCCTGGGGGTGCTCCTTACGGCATTCTACGCGCAGCGGCCCCTGGAATTCGCCGTCTTTCCCGGACTGCTGCTCATCACGACGCTGTTCAGACTCTCGCTCAACGTGGCCTCGACGCGCCTCATTCTGAGCGAAGGCAACGCCGGCGCGCTGATCACGGCCTTCGGCAACTTCGTCGTATCCGGCAACTACGTGGTCGGAGCCATCATCTTCCTGGTGCTGGTGCTGATCAACTTCGTCGTCATTACGAAAGGCTCCGGACGTATCGCGGAAGTGGCGGCACGCTTTACGCTCGACGCCCTGCCCGGTAAGCAGATGGCCATCGATGCCGACCTGAATGCCGGATTGATCGACGAGCGCCAGGCCATCAATCGACGCGAAGAGATCACCCGTGAGGCCGACTTTTACGGGGCGATGGACGGTGCCAGCAAGTTCGTCCGAGGTGACGCCATCGCCGGGCTGATCATCACGGCCGTCAACATCGTCGGCGGACTCATCATCGGCGTGGCGCAGGTGGGCCTCTCGTTCGGCGAAGCCGGCGAGACGTACACGCTGCTATCCATCGGTGACGGACTCGTATCGCAGATTCCCGCCCTGCTGATTTCCACGGCCGCGGGCATCATCGTGTCGCGCGCCAGCGGCGACGGCAACATCGCGTCCGATTTCGAGGGCCAGCTTTTCAAGAAGCCCCATCCAATACTTATTACGGGAGGATTTTTGGCCATGCTTGGACTCGTACCGGGCCTGCCGATCGTCCCCTTCTGGCTCCTCGCCGCCGGAACGATCCTCCTCGGCCGCAATCGCGCGCAGCTTCAGAAAAAGGAGCATCACGCCTATCTCGAAGAAGCCAAGGTGAAACACGACGAAGAACCCAAGGACACGCCGTCCGATCTCCTCCTCGTCGATCCGCTCGAACTGGACATCGGGTATGCCCTGATATCCGTCGTCGACCCGGATCAGCAGGGTGACCTCCTCGAGCGCGTAAAGATGCTCCGCCAGCAACTTGCCCTCGAACTCGGCATCGTGATCCCACCCGTCCGCATCCGGGACAATGTGGGCCTCGATTCGAATCGGTACGTGATCAAGATGCGGGGTAATCCGATTGCCGAAGGCGAGATCATGCCGGGATACTACCTGGCGTTGCTCCCTGAGGAGATGGACTCACCTCCGCCCGGCATTCGAGTCGAGGATCCGACCTTCGGGCTCCCCGCCGTATGGATCGCCGAACGGAATCTCGACGAGGCCGAGCGCCACGGACTGACCGTCGTCGAGGCGCCGGCCGTCATCACGACGCACCTGCTCGAAGAGCTGCGAAAAGTGGCCTACCGGCTACTGGATCGCCAGGAAGTCAAGAAGCTGATCGATAAGGTCAAAGAAACGGCCCCTGCCCTCGTCGAGGAGCTCGTTCCCAATCTGATGTCGCTGGGCCAGATTCAGAAAGTGCTCAAGCGACTGCTCAGAGAACGCATACCGATCCGCGATCTGGTCACCATTCTGGAAACGCTGGCCGATAACGCTCCGACGACAAAGAACGTCGACGTGCTGACGGAATACGTACGCGCATCGCTCGCCCAAACCGTGACGCGGCAGTTTGCCGGGCCGGATGGTATGGTCCACGTTTTCGTGCTCGATCCCCAGTTGGAACAGCACTTGCTTGAACGTGCAGAGCGGGGCGAGCTGAATCCGCACACGCTCGGACTCTCACCCGACAAGGCAGAGTCCGTCGTCACGGAATGCACCGCACTCTCGAAGAAAATGATCGGGGACGGACTCGCCCCCGTAATGCTGACGTCACCGGTACTACGCCCAACCGTGTTCACCTTTCTTTCTCCCATGGTCTCCGACATTGCCGTCCTGTCCTATAACGATCTCATACCCGAAGCCGAGGTAGATGTCGTCGACCAGGTTCGCATTTAACGCACCAGGAGCGCCTGACCGTTCATCGCATACGCTGAGAGCAGCGCAATGAAAATCAAGACGATAACTGCTTCATCCATCCACGCCGCATTGATGGAGGCACGCAGGCATCTCGGAGACGAGGTGGTGCTGCTCGAGTCCGTGCCGGCCGACGGCGAAGAACCGGCGCGCATTACGGTCATGGCCGAGAAGGATCGCCGTACGGTGAGTGCGCGCGCCGGCACCGGCGGTGGGATCTCGAACGGCACGGGCACGGCACGGCGTCAGAATGGGCAAAACGGCTACGGTTATCACGCCCATAAATCCGGCGCAGACCTCACCGTGGCGCAGGAAGATCGTGCCTCGACGGACGAACCCTTTTCCGCAAACCGCGGGGACGGTGTCGGCGGCGACGGTGCCGGTGGTGGCGCCACGAACGAACCCACACAAAACCCACGCAGCGACGACGGCGCGACGTACGGCGTCGACGTCGGGCGTCGATCTGTGCGGGATCTTATCGACGACGATACGCCGACGTACCCCGAACCCCGACGGCGCAGCCTCAGCGCTCCGGCCGGACGCGGACAGATCTTTCCGACCGGTCCCGATGCCGTGCAGGGACGGAGTTCGAAGCGTTCCGGCTCCTCGTTCGACGCCGTAGAACAGCTTCTGAAGGCACAGCTCAGCCTGCTTCATAACCGCCTCGACAACCTCGAACGCCAGTTCGGCGGCGCTATCATCGGAGCCGCCCAAAGATGGACGACCAATCCCCTCTTCAGCGATCTCCTCGACCAGGGCTTTCAACCCGGAACGGTCACGAGGTTTTTCGACACGCTCGCTACGAAAGGCTTCTCACCGGATGCTGACCACGAAACGCTGAAGTGGGCGCTCGCGCAGGAGGTCAGGCGTGCGATCGGACTCTGCGCCATCCGAGAAACCCACGGGGCCCAGGTCTTCGTCGGACCCAGCGGATCGGGCAAGACCTCGCTGCTTCTCAAGCTGGCGAAGCACTCCGGATTCTACGGACGACGACAGACGGCTATCATCTCCATCTCCCCGGAAGAGGAGGACCGATCCTTTCACAACAGTCCCGTAGAGCTGTTTAGAAGCCATGGCCTACCCGTGCAGACGGTCTCGACGATGGAAGAAATGCACAAGGCCGTGCTGCGCGTGCAGCACTTCGATCACATTCTCATCGACACACCGTCGTTTCCCATGCAGCCCGGCGCGACGCGTAAGGCGCTTCGGCACGTAAAGCGACTGGTCGACCCGATTCTTCCGCTGCGCATTCAGCTCGTCGTCAATGCCACCCGATCGCTGCACGACTTCGACGTCGACACCGTACGCGGCCTTCCACTGCGTCCGGAAGCACTCGCTCTTACGCATCTCGACGAGACGCCCGGCTGGGGCCGCGTAGCAGAGTGGCTAATCGCCCTCGAGATGCCCGTTCAGTTCGTCTCGACCAGTCCAGCCGTGCCGGACGGCGTCATCTCCTTCTCCCCGTCCTGGTTCGTCGAGGAAATGATGAAACTCTAAACTTCCCCGCGGAAGCCATCCCCGTATCCATCCAGGCACCCCGACGTTCGTCCTCCGACCGATCGTAAACCTTATGCAGTTACCGACACACATGAAACGAGATTCCACCGTACTGGCCGTCGTCAGCGGCAAGGGAGGCGTAGGAAAGAGCGTCATAACGGTCAATCTGGCCGAGAGCCTGGCGGCTGACGGCCATCGCGTCGCCATCGTCGATGCCGATTTCGGGCAGAATGCCTGTTCCGTGCTTCTGAACGAAACGCCGGAAGCGACGGTGATGGACGTGCTGAGATATACGGCCGAACCGAAAGACATGCGGCACGCGACCGCCATGGGTATTACGCTGATCGACGTCACGACGGAGCCGGACGGCGCATTCTCCCGCGAGCAGGAACTCTACAGCCGTCTCGACGATCTCGTGACGGACCTCCGCGGCGACCACGACTACGTACTCATCGACGCGCCGGCCGGACTCGAAGGCCCCGTCCGATGGGCCGTAGATCGCGCCGACCTTACGACGCTCGTCATCGTCGGCGAACCGACCGCCATAGCTGATGCGTATCGCCTGGCACGGTTGATCTGGACGAGCGATCCGTCCTACCCCGTTGCGACGATCGTAAACTTCGCGGACTCTGCCGAGGACGCCTCGAGCGTGGCGGATCGTTTCAGTGAGATCACGGAACGCTTCACGGGGCAGTTACCAAATTACCTTGGCTGGGTACCTTTTTCCCGTTCCATACGAAGTTCCGTAATGAAGCAGACGCCGGCCGCGCGACACGAAGGACCCGTGCGGAGGGCCTTCGAGGATCTGGCCCGCACCGTTAATGCCGGACGCACCCTGCTGGCCGAATCGGTGGATCCGCCTTAAAAAAATAGTCTACCCGCTTAATTCGCGGTCTATTAAGCCGATACTTAAGCGTGAACGGGGGAAGGTCCCCTCTTCGCGCCGCAGTACGACGAGATAGATAACGCGCCGCACTGCCTTACACATGGCATGCATCTTGTTGAAGCACTTAAGTAAATGCTGAAACGTCACACGACGATAGTCCGAAGTACCCACCATGCGTGCACTTTACACACAGTTTAGCGGACTGGCAGGCCTTCTCGCCTTCCTCAATCAGCTCTGGACGTACGCTCCCCTGGAGCGGACGATTCTGATCGGATTTGGTACGGGCCTGGGCGTATACCTGCTGCTCATACTGGGTGACGTCACCATCAACCGCATCCTGGCTCAAACACCCCCCGCCCTTGCCGACAAGCCGGCAGGATCGGCGAACGGTTCGACGGGGAACGACGACTCAGGGGCGAACGAACAGGAGCAGCGCGAAGCCAAAGCGGCATAGCACCTGCCTACAACTAGGCTCCACACCACGGCTCACTACTTCCGCCCGATATGTCTCAAGATCTACAGACGCTCGCCGAAGCTCACGCGAAGGACCCGACACCGGCCAATCGTGAAGCCGTCGTACTCGCGGCGGTACCACTCGTGCGGTCACTCATCGGTCGGTTGAGTATCCCCGATCATCCTCTCGCAACACGCGAAGACCTGGAGGACGTCGGACTCCTCGGGCTGCTTCAAGCTCTCGACAGCTACGACCCCGACCGCGGGACGCCCTTCGTTTCGTACTCGTACGGACGAATTCGCGGGGCGCTGGTCGACTACCTGCGGTCCATCGACGCGCTCCCGCGTGAGCGTCGCCGCATGCTGGCGGAAGCCCACTCCGCCATCGAAACGCTTCGTCAGATGCTCGGCGCCGAGCCGGAAGATCAGGACGTCGCCGACTACCTGGGCATGTCGCTGTCCGATTACCATACGCTCCTCCGTGACGCGCAGAGCCGCTATTCCCTGTCCCTGCACGAACCCACGGGCGTCGAGGGAGAACAGGCACTCCTGGAGTCCCTCCCCAATGAAGATGCCGAAGACAACTTCGAGCAGATCGACAAGGACTCGTTCTACGACTATGTCGCGACGCTCATCAAGGAGCTTACCGAACGGGAACAGACCATCCTCGCGCTGTACTACTTCGAAGACCTGACGCTTCGAGAAATAGCTTCTCTGCTCAATCTCACCGAAGCACGCATCTCGCAGATTCTCGGTAAGATTCTTCTTACGCTGCGCACCCGACTCAACGAGACCCGGTCCAAGGCGGCGTAAGACCGGCCGTCGGTCGCAGCCGCCTCCCATACCACGGAACGCCATCCCGAGGCGCACGCGGACCCCGTTCCGAGTGCGCTTTTTGTATGAACGGCCGCTCGTGAACCGTTACTATACGGGCACACCGCACGACGCCCCTGTTTCCTGTATCTTCGTCGAACAATTGGCATCCAGCCAAGTATATTAGCGCACTTTTTTGGGGACAGCTTCATGTGAAGCGCCGTGGTCCCTCGCAACGCGCTGTCGTCGCTCGACGTGGTTTTTTCCCTTCCACGTCACCGGGCACCGCACTCGCGGAACCCTGATCCGGCGAAGCAGAACGTGTATTTAAAGGCAAGAACTTAGACGGGACGGAGGTTGCCTTATGGGCACAATGAACAACATGCGCGAAAACACGGGTGTGGTCCTGTGGATTCTCGTGTTTGCATTTGGCGTGATCTGGGTGCTGCAGGATTCCGGCGGACTCGACGCGGTGGGCGTGAGCGGAGGTACGGACGTGGCCGTCGTCGACGGTGATGCCATCACCTATCAGGATTATATCCAGAACGTCGATCAGCAGGTCCAGCAGTTCCAGCAGCAGTCGGGCCAGACGATGCCCCCGCAGATGCTCGAACAGCAGCGGGATCAGATCTTTCAGCAGATGGTGGAAAATAAGCTGCGCGAGCACGAGATGGATCGGCTCGGGATCACCGTCACGGACGAGGAGATCTACGACATGGTGATGGGCGACAATCCCCACCCCATCATTCGTTCGTACTTTGGAGATGAAGCAGGCAACGTCAACCGGGCCCTCCTGCAGAGCTTCATCAACAATCCGGAGGCCCAGCAAGACTGGATACAGATCGAACAGTATCTGCGCTCCGTTCGACGCGCCGAGAAAATGGAAAATCTCATCGGCGCGACGGTTCGCGTGACCGACCAGGATGTGCTCGACGAATACCGGCGACGCAACCTCCGACTCGACGTAGAATGGGTCGGACTCCGTTACGCGTCGATTCCCAATGATTCGGTAACCGTCACCGAAGCCGACCTGGAAAACTTTTACGAGGAACAGCGGGAGGACTATGCGCGAAGCCGCACGTACTCCATTCGCTACGTCACGCGCTCGACGGTTCCCACCGCCGCCGATACGGCCGCCGTTTTCGCGGAACTCGAGCGGCTCAAACCGACGTTTGCCGCCGCGGAGGACGATTCCGTCTTCGTGACGCGCAATGCATCGCAGCTGCCGTTCTCGGATGAATGGCTGGCGGCCCCAGACCTGGATCCAGAGATTGCGGAAGCCGTCTTTCCAAATCCTGAGGTCGGTGCCGTACTGGGG
Organism: Rhodothermales bacterium; assembly: GCA_040904565.1. Classification (GTDB taxonomy): domain Bacteria; phylum Bacteroidota; class Rhodothermia; order Rhodothermales; family VXPQ01; genus JBBDTI01. Next base: position 40,129 of record JBBDTI010000026.1, read on the forward strand.
CCGATCTCGGCAGGCGGACGCGCTCACCTCGTCAAGTTGCGCGACGTTCGGCCGGCGGACAACGAGGTCGTGCATGCACAGCACATCCTCCTCCGATCACCGGAAGAGGACGCCGACATTCGTCAGACACTCGTGGACGTGCGCAATCAGATCACGTCCGGTGAAACCGATTTCGAGAGTATGGCACGGCAGTATTCACAGGATGGATCGGCATCGGAGGGTGGTGACCTCGGCTGGTTTGCCCGCGGGCAGATGGTCGCTCCGTTCGAAGATGCGGCTTTCAGCGCATCCATCGGACAGGTTGTTGGACCCATCAAGACGCAGCTCGGCTATCATCTCATCCGTGTAAACGCGCGGGCCGCTCAGGAGGTGAAGGTCGCAGATTTCGCGCTCGACATTCGGACGGACGTGGCGACGCTGAACGACATTCAGGATCAGCTGGATGATCTGGTTTATTACGCGGGAGAGTCCGGCAATTTCAATGAGGAAGCCGAACGCCTCGGTCTCACCGTCCAGCAGGTTCAGGTCGAGGAGGGTCAGCAGTTTATTCCCGTCCTCGGCAACAGCCGGGCCATTCTGACATTCCTCGAGTCGGCAGATGAAGGGGATATCAGCAGCGTCATCGAGCTCAACGACGTCTTCGTCGTGGCGTACGTAAACGATATCGTCCCCGAGGGCTACCGCCCCTTCGAGGAGGTCCGCGCCGAGGTGGAACCCCGAGTTTACGTCGATAAGAAAAAAGAGCTTCTCGGTGAGCGACTGCGCAGTGCGTATGCGTCCGCCGGCTTCGACGGCCTACCACAGGCACTCGGTACGGAGATACAAACGGCGACCGACCTGGGCTTCGGCTCCAACGTCATCCCCGGCCTGGGTGCCGAACCGAAGTTTGTGGGCACGGCGATGGGACTGGATGAAGGCAAAACCTCGCGCGTCATCGAGGGCCGGAACGCCGCCTACATACTTCGCGTGATCGACGTCGAAGAACCGACAGCCATTACAGAGGCGCAGCGAGAAACAATCCGGCAGCAGCTGCTTCAGCAGCGCCGGGGCCGTATCCAGAACAGCTGGCTGACGTCACTCCGTGAAGCGGCCGACATCTCGGATTATCGCAGCCGGTTCCAGCAGTAATCGAGAGCTGCCCGAAAAAGCCCGTGACCCGTTAGAAGAGGAGACGTCCGCCTGCCGGGCGTCTCCTTTCTTATATGCTAAACCCCGCGGCCACTTTTATGCCGGAGGGCAGGGGATTGATGCCGCCCCGAAGCCTTCACACCTCCACGGTACCACGAAAGACTACATCCGCCGGACCTTCCAGGTACAGATCGCGGATCGCTTCGCCGTCCACCTCGAATCCTACGACGAGCCGCCCCCCCGGCATGTCCACCTCCACGCGATTGACGTCGACCCGACCGAGCATGCGCGCCGTGAGGGCCGCGGCGACGGCTCCCGTGCCGCACGCATACGTCTCGCTCTCGACGCCCTTTTCATACGTCCGCACGACGATTCGACCCGCCGGTTCTGCTTCGATCTCTACGAAGTCGACGTTGGCGCCGGCGGGAGCGAGGTCGGGATCCCTTCGAATGCGAGGTCCCCACTGCGCGACGGGCACCGATTCCACGTCGTTCACGAAACACACCAGATGCTCCGTTCCCGTCCAGATATAATGTGCGTCCCCGCCCAACGTCTCCTGAACCGACGCCAGCGCCCGGTCGGGCGTGAAGTGTCGGGGAGCATCCAGATACACCCGCACGGGCGCCTCCTCGTCCTCCGGCACCACCGCACGAAATACGCCCGCATCCGTCTCGAACGTGAGCTCCGGTGAGGTGAGTCCGGCCCGGCGGGCGAATCGCGCGAGGCAACGGGCTCCGTTACCGCACATCGTACCGACGCTCCCATCCGAATTGACGTACCGCATCCGGTAGTCGTGACCGTCCTGCCTGGGCGGATTGAAGGTCAGAATACCGTCGGCGCCGATGCCGAAGCTGCGGCGGCACAGGCGCGGCGCAAAATCGCTGAGTTCCTGATCGGAAAAGTGATAGAAGCGGTTGTCAATGACGATGAAGTCATTGCCTGCACCATTCATTTTGGTGAACTCGACGACCAGCCGACGTTTCATAATCTATTTATACGGATGGAACTTCATGAGAGACGTCAATCGTACCTCGCGTGAAACGGCCGTCTCGGAGGCGCGTTCACCCTACGCACTACAACGTCGGATAAATCGAAGGAGATTCTCGTTCGTATGATCCGGCTTCCCATCACTGGAACGAAACAGGATCAGAAACCGACTTTGGCGGAGAAGACACTCAAGATCGAAGGCGCTGAACCCCTTCTTCTATACGGATTCAACGACATCTATCTCCGCAAGGTGGAAGCCGCCTTCCCGGATACGCAGATCACGGCGCGCGGACACGAGCTCATCTTGCAAGGTGAAGAGCAAGCGCTCGACGCCGTCGAGCGGATCGTCAACGAGCTCATCGTTATCCTGAGCCGGAACGGGAATCTGACCGAGAAGGACGTGGACACGGTCCTGGCGCTTTTCCTCTCAGGTGACGGCGCGGGCTCCTACGATGCGGAGCATCGTGACGTCGTCCTCTTCACTCCTTCGGGCGGGGCCGTTCGTGCCAAAACGCCGAACCAGGCGCGGCTCGTTGATGCGGCCCGAACGAACGACCTCGTCTTCGCCATCGGACCGGCAGGTACGGGAAAAACGTACACGGCCGTCGCACTGGGCGTCTCTGCATTAAAATCGCGACAGGTGAAGCGTATCGTACTCTCCAGGCCGGCCGTGGAAGCCGGAGAACGGCTCGGGTTTCTGCCCGGCGATTTTCGGGAGAAGGTAGATCCCTACCTGCGCCCCCTGTACGACGCCCTGGAAGACATGCTCTCTGGTGAGAAGCTCCGATCGCTGATGGAGAAGAACATCGTTGAGATCGTCCCCCTCGCTTACATGCGAGGGAGAACGCTCAGCTCCTCCTTCGTCATTCTCGATGAGGCCCAGAACGCGACGTCGCTTCAGATGAAGATGTTTCTTACGCGTCTGGGCATCAACAGCCGCGCCATCGTCACGGGCGACGTAACGCAGACGGACCTTCCCTCGAGAGATCGTAGCGGACTCGTCGAGGTGCAGAGTCTGCTCTCCAACGTGAAAGGCGTCAACTTCGTCTACTTCGACCGGTCGGACGTCGTGCGACATCAGCTGGTCAAGGACATCATCGAAGCCTACGAACGCCGTGATGCGAATTCGCGCGGCGACCGTGATGCGTAACGATCGGATCAGGCTGTGAGAAGATCGTCCGGCAGATCCGCGGCCAGCTCCGGCGCATGATCCGTCATTTCGAGATCGAGCACGTCCGTCGGGTCGTTATTCTCGTCGACGAGTACGACGCGGGGCCGGTGCCGGCGCGCCTCTTCAGGCTCCATGTCGGCATAGGAGATGACGATCACCTCGTCATCCCGCGCGGCCAGCCGAGCGGCCGGACCGTTCAGCTTCACCGTTCGGCTGCCGGCTTCGCCCGGAATGGTATAGGTCTCCAGGCGCGTGCCGTTGTTGACGTTGACGACCTGCACCTTTTCATACGGTAAAATCCCGCTGACTTCCAGGAGCTCCCGGTCAACCGTGATGGAGCCCTCGTAATACAGATCGGCCTCCGTAACGCGAAGTCTGTGCAACTTCGCCTTGAACATGGTAATGGTCATGAGTCGGGATATATCCCTCAGAATAGACA
>JBBDTI010000026.1:43953-46553 GCA_040904565.1 Rhodothermales bacterium
CGGCGCCCGTACGAATACGTTGTCGATCAACCTCGTCGCTCCGACGTACGCTGCTACGGCAGCGAGGACGCGCTGACCGGGATCGATGACTTCTACGGGCTGTAACGTCGCAGCATCCACCACTTCCACGTACTGTACCTCGAGATCCTCCTCCCCGTCCAGCATCGAGCGCATCGATTCAACAAGGGGTCCAGACCGCTGTTCCCCCTTCAGAATGCGCCGCTCCGCCTCTTCGACCGCTTGCGAAAGCATCGTGGCCGAAGCCCTCTGCTCGGGCGTCAGGTAAACGTTCCGCGATGAATAGGCCAGTCCGTCAGCCTCACGTACGATGGGCACTCCGACGATTTCGACGTCGAGCAGCATGTCGCGCACCATCCGATCGATAATGACGAACTGCTGGGCATCTTTCAGTCCGAATACCGCCACGTCTGGTTTGCAGGCATGCAGGAGCTTCATGACCACGGTCGTCACGCCTCGAAAATGTCCCTCCCGGAAACGACCGCACAGATGCCGGTCGAGCTCGTCCACCTCTACCCACGTACGCGAGGCCTCTACGCCATCCGGATAGATCTCGCCGACGGTGGGCGCAAACGTAACGATCGAAGGATCGATTTCTTTCAAGAGGCGGATGTCGTGCTCGCTTTCCCGTGGATACCGTTCGTAGTCTTCGTTCGGGCCAAACTGGGTTGGATTCACGAAATTGGATACGACCACATCGTCGGCCCGTTCTACGGCCTCGCGCACCAGTGCAAGGTGTCCCGCGTGAAGCGCGCCCATCGTAGGAACCAAACCGAGGCGGCGCCCCTCCGCGCGCCGCGCGTCGGCCCACGATTGCATGCGAGAGACGGAAGTGATAACGGGCATAATCTCAGTTCAAAAATGGGCGACGAAGCGGTCGATCCGGCAGAGGCGTAACATACTCCAAACAACGTGCAATCGATAATTCATTACCTAATCGTTAGTTCGGCTGTATACTGCTATAGATAGTCCGACGAATAACATCGCCCAGCCATGTCAGAGTTTCGTATCGAGAAAGATTCACTTGGTGACGTTCGCGTTCCTGCCGATGCGCTCTACGGAGCGCAGACGCAACGTGCCGCCGATAATTTTCCGATCAGTGATCTCCGCTTTCCACGAGCGTTCATCGAAGCGCTCGGCGTCGTAAAACTGGCTGCGGCTCGCGCCAACCGGGATCTCGACATGCTTGTCGTCGACAAAGCAGAGGCGATCATCGAGGCGGCGCAGGCTGTAATCCGGGGGGATTTCGACGACCAGTTTGTGATCGACATCTTCCAGACCGGAAGCGGAACCTCCACTAACATGAACGCGAACGAGGTCATAGCGAACGTCGCGTCCGAATCCCTCGGCGGAGATCGGGGGAGCAAGCTCGTCCATCCGAACGACGACGTGAATATGTCGCAGTCGTCGAACGACGTCATTCCGTCTGCCATGCACGTGGCTGCCCGCGTTGCCATCGAGCGGGACCTCATACCTGCCGTCGTCCGCTTGCAAGAGGCCATGGACGCAAAGGCTGAAGCGTTCGACGATGTCATCAAGAGCGGGCGGACCCACCTGATGGATGCGACACCCGTTCGTCTCGGGCAGGAGTTTGGGGGGTATGCCTCGCAGCTGCAACACGCCGTACGAAGGCTGCGGGTGGCCTCGAACGAACTCGCCGAACTCGCCCTCGGGGGCACGGCGACGGGGACGGGCATCAACCGTCACCCCGACTTCCCGGATAAGGCCATCGCGTACATCGGTGATCTGACCGGACTGCCCTTTCGAGAGGCGGACAATCATTTCGAAGCTCAGGCTGCCAAAGATGCGTATGTGAGCGCCTCAGGGACGTTGAACGCCCTCGCCGTTTCTCTCATGAAGATCGCCAACGACCTCCGTCATCTTTCGAGCGGCCCCACGAGCGGCCTCGCCGAAATTCGACTTCCGGCCGTGCAGCCCGGATCGTCGATCATGCCGGGGAAGGTCAACCCGGTCCTCAGCGAAGCGATGATGATGGTTTGTGCGCGCGTTATGGGCAACCATACCACCGTTACCGTAGGCGGACAGCACGGAAATTTCGAGCTGAACGTGATGATGCCGGTCATGGCGCACGCCGTTATGGAAAGCATCTCCAGTCTCACCGGTGCCTGCGACGCCTTTCGCACGCGCTGCGTGGAAGGCATCGAGGCCGACCGCGAGCGATGCCGCGAGCTGCTAGAGCTAAATCCCTCGATCGCAACGGCGCTCAATGCAGCCATCGGGTACGACAAAGCGTCACAGGTCGCGAAGAAGGCGGCGGCCGAACGCCGCTCTATTCGCGACGTCGTGAAGGAGATGAATCTCCTCTCCGACGAAGAGTTGGACGAAACGCTCGACATTCGGGCCATGACGGAGCCAGGCATTCCCGGCGCGTGACGACCCGTCCCACCCATCTGGAATCGGTTCGACGTTCACGATCGCGGCCGACCGATCGTAACATTCCCACTACGCCGGAAACGCTGCGGCGTGCATCCGATAAATGTATTGTGTGCTCCAATGATACCGCGTATGCCCGCGACACGCGCACTTCCTATGGTCTCACGCGCTACGGTCTCACGCGCTAC
>JBBDTI010000027.1:0-46271 GCA_040904565.1 Rhodothermales bacterium
GCACAGTCGAACGCCGCGCCGCAATCCGTCCTGCAGCTCTTCCAGTAAGAACGGCCCCCAAACAAACAAACGGTCCCCGGGGTGCGCGCCATCCCATGACGAACCGCTTTACATAGAGAAAGGCTCGGCCCCTACGGAACGGTTCTGGCGATCACGTATCCGGGGACCGGGCCTTTCGCCTTTACGAGAAAAGCCCCGCCTGCGGATTCCGCGAGCGGGGCTTTCTTACGATAGGGGCTACCTAGAGCTTCGTGACGTTGGTCCGCGTATGAATGTACGCGGGTTGACGTCACGAGACCCTAGAGCTCGAAGTCGGCGTCGACGGACTCCAGCGCCGAAGCAAATCGCTGCAGGAAGGCGGATCCCACCGCTCCGTCGATAATCCGGTGGTCGTACGACAGGGAGAGATACACCATGTGGCGTACGGCGATAATGTCGCCCAGGTCCGGGTCTTCGATCACGACGGGACGTTTTTTGATCGCGCCAACGGCGAGGATACCTACCTGCGGCTGATTGATGATGGGCGTGCCCATCAGGGAGCCCAACGAGCCGATGTTTGTGATCGTAAACGTTCCCCCCTGCAGCTCATCGGGCTGCAGATGCTTGCTGCGGGCCCGCTCGGCGAGATCGGCCGCCGCATGGGCCAGTCCGGCCACGCTCTTCTGTCCGGCACTTCGGATTACGGGCGCGACGAGACCCGCATTGCCGATGGCAACCGCGATCCCGATGTGCAGGTCTTTCTTGATGACGATCTCCTCCTCCATGACCGAGGCGTTGAGAATCGGATACTCGCGAAGCGCATCTACGGCAGCGTGAACGAAGAACGGCGTGTAGGTCAACTTGACACCCTCCCGTTCCTGGAACTCCTCTTTATTCGCCTCGCGGAATTTGACGAGATTCGTCACGTCGGCCTCGGCGAACGACGTGACGTGTGCGGACGTCGCCTTCGAACGCACCATATGCTCGGCGATAATCTGCCGCATGCGATCCATCTTGACGACCTCCACCCGGCCATCGTATACGTCTCCGTCGCTCAACGATTGCGCCACCGGTTCCGGAGACGCCGGCTCCTTGCGTTGTTCAGCCGGCGATGCCGACGGCGTCGACTTCCTTTCCGTCGTCGCCTTCTTATCCGTCTTCGCCTCGGCGCGATCCTCGAGGTACGCGAGGACGTCTTCCTTGGTCACACGACCGTCGCGACCCGTTCCTTCGATGGATTCCAGCTCGTCCACCGAGAGCCCTTCCTTTTCGGCGATGGAGCGTACGAGCGGTGAGAAAAAGCGTCCGTCAGACGCCTTGCGTGGAATATCGCGCGCCGCACCGTCACTCGCGCCATCATCCTCCCCTGCGCGATCACCAGCGCCTTCACCTTCTTTGCCGGCGCCTTCCCCGTCGCCCGTTGGAGCGGAACGTTCCGCCGACTCGTCGGGCTGCTGCGGCGCCTCTTCGGGCGTATCGGTCGCGGCCTCGCCCGTCGCGATGATGGCCAGCGGCGTGCCGACATCTACGGTCTCGTTTTCTTCGACGAGGATTTCGCTCAACACCCCGGCCGAAGGTGACGGTACCTCGGTATCCACCTTGTCCGTTCCGATTTCGAGCAGCGTTTCGTCGAGATCAACCTCGTCCCCCGGCTGCTTGTGCCACGTCAGCACGGTGCCTTCCGTGATGCTTTCGCCCATCTTGGGCATAACGACCTCTACACGACCGCCGCCCGTCGGCTTCACGTCCAGGTGCGGCTCGACCTCGCCGGCGTCGCCGGACATATCTTCGGACGCCTCGCCGGATGCCTCGACTGTAGCCTCGCCCGAGTCGTCGGCGCCCGCACGCTCATCGCTGGACGAATCCTCGTCTGCAACCGGCTCGGCCTCACCCTCGGATGCCTCGTCGGTTTCAGCATCGGATCCGGATACCTCTTGAGCGTCCTCCGCGGGCGGCGCCTCATCGGAGCTCTCCCCTTCGCCGGCTTCGACCTCCGTCTCGATATAGGCGATCGTCGTGCCGACATCGACCGTCGCACCTTCTTCTACCAGAATTTCAGCGAGCACGCCCTCCGCCGGGGACGGCACGTCCGTATCGACCTTGTCGGTTCCGATCTCCAGCAAAATCTCATCCATTTCGACGGCGTCACCGGGCTCCTTGTGCCAGGAGATGACGGTTCCTTCGGTGATGCTCTCGCCCATCTTGGGCATCGTGACTTCAATCTTGGCCATGATCGCGTGTCTATCGAAAGGCGTCTTATGCGAGAAAAGAAATCAATACCGGAGCGTCGATCGGCAATATAAGCATATCGGCTGTCGCGAGACGGTTCGCGGCGGAAGCCCGTACGTGGTGAATCGGCACGGCGAACGGAATCGCAAGCGCACCCCGGCCGCAAACGAAATCGCAGGCCGACGCCGATCGCAAAACGAGATCGCAAGCAGCCACCGACGACATCCGTGGGATCTAACTGCACAGGCCGGCAAAAGTTGGCACGGCGCAAACGGATGCTTCGCGATGAAAGTAAGCAGCCCACGATCCACATCACGCAAAAAAAGTCCGGCGCGAACGCACGCCGGACTTTTTCCATCGGACTGAATAGTTGGACTCGTCCGTCAGGCGATGAGGGGGGCGATGACGAGGGCCACGACGGCGATGAGCTTGATGAGAATGTTCAGGCTCGGTCCGCTCGTGTCTTTCAGGGGATCACCGACCGTGTCGCCGACGACCGAGGCATTGTGCGCGTCGCTGCCCTTGCCGTGCACGACGCCGTCCACCGTGATGTCACCTTCGATGAGCTTCTTCGCGTTGTCCCACGCACCGCCGGCGTTGGACTGAAAAATGGCGAACAGGACGCCGGATACGAGGACGCCGGCGAGGAGTCCGCCGAGCATGCTCTTGTCGATGAAGCCGATCGAGACGGGAACGACAAGCGCCAACACGCCCGGAGCGACCATCTCGCGAATGGCCGCCTTTGTCGAGATGTCGACGCACCGCGTATATTCGGCCTTCGCCGTGCCCTCTCGGAGACCCGGGATCTCTCTAAACTGGCGACCTACTTCGATGATCATGTCTCCTGCCGCGCGGCCGACCGCCCCCATGACCATAGCGGAAAACACATACGGCAGCATCGCGCCGAGCAGGAGTCCAGCAAGAATGGTCGGATTTGCTACGTCGATGTTAGGCACCTGCGCCTGCTGCATGAACGCGGCAAACAGTGCCAGTCCCGTAAGCGCGGCCGAACCGATGGCGAATCCCTTCCCGATGGCGGCCGTGGTGTTGCCGACGGCGTCGAGCTTGTCGGTACGCTCGCGCACCTCTTTAGGCAGTCCTGCCATTTCGGCGATGCCGCCTGCGTTGTCGGAGATCGGTCCGTAGGCATCGACGGCGAGCTGTATGCCGGTGACGGACAGCATGCCGACCGCGGCGATGGCGATCCCGTAGAGTCCGGCAAAATGGAACGCGCCGATGATCGCCAGTGCGAGCACCACTGCAGGAAGACCCGTCGAATACATCCCCACACCGAGCCCTGCGATGATGTTGGTGGCTGCGCCCGTAATGCTCTGCTCGGCGATGCCGTTCGTCGGACGCCGGTGCGTCGACGTGTAGTATTCCGTGATCAACCCGATGGCCGTTCCGGAGAGGAGACCGATGATCACGGCCCAGAAAACGCCGAGCGACGTGTATTCGGCGAAGGCGGCCCCGGGCGCCTCGCCCGTGACCGTCCACTCGGCGGGCAGCATGCCCGTGATGATGAAATAGGACGCCACCGCCATGATGAAGGCCGCCCCGAACTCCCCCATATTCAGTGCGGACTGGGGGTTACCGCCTTCCTTGACCTTGACGAACATCGACCCGACAATGGATACAACGACGCCGACGCCGGCGATGACGAGCGGCAGGATGACCGCATTCATCTCGGGTACGCCGGCGGACTGAAACGAGGCGATGAAGGCGGTGCCGAGGACCATGGTACCGATGATCGATCCGACGAAGCTCTCGAAAAGGTCGGCCCCCATGCCTGCCACGTCGCCGACGTTGTCGCCGACATTGTCCGCAATCGTGGCCGGATTTCGCGGATCGTCTTCCGGAATGCCTTCATAGACCTTCCCGGCGAGGTCGGCCCCTACGTCCGCCGCCTTCGTATAGATGCCTCCGCCGACGCGCGCGAAGAGCGCGATGGAGGATGCCCCGAGGGAGAAGCCCGAGATAACGTTGATGACCTTGATGGCGTCCCAGCCGGTGCCGGTGTAGATAATGAACAGCCCGCTGAGTCCGAGCACGCCCAGCCCCACCACACTGAGCCCCATCACGAGTCCGCCCGAAAACGCCACGTTGAGGGCGGGAGCGAGGCCGGTCCGTGCGGCGTGGGTCGTGCGGACGTTGGCGCGCGTGGCGACGGTCATGCCTATGAATCCGGCGAGCCCCGACGCAAATGCTCCTACCACGAAGGACACGGCGATCAGCCACGACGAGTTCACCTGGTTCATATTCACCACGGCCAGAATCGCCGCGACGGCCATGACGAAGACGATCAGGACGCGATACTCGCGGCGAAGGAACGCTCTCGCACCGTCGGCGATGTGACCGGCGATCTCGATCATCTCGTCGGTTCCCGCGTCCTGCCGGTTGATCCAGCGTGTGCGCTGGAAGGCATAGGCCAGTGCGAGCAGTCCCGCTATCGGAATAAGAAGGGTTATCGTTTCAGCGGTCATTGACTCGGGTGTCCCTCTATTGATTTAATTGAAATCTGCTAACGATTGGCGTCCGCCCGCAATCTTTCGTTCCGCACCGGCATATCGACTGTGCTTCCCGGTATCGCGTGGAGCCGGAAGATCACGCACGGTCAGTTGAATCGATTCATGGCCGCGGTGACGCCCTCGCAAACGAACGTTTCGGCAGCGTCTCTCGCCCGTAGAACGACTTCATCCATCACGGCGCGTTCGTCTGCATCGAAGGGTGAAAGAACGTAATCGACCTGTCCGCCGCGCGCAAAATCACTCCCCACGCCGCATCGCAGCCGCGGAAAGTCGTCATGCCCGAGGCGGTCGATGATGTCCTGCACGCCGTTGTGTCCTCCCGCACTACCCGACGGGCGAATACGAATCCGGCCGACCTCCAGGTTGATATCGTCGACGACAACCAGCATTTCGTGCGGTTCGATGCGATGCACGCCAAGGAGGGTTCGTACGGCTTTCCCGCTTCGGTTCATGTACGTAAGCGGCTTCGCGACGCCGAACGGATAACTCCGCACGCGACCGAAGCCTATCAGCACGTCGCCGCGCCCATGCTCGAGTACGATCCCGGAGTGTTCGGCCACCGCATCAGCTACTTCAAATCCGATGTTGTGGCGCGTCCCCTCGTATTTCGGTCCGGGATTTCCCAGTCCGACGATAAGACGCTTCGACTTCGACATGATGGACGGACGTCGGGGGAACGACGATCGGAGAGTCCTGGGACGAGCTTATTCCTCGTCCTCCTCTTCGGCCTCTCCGGCCTCCTCGCCGGCTTCTCCTTCTTCGGCATCTTCCGGAAGAATCGGACGGCCTTCTTCGTCGAGTTCGACTTCGAGCTCTTCCTCTTCCTCCTCGACCTCTTCGATAGCCCGCGGGGCGACGACCGTCACGACGGTCTGCTCGGGGCGTCCGAGAATCTCGGCACCTTCTACCTCGAGATCTTCGATGTGGATGGCATCACCTATATTGAGTCCGGCGATATCGACCTCGATGTGGGCCGGAATGTCTTGCGGCAGGCATCGAACCTCTATCTCGTGCAGGATTACCTGGGTGTTGCCCCCTTCCTTCTGTCCGATCGGCGTCCCGTGATAACGAACCGGTACGACGAGATTGACCATCTCCCCGGCCTCCAGCACGAGAAAATCGGCATGGATAGGCCGATCCGTGACGGGATGCAGGTCGGCATCCTTCAGGATGCAGCTGAATTCTTTGCCGTCCAGCTTCACGTTCACGACATGCGTTTCCGTCGTGTAGATGAGCTGCTTGAGCGACGCCTCCGGTATCTGGAAACTGACCGAGTCGGTATGGTGTCCGTACAACACGCACGGAACGTTGCCTTCGCGGCGAACGGCACGTGTTGCCTTCTTACCGACATCTCGGTCCTGCGCTTCGAGCGTAATGGCCTCCATGGTATCGTACCTTCTGCCTTTTGCTTTTGAATGTCGTAAACAATCTGTGCGTTCGGATAACGCCGTCCGGGTCAATCGACGAAAAGCGTCGAAACCGATTCATCCGTATAAATGCGTCGGATGGCATCGGAGAACAGCTCCGCGACACTAATCACGTCGATTCCGTCGGATGGACGCCGGAGCGGGATCGTGTCGGTCACGACCATTCTGCCGATAGCCGAGCTTTCGATCCGATCGTAGGCCGGGCCGGAAAGCAACGGATGCGTACACGCCGCCATAATTTCCACTGCACCCTCCGCTCGTAGCGCGTTCGCGGCGTTCGTGAGCGTTCCCGCCGTATCAACCATGTCGTCAATCAGGATGACATTACGGCCCTTAACTTCACCGATGATATTCATTACCTCCGCCTCATTCTGGCGCGGGCGTCGCTTGTCGATGACCGCCAGATCAGCGTGAAGCCGCTTGGCATACGCGCGCGCCATCTTGAGCGAACCTACGTCTGGTGCCACGACGACGGCGTTCCCCAGGTCGAGATTCTTAAAATAGTCGATAAAAACAGCGGATCCGTACAAATGATCCACCGGAACATCGAAGAACCCCTGAATCTGCGGCGCATGCAGGTCCATCGTAAGGATGCGGTCCACGCCCGCCGTCGTCAGCATATCCGCCATCAGCTTCGCGGCGATCGACACGCGGGGCTGGTCCTTGCGGTCCTGCCTGGCGTAGCCGAAGTATGGAACTACGGCGGTTATCCTCTCCGCCGACGCGCGTTTTGCGGCGTCGATGAGGAGCAGCAGTTCCATCCAGTGGTCCGAGCTCGGATGCGTACTCTGGATAATGAAGACGTCCGAACCGCGGATCGACTCCCCGTAGCGGACGTAGATTTCGCCATCGGAAAAGTTTTTGATGGTGAGGAGGCCGAGCTCCTTTCCGTACGCCGCCGCGATCTTACGGGCCAGAGCGGGGTGTGATCGTCCGGAAAAAATGGTGATGGGGATGTCCTTAACGGCAGTACGCATGTCTGAAGATCTATTCAACAAAAAACCTGCATCGGTTCGATGCAGGATCGATGGGCACCTGTCCCTGGCGACCATTTCCTTAACGGACCTTCCGTCGTGACGGAACAGAATCGTCCGGCGGCGGACACCGTACGGTGTAGTTGCCCGGGGAGGATTCGAACCTCCACCGACGGCTCCAAAGGCCGCTGTCCTGCCATTAGACGACCGGGCACGATAATCGACGCCGAACCCAATGGGCTCACTGAATTGCTCCGCGAGGAATCAAAGTATGAAAATAGGTAGGTATGCAACCGCAATCAACGGGGCCCCTTCCTGCGCGGTTTCTCAAACTGGCGTCCGTAGACGGTTTTGCAGACTCTTAAAGAAGCGGGAACGCGCCCACGTCGACGGATCAACACGGACGCCTTGGCGTTGCACGCGGCCTGATAGCATCCAGGCGGATAGCCGTTTAGTCTATAACACATGAGTCAGGATAACATAATCGGTGTCATCGGGGGAATGGGTCCGTACGCCGGACTCGACCTGGTTCGCAAGATCTTCGACCGTACGGTGGGTTCGAAAGACCAGGACCATCCATCCGTCGCACTGCTCTCCTTTCCGGAGCGGATCCGCGATCGGAGCACGTTTCTGTTCGAAGGAACGGGAGAAAACCCCGGCGACGCTATCGCCCGGATCGCGCTTCAGCTCGATCAGATAGGTGCCGTCACGGCCGGCATTCCGTGCAATACGGCGCACGCCCCGGCCATCTTCGACCTGGTTCAAGAACGCCTTCGCGACGCCGGCTCCCGGATGAAGCTCATCCACATGATCGAGGAGACGGTGGCACACATCCAGCGTGAGACCGAGGGCATCGAACGCATCGGCATTCTCTCGACGCTCGCGGTCTACCGGCACGGACTCTACCGAAAGACGCTTGCCGCCCATGGCTTCGAACCCATTCTTCCAGACACGAACGTGCAGGAAAACATCGTGAACCGGGCGATTTTCGACCCGTCGTACGGCATCAAGGCGCAGGCCAATCCCGTCTCCGGTATCGCCCGGCAGAGCCTGATGAGCGCGATCGAGCACCTGCACGGAAAAGGAGCGCAGGCCATCATTCTTGGATGCACGGAGCTGCCGCTGGCCATTCCGGAAGACGAAATAGATTCCGTCGTCATCATCGATCCGACCGACGTGCTCGCCCGGGTGCTTATCCGAGAATCTAACGCCGGTTAGAGGCCCGTTGATACATTGCGTCTCGAGGCACAGGCGGGTCGATCACGCAGGAATGCGGCGGATCATATGCTCCCATTTCGTGTTCAGCCATTGTCCTATTTTGATCCGAACGCACCGTCCATTCACCCGGATTTCTGACGCATGCTTAGCCAGGCGGTCGAAGACTACCTGAAGGCCATCTACCAGCTCCAGGAGGAGGGCGAGCCCGTCTCCACGAGCGACATCGCCCGCTCGATGGACGTGTCCTCGGCGTCCGTAACGAATATGGTCAAGCGCCTGGCGCAGCTCGGCCTGCTCGAACACGAGTCGTACCGGGGCGTGAAGCTAACCACGACGGGCGAAAAGGTGGCTCTCGAGATTATCCGCCATCACCGCCTGCTCGAACTCTACCTTCGCGAAGTGATGGGCTACTCGTGGGACAAGATCCACGAGGAGGCCGAACATCTCGAACATCACATCTCAGAAGAGTTTGAGGAAAAGCTGGACGAGCTGCTCGGTTACCCCACGCACGACCCGCATGGTGATCCGATACCGACCCGCGAGGGGGAGATTGCCGAGATTACGAATGACCCGCTGTCGGGCGTAGAGGCCGGCCATTCCGTCGTCATCCAGCGTGTATCGGACGCCGACCCGGAGATGCTGGCTTACCTCGAGGAAATCGGCCTGCTACCCGGCACGGAGCTGACCGTCGTGGAGAAGGCACCGTTTCACGGTCCCATCAAGGTCCAGCTGCAGGACGGCGAGCGCGTCGTTGGGCATCGCATCGCCTGCAACATCTTCGTCGAGAGCGATAGCCTCGTCTCATGACCCCCTTCTGAGCGCCTGCTCGAATCCGCAGCCGATCAGTACGGAACACGATCGGACTGCTCGGCCCAGGCATCGAAGGCTTTGGCGGCAGACTCCGGCAGCGCACGGATCATGTCAATCCGGCGGTGCGGAATCGATCGGGCTAGCTCCTCGTAGATATGCCGATCGTCGAACCCGGCGTCTCTGGCGTCATCCCGCGTCGCTGCATAGTACACACGGTCGATGCGCGCCCAGTAGATGGCCCCGAGACACATCGGGCACGGCTCGCACGTCGTGTACAGCTCGCATCCGTTTAACCGGTACGACTGGAGCTCCGCGCAGGCCGAGCGAATGGCGTTGATTTCTGCATGCGCGGTAGGGTCGTTGCTGGACGTGACGCAGTTGGTCCCTTCTCCGACGATGCGGCCATCCTGAACGACCAGCGCCGCAAACGGGCCACCTTTTCCCGACCGGACATTGCGAACGGCCAGGTCGATAGCCGCACCCATCAGATCATCGTGCATGCTGAAAGAAGTTTTTCGGGCAATACGGAGGGGGCCGGACCGGCCCCGATCATGTATACCGTTTCGCAACGGAATTCGGTCCGCTCATCGCCCGTCTACAAATGCGGACCTGTGCTTCGATGACCGTATTAACGCATTCGTCGTGCTCCTCGACCAGAGGCCAGTCGCAATCCGGATACAGTGCGTGCAGCTGCCGCTTCGCCTCACTTCGGAGAAGCCAGTATGCCGCATTCCAAGCGATCTGGGCGTTTTCGTCAAACATGCTGGGCCGTACATTGGATATCGATACTGCGTAGCGGCCGCCTGTCTGGCTTGGTTCCGGGGACGTATCCGGCGGCAATGGGTATGGCGTCAGTATCGTCACATAGCGACCCGCCTTAAACTACGAACAACGAGACGACGCCCGTATGAAGGACCTCGCAGCGCGCATCCGCAACATGGCTCAGAGCTACATCCGAGCCGTCGGACCGGAACGGCTGCTCTCGAAGATGGGATTGCTTCACGACCTCTTCTACATCTGCGCTTTTGCTACGCAAAACAGATGGACGAGTTGGAGGACGTCTGTCGGCGTGCTTTCGCCAGATCGGCGTCAGGAGGCCAGCACCGCGTCGAGCGCTTGGAGGACGTCCTCGTGCAGGTGGCCGTTCGTCGCTACGATGCCTGCGTTGCGCGCGAGCAAAACGCCCTGCGTGTAGTCGAGCGTCCGCCCGCGCAGATCCGTAACGCGTCCGCCTGCCTCTTCGATCACGAGCGTCCCGGCCGCGTGATCCCAGATCTTTTCGACGTATCCGGTGTGCGTCGTGAGACGCAGGTAGATGTCGGCATCCCCTCGCGCCACGACACCGTACTTCGCCTGGCTGTCGATGCGATACGGGGCCTTCTTAATACCGAGTCTGGCGGCCACGTCCGCTGCATCGTCGTGTGAGCTGTGGGCCGACTCGACCGACTCGCAAAATCGCGCCTCCGCGCCGCGCGCTACGTGGCTTACCCCGATGCGCTCGCGAACCGGCTCTCCGGAGAGCGGAATGCGATAGGCTCCTTCGCCGCGATGCGCCGCAAAGACGACGCCCCGCGGCCCGTTGCCCCGCGCCGCGAAGCTTAGATTCGGACATGCGAGCGCGGCTACCCGGATCTCCCCGTCGACGAGGAGGGCGAGTGCCACGGCGTAGTGATCCCCCCGAAGAAATCCTTTCGTTCCATCGATCGGATCCAGGGTCCAGAAGCGGTCCGAGTAGGCCGAGGCGTTTCCCCGGTCGATCCACCGGCATACGGCATCGCGGTCGGCTTTCGGGGCGACGCGTCCCACCTCCGCCACGACCTTCTCGAGGAGCTCGTGATGCTCGGGCGCTTGCAGCATCTGCGAGTCCTCCTCCGCGATGACAGGATCGGAGGGAAACCTCTCCAGTAGGGCCCGGCAGACGACGGCCTGACTGCCGAAGTCGGCAACGGTCACCGGAGACCGATCCTCCTTTTCGAGAGAGGCAGGATCCAGCCCCGACTGCACGGAACGGCAAACCGACGACGCACTGCGAACGGCCTCGACGGCCGTGGTGAATTCTTCTTCGTAATTCATAGTTCGAATGCTCATTCAAGGAATCGACGGGGCGCCGAACGATGGAACGCCGTTTAGAAATTCGTGGGTGCCCGTCGCCCGGTCGGTGCGCCAGCAATAGTGGTGCATCCCGTTCGTAACGGCCAGAAAACGTGCGTTGACGACGACGTTATACCGTGCGACCTGGTCGAACGTAGACTGCTCGATTCCCACGTCAGGCGCCTTGCACTCCGCCATGAGGAACGGCGCACCCTGCCGGTCGTGCACGACGATGTCCGCGCGCCGCGGCATGTTTTGATACGCAAAACCCATCTCGACCGCAATCAACGAGCCGGGATAACCGCAATCACGCATCAGATACTGGAGGAAGTGCTGGCGAACCCACTCTTCCGGTGTGAGGCGGACGTACTTGCGGCGAAGAGGATCGTAGACGAAGCGCTTTCCTGCTTCGGATCGGATGCGGACGTCGTAGTCCGGCAGGTTCAGCGATGTAAGTTGATCTCTGTCGGCCATCTCGTCCACCATCTCACCGCCGTCTCACCGCCTTCTCGTACGCCGTCTCACTCGTCGTCTCACCCACCGTCTTACCCGCCATCTCGAAGCACGTAACCCGCCTTCTCATCCGCCTCGATGTACGTCGACCGCTTCGGAGTACCCGGTCATTTCGACATACCCGCGGCCGGTATGACTGCCATCGACATCGACGGCGCCTTCCCAGTAGGTCACCGTATGATTCAGCTCCTGTCGATCCAGGACCGGCGCGATGCGCAGATCGATCGACAGCGAGGGTACGCGCACGGCCCACTCGACCGGGTAGCGGGCGCCCGTGGCCGGACTCTCCCAGTAGCGAAGCGGTTCGAGCTCGACATCTTCCACCTCCAGGCGCCGCACAGCGCCGTCCGACGCCACGACGACGCCGTTGCTATATGGACTCGCCGTCCCGTCGGTCTGGCGCAGCCTGTAGAACATCAGATCGCGACCGTCATCCAGCTGCAGCGAGAACCAGTCCCATCCGATCTGGTCGGGGCCGAGCGCACTGGTGCTCCATTCCCGGTCGAGCCAGCTCAGACCCGCGACCTCGAACGAATCGGCGTCCACGGTGACGGTCCCTTCCGTAACCATGCGGGTCATCGAATAGTAGTAGGAAGCGTTCCCCGGCTCCGGCCCTTTTCGATCCAGGCCTCCCTCTCCCTGCGGCACGACCGGCTTGAGGCGGCGGAGCGAGAGATTTACGGAGACCGACGGCGGCCCGTCGGCACGCGCCCTCAATCGCACCGAATCGGCGGTTTGGCCCGCTACGTCCCAGTCCTCCAGCCACACGTGATACGGAGACGCCTCCGCGCCTGCGAGTCCACCCGCCCCCCGGCTGAACCGCTCGAACGCGTAAAAAGCGTCGTCGTCCACGTCCGACAGCGCGAAATGCGCCATGAAAAGTTGACGAGTACTCCAGGTGGCGTCGTGTAGCGAATCCGGCTCCGGCGGACTGAGTGCCGTCCGAAACACGGTGAACTGATATCCGAAGCGCCGCCCGGTGGGCGCAGAGAGATTCCCCGTATAGTACCACCACTCCGTCCGATAGGATGGATGCGGGCCATGATCGTCGGGGAACGCAAATGGGCGCGGCGAGACGACCCGTGCAAAACCGGACGTGTCGGCCGAGAGTACTTCCGTCACAGCCAGCGACGCGCGTTCCGGCCGGTCACCCTCATCCACCAGGAAAACGGCAGCGAGCAGTCCGGCCGTGACGAGTACGGCGGCAACCAGTGCGGCTATGGCCTTCCCTTTTGGAGAGCGCCGCGCGCTCTTCTTTCTCCACGTGAGCGTTCTAATCGTCTGAAATGACGGTCAGCTCCTGCATTTCCTCTGGACGGCGATAGAGCGAGCCTCTCGACCCGCTGATTGAAACGTTTCGCTGTACCAGATCCCACTTTTCCTCGATCTCATTCTCATCGCCGTTGAAGGGAGCGGATCCTGTCCCCGACCGGCCGAAATCGAAGACGTACAGATTGTTGGGATTCCCTAGGAGAATCTGCGTTGGCATCGGCATATTGTGGGCTCGAGATGTGTGAAACTGAGGCCTGTCGAACGAAAGTTCGGCCCCGTTGGACTCAAAACAGACAATATTCGTGTAGTCCGCAGTGAGTTTAAAGTTTCAGCGAAGGCCTTTCCAAACGGTTCGTTTCAACCCTGACGTTCGATGCGCGCAGCCGGTCCGCGCTTCGAGGCGGGGTTATTCTTCCCGCAGCGCGTCTGCCGTGTTCTTTCGTTCGAGGGTTAGTGCCGGATAGATGCCGGCGACGATCGCCGCCGCGAGCGCGAGGCCGAACGCCTGCAGGAGAGCGTCGGCCGGTACCGTGAACTGGAGCGTCCACCCGAACGAGCGCTTGTTGATGACGAAGACGAGCACGTAGGCCAGGACGAGCCCAAGGGGTACGGCCAGCATTCCGGCGATCGCGCCCATGATGCCCGTCTGCAAGGTCACGTATTTGCGGAGCACTCCTGGCGTCATGCCTTCCGCACGAAGGATGGCGAACTCGGTCGCCCGCTCGATCTGGAGAGCCATCAACGCGCTTACAATACCGACCCCCGCGACGAGCAATGCCAGCACGCGCAGCACGGAGGTAATGGCAAACGTACGGTCGAACACCTCGATCGACGCTTCCCGCAGCGCCCGATTGGAGCGAACGATCACGTCCTGGCCGATGAGCGCTCGGACCTGGTCGGCAACGGATTCCGGGCTTGCGTCGGGCTCGAGGTACAGAGAGACGCCCGAGAGGCCCTCGGCATCGAAGTGACGCGTAAAGACGGAGCGGAGCATGACGGCCGTACCCTGATCGGATGCATAGTCGAAGAACACGCCGGCAACCAGGAACGACCGTGGACCGCGGTCCGTCGGGAGCTCGAGGGAGTCCCCCGGTGCGAGCCCCTTTCTGTAGGCCAGCGGCTCCGACACGAGCACGGACCGCCCGATCGTGAACCGATCCCAGATGGCTTCCGGCTCACCCCTCGTATACCGGTAGGTGTACGCCGCATCGGGACCGGGATCGATCGCGGCGAGGCGCATCGTACCGTCCTCCAGCGCCAAGCTCATGCGGCGAATGGATGAGACGTGCCGGATCCCGGGCACGTCTTCCAGGAGAGGCACCAGATTCGCGTCCACCACCCCACGGCCGAGCGGGAACCCGGATCCGGGTGCCTGCACGTACAGATCCGCCTGCAGCGTGTAATCCAGCCAGTCGGTCACCGTATCCCGAAAGCTGCCGACCATGACGCCCACACCGACGGCCGCGGCGACGGCTATGCTCAGCGCCGCGATGGCGACGGACGTCCGGCTCAGGTGGTGTACGACACCCTGCGCGGCCATCCGACCGACGAGCCCGAACGGCCGACCCAGCATCTGCCGAGCGCCCCGGGCGATCCAGCACGTCGCCGCCGGGGTGATCAGTGCGAAGGCCAGCAGGACGAGCGAGAGTCCAACATAGCTCAAGAAGAGGCTCGCTCCGGAGGAGAGCAGGACCACGACTGCAGCGACGGCGACGGCGACCGCCGCCCACGTCAGAGCCGGCAGCACGCGGCGCATCCTGCGTTCTTCTTCCGACCGCTGGAGCACGACGTGCACGGAGGAGGACGACGCCTCGTAAGCCGCCGGAACGGCAGCGAGCGCCGTGGCGACGACGCCGAGCAGGGCCGCCTTGCCGATGACGAGCGGATCGAGCACGACGGACCGTACTTCGAGGACGTAATACAGGTCGTTGATCGTCTGCGTCACGAGGCGAACGAGGCCCTGTGCAAGCACGGCCCCGAGCGCGAGTCCGACCACCGCACCGGCCGTCCCCATCAGTGCGGCTTCGAAAAGGACCTGCAGAAAGATGCCGCGTCGGGTAACACCTATGGCACGGAGTCGACCCAGCAGAGCACGTCGCTGGACGACCGAGAACGTAATCGTGTTGTAGATGAGAAACATCGCCACGACCAGCGCGAGCAGGCTCAATGCGTGCAGATTGAGCTCGAAGGCGTCGGTCATCTGGTTCACCGCCTCGGTACGCTCGCTGGATCGAACCAGGCGCACGCCTTCGGGCAGCGCCGCCTCGATCCGAGCTGTGGCGCTAGCTCCGGCACGATCTGTCTCAATCACCAGGTCGATCCGGCTCAGGGCGTCTCCCATTCCGAATAATCGCTGAGCCGTCCCCACGTCCGCGACGATCAGATTGCCCGCCGCCTCACGACCCGACTCATCGTCCGGCACGAGAAGGCCGCCTAAGGTTACAACCTGGGGGCTCCCGGCAACCGAGAGGTGCAGCGTGTCGCCGGGCTCGGCGCCGAGCGCCGGGGCCGCGAGCACGACCGGGTCGGGTCCCACGAAGATGCCGAGGTCTTGCACCGGCAGATTCGTCGCATACGGCCGAAACGCACCATCCGCGAAGGGATCGATGCCGAGAACCTGGTACGTGCGTCCACCATGCACGGCATACCCTTCGACGACCGGCGCGGCCGCCCTGATGCCCATCTCGATGCGCAGCATGCGATAGACGGATCCGTCGACGCGTTCCGGAGCGACGACCTGATGGGTGGCCGCACCGACGACGCGGGAAGCGGACAGCTCGAAGGCGCGCTGCGCGCTCGTATTGGCAAGATCGATCGACACGACGACGGCCACACCCAGTGCGATGCCGAGGACGGAGAGTCCGGTCAGCCATGGATGGCGGCCCAGATACCGCATACTCGCGCGGCTTGTGATGGCGAAGCGTGCGCCCATCATTCCTCCGCGTCGCGTTGCAGCACACCGCCGGACAGGCGCATGACGCGGTCGGCGCGAGACAACAGATCGCGATCGTGCGTGGCGACGATCATCGTTTTCCCCTGCTCGCGAACGAGCGACTCCAGCAGATCCATCACGCCCGAACCCGTCTCGACGTCGAGATTCCCGGTAGGTTCATCGGCCAGCAGCAGCAACGGATCGTGCGCGAGGGCACGGGCGGCAGCCACGCGCTGGCGTTCACCGCCGGAGAGGCGGTCTGGGAAGCTGTCTGCTCGATCGAGAAGTCCGACCCGATCCAGCAGACCGCGCGCCCGGTCGTCGTCGCGTGCCCCACGCAGCTCCATAGGCAGCAGAAGATTTTCCAGAACGGTGAGCGTGGGAATCAGATTGAACGACTGAAACACGAAACCGATGCGGTGTCGACGGAAGAGCGTACGTTCTTTCTCGGAAAGGCCGGTCAGCTCCACGCCGTCCACCGTGACGGTGCCCCCTGTCGGACGATCGATGCCGCTGATGAGATTTAGAAGCGTACTCTTCCCCGAACCGCTGCGGCCCACCAGCACGACCAGCTCCTCCGCCCGCACGTCCGCGTCGAGGCCATCCAGCACCACGCGCAGGCGATCGCCCTCCTGAAATGATTTCGTGAGCCCGCGCAGCCGTACGAGCGGGCCGTCGGCAGCGGCCTGCATACCCGCATCCTCCGTGCTGGTCTCGGATCCGCGCATGTACGTAGAAGGTACGTTAGTGACAACGGCGAGTGACAGTGGCGGGCGCGCCGAATCGGCCGACGATGTCGCGGAATCGGCGGAGGCGTCATGCGCCGACCGCGCACTACATGATCCTTTCCCACCGGTAATGATCCCCATCTATATATGAAAGAACCGCTGAAGGGCCGCGTTCGTGTCGCAGGCGCCCAGTATTTCATCCGGCCCATCGAGCGCTTCTCGCAGTTCGAAGATCAGGTGTCCTCGACGGTCGCCACGGCGGCGGATTACCAGTGCCGCCTCGTCGTTCTCCCCGAATATTTTACGCTGCAGCTCGCTTCGCTGGGCGACGTCAAGCGACCGTTCCGCGAGCAGCTGCGCGACGTGGCGTCCTTCGTCCCCCGGTTCGTGGACGTTCTATCCGGACTCGCAACGCGTCACGGTATTTATATCGTCGCCGGCACGATTCCCGTACGCGGCTCGGGGGATGACGTCCACAACGAATCGTTCCTCTTTTCGCCCTCCGGCGACCACGCCGTGCAGGGCAAGCTTCACATGACGCGGTTCGAGAGAGAGGACTGGGATGTTTCCCCGAGCGAGCGCATGAAAGTCTTCGACACTGATTTCGGAAAACTCGCCGTCGCCATTTGCTACGACGTCGAATTTCCCGAGCTCGTCCGCGCCGCTGCTCGGAAAGGTGCCCACCTGCTCGCGGTGCCCAGCAATACGGACGACCGGCAGGGATTTCTGCGGGTACGATACTGCGCCCACGCGCGCACCATCGAAAATCAGATGTACGTCGTTCACACGACGACGGTCGGCGGACTGCCCCGCGTGCCCGACGTATCGCTGAACTACGGCCAGGCTTCCATTCTGACGCCGAGCGACTTCGCTTTCGCGCGCGACGGCATCCTTGCCGAGAGCGTCATGAATCAGGAGACGCTCATCGTCGGCGAGCTCGACATGAAGACGATCGACGACAGCCGTACGTTCGGAACCGTGCTGCCGCTCAACGACAGCCACCACACCAGGGAGCTTATCGCGGATATCCAGGAAATCACGCTTTAGAGCCTCGCGACGTTCATCCGGCGCACGACGGCCGGCCGCCGTACCCAAGGAACCATACGACAGCATGTCCGACTCGGAGATACGCATTCGAAACACGCGGCCGACCGACTTCGCGGCGATCGAACGGCTCACGCGGGCCGTTTACCCGAACGACTTTCCGTGGACGGCGGACTATCTCGCGGCGCATCTCGACGTGTTTCCGGAGGGACAGTTCGTTGCCGTGGATCGCCGCACGGGAGACGTCGTCGGCATGGCCGCCAATTTCGTGGTCCGATGGGACGAGTACGCCGGCGTCGATTCGTACCTCGACTTCACGAACGACGGATTTCTGACGAACCACGACCCGTCGGGAAAGACCCTCTACGGCGCCGACGTGATGACGGACACCGATCGGCGGGGCGAAGGGATCGGATCGGCGCTATATGAAGCCCGGAAAGAGCTGGTTCGGCGGCTCGGCCTCGATCGGATTCGCGGCCACGCGCGGCTGCCCGGCTATCATCGGTACGCCGACGTCCTCTCGCCCGAAGCGTACGTTCAACGCATCGTGAAGGGAGAGCTGGACGACCCGACGCTCAGCTTTCAGCTCCGACACGGCTTCCGCGTGCTGGACATCGTGCCGAACTACTTCGCGCGCGACCCGAGGAGCGGCGGACACGCGGCGCTCATCGAATGGGTGCCCTACGAGGGTACGTAGTCCGCGGCGTCATGCCGTATCACGCCTCCGTCTCCTCCCGTCCTTCTTCCGGCAGTCCGGATAGGAGGTAGAGAACGGCCATGCGGACCGCCACACCGTTCGTGACCTGATTCAGGATTACGGCCCGCTCGTGATCCACGACGTCGCTGGCCAGCTCCACGCCGCGGTTGACCGGCCCGGGGTGCATGATCCGCAAATCCGGATACCGGTTCATGTGATCCAGCTTGATGCCGAACCGCTCGTGATACTCCCGCAGGCTCGGAAACAGGCTGGATTCCTGCCGCTCGAGCTGGATGCGCAGCGCCATGGCCACGTCACATTCCTCCAGCGCCTCGTCGAGACGATGCGTGACGCGAACGCCCATCTTCTCGATTCCTACCGGCATCATCGTCTTGGGCCCGCAGAGCGTGACGTTTGCGCCCAGCGTCTTTAGGCCATAGATATTGGAGCGGGCGACGCGGCTGTGCGTGATATCGCCGACGATCGAAACGTTGCGCCCCTTCAGCGACGCATACAAGTCCGTCAGCGTAAGGAGGTCCAGGAGCGCCTGCGTGGGATGTTCGTGCGCACCGTCACCGGCGTTGATGACGACCGAATCGACGCAGCGCGTAAGAAAGTGGGCTGCCCCGGGGGACGCATGGCGGATGACGACCATGTCGATCTTCATCGCCTCGATATTCTGGGCCGTGTCCTTGAGCGTTTCTCCTTTCACGACAGACGACCCCGAGGCCGAGAAATTGACCGTGTCGGCCGACAGGCGTTTCTCGGCCAGCTCGAACGACAGGCGCGTTCTGGTTGAGGCCTCGAAGAAGAGGTTGACGACGGTAACCCCCCTCAACGTGGGCACGCGTCGAATTGGCCGGTCCAGCACCGTCCGGAATTGTCGTGCCGTTTCCAGAATGAGTTGGATCTCGTCCGCGCTGTACGTCTGGAGCCCAAGCAGGTGCCGGTGCTCCAGCGCCGACAGCGAAGCCGATTCAGCCTGTTCCTCTTCGGTCACTTGCATCAGGTTGCTGCTATTCTTCCGACGTTTCGACAAGCCAAACGCCTTCCCGGTTGTCGATTTCGTTCAGGCGCACGCGCACCTCCTCCCCCGGAAGCGTAGGCACCTGCCGCCCCACGATGTCCGCGCAGATCGGAAGTTCACGGAGGCCGCGGTCCACCACAACGAGGAACTGCACGGCTCCGGGGCGTCCGATATCCATCAGGGCGTCGAGCGCCGATCGAGCCGTCCGGCCCGTATAGAGCACGTCGTCGACCAGGACGAGGTGCCGCGCGGTAATATCGAAGGGAATATCGGTAGTCCGGACGACCGGTTGCTTCAAGCGCATGCGAAAATCGTCCCGGTACATCGTCGGATCGAGAACGCCTACGGGCACGTCGAGCGACTCTACGGCCCGAATCTTCTCGCGCAGCCGCCGAGCGAGATAGACGCCTCGGGTCTGCATGCCGATTAATCCGAAAGCCTCTTCGGCATTTTCCTCTGGGTGGATCAGTTCCACGATCTGACGAGCCATTCGATCGAGCATGCGATCGAGATCGTGCTCGTCCATCAACTTCGCCTTGATACGGTCGTGAAGCTCCATGCCGTCAAGGTACGGGATACGACGAAACGGTGAACGTTGAAAGTTAAAGGATTTAGCCGGCTTATCCGCGCGGAACTCCCGGGCAAGATGTTCGTGCGAATCCGCGCTTCGCTACAGGGGTGCCTGCGTGGAACCGCACGTCGCGCGCAGGATGTAAGATACCTGCCCTTCCTATATACGAAGTTTGCCATGCCTTCTCAGCAGGACACCTCACTCAGATACCTCGATCCCGTCGTTGTTTCCCGTCTCAAGAACATGGAGATCCGGGCGAGACTGATCGTGGAGGGCTTCATGACGGGCATGCACAAGAGCCCGTACCACGGGTTTTCCGTCGAGTTTGCCGAGCATCGCCCCTACAACCCCGGCGACGAGCTGCGTCACGTCGATTGGAAGGTGTACGCCAAGACGGATCGGCACTACGTAAAACAGTTTGAAGAGGAGACCAACCTGCGGCATTACGTCGTGCTGGACACGTCGGCGTCGATGCACTATCGGGCGGATGCGGCGCTGTCGAAGCTCGAGTATGGGGCGTACCTCGCCGCCTCGCTGCACTATCTGATGGTCAAGCAGCGTGACGCTACGGGATTGATCTCGTTCGACGAGAGGATCCGCACGATGATGGGGCCGAAGAGCACATCCACCTTTCTCCGGCAGCTTCTCGCCCGGCTTCAGCACCTCGTAGACGATGAGGAAGCAGAGCATCGAACGTCGGCTGCGACGGTGCTGAGCGAGGTAGCCGAACGCATCGCCCGGCGATCGCTCGTCGTCGTCATCACGGACCTGTTCGAAAACGTCGGCCAGCACGATCAGCTGCTGAAGGCACTCCGTCATCTGCGATACCGTGGGCACGAAGTACTCGTTTTCCACGTGCTTGAATCCACCACGGAGCGGCAGTTCCGCTTTCCGGACGTGCCCATGGTCTTTCGAGACATGGAGACGGGCGAGGAGGTCTCACTTCAGCCGGCACAGCTACGCGAAAACTACGAGGAAGCCGTCCGGCATTTCAGCACCCGGTTCCGTCGTAACTGCCTCGAGTACGACATAGATTTCGTGGAACTGGACACGAACGAGCCCTACGACACGGCGCTGTTGTCCTATCTGAACAAACGCGGGCAGCTGACATAGCCGCGCCAAACGAGCGTCCGCCGGATATCCGCATGCGGCTCGGGCCTCGGTCGAGTCGGTACACACGGCTACATATGTCCGTCGGCCGGACGTCCTCCGGTCATCATATACATAGTCATGGACGGCGCAGCCTGAAACCTGTCTCCGGGTAACGATTTTGATACGGGTGGGATCGAACCATCTATGGTAGACGGATGATGGACAAATACCTGATTGTTATTGGGATCGTAGTCGGTTTGCTCGCCATGCCCGTTTGGGGACAATCCGTCGAGTCCGCCGCCCCTTCCGGTCCGCCAACCGTCTTCGACGCCCCCGGCCTGGTCAAGTCGTACCAGGCATCGATTCGGCCCAGCGAACTGTCCGCACAGCTTTATTTCTTCGCATCAGATCTCTTCGAGGGCCGCGAGACGACGACGCGGGGGCAGAAGCTGGCGGCAGAGTACCTGGCCGCTCGTTACCGTGAGATGGGCCTTACTCCGATGGGAGACGCCGTCGTCAGACGCGAGGCCGGGCCGAGCGCGTACTACCAGCGCTTCGACGTCCACGGCAGCCGGCTTATTGAGGCGCGTATCGAGGTGATCGTACAGGAGGACACGGTCCTGCGCAGCGTCTTCTCCGCCGGGGAGCAGGATGGCCTCAGTTACCTGTCGATGGGGAACGTGCCGGCGGCCGGCGGTTCGGTCGTATTTGCCGGATACGGCATCGGCGACGACGAGCTGCAGTACGACGATTTCCAGGCGTTGAGCGAAAAGGGGATTTCCCTGGCCGGTAAATGGCTCATGGTACTCAGAGACGAGCCGCTGGCTGACGATTCCACCAGCCTGCTGCCGACGGTCGACGGACGGCCATCGGTCTGGTCTCACAGTATCTATCAGAAGCTGCGGGCCGCCTACAAGAACGGTATCCCGAAAGGGCTGCTCGTCGTCGACGACCTTGGTCCCCATGCATCGAATGATTTCGAGGAACGTACCCGACGCGCGGCGCGAGGGCTATCGAAAGTCGGCAGTCTCTCCATCAAGCCCGTAAATCGCCGCCTACCGGTGTACAAGGTTTCGACGGAGTTTGCGAACGCCTTGCTGACGCCGTCGGGCCGTACGATTTTAGATATTAAAAACCGGATCGACGAGACCCTTACGCCCGTCGTCCTCGAGCTTCCCGGCGTCAGGGTGACGAGCCGAATCGAGCGCGCCTCTTTTACGGCCGAAACGGAAAACGTGCTCGCTTATCTCGAGGGATCCGATCCTCGCCTGCGCGATGAAGTCGTCATCATCTCGTCGCACTACGACCACATCGGCATCGATTCCACGCTCGTCGGCGATCAGATACACAACGGCGCGGACGACAACGCCTCGGGCACCGTCGCGATGCTTGAAATTGCGGAGTCCTTCGTGAAAGCACAGGGCGACGGGTATGCGCCCCGGCGGTCGATCCTCTTCCTCCACCTCTCGGGAGAGGAAAAGGGGCTCCTCGGCTCTGAATACTATACGGATCGGTATGCCAAGAGTGACGGCCCGCTGTCCATCGACAAGACCGTCGCGAATCTCAATATCGACATGATCGGCCGTCACGACCCGACGTATCAGGGCTCGGATTCGAACTACGTGTACATCATCGGATCCAACCTCATCTCCGAGGAGCTGCACGAAATCAACATGGAAACCAACCGGCTGACATCGACCGACCTCGTTCTGGACGGGCGATTCAATTCGAAGGAGGATCCGAATCAGTTCTACGCCAGGTCGGATCACTGGAACTTCGGCAAGCCGCCGCACTACGTACCCTTCATCTTCTTTTTCGCGGGCACCCACCCGGACTATCACCGCCCGGGCGACGAAGCCCACAAAATCGACTACGACCGGCTCGCTTCCATATCCCGCCTTATCTTCGCGACGGCCTGGCAGCTCGCTAATCAAGATGAGCGGCCGGCCGTTACGGGAGACGGCTTCAACTAGACGCTTTTAAACCTTCGATAAGAACCGTGGGCCGGAAGTACCCTATGCGAGATCGAGTTCGCGACCTCAACGAGAAGATCTTTGGGGATGTCGTCCACCTCCGTCGAACGATCCACCGCAACCCCGAGCTGGCGTTCGAAGAAACGGACACCGCCCGCCTCGTCGTCGAGACACTCGAACCGCTCGGATTCGACATCAAGGAGCACGTCGCCAGGACCGGGGTCGTCGCTGCGCTCGAAGGCGGGCGTCCCGGTCCGACCGTGGCGCTGCGAGCCGACATGGACGCCCTTCCGATTCAGGAGGAGAACGACCTCGATTTTGCCTCCCGCAACGATGGAAAGATGCATGCCTGCGGGCACGACGCACATACGTCGTCGCTGCTCGGGACGGCCATGATACTTCATGAGATTCGTGCCGAGCTTTCCGGATCGGTACGTTTCATCTTCCAGCCAAGCGAAGAACGCCTGCCGGGAGGTGCAAAGTCCATGATCGACGAAGGGGCGCTCGACGGCGTGGACGAATCGGCACCGGAAGTGATCTTCGGCCAGCACGTACAGCCCGACCTTTCGGCCGGCCACATCGGCGTTCGCAGCGGCATGTACATGGCCTCGACCGACGAAATCTACATTACGGTTCGCGGGCGAGGCGGTCATGCCGCCGCGCCCCATCAGCTGGATACGGATGCAACCCTCGCGGCCGCGCACGTCCTCGTCGCCTTGCAGTCCGTCATCAGCCGTCACTGTCCACCCGACGTCCCAAGCGTGCTCACGATAGGACGGTTCGTGGCCGATGGCGCCACGAACGTGATCCCGGAGAAGGCCCGGCTCGAAGGAACCTTCCGGTCCATGAATGAAGACTGGCGATTTCGGGCGCACGACCACATCCGGCGCGTCGCGGAGCACACGGCGCGCGCCCTGGGTGCCGACGTCGACGTCGAGATCGTCGTGGGATATCCGGCCCTTTACAATCACCCCGAGCCCACGTCCTTCATCCGTTCAGCGGCCGTCGAATACGTCGGGGAAGACCGTGTCGTCGATCTCGATCTGTGGTACGCCTCGGAGGATTTCGCCTGGTACCTGCGCGAGCTCCCCGGGACCTTCTACCGTATCGGAACGCGCAATGAGGAGAAAGGGATCGTGCACGGCCTCCATACGCCGCGGTTTACGATCGACGAGGAGGCGCTCCGGACCGCACCCGGATTTATGGCCTATGCCGTCTGGAAGTATTTGACGGAGCGTGCGGCGTGACCCGATTCCTCCCGCTACTGCTCCTGTGTACGATGACCGGCCTGGGGTGTGCATCCACGCAGGAAATCGAGACGTCCACGCCTCAAGCGCGACCTGACCGCTCTGGCGGCACGAACGGAGCAACCCGGCAGGCGCCGCTCTCGATCCTCATGACGAACGGGGAAACCGTGCTACCGGCCGACGTATCCGCTCTGCAGTTTCGCATTACGGAGGTCCGATTGCACCGCCGAGACGGACCGTGGGTACGTCTTCCCTCCGATTCCGCACCGGTCGAGTTCGTAGAGGACGGGGGAGCCGTACGCCGGACCCTGCTGGATACGCGCGTGGATCCCGCCGAATACGACTCGATGGCCGTCACGTTCAGTGACGTGTTCGTTCGCTTCGGCCCCAATGCGGGTGCCCCACTGACGACGGCCTCCGGCGTGCCCCAGCGGTTTGCACTGGCGCTCGGTCCCACCGCCGAGCAGCACACGTCCGTGGCGCTTCACCTCGAGCCGGGGGCTTCACTGACCCGCTCCCCGGACTGCCGCTGGTTCTTCGTACCCGTCCTGCGCAGTACCCTCACGGCCCGACCGCTACCTTCGGGCGACACGCCGGGCCGGTGAAATTGAAAAGCCGTCGGGTGGGCCGGTGAAAGGCCGTCGGGCCGGTGTAATTAAAAGCCGTCGGGTGGGCCGGTGAAAGGCCTTCGTGCAGCCCGGATACACGAAACCCGCCGGCCGAATCGGCCGACGGGTCGCAACAGTGCGGGAAAGCCGTTGATCTTCCGCTAATACGCGGCGGGAGCATTGACGGCTTCCACGCGGGAGATTTGCGGGACGGATCGTTTAAGGGCCTGTTCGATTCCGGCCCGAAGCGTCATCGTACTCATCGGACACGACCCGCATGCGCCGAGCAGTTCAAGCTCTACGACGAGATCCGGCGTCACGTTCAGCAGACGCACGGAACCACCGTCGGCCATCAGATAGGGACGAATCATATCGAGCGATTCTTCGATCTGCCGGCGAAGCTCCTCGTCCGCTCCCGGATTGAAGTCGTCCGTATTGGCTGTGTCGTTCTTCTCGGACATGACGCTTAAAAGCGGGCTTAAGATTTCGTGGCTGTATGATACCCAACGCCGCAAACGACAAAAAGGTCACGGGGATCCAAAGATCTGCGCGCTCTGCCAGAGGGCGTAGTTACTTGTGCAAAATTTCTACCTTTTGGGTGGATTCCTGCTCCGCGTTGCGCATAATTACCTGCTGCACGACACGCTCGGCCATCGTGGTGAACGCCCTGGCGGACAGGCTGTCCGGCTCCGTGACAACCATGGGCGTTCCCTCATCACCTGTCTCCCTCAGACGCTGCTCGATCGGCACCTCGGCCAGGAACGGCACGTCGAGCTCGTCGGCCAGACGTCGAGCGCCTTCCCGCCCGAACAGGTAGTATTTCTTATCCGGAAGCTCGGGCGGTGTGAAGTACGCCATATTCTCGACGATGCCCAGCACAGGTACGTCGACGTTCTCGAACATCGAGACGCCCTTTCGTGCGTCTGCCAGCGCTACGTTCTGCGGGGTGGATACGACGACCGCCCCCGTCAGGGCCACCGTCTGCACGATGGTGAGCTGAATGTCTCCGGTCCCGGGCGGTAGATCGAGAATAAGGTAATCCAGCTCCCCCCACTCGCATTCACCCAAGAACTGCCGAACCGCATTGGAGACCATCGGACCGCGCCAGATAACCGCCTTCGCAGGGTCGACCATCATTCCCATAGACAGGAGCTTGATGCCGTGCCGTTCGAGAGGAACGATCTTCTTTCGGTCGTTGACGCGCGGCTTCTCGTCACCCACGCCGAACATCGTAGGAACCGACGGCCCGTAGATGTCCGTGTCGACGAGCCCCACATCGTACCCCATCTGCTTCAGGGCGACGGCGAGGTTGGCCGCGACCGTACTTTTTCCGACGCCGCCCTTTCCGGACGCGACCGCAATGAAATTCACGACGTCCTCCGGTTGGGCCTCTTTCTTGCCACCGTCGTCGCTCATTTCAAGCGAGATCATCTCGTTGTCGACCTGGACGTCGACCTCGACGTCGTCCCCCGCCTCCTCTCGCACGGCCGCTAGGCAACGATCCGCCACGCTGTCGGCGAACGACGCGGAAGGATCTTTCAGGATGACGGTGAACGAAACGCGGTTCGCCTCCACCTTGAGTCCCTTTACCATATTCAGGCGAAGGATATCCTTGCCCCGATCGGGCTCGACGACGTTCGAAAGCGCTCGATAAACCTGCTCCTTGGATACGGCCATAGCGAAGGTAAAGACCTGGGAAATGCGAGTGGGAAACTACGACAGAGGGTGGGTTGGATTGTTCCATTCGGCCGCGGTGCCCGGGACATCGCGCCGACGCACGGTTGAGCCTGTTGACGATTTAAGGGCCCACAGGGCCGGTGCGGAGCTGCGCAGTTTATCAACGGCCCTTGCCTTCGTAGACCAGCGCCGCGGCCCACCACTCGCCTTCCGTACGTTCTTCGAGCAGCGCGAATCCGTGCGGCTCGGCGGCCTCCAGCAGGCGTGAACGATCCGGTAAGAAGATCCCGGATACGACGAGGCGACCGCCTCTGGACAACCGGATGCCGAACTCCGCAAGCAGTCCGACTACGACGTTGAGATTGATATTCGCAAGTACGAGGTCGTACGATCCGCCCGGCACGCCGTCGATGGATCCCTCGATGATGGTCACGCGGTCCTGGACGCCGTTGAGGTAGACGTTCTCCACCGCATTTCGCCGCGACCACGTATCGATGTCGAACCCGTCGACTTTCCGAGCGCCCAGCTTCACGGCGGCGATGGCAAGGATGCCCGTGCCCGTCCCGGCATCGAGAACCTCGTCGCCGGCAAGCAGGTGAGCCGGAAGCAACCTGAGCATCAGGCGCGTGGACTCGTGGTAGCCCGTCCCGAAACTCATCTTGGGATCGATTTCGAGGAGGATCAGCTCGCCGATATCGCTCGGCGCCTCCCGCCACGTCGGCTTGACGAGAAAGGGTTCGACGACGATCGGACCGATGGTTTCTTCCCACTGCCGGTTCCAGTTCTCATCGCCCACGACCTGCTCCGTCATCCGCCTGGAGAGCTCGTTGCCGTGGAGCCAGCTCTCGATCTGCTCCCGCTTTACGTCGTCCCATCGCGCGGAGGGTATGTAGGCGACCAGATAGTCGTCCTCCAGCTCGAACGCGTCGAAATCCATATCCGACAGCTCCGCAACCAGAAACTCCTGGTACGGATCGGGAACGAAGATTTTCAGGGAGACGGTGGGCACGAGTGACGAGAACGAGCCATGGAACACATCGGTGACCGGGCCGGCGTGGATCGCGGCCGTTTGCCGGCAGCAGTACGCGAACACGGACGACTTCACGCTGCCGGCGGAATGATCCACGACGCAACGGAAAGGGTCGCCGCCGTTTTAGACGCGTCACTGCGGGCTGTGCTCCGGCTGTACGACGACGAGCCCCCACCACTCCGGTCGGCGCGGAGCCTGATCGCCGAAATCACCGTAGGCGTGCGAAAAGTCGGTCTTGAAGTGTGCGGCGTACTCTCCGGCAGGCAGCGAGAGCGTTCCGTCGAACATACGGTTCCGATCGTCCCCGCCGGCCGGAACGGTATTCTGCCAGGTCATCTGCCACACGATCTCCCCCGTCTCGACGTTTTCGATCCACCCGTAATCATAGGGCGCCGCCGTCAGCGAGATCTCGCCCACGCCGCGAAGCCGGAGGAGCTGCGGTTCCTCTAGCTTAAAGGTCCTCGAAACCCGGCTGTCATTTCCCAGTCGCGTCAGATTGACGAGCGTCTCGCCCGGCAACGCACCGTTCGGCGCGGGCGGCGTGGGCGAGACGCTGACGTCGGCACGCTCCGACTCTCCGAGATCTTCGTGCGAGCTACCCAGTACTTCGACGACGGTCGAATCCACGTCGCCCGCGACGGGGAAGATCGTCACCCCCCAACGTTCGGGATATTCGGGACGACCGTGGCGCCAGGATTCGTAGGAATGGGACTCGTCCGTTTCGTAGGTCGCAGTGTACGTGCTTGGCTCCAGCGTCAGGATGGCCAGCTCCCGGCGGTTGTTGCTCCCACCTGCAGGCTGCGAGCGCTCCGGCGTCATCTCCCAGACGACGGCCTGCGACTCATTGTCACGGATCCACGCGTAGTCGTACCTGCCGTTGCTCCCGAGCTCACCCAACGCGTAGGCCGCAAGCTGCACGGGCTCGTGGACGCGGAACTGTACGCTGTGCCGCTCATCGTCTCCTACACGGTCGATCTGGACGATAGGTGTACGGGTCGACCACGGATCGAAGGATGATATGGCGTGCTGGGCGTCGGAGTACAGCGTCATGCCCCATCCGGCGGGGTCGAAGGGTGGATTGCCGACCCAATCATCGAAATTCTGGCGCGGATCGGTTTCGAACGCGGCCCGGTACATGGCCGGCGACAGCGACACGGCGCCGTCGAACAACCGATTCACGTCCCATCCGCCGGCATGCCGCGTATTTTCGGCCGTCATCTCCCAAACTCGTTCGCCCGTCGCCGCATTCTCGATCCAACCGTGGTCCATCAGCCGATCATTGATCTCGCCAATGGCGTAGATCCGAACGTCCAAGGGATCGTCGACGTGAAAGACGAACTCACCAGACTCGTTACCTCGCATGGGTGCCGTGCTCCAGAGCCGTCCCGTTCCACCGGGAGACAGTGCTTCGTCGGATACGTCGCCGATGCGGTGAAGGGCGTCTTCGGATCCCGTCATACCGCGAAGTACAAACCTCCAATTCCCGGCGTCTCCCCTCCACTGCGCATCGTCACCCAGCAGCCGATCCAGAAACGATATCCCGAAACGACGGCTCGATCGATTGCCGTAGGTAGTATAAAAGACGTCGTACGTGCCCGGCGCGAGGGCGACCGTGTCTCGAACGCGAGCGAGCGTCGACCGCTCGCGACCGACGCTGGAGGGAGTCATCTTCCAAACCACCTCTCGATCGTCGCGCCGCAGAATCCATCCATAGGCGGCCAGATCCGACGCCTCGTCCGACTCAAACGAGCCGACCGCGTCGATCGAGACGCGACTCTCCCGATCCGCCACGACGGCTTCGTGAACCAGGTCGAGCTCCGCGATGTCGGTGAGAACGACGAGTCCCTCAGGAGGCGGTGGTCCCTCGATCACGCGATAGGCAAGCAGAAGCGTAACTGCGGCGAGCAGCAGGAGCTCCAGGCGAACAATCTTTGATCTACTCATGAGGGCAATCGACGTATAGGCGTGCGGAATCGTGTACGCAGGCACTATCTAGAAGTTACTTAGTACCTCGCGACATGATCGACGGCATGGACCGCGATCGCGGTACGCTCCAGATCGGCGTTGTAACATATCCAGGTGATTTTAGTAGTATAGCAGACACATTCTGGACGGCCCGAAAGGGCTGTTCCGCGGCCTGAATTGGAACCACGCTTACTCGCCCCCGGCCGGCCGCCTGCGGTGCCTATGCTCTCCAACCTGATCTCAAAAGCTCCTCAGGGGCCCTTTGCGTCCTCTCTGCAGAGCAGAGGACGGCGGATCTTTATTGCCGTCGTCGCGGCTGTGTGTTACGTCGCGAGCGTAGTGTTCAACGTGATCGAATGGCAATCGGCCGAGCCGTTCTCCGTCGTGACGGAGACGGCCTACCACGTCGTGGTGATATGCGGCTACGTCTTTCTCTGGTTTCTGCTATCGTACGTCTTTAAGCAGCGCCAGGTGGGGCCGCTCAAGATCTTCTGGACGACGCTCGTCGTGGCGTTGATCTTCGTCGTCGTCACGCGGCTGATCCTGGGTGTGACGCTACCGGCCGGAGTAGACATCGACTCGACCACGCTCGGATTCGAGTACGGGACGGGCGTGCCGCTAACGCTCGCGACGGTCGTCAAGATGAACGTAATCAGCCTCTTCCAGGCGCTCTTCGTCTTCTACCTCCTCCTCCGGTTTCGCGACCTCGTTCTCTTCAAGCGGACGAAGCGCAGCCAGCGGAACTGGTATTTGATGCTCGCCTTCATGGGCATCGCGTCGCTGTCTGCGATCGGCAAGGATCCATCAACCGAGATCGATCTCATTCAGGGGCTTGCCGTCGTACCGGCGGTGATCCTCATGGCGATCAATTCCTTCCGGGTGTCGTGGATCGTCTATCTGTCATTCCGCGAGAAGGCGGCCGGTATTGGGTTGTCGATCCTCCTGATGATCCTGCTGGGCATCTGTCTTTCGTCGAGCGAAGCGCTTGCCGGACTCGAAGCGTACCTGCGGCACTACAGTTATCCGCTTCAGCTCTTTACGGAGCTGACGATCGCCTTCGGACTCCTCTACGGGGTCACGTCATTTCTTTTTCTCATCTTTCACCTGCCGACTACGAGCGACTTTCAGCGTAAGGCGGGTGAGGT
Organism: Rhodothermales bacterium; assembly: GCA_040904565.1. Classification (GTDB taxonomy): domain Bacteria; phylum Bacteroidota; class Rhodothermia; order Rhodothermales; family VXPQ01; genus JBBDTI01. The sequence continues at coordinate 30,778 of JBBDTI010000027.1, forward strand.
GACGGCCATGCATTCGCTGACGAATCTCGTCAGCCAGGTCTTTGACCCCGACAAGCTGTATGCCTCGATCACGGCCACACCGGTTGATGCCGGCACGGCACAGATGGCCTGGCTTGCCCTGGCCGACGTGCGCAGCGGAACGCTTCGGCCCCGGATCGTGTCCGCCTACAACACAACGGTCGATGCTATTGAGGAAATGGTCGACGTGCAGTCCCTCTACGAAGAGCTCGACGCACGGAAGGCGCCGGTCACGATCGACGAGGCCGCCGCGGACCATCGCATTAACGAGCGGCCCGGCGGCCTGATAGGCAGCGTATTGATGACGCCCCTGCTCTCTCGCAACGAGATGCTGGGCGGGCTGTTCGTCGCGAAGGACGTGATGCAGGGCTTCGAGAAGGACGACGTGGAGGCCATCAGCGTCTACGCGGCGCAGGCCGCCATCGCGCTGGAAAATGCCCGTCTCTTTGAGGAGCAGCTGGAAAAAGAGCGTCTTTCTCGCGAACTGGATATCGCGCGCGAGGTGCAGAAGAAGCTCCTCCCGCACACGCTTCCTCAACTGCGCGGGCTCACCATTGCCGCCTCGAGCGTCTCGGCGCATGAGGTCGGCGGCGACTATTACGATTTTCTGGAGCTCGACGACGACCGCCTGGCATTCATCATTGCCGACGTGTCGGGGAAGGGGACGTCGGCTGCCTTCTACATGGCGGAACTGCAGGGCATCTTTCGATCCGTCAGCCGGCTCGTATCGACGCCGGCCGACTTCCTCGAGCACGCTAACCTGGCGCTTGCCTCCGCCCTCGAGCGGCACGTCTTCGTCTCCGTCATTTACGGGATCGTGGACGTGGAGAAGGAAGAGATCGTGCTGGCGCGCGGCGGCCACTGTCCGGCCGCCATGATCAGTCTGGATGGAGAGGCACGGTTCATTCGCACCCAGGGCCTGGGCCTGGGCCTGGACCGGACCGAGCTGTTCCGCCGGTCGCTCGTCGAGAAGCGCATCCGCCTCCAGCCCGGAGACGTATTCACGCTCTACACGGACGGCGTCGTCGAGAGTCGGAATCGAGACGGCAGCGAATACGGCTACGACCGTCTGCTGGACGCGTTGAAGACCTATCGCCACGAAGACGCTCCGGAGCTCCACGAGTCGTTACTGGAAGACCTCGATAACTTTCTCGAGGAGACGGAGTACGACGACGACCTCACGCTTGTAGTATTGAAGTGGCACGGTCTAAAGGTCGCCGAGATGGCCGCGGCGGAGGACCCGCGCGCTGCCTCGCGATCGACCATCAGCGGCCGGACGCAGCATCGCATTCAAAGTGACTAAACCCTTGAGAACATGAGCAACTTCTCCGTTGGATTTCGCGACACCGATTCCGTTCAGATCCTGGACCTGAAGGGAGAGCTCGACGCACACACGGCGTCAGAGCTCGAGGCGGCCCTTCAAAAATGCCAGGCGGACGAACGATATCGCATCATCGTTAACGGCACCGACCTGCAATACATCTCCAGCGCGGGACTGGGGGTCTTCATGGCCTACATCGAGGAAGTGCGTGAGGAGGGCGGAGACATCAAAATCGCCTCGCTTCAACCAAAGGTTTTTAACGTCTTCGATCTATTGGGCTTTCCCATGCTGTTCGACATCCTCGATACGGAGGACGAGGCGCTGAAGAAGTTTGAGCGGGACGGGACGGCAAGCGCCTGATATCTCCCCGATAATCCACGTTATTTGATTCGACCGTCGTGTCTCGATCCGTCTACACGCTTAGCATTCCGAGTTCTACGAGCCACCTGAGTGAGGTGCGTGAGTTCGTGGCCGGGCACGCGCGCGAGGCGGACTTTGGGGAAGACGACGTCGAGCAGTTTAAAATCGCGGTGGACGAGGCCTGTACGAATATCATCAAGCACGCTTACAACGGAGACGTCGACCGCCAGATCGATCTCGCCATCATCGTCGACGAAGATCGCTTTACGGTTCGGATTCGGGACGAGGGCCACTCGTTCCGTCCGCGGATGTACACGGAGCCGGACATCTTCAAGTTCGCGGAAAGCCGGCGCGCGGGGGGGTTCGGCGTTCACATCATGCGACGCCTGATGGACAGAGTGGAATACAGCTCAAAAGGCGACGTGAACGAGGTGCTGCTGACCAAATTCAGAAACGGGGAGAAGCCGGACGGCTAGCGTGCCCTTCTCCCCTTGTACAGTGAGGCAATGCCGAACGTCAACGGCTTCACCAACACCCCCTCGTAGCCGGCATCGCGCATCTCCTGCCGGAATGCATCTCCCGACGGAAACACGTCCACCGAGGCGGGTAGATACTCGTAGGCGGCCGAATTATTCGAGAGCAGCCGTCCAATTACGGGAAGCACGACGTGCGAATAGAACGAGTACGCCTGCTTGATAGGGAAGGCCGTGGGATGAGAAAATTCGAGGACGACGAGAGCCCCGCCCGGCTTCAGCACGCGCCGGATCTCGCGGAGTCCGTCCTGCAGGTTTTCAAAGTTTCGGACGCCGAATGCTACCAGTGCGGCATCGAATTGTCGATCCGAGAACGGAAGCCTGGCCGCATCCCCACGTCGCAGCGTGATGATCGATTCACGTCCGATCCGCTCGACCTTCCGCCTCCCCTGCACCAACATCTCCTCGGAGATGTCGACGCCTACGATGGCGTCCGGCTCGAGATCGAGGGCCTTGATGGCCAGGTCGCCCGTACCGGTAGCCACGTCAAGGATTCTCCGTGGCCGGTCGTCCTCGAGCCAGGCGATGGCCCGGTCGCGCCAGATCTGATCGATCCCGAAGCTGAGAATTCGATTCAGCAGGTCGTACCGCGGTGCGATATCGTCGAACATCGCCTCGACGGCTTCGCGTTTTCCGGGGGCTTGTCCGGGCGGCGGTGAGGTGGACTCCCGCGACGGTGAGTTCGGCGGCGTGGTCATGACGATCAGCTGAGCATCTGTGTGAGTCGGAGGAGCTCGTAGTTGATGTTCTTCTTGCGGCTCCACACGTTACGCAGCGGCGTCAGCTTCGTCTCGTTGTTGACGAGCCCCACCATGACGTTCTCATGGCCGTCCATGAGTGCTTCGACGGCAGCCGCACCCAGCCGGCTGGCCAGCACGCGGTCGCGGGCGGTCGGCGACCCGCCGCGCTGCGTATGCCCGAGGATGCAGACCCGAAGATCGATCTTGTTGAATGCCTCATCCTCGCGTAGCACCTGCTCGATGTGATGTGCGCCGCCATGTTCGTCGCCCTCAGCCACGACGACGATGGACGAGCGCAGCTGCGCCGTCATAAGGGAAAGGATGCGCGTCTTGATGTCCTCCATCTCCGTAAAGGTCTCGGGTACGAGCACGAGCTCCGCCCCTCCCCCGATGCCGCTGTTGAGCGCGATGAATCCGGCATCCCGGCCCATGACCTCGACGAGAAACAGCCGGTCGTGCGCGTCGGCCGTATCGCGGATGCGGTCGATGTTGTCGATGGCCGTGTTGAGCGCCGTGTCGTAGCCGATCGTTTCATCCGTCCCGAAGAGATCGTTGTCGATCGTACCGGGACATCCGACCATCGGAATATCGTGCTCTTCCTGCAGCAGAGCCGCTCCCCGAAACGTACCGTCGCCCCCGATACCGATGAGCGCATCGATGCCGTTCTCACGGAGTGATTCGGCGGCCTGGGCACGGCCCTCCGGCGTACGAAACCGATCGGAACGGGCACTTTTGAGGATCGTGCCGCCCTGCTGCACGATGTTGGACACGGAGCGGCCGTCCATCTCAACGAGTTCGCCTTCGATCATGCCCGCGTAGCCTCGACGGACGCCCATCACTTCGAGATCGTTGGCCACGGCGGTGCGAACGATCGCACGGAGGCACGCATTCATGCCCGGCGCATCCCCGCCGCTCGTATATACGCCGATTCGTCTTGGGTTGACCATGTAGCAATCAGGCTGTTCGAATGACTGTAGGCGGATCGACGCAAGCGAACGACCGGAAAGTACGTTGCCGAACTTACGTTCTCGACTCGATCTCGTCGAGCCCGCATTTTATACTCGTCCGAGCCGCGATGCCCTCAAGGAAGGATTGAAGATCCGGCGAAACTTTCACGCGTCCGGCCACCATCGGGTCGAGCGATCCACGGCGGCGTCGAGCAGCACTTCGTAACGATCCCTCGGAACCTCCACGACGCCGAACTGCTCCAGATGCGGCGTGGAATACTGCGTATCGAGCAGCGTAAAGTCCCCCCGGCGCAGCTGCCGAACCAGGTGGACGAGCGCCACTTTCGACGCATTGCTCACGCGAGAAAACATGGACTCCCCGAAGAATGCCCCCCCGATCGCCACGCCGTAGAGTCCGCCAGCAAGCTTCCCCTCCTGCCGGCATTCCACGCTATGGGCATACCCCATCTCGTGGAGCTCCGTATACACCTGGATGATCTCTTCCGAAATCCACGTCGTCTTACGGTCGGCACACGCTCGAATGACCGCTTCAAAGGCGCTGTCGCTGTCGACCTCGAAGACGCCTCGATCCACCACTTTACCGAGGTTGGCCGGAACGTGAAAGCCATCGAGGGGAAGGATCGCCCGCGGATCCGGCGCATACCAACCGATGGCATCATTGCGGCGCGAATCGGCCATGGGGAAGACCCCCATTCGATACGCGTGGAGTACCATCTCCGGCGTGACCCTCGCATCCCGCTCCGACATCTCCTTCCCGCGATGGCCCCGTGTACCTGCGTTGTCTGCGTCCTACATTGTATATCACTATTGTATATCGCGACGTCGCATACGATCCACAACAGATTTCGAACCAGCGGTGAAGCATTCAGCACGCGGAGGTGCGTTCAGGCGATTTCAGACCGAAGCGGGCAGGACGACGCGTGAGGTGACGGTCGACGGCGGGACGGTTACCATCGACGGGCGGTCCGTACCGGTTGCCTACAAGCGACTGACGGATCGGCGCATCTGGCTTCTTATCGATGGCCGGAGCTACGATGCCATCGTGCTGGATGAAGACGAAGACGGCACCCGCATACAGGTGGGACGACGCGAGTTTTACGTTCGCCTCAAGAACGAAAGAGATCTGCTCCTTGAGAAATTTGGGCTGGCTTCGGTTGCCGAATCGGACGTCCGTGAAATTCGTGCGCCGATGCCCGGGCTCGTGTTGTCGGTTAGGGTTGAGGCCGGCCAGAAGGTAGACGGCGGCGGCGGCCTGCTGGTGCTGGAAGCCATGAAGATGGAAAATGAAATCCGCGCGGATCGAAGCGGCACCGTGAAGACCGTTCACGTACAGCCGGGCGACGGCGTCGGAAAGGGAGACCTGTTGATCGAGATGGAGTAGCGATGGGCTCCGCGCCGGAATCCTTCCGCGATTAGACCGTTGAAAGGAGGGGCCGGAGCGGATCCGCACGTCAATGCACGTCACAATGTAGACCCCTCACGTCCATGTCCACCGTACTGGTTACCGGCGCTACCGGGTTTCTGGGGTCGTCCCTGACGCGAAGGCTGCTCGACGAGGGATTTCGCGTGCGCATCCTCCGTCGCCCCACGTCACGTCTCGACCTCCTGGGTGACGCCGCCCGGCGGGTCGAGCACATCGTCGGCGAGATCGATGATGCCATAGCCGTCGATGATGCCGCAGCCGGCATCGATCGCATCTTCCACGCCGCCGCCTGCGTGGGCTTCGGCGGCGGACGCCATATCGATCGCCTGATGCGGGTCAATGTAGACGGAACGGCAACCGTGGTGAACGCGGCCCTCAAACACGACGTGGACCGGCTGCTTCACGTCTCCTCCATGGCGGCCTTCGGGCGGCCGGATAGCTCCGACGCTCTCATAGACGAACGGACGGAATGGCAGCGGTCCAAGGCCAACTCGGCGTATGCGCATTCCAAATACCTGGCCGAGCTGGAAGTGCGAAGGGGCATCGCGGAAGGGCTGAATGCGGTGATCATCAACCCCGCCCTCATCTTCGGTACGGGGCGACAGGGCGAAAACACGCGCCGGATCGTGGACCGCGTACGGCAGGAACGCCTTCCAGCCGTACCGACGGGCGGAACGAACGTCGTTGACGTCCGCGACGTCGTACGCGGTGCCCTGCTCGCGATGGAGTGCGCCGAGGTAGGCGAGCGGTACTTCCTTGGAAGCGAGAACCTCTCCTGGGAGGCCATCATCGACGAGCTCTGTGCGGCGTTCGGCGTGTCCACACCACGATTCAGGCTGCACGCGAAGCCCGCCATGATTCTGGCCTATCTATCGGAAGGGTTCAGCCTCGTAACGGGCACCGAACCACTCCTCACGCGCGAGACGGCGCGTACGATTTCCAGGCACTACCGGTATGACAACACGAAGGCGGGAGAGGTGCTCGACTGGCACCCGCGGCCATTCAGCGAGACGGCCCGGCACCTTGCCGATTCGGTCGAGGATTCACCAGGGTCGTAGCCGCATACCGGTTTCGCTAACCGTACGGAACCGCGGCCGGTCGAACTCGACGACATCCGCCCGTCCACCCTGGGTCGTCAGAAGGGACACGTAGCGCTCCCCCGACGAACCCAGGTAGGATCGATCCCCTTGCCCAACCACCCGCCCACTGGTCACGAGCGCGTGCGAGATCTCCGACATGCGCACGTAGGCAAGCTCGAAGCTGTCAACCTGTTTCGGTGAGGGGCGAATCCCGATCGGTACGTTCGTGTGAGTATACACGATTTCCCACGACCGCTGCCTTTCCCCGCTCTCGCGGAGCTCCGACCAATCGATGAGCCACTCGTAGCGGTCGATGATGTCGGGAACGCGCTCCAGCGGAACGGACACGGAATAATACGGCGTCTGCCGCTCCAGGAAATGCTCGATGGTAAGCGTCGAATCTTCCTCCAGCGCCAGGTAGAGTTCCGCCACATCGATGCCTGCAAGGTTGATGCCGTTGAACACGTCGTGCCAGTTTCGTGAGCTGAAATTCCGGTCGTACCAGTGCTGAAAGTTTCGATTCAGCAGCATGTTGATTTCGAAATGGAGGTGGGCGCGCCGGCGGTTGATGCCACGTCCCGTATATCCGAGTCGCCCGAGCTCGTCTCCCTGGTCGACGAGCATCCCGGGCTCTACACGTACCGTATTGAGATGCGCGTATAGACTGTAAAAGGGCGATCCGCTCCACCAGTGCTCCACGACGACGTACTTTCCGTAGGTGGAGCGTCCGGCTTGATCGTTGACGTAGACGACGTATCCGTCGTCGATAGTCCGAACGGTATCCAGCGGCTCATCGTACCGATTGCGATAGAGCGCCTGGATGTCGACCCCCTCGTGAAAGCGCGTGTGCACGATCCCCGCGGCCGTCCGACGAGCGTTGCGTACGAAGCCGTACTGCCCCCCCTGCCACGGTCTCGAGCGCACTCCTTCGAAATTACGGTCGGTATACTGATAGAATGACGGGGGGTCCCCCCGCAGCAGCGCATCGTTGCTCGTAGGGAGCATCAGAGAAAGCGGATCCGCTCCGGCCGGCACGGCGAGGACCATCAACAGACCAAGTGTCGCGGCGCGAACGAAGATCGGGACTGCACTCAAGGTGATACTGCTTCTTCGTGGACGTTAGGGAGGAGGGTCGGTGTGGGTTGTCAGCGAGGCTGCCCTCCGGCGCGTCTGCCTCACCGTCAAATAGACCCTATACTATATAGACCCTATACTATATAGATCGGCTGTGTTGGAACGTATATAAAGGTAATGTACGTTCCATTTGCACGCGGAACAACAGACGACGCGGATCCATCCGCTCCTGGAAGCTCCCTGACGGGGATCAGCCCGCATAGCTCGAACCCCTTTTTCCCCGGCCTCGACGCGGCACGGCGTCCGCGAGGCGTACCCGGGAGGAAACTTGCCGCGGCGTTGCGCCATTATCATGCTAACGCTGCACGAACCGGCAAGAACCTTCCACGTGAGCACACCTTCTTCGTCCAACAGCCCGTCCGCCGGGAGTGATCCTCAGGGTCGGGATACCGCGTCGACCGGCCGACCCAACGGCAGCCACCGCGCCAAGCGCATCTTCACGTGGGTCGTCATTGTGGCGGCGCTGCTCTTCTTCGCTTCCGTGCTCCGGGAGTCTCTGGACCCGTTCGGCGATGCACCGTATCTGGAGATCTCTCATGGGGATCACGTGCACTACGTTCCGCGCGATCGGGATCCGCGGGTGTCGATCAGCAACTTCCCCACACAGCAACCCGGCCCGAATGAAATGATTACGCCGGAGGGCCGGATCGTCGAGCGAGAATAGCGACGAGGACGAAGGCAGCGGCCTGGACGAGAATGATCGTGGCTCCACTGGGTACGTCTACCTGGTAGGAGAGGATGAGCCCGGCCGCGGCGCTGCCGACCCCCAGACAGGAGGCGACCACGGTCATCCGACCGAACGTCGGGCTGAGGAGGCGTGCCGTCGCCGCGGGGATGACGAGAAGGGCTGCGACGAGCAGAATACCCACCACCTTAACGGATACGACGACGGTTACGGCCAGGAGCACGGAAAGGACGTAGTCGTCGCGATCGACCGGCAGCCCGTCCGCCACGGCGAGCTCCGCGTCGAATGTCGCATACGCCCATCGGCTCCACATGGGCCACAGGGCCGCGGCGGCCACAGCTACTCCAGACGTGATCCACAGGTCGACCGGCGTCACGGCCAGGATGGAACCGAACAGGTACGTGAAAGCATCGGCCGTGTACGTCTCGCGAAGAGAGAGGAATATCACGCCGAGGGCGACGGCCACCGCAAAGACGATTCCGATGGCCGTATCGCCCGCGAGTCCGGTGCTCCGCCGGATCCAGTTGATGCTCAGCGCCACGAGGATGGTGAACGGCACGGCCACCCAGAGCGGCTCCGTCTGCAGCAGGAGTCCAAGTGCGACACCTCCGAACGCCGCATGGGCCAATCCGGCACCGAGAAAGCTGAGCCGGCGCTGGACGACGAACACGCCGAAATAGCTCGCGAGAAAACCGACGAGGCACCCGGCCACGAGGGCTCTCTGCATGAAGGCAAGACCGAACAGCTCACCCATGGCCGTGCCCCATCCTGAACATGGCATGCTCGTGTCCGACATGCCCGAAAGCACGGCGCAGGTTTTCCTCGGTGAGCACGTGCTCGGCGGTTCCGTAGGCTATCTGCCGCCGGTTAAGGAGCAAGACGTGTGTGGCGTGGTGGAAGGCGACATTCCAGTCGTGCGTAACCATAATGATCGTCGCCCTCCGTTGCGCCTGGTACGTCTCCAGCACGTCGTAGAGGTCCAGGGCACCGGCAGCATCGATCCCCGTCGCGGGCTCGTCGAGCAGAACGAGGTGGGGATGTCGGATCAGGCTACGGGCCAGATAGATGCGCTGCAGCTCGCCCCCGGAGAGGGTCGACAGCTGACGCTCTGCCAGGTGGACGCCGCCTGCATGTCCGAGGGCGTCCAGCGCCGCGCTGCGCTCCGAGGCAGACACGCGGAAGGGCCATCGACCGCGCATGCCGGACACGACCAGCTCCACCGATGTGGCCGGAAATCGACGTTCCAGCGTCTTCACCTGAGGCACGTACCCGACGAGCCCGGAACCCGCCTTACGCGGGTCCCGGCGCAGCACGCGGATGCTTCCCCTCGATGGTGAAACGATACCGGCGAGTGCCTTGATGAGCGATGTCTTGCCAGAGCCGTTCGGACCGAGGACGGCTACGAAGCTACCCTCGGGGGCTGTAAACGTAACCCCGCTGAGGCCCTGCTGGGTACCGTAGTCGACGTGGAGATCGTCCACGGCGACGGCGTCATCGATCGGTTGGTTCGTTGTCAATGCGATGCGTCGGAGTCGGCCAGCGCGTTCGAAATGCGTCTCGCGTTAAGGTACAGAAGATTCGGGAGGCCTTCGCCGGAAGCCATGGGATCGAGCTCTACGTGCGGGATTCCTACCGCCTCCGCGACGGCGGCTGCCGGCCGACTGTCGTGTTGCGGTTGCGAGAAAACGGCACGCGCCCTTGCATCGCGTGCCGCGTCGATCATTCGATGGAGTCCACGCGGCGTCGGCTCGCTGCCGGAGAGCTCCTCGACGATCCCTACGACGCGGAGATCGTACCTTTCGGCGAAATAGTGAAGAAAGGGATGGGCCAGGACCACGCGCGCGCCGGCGACAGGGTCCATCATGATGCGGAGCGAATCGTGGACGACGTCGAGCTCCTGCGCGAACGCACGGGCATTCGACCTGTACGTCGAACACCGTTCCGGTTCCACCGAACAGAGGACGTCCGCCAGCTCGCCGGCGACGGACTTGACGGCGATCGGGTCCATCCAGAAATGCGGATCGACGCCGTGGCCGTGAAAGGCGGGCAGGCGCAGCGAATCGGGCAGCAGATCCACCAGCGCCACGTGGGACGGTGACTCCAGCGTCGCGGCCCAGCCGTCCAGCGTCTCGGATCCGTAAAAGAGCACGTCTGCTCGCGCCGCCTTCCGTGCGTCGGACGGACGGGGTTCGTACGTGTGCGGCGATGCACCGCCCGGTACGAGGACCGCGACGGGCTCGCCGGCTACCGGTGAGACCACCGCGGCGAGCGGCGGAAGGGTAGCCACGAAGCGCGCGCTCGACTCCTCTTCGCCGCGGCACCCCAGGAGCACCGAGAGCAGCAAGACGACCGTGGTCTTATAAAAACAGCTTGTAGAGGAGCTTAACATTTCGGCCCTGTTCGGGCATTACGCTTTTAACTCTGGAAAGATGGTCCCGGTATTCCGTATCGGTAACGTTTTCGACCCCGAGGTCGATCGTGTGCAGAAAGCGGCCCGTCGTCAGATGATACTGAGCGTACGATCCGAATACGACGTAGCCGTCCGTCGGCTCCTCGAACTCACTGACGCGGTCCTGTTCACTGGCCGATCGGACGGTGGCACCGACGGTAAGGCGATTCCAGCTGTACGAAGCGTCGATTTTCCCGCGCAGCGGGGGCATCCACGGCAGGGGCTCGTCGCGGTCGGTGAGCGTCCCGTGCACGTATTCGGCGGACCCCGACACGGAGACCGACGGTGACGGTCGGACCGTCGCACTGGCCTCAGCGCCGATCATCCGAGCCTTCGCTCCGGTTTGCTGATAGATCGGAAGCAACGTTCGCGTGTTCATCTCGCCCGTATTCCTGGGGTAGATGAAATCGTCGATGTCGTTGCGAAAGAGCGTCAACGAACCCGAAAGGTGCGCGCTCTCGAACTGGCCGAAGACTTCGGCGCCCAGGCCGCGTTCTACGCCGAGGTCGGCGTTCCCGATCTCGAAGGAATAGGACGCCAGGTGCGGTCCTTCCGAAAACAGCTCCTCGATGCCCGGCACGCGCAGCGACCGCATCAGAGACGCCCCCGCCGTAACGGATTCGGAGGGGTGGATGAGTCCGCGCACGGATGCCGAAACGCCGCCGAACGAGCGTGTTCGTACGATGCCGGCAGGAGATTCTCTGTCGGCGACTCGTGGACGTACCGTACGGACGTCATAGCGCAGCCCTCCCTGCAGCGTGAAACCCTCAAAGTGAAGATCTTCGTACCCGAACCCCGCCACCGTCCATTCCGTCGAGTTAGGTGTAAATGAAAAGCCCCCCGATGCATAGTCCCGATACTCGCCCCAGAATCCGACCGCACCCTTACGGAAATGTCCGTTCTGGTGGGTGTGGAAAAGCATGCTTCCGTGATAGGACAGGAGGCCGAATTCGATGCCGAGCACGTCGTCCGACTCCCACTCCTGGTGTGCGTAGCGGGATGCGGACCCGTCGATTTCGACGCGCGGGACGAAAGGAAGCGGGTCGAAGATTTCCGCCCGCACTTCCACCCGTTCACGCTGGACGTCTATGTTGACGCCGTTCGGATGCGCCCCTACGAATCCGCCCGGAATGCCGTAGGTCGACTCGTAATAGCTGCCGGAGATTCCGGCGTGGCCCCAATCCTCGACGACGCTGCCGCCGAACGATCCGCTATAGGTCGTCAGGGCTGTGTTTTCGAGTGGACCGATGGGCGTAGACACGTCGCCGGCTTCCCTGAGGCTTCCGTCGGCGTGCAGCGCCACGGGGCCTACCGGCGCCTCGATGCCGAAGCCGCCCGAGAACCCGGAATTCGCCGACTCCCCCTGGATGCTCGTACCGACGTTCACCTGCCGGGGCATGCTGGACGGAATGTAGCCGCGTACCACGTTGATCACGCCGCCGAGCGTGTTCGGACCGTAGATGAGGGCGGCCGGGCCGCGTATCACCTCGATCCGTTTCGCGGTGAGCGGATCGACGACCACGGCGTGGTCGGTGGACGTAGCGGATAGATCGCCCGTTCGTCCGCCATCTTCCAGTACCAACAGACGCTCCCCTCCCAGCCCGCGCAGCACGGGTCGTGCCGGAGCGGGTCCCATGGAGCGCATGGACACGCCCGGCTCGTCGGCGAGGGTCTCGGCGATGGTCGTTCCGAGGTTCTGCCGCAGTTTCTTGCCTTCGACCTGCATGGCGGCATCAGCCAGCTGATCCACTGGAGAGCTGACGCCCTGCACGATCACCTCGCCCTGCTCGATCGGCGTCACCGACATCCGCAACGTGATGCGCAGCGTGTCGGCGGCAGCGAGCTGAACGGACCGGATGAGCGGTTCGTATCCGATACGATACGCCTTGAGCGTATACGCGTCCGGCTGAACCAATCGGATTTCGAAATAGCCGTTCCTGTCGGCCGTCGCCGATCGGTTCGCCTCCTCCAGCAGCACCTGGACGAATCCGACGGGCTCGCCGGTCTCGGCGTCTATGGCCGTACCGGCGACGGTGCTCGTGCTCTGGGCACGAGCACCCGTCACCAACGCAACGGCGAACAGGATCGCGACGAGTGTTGCTAACCGCATATCAATTCACTCAACATGAACGTGGATGTCGGGCGTCGTGAAATCAGCGTGGCCTCCGTGCATCAGCTGCACGCTAAGATCCGTAACACCTGCGGCCCCCGGCGTGAGACTAAACGACCAGTCGCCCGTCTGCGAGGCGGTAACGACACTTTCGTCCGCAATCTCCCAGCCGAGGCTGAAGTCCTCGTCGAGATCTTCCGCATGGATGCGGTCGCCGTCGTGGTCGAGAAACTCGACGTCGATCTCCACGCTGCCTCCATCGGCGGCGATCTCCAGCTCCCCGGTAACCTCGCCCTCCAGCACGCGGACGACTTCCTCGCCGCCGACCATCAGGGCAACGCCCTCGACTTCCGCGTGATCGTCATCAAGCTCGTCCTCTACGGGATTGTCGCAGGCCGCGACCAACCCGATGAATCCGAATACCAAAACGGCAGACAAAATGCGCTTATACGTAGACATGTCCAGTACTCCTTGATAAATGTGTCCTGCAGACGGGATCGACGTACCCTGATGCGAACAGGGAGGCACGTCTCCTGGGGACCGCCGTAGCGCGGCGGTCCATCTAGCAATTCAGGACATCACCGGAGGAGCCCGGATCTGGCGGGACGCGGGTGCGCGCGTCGAATGCACCGCGTCGTGAGGGAAAAGCTTGTCATCTACGTACCGAAACGGGACGACGGGGTCGGACGGTCTCGGCGTGTCGAGCGTCAGGCGCGCGCACAGGTCACAGTTGGGATTGTGCGGAACGGTCCGTTCCTCGACGAGAAAATCGAGCGCCTGGATACCGCCGGGACCGGCAGCGATCTGAGACAGATCGGCCTGGGACGGTCCGTGACGATGCTCGAGACTCCGGATATGCGTGAGCTCGTGCGCAAATGGCAGTGCGATTCCGCCGACCGTAAAAACGGTCAGCAGAATCATCGCATATCGCTGGAGCCTGGTGCGCATCATACCGTGACGTACAGTGTGACCTGTCAGGACCATGTATCCTGACCCGTCCACAGAAGTTTCCGAGGGCGGTCTGTTGGCGGCGGCGATTCACCGTCGGATATCACGCGGCGCATCGCTGCGGTCTATGCCGCGCTGGTATAGAGCTCGTAGTCCGCTTCGACGTCGCCCCTGGACATGTCTCGCAGCTTGCGGCGTAGCAGTCGGCGACGGAACGCACTGATGTGATCGACGAACAGCACGCCGTCGAGGTGATCGATCTCGTGCTGAATGACGCGAGCCAGCATCTCCCCGACCTCCAGCTCGCGGGCCTCGAAGTTTTGATCCAGGTACGTGATCCGAACGCGCAACGGCCGAACGACGATTTCTCGGATATCCGGAATCGACAGACAACCTTCCTCGAACTCGCTAGCCTCGTCGCTTTCCCAGACGATGGTCGGGTTGACGAACACCATCGGCTGTGGTGGCAGGTTCTCCAGATCTCCCGGAACGTCTGACTCGTCTGCCGCCTCGTACATGGGCGTCACGTCCGCCACGAAAACGCGTTCGGTCCGACCGACCTGGGGTGCCGCCAGACCGACGCCCTCTGCGCCGCGCATCGTCTCGATCATATCGTTGATCAGCTGCTGCAGCTCTTCGCTGTCGGACGAAACGTCTTCCGTTTCAGTGCGAAGAGCCGGATCGCCGTAAACGCGAATGGGCAATATCATACTGCGGGATCCTGTTGCCTCATGGAGCGGGTCATGCGGCGGGCATCGGTTGGGAATCGTAGGGTATCCCGTGCCCGCCTGGTCACTTTCTAAAACACGGTGTAGGTACGAAAAGTGCCGCTTTAACCAAATCGTCACCGTCCACCAACGGCTAAGAAGGGAAGTGGGGGGATGGCGGCCCTTCATCGATATACTCCTGAAGGATGACGGCCGCGGCGGCCGCGTCGACCCGACCCTTCTCCCTGCGGTCCTTCCGGCGCACGCCCGCATCGACCAGGGCCTCGACGGCCCGTTCCGAGGAGTACCGTTCGTCCCACGTCTCCACCGTGACCGAAGGAAAGGCTGTCCGGATCCTGTTTACGAACGGCCGCACGCGTTCGATCGCCCTGCCCTCCTCGCCGTCCGGCGTAAGCGGCCAGCCGACAACCACGGTATCGAAGCCCGGTTCGGCGTGCATCTCAACGAGGCGCGCAAACGCGGCCTCCACCGTATAGGTCCCTTCCGCCTGTGCAAACACGCGAAGCGGGTCGGACACCGCGATGCCGACCCGCTTCGTTCCGTAGTCGATCCCTATCAGACGCGGGTACTGCGTATTCATGTTAACCTGCGAGACCCGGACCCGGCGCTTCGAACGGCGGTCAGCTGCTCGTCCCGTTTTTGGCGTATTCGGGTATGCCGTTTCGGTCCGCGCTGCCCTTCGGAACCTTGTAATTCAATTCCTGCAAAGGGGTCTGCAGCACCTCTTTCAACCGTTTGCTAGGCTTGAAGTGCGTCTTCCGCCGGCTGGGTATGAAGACTGTCTCATTCGTCTTCGGATTTCGAGCCTTCGGCTTCGCCTTCGTCTTCTTGACCTCGAAGACGCCAAAGTCACGCAGTTCGATCCGAATTTCCGGATCCGCCTCGATCATCATATCTCCGAGGGCGTTGATCACCGCGCTGACCCAGGGCTCGCTCTTATATATGGGCTCTCCCATTAAATCCGCGACGCGACGTGCTACGTCTTTCTTCGTCAACGT
>JBBDTI010000028.1:0-46180 GCA_040904565.1 Rhodothermales bacterium
GTGGGCCCTACTGGATTTGAACCAGTGACCTCTCGCGTGTGAGGCGAGCGCTCTAAACCCCTGAGCTAAGGGCCCCTGACATCGAATTTCGTAGCTGGTCAACGACCGACGTCCCTGCTCGTTCCGAGTCGCGGCAGGTTGAAAAGATGCGACCGCCGCGGGCCGCGATCGCCGAACCACCGTCGTTGGTGAGCTGGACCGAACGTCACGGGAAGGCGGACGTCGAGCCGAAGGCGGCAACGGCTTGCCACGCCTGCGGGCGAAGCTCGTTGCCCAGGCCTCGCACCACGAGCGGTCGGCTGGAACCCAGGCGCACCGCGTCCAGACCACGGGGTGAAAAACGCGACGATTCCATGAGGGCTCGATCCGCATCGCGAAGTTTGTGGAAGGAGGCCGGCGGCGGGGTGCTCTTCTCCTGCGACATGAGGACGACCGAGGCCATGGACGTCCCCTCCTCATCGAGCGTGTCGACGACGATAACGCCGCCGAGAAACCCGATCAGCAGGAGAATGGCCATCGCCGTCGACACTGTAGCAACGCCCTTAAGCCGGTCCGTCAAAAGGATCTGGAACGGTACCCTGCCGTTCATCAGCTCACAGGTGAGCTCTCTTCGCAAACGGGCGTGCAGATCATTCGGGGCCTGACACCGGCAACCGTATCGACACAGCAGCAATCGGGTATCGCGCAAACATTCGATATGCTCGCGGAGCTCCGGATTCGTACGTACGTACTCTTCGAAGACCTCCTGGACGACGGGGTCCATCGTTCCGTCCACGTACTCGCAGAGAAACTCGTCTTCTAAGTCTGGATGATTGTCCTCACCCGTGGTGTGGTATCCCTCACACATAGGCAGACCGAATCGACTTCACGTCAACTGAACGTCTACGCGCCACTGCACGTCACGGTACTATGGCATGCGACTGTGGCATGCGCCATTCCGACTGGCGTAGGACGTCGACGATATAAAAAGGGCCGGCAGTTGAATAACCACCGGCCCTCCGTTTCAACTCATCGCGGGTGGCGCGTTATTCTTCCTGCACGGAGTAAATATCTTTTAAGAGCAGTTGAAGTTTCGTCCGCCCCCGATTAATTCGGCTCTTTACGGTGCCCATGGGCAAACCCGTAATTTCGGCGATCTCTTCATACGCGAGCTGCTGCACGTCACGAAGCACGACGACCTCGCGAAACTCTTCAGGAATCTGCTTGAGAGCCTCCTGGATATAATGGTCTTGTATCGTACTTTCGGTATGCTTGTCTGGAGAGAAAGTTTCGTCAGGGACCTCCACTTCGTACTCCTCATCGTCCCGATTTACGGACTGCAAGGAATACAGCCTCCGTCGCTTTCGCTTTCGATATTCGGATCGTGCGAGGTTGCCGGCAATCGTATAGAGCCACGTCGAAAACTTGGCGATCCGCCGGTAGGAATGGCGGTTACGGTAAACGCGAAGAAACGTCTCCTGAAGCAGATCCTCGCACTCCTTCATGTCACCGAGGAACCGGTAGATGTAGTTGGTAAGCGGATCCTTATACCGGCTCACCAGGATATCGAACGCCTCTACCGTACCGGCCTGAAATTGCGACATGAGGTCCTCGTCGCTCATCTCATTGAGCGCTTCGAGGTGACGCGTATTCGGATTGATGCCCTTGTGGACCGTCTTCTGACGTTTCAGAACATGGGATTTCTGCATGAGCGTCGATGCAATGGTTATGTAGATGGAGGCACTCGGCCCCACTTGCATTCAGCGGCGAGCCGGACTAACCGGCAGCCGCGAGGATCTTACGGAGCATCAGCGTCATGATGAGGCGCTCGCTCCGGCTCGATCCTCCCTTAAGCTCGTAGTCCGCCGCCAGCAGGGCGCCAAAAGCCTCCTCGATGGAGGGCAATCGATACCTCCGCAGACTGGCGACATACTCTTTTATAAAATACGGCGGAACACCGATGCGCCCCGCTTTGGCTCGATCCGACATCCCGCTCTCGCACGACGTCAACTTCCAGAGCTTCGTAAAATACGCATTCAGAACAGCCACGATCATGAGCGCTTCGCCGCGCGCGTTGGATGCCTGTTGCAACATTCGTTCCGCAATACGAAAGGCGTCCGACCGTCGCGTTTCGCCGACGGCGCGCTGAAGCTCGAACACGTTGAACTCACGGGTCTGTCCGCTCGCGTGGACAACATCGTCCGCCGTAATGGTCTCACGGCCCCCCGTAAACGTCTTTAATTTTTCGAGCTCGCCGGCGGCACGCCTCAGGTTCGTCCCCACGTAATCGGCGAGCATCCGTACCGCCTCGGGCGTGATATCGAAACCTTCGGCTTCGGCCCTGTGCTTGATCCAACCGGGCATCTGGTTATCGTAGAGCGTCTTCGCCTCCATCGACACGGCGTGCTCGCGCAGCGCACGGTAGGGATGGGCGGAAAGGTTCGGCTTAGCAGCGCAAACGAGCACGACGACGGCAGACGGATTCGGCCGCTCCGCATATTCCTTGAACAACCGGTTGTCCTTTAATTTTTCGAAATCTCGTACGATCACCACCCGGCGCTCAGCCATCACCGGATAGGACGTACACACCGAGAGGACACTCCGCGCGTCCGAGTCGTCTGCGTAAATGATATCCAGATTGAAATCACGCTCGTGCTCGGCCGGCGCATGCTGCAGCAGCACGTCCTGAAGTTCGTCCGCCAGGTACCGCTCCTCTCCGTAGAGGAAATAAAGCGGCTCGAAATTCTCGTGGCGAAATGCCGTGGCCAGCTGTTCGAAGGTCCTTTCATCCGCTCCCATACGCCTGCGGTTCTACTGCGTAATCTCTCCAAAAAATCTAGCGTGACCGTTCCCTTGCAAGCCGATGCGGTGGCGCGAATTGCCGACCTTGGCGGACCGTTCTCCGGCCCGCCTGCCCGAGAACGCCGCCCCTACCGCCTGCGTCCTACGCGCGGGACCGATCCGGTAATATACACCACGACTGGCTCCGGCCCAAAGGGCTTATCATTTTCAAGAACGACCGGCTTCTCTATTCTAGTATTCTTCAACGCCGTCCGGAACCTATTTCGGGAGATCCTCTTCCCTGGATGTGAGCCTGCTTTCGTGCAGGCGATACGCGGCGGAGCGAAGCAGTGCGACGTCGTGCTGCACGATAGCATAAGCCAGGCCGAACACATCGGTCTTATCGCCGTCTACCTTCAACTCGAGGTGCCACGCATCGAAGGACAGAGACGCGAGGCGCTCTACCAGTCCGGCACGGGCCGATCGAACGCGTTCGACGATGCGATCCATATCCCGCTGGTTCCACTGCTCCTCCGCTAGCAGATCGCGATCCTCCGGCATATCTACCTGTACGACCTCCGTGCCGGACAGCCGGCTGACCGCCGGCTCGTACACCCGTTCATCGAAGAGGGCGAGGAGGGAATAGATCTCCTTGAACGAGGGATCGTCCGGCAGCGGTCGGCCCTCGAGAATTTCCGTGGGTATGACGGCCACATGTCGCCGGAGGGCGTCGACCTCGTCACGCAGGTGGTCCAGCTGCTCGAGCAACGCCTCGCGGGTCTCCCTGGTGCGGAGGCTGTCGTTCCGGCTACTCATCGTTCATCGTCGCATACAGGTGAATCCGGACCACGGCAAGCCCCGGACGGTCTAAAATCCAGTTGACGAACCGCGAACATCCACAGGGGCGTCCGTCTATTCCGCCTGGTGGTGAGAAGCGGGCGGTCCACCGCGATCGCTACCCCAGTCGGCGTCGGCCGAGACGACGGCGGGATCCTCCAGGTTCAGCTCGTCGTCACCATCCCCGGACACCTGATCGGCGAGAAAGGACAGAAATTGCCGATCCTTGAGGCTATGAATGTTGTTTTCCTTCGGAAACTGCCACTGCTGTCCGAACTGAGGATCCTTGTACGCGTCGAGATAGTCGAGCCGATCCTTGAGCTGCTCCTTCGGCATAAGGAGGCGTTCCAGTCCGAATATGGCCTCGTCGCGGCTCTGGAACGTGAGGTCGTACTCCTTCGACATCACGATCGCTTCTTCGGGACACACCTCCTCGCAGTAGCCGCAGTAGATGCAGCGGAGCATGTTGATCTCGAACCACTTCGGCTCTCTCTCTTTCACCCCTTCGATCTCGTGGGACTGCATGGAGATGGCCATCGGCGGACACGCGCGGGCGCACAGATTGCACGACACGCACCGCGGCTTTCCGTCCTCCTCTACGAGGACGGGACGGCCCCGGTAACTGTCGGGGGGGTACCACTGCTCTTCCGGATACTCGACCGTATAGCTCGGAAGCTGCATCTTCCGAAAGCTGTAGCCGAGGCCCGAAAATACCTTCGGCAGATACATGCGCTCCCACAAATTCAGGTCGCGCTCGTTCTCCTTTCTGAGATTTGCCGGTGTACCGGGCATAGTCGAACTAAGGGCTGATCAATCGATGGCTCCGCTGTGGACGATCCACGACAGAAGATAGGTGCTGTCGCGTTTTACTACGAACGGGATACGTTAATAGGTTCTGAAGAATCGGCGTCGAGGCGGCAACGCCCCACCCGAAGTGCCATCCACAGGCCATCTCCCGTCCAGGGACGTGAATCGGCCGTAGAGCAGGTTCTTTGTCTATCACGCGGGCCGTATCCCGCGCGTCTGTACCGCGCGATAGTCCGACCGTTTCCGCTATATTTACATCGGCTGATCGCGCGGGACGCACGCCCCGCCCATTCCCGTCCACGACGTCCGACGACATGCTGCATTTCAAAGATCGTTTCAAATTCTTCCTCGAACGGTGGATCCAGCGTGGCGCGGGGATGCAGCTTTTGTTTACCGCCTGCGTGATCGCATGTATTTCGATCATCGGCGGCGTCGTCGCCTGGGCCTTCTCGCCGCAGTTCGACGATGTCGCCGCCGCCATCTGGTGGGCGTTCCTGCGGCTATCGGATCCGGGATACCTGGGCGACGACGAAGGGGTACTGCTACGTACCGTTTCGACCGTCATCACCGTGCTCGGGTACGTCGTCTTTCTGGGATCGCTCGTCGCGATCATGACGCAGTGGCTCAACGAAACGATGCGGACGCTCCAGAGCGGGCTTACTCCGATCGCCGTGCGAAATCACATCCTGATTCTCGGGTGGACGAACCGCACGCCGACCATCGTACAGGAGCTGATGCTCTCGGAAGGCAGGGTCGCTCGCTTTCTGAGCCGCCGGGGCGTGCGCCGTCTGCGCATCGTTATCTTGACGGACGAGGTATCGCGCGAACGGATGGCCGAGCTACACGAAACGGTTGGATCGCGGTGGCGCGAGCATCGGATCATATTACGGTCGGGAACCTCGCTCCGCATGGACCACCTCCGCCGGGTGGCCTATCGAAACGCCTCGGTCGTTATTATTCCCGGTGCCGACTTCCTCCTCGGCGGCGCGGCCGTAACCGACGCCCGAGTCGTCAAGACGATCATCGCACTGGCACCCGGCGATTCCGGGCATTCCTCGCGATGCCCCACCGTCGTGGCCGAGGTGTTCGATCCCCACAAGCGGGCCATTGCGGAAAACGCGTATCGGGGCGGCGAAATTAACGTGCTGAGCAGCGACACCTTCGTCAGCCGCCTGATTGCGCAGAACGTGCGCCATCGGGGTCTCTCGTATATCTACGCCGAGCTGCTGTCCCACGGCGTCGGCAACGAGATTTACGTACGACGACTCCCTGAATTCGATGGCCGACCGTTCGGTGAATGCGTCAGCCACGTACCTCACGCTATCGCCCTGGGCGTAGTCCGCCCCGAAGGGACTCGGTTCGTGCCCTATCTGAACCCAGGCGCGGATTTTACGATCGAAAAGGAAGACAGGCTCATTTTTATCGCCCAATCCTACGATCAGTGCGGGCCGGAGGACGACGAACGGATCGAGGAGACGGAGACCATTGCCTGGAAGGAGGGGGGCGGAACCGTGTCGAACCGCCGGATCCTGGTGCTCGGGTGGAGCCACAAGCTCATGGCACTGCTCGACGAGTTCGGCGGGTACGAGAACGAGCGGTTCCAGATCGACGTGCTTTCGCGCATTCCCGTAGACGAGCGGACTGCTGCGCTGTCGGATGCCGCTACGTCGGACCGTGTCAGCGTGCGTCATATCCTGGGCGACTATACGGTATGGGACAAGCTGTCGTCCGCCCAGCCTTCGACATACGAAAACGTCGTCTTCCTGGCCAGCGACTGGCTGGACAGCGAGGAGGAATCGGATGCCCGGACCGTACTCGGCTACGTACTGCTTCGGTCCATCCTGGAAGAAGCCGACCACCGCCCGGAACTTTTGATCGAACTCATGGACCCGGAGAACGCGCGCCTGTTCAAGCGCCGCCTGGGTGAAGTGATCATCAGTCCGATGATCCTCAGCCACCTCCTCGCGCACGTAGCCCTGCGCGGAGAGCTCAACGTCGTGTTCAGCAGGCTGTTCGGGGCCGGCGGGGCCGAATTTACGTTTTATCGGGCCGGCGACGTCGGATTGGATGGGCACCCCGTGGGGATACGGGCACTACGCCGTGCCGCGGCGGCCAAACAGCAGATCGTGCTCGGCGTACGTATCAGATCGGAATTCAACCGGACCGGCGGCGGCGTGTACCTCAATCCGCCTCCCGAAAGGCGATGGATTCTGCAGCCGGACGACGAGATCATCCTTTTGGCGGAGGAGTGACGCCCCCGACGCCTCACGGCCTCTGTATCTCTCGGGAAACGCGCACGGCGCCTTTAGACGGACGCAGAGCCTCGCCGTGACGCCGCGCCCATACCTGTGTGAACTCGGCACCCAGCAGCACGAGGACCGCCGAATAGTAGATCCACAGCAGCACGAGAGCGAATGACCCGGCCGCGCCGAACACACTTCCGGGGTTGCTCTGCCCGAGGTAAATTCCGGTCGCCATCTTTCCTACGACGAACAGCGCACCGGTCACCGCCGCACCCGTCCACACGTCGCGCCAGCTGATCCGGGCATCCGGCAAGATCCGGTACATGGCGGCGAACAGTGTCGTGATGAGAGCCACGGACACCGCGAAATCCATCACCTTCGAGAGGCTCAGCGGCAGACCCGGCACCAGTTCCTGAAGGTTGCTTCCGATCGCGGTAAGGGTCGTGCTCAAGACCAGGGACACTACGAGAAGAAATCCGGTCCCGAGGATCATACCGAACGAGAGGGCCCGCTTGACGAAAAACGTGGCGATGGAGCTGCGGTCCGGGGCGAGCTGCACGCCCCACGCACGATTCAGCGCGCGCTGCAATTGGTGGAAGGCACCTGTGGCGCCGGCAACGAGCGCGACGACACCGATCAGCGTCGCCCAGAAGCTCCCATCGCCCGCGAGACTATGGCTGGCATTCGACACCATCATCTGAATCTGTCCAGCCGCGTCCGACCCGACCACTTGCGTGATCTCCGCGGCGAGGCGACCCTCGACGGCCTCCTCACCGAGCTGTACGCCGGCGAAAGTGACGATCAGAACGAGAAGCGGAGGGAGCGAGAATACGGTATAGAACGCCACGGCCGCCGCCATCTGAAGGCAGTCATCGGCCATGAATTCGTCGACCGTCTCCTTAAGGATCGACCATGCTGTCCTGGACTGTTTACGTGCGCGAGTCATGGGCGAGGTGCAGACGCTGGACGGGATGTGAGGTGCGGTGGTAGATCCTGTGAGAAATGCTGTGAGAGATGCTGTGAGGCTCCCTGTGACAGATCGTGTAACACATTCTGTGAGACTTCCCGTGAGAAATCCTTTGCGCCATCACGAGACTGCAATGTCTTGGGGGCGACGAAAGAGATCGGAGCATTCCACAAACTGATCCGCCATGCCGATGAGCACCAGCCGGTCGCCGGCCTGCAGGCGAAACGATCCTGAGGGACTCCCGATGGTGCGTCCGCTGCGTCGAACGGCCAGGACCGTCAGACCGTACCGCTTGCGAAGCTCCAGCTCTTCGAGCGATTTTCCGACGACCTTAGAGCCCTCCCGAACGGCGACTGCGCGGGTATGGAGACCCTCTTCGTCCAATCCCTGAAGCACCATCATGTGGGCTTCCTGGATACTCCCTCGAATGATGCCGTAGTCGTCCGCCCGGATCAGGTTCACCTGCTTGGCCACCTCCTCGGGCGGTATCATGTAGGCGTTCAGTACGTTGGAGAACAGGCGCACGGACGTTTCCAGCTCTTCGGGGATCACGACGTCCGCACCCGCTTCCTGCAGGCGCTCCACTTCCGCGAGGAAGCGTGTGCGGGCGAAGATCTGAAGGGTCGGATTCTCGTGGCGGGCCAGTCTTACGATGCGCAGCGTGGCATCCCGGTCGTTTATGGCCACCACGACCGTTTTGGCCTTGTGGATGCACGCCGCCTCCAGGATGGCCAACCGCGTGGCATCGCCGTAGAGTACGGGAATACCGTCCTTCATCGCCTCGTCCACCGAGTTGGGGTTCAGCTCGACGACGATAAACGGGATTTTCGTATTGCGCAACACCTGGACGAGCCGCTTCCCGGCCGGACCGAAACCGACCACGATCACGTGATCCTCAAACGCGTCCTCCTCCGTCGCCGTCGGCTCCGCATCGCGCTTGAACGGCAGGATTCCGGCGAGTCGCGTTCCGAATGAGGGGGCAGCTTCCATCAGGAACGGCGTCGCAACCATAAGCAGCACGGCCACGGCAATGAACCCCTGGTCGCCTATCTCTCCGAGTCCGGCCGGAGTGAGGCCGACCTCCTGACCGGCACGCTGGAGCACGAACGAAAACTCTCCGATCTGGGCGAGCGAGAGCCCGGAAATAAACGCCGTCCTGGCCGGGTAGCCGAGCGCAAGAATGCTCCCGCTCGTCAGAATGAACTTGACGATCAGCACGGCGGCGGCGATGCCGAACGTGATGAACGGATGCTCCAGAATGAAGCCGATGTTGAACAGCATGCCGACCGACACGAAGAAGACAGCCGTAAAAATCGTGCGCAGCGGGAGAATCTCGCTGAGGGCGTGCTCTCGATAGCGGCTCTCGCTTACGATGAGACCGGCGAGAAAGGCCCCGAGGGCCAGACTGACGCCGAAGAGACTGGTCAGCCAGGCCGTCCCGAAACAAAGTGCTACGACCACGAGCAGGAACAGCTCCTGCCGGCGCGTTTCCGCCACCCATCCCAGGATCTTCGGCACGACGATCCGCGCGAGCACGATAACCCCGGAGATGATGAGCAGCGCGCGGACCAGAACCCACACGATGGCGAATCCGGATCCCTCGCCGCTCAGCAGCGGCACCAGGAGCACCATGGCGATGATGGCAAAGTCCTGAAAGATGAGGATGCCGAGGGAAAGCTTTCCGGACGGCGTGTCCGTCTCGGCCCGATCGCTGAGCAGTCCGAGGACGATGGCCGTGCTGCTGAGTGCCACCAGGCAGCCGGTAAACACAGCCGTCTGCCAGTCCACGCCCAGCACCGCAAGCACACCGACGGTCAGCGCGGCGGTCGAACCCACCTGCAGGCCACCGCCGGAGAGAATAAATCCGCCGATCCCTTTGAGCTCCTCCAGGCTGAACTCGACGCCGATGGTAAAGAGAAGCAGGATGACGCCGATCTCAGCCAGATAATTGACGAGTTCGACGTCCTCGACGACACCGAATGCGAACGGGCCGATAATGGCGCCGGTAATCAGATACCCTACGATGGGCGCGAGGCGAATCCGAAAACAGAGATAGGCAATGAGCCCGCTGAGCGCGAAGAGCGCGACGAGCTCTCCGAGAAACGGAAGCGTGACGGCGGCTAGTACCGGACTCGACGGCATGCTGGATGAGGTCGTATTAAACGCGTTCGGGGGACTTCGCCTTAAAGACGAGGGTCAGGGGCACGCCGACGAAACCGAAGGCTTCGCGCAGCTTGTTCTCCAGATACCGACGGTACGATTCCTTCACGCCGCGCGGATAATTGCAGAAAAAGGCGAACACGGGAGGGTTCGAGGCCACCTGCGTTACGTATTTGATCTTGACGAACTGATTCCGATACGTCGGCGGGTGATGCTTCGCGATCGCGTCGAGCATCATCTCGTTCACCTTGTGCGTGGGAATCCGTCGCCGGCGCTGGGCATCGACCTCCACGGCCGTCTTGAGTACGTTGTAGACGCGCTGCCGCGTGATCGAAGAAACGAAGAGGACGGGCACGTAGTCGAGCATCGGCAGCCGGTCGTAGATGTAGCGCTGATAATCCCGCGCCGTGTTCGTCTCCTTGTCTTCGACGAGATCCCACTTATTGACGACGATGATGAGACCTTTGCGCAGGTCTTCGGCCTGCTTGAGCACACGGATATCCTGCGCCTGGAGGCCTTCGACGGCGTCGAGCAGCAGCACGGCCACGTCGCACTCTTCGATGGCTCTCTGCGTACGAAGCGTCGAGTAGAATTCGACGTTCTCGGATACCCGGGCCCGCTTCCGAAGACCCGCCGTATCGATGAGCACCATCTCCTTGCCCTCGAAATCGATGACGGAGTGAATGGCATCGCGCGTCGTTCCGCGTATCTCCGTCACGATGGAGCGGGGAAAGCCGAGGATGGCGTTGGTAAAAGACGACTTGCCGACGTTGGGCGTACCGATGACGGCGACGTGGAGGCGCTCGTCGTCCCTCGCCTCGTCCGCCTCCTCAGGCAGGGCGGCGATCAGATCGTCGAGCAGCTCGCCGGTGCCCGTACCGTTGACGGAGCTAACGGAATAGACGTCACCGAGCCCGAGCTGGTAGAATTCGCTCGCTCCCCATCGCCGCTCCTCGTTGTCGGCCTTATTGGCGATGACGAACACGGGTTTCTCCGTCCGCCGGAGCACCCTGCTCAGCTCCTCGTCGAGGTCCGTGATGCCGGTTGTCACGTCGACGACGAGGAGGATGGCATCCGCCTCGTCGAGGGCAATGTGGACCTGCTCGCGAATGGCGGCCTCGAACCGTTCCGCCGAGTTGGGTACGAATCCGCCCGTATCTACGGCGTTGAACGTAACCCCCGCCCATTCCACGGAGCCGTAGACGCGGTCCCGCGTCACGCCGGGCTCGTCGTGCACGATAGCCTGGCGCGCCTCGACGAGGCGGTTGAAAAGCGTCGACTTGCCCACGTTCGGGCGGCCGACAATAGCTACGAGGGGCATAACGTACCGCGTTTAAAGGCGGTCTTTTCTTTCGAGATAGAGTCCACGAAAGAGCATGTACGCCGCTTGAGCGGTTTCGTTTGTGAACCAGTAGTTGATTCCGGCCCCGACGGCCGCGCCGGCGACGGGGATGGTCTGCCCAACCTTGCGTTCGATGACGTTCTTGGCGATCTCGCGAGGCAGATGCCTGTTCTGATCGCGGAACGTGCCTTTCACGCGGCCTCTGTACTCCTGCTCGTGGGCGAACGCGGCGGCCGCGACGCTAATCTCGCGCAGGGCATCCGACTTGGCGTCACGACTCCCCGAGGCTGCTACGTTGTAGATAGACAGTACGAGCGGCCTGAACGCGGGGCCACGCATGGGAAACCCGTAGCTGGCACCGATCTGTTGAATCAACCTGAAGTTGATCGTAAACAGCAGCGGAATGTCCGCGGCGATGAGAAAGGCACCGCCCAGGCCGGTGCCGCCTCCTTCAATGGCCGCCAGAATGGCATTCTGTGTAAAATGCGAGCGCGCGATGGGATCCAGTTTCTCGAGCGGGACGTCGCGAAGGTCCTCGGCGGACGAGACGTCGACGTCACGCTTCGCTGCGGCGGACAGGACGTCGTCGGCGTCGTACGTCCACTCCGATGCGTCGTTCAGAAAGGATAGAAACTGGGACACGGCCTCGCTGGCCCGGTCGATCACTTCAGGGGGTACGGTCCGCTCGACGACCCAGTCCAGCGGCTTCATGGCCCAGTTCATGGCCTGCGAGAGGACGGTGCCGTCCCCACGCTGCCATTTCTCGATCTCGAGCCGGGCATTTTTTTCGTAGTCGCTCAGACGCAACGGCCTGTACCTCCTGGTTCTATTCGTTCCAATCGCCGACTGCGCGTCGGCACTACGTCATGATCTCGTATTTCTTCAGGAGCCGGTACATCGTCGCGCGCCCGATGCCGAGCTCGACGGCCGCCTTGTCGACATTGCCCTCACAAAGGTCGTAGGCACGTTCGACGGCCTGCCTCTTCAGATCTTCCAGCGACTTGATCTCCTCTCCCGCATCGCCGAGTACGACGGCCGGAGCCTCGTTCGAGCCTTCATCCTCTATTATATCGTCAGCGTCGTCGTCAAGTTGCGCGCCATCGCCGCCGGCGGCCTCGGCGAGCGTCATGCGTTCCGTCCACGGCGAAATGGCCGACGTACCGTTGAGCATCAGATCGTCCGCCTGGATCTCGTCGTCGTCAGAGATGAGAATGGCGCGCTCCACGGCACTTTTCAGCTCACGCACGTTGCCCGGCCAGGAGTAATCCGTGATCGTGCGCCGAGCACTGGACGACAGCTTCTTACCCTTGAATTCCGGGTACTGATTGACGTATTCCTTCAGGAAATGTTTGGCAAGAACGAGTACGTCCTGCCCTCGCTCCCTGAGCGGAGGAAGCGGGATGGGATACTGGAACAACCTGTAATAGAGATCTTCGCGGAACGTGCCTTCGCGAATCATCGGGATCACGTCCCGATTCGTGGCACAGATCACGCGGGCGTCGAACTCGATCGTCTCGTTCCCACCAACGCGCTGGATCTCCCGGTTCTGCAGCGCACGCAGCAGCTTCGCCTGGAGGTCCAGGTCCAGCTCCCCGATTTCATCCAGAAAGATCGTTCCCCCGTCTGCCTGCTCGAACTTGCCAATCTTGCGGGTGTGGGCGCCGGTAAAAGATCCCTTTTCGTGGCCGAAGAACTCGCTCTCCATCAGCTCGCGGGGAATGGCCGCGCAGTTGACGACCACGAAAGGGCCCTGCTTTCGAGGGGAGTTGAAATGGATGGCCTTCGAGACGAGCTCCTTGCCGGTGCCGCTTTCTCCCTGAACCGCTACCGTGATGTCTCCCCGAACGGCCTTCGAGATAAGCCGATAGACCTGCTCCATGGCGGCGCTGTCGCCGATGAGCTCTCTGAGTCCGTATTTTCGCGAGACTTCGCCCCGCAGCGTCTCGAGCTCGCGCTCCATGGATACCCGTTCCGCCACATTACGAACGACGGTATCCAGCTTGACGAGATCGTCCTGACCTTTCGTGATGTAATCGTACGCACCCAGCTTCATCGCCTCGACGGCGACGTCGATCGCCCCCTGCGCGGACACCATCACGACGTGGACGTTCGGCTTGCGCTTGACGACTTCCTTGAGCGCGTCGACCCCACCGATGCCCGGCATCATGATGTCGAGCAAGACGAGATGCGGATCCTCGTCGAGTCGCTCCAGCAGCTCTTCGCCGCTCGAAAGAACGGTCACCTCATAGGCGTCATTCTTATCGAGCCGGTAACTGAGAAGTCGCGAGTAGTGTCTGTCGTCGTCGACGACGAAAACACGAAAGCTCATGCCGAATCCGAGTTGGTTTGTGGGTCTCGAGCAATATAAGCGTCGAGCGCATTGTATCAAATTGATACAATGGGACCCTACAGACAGAGTATCGGATGGCGGGTGGACGAAGTTAAGCGATCGCGAAGGGAGCGCACCGATGCCGGAGAACGGGCCTTGGGGGGCGAGCCCCATGAACCGCCATTCAGAGAAGCAGCAGTCCGAGTCCGCCTAAGGCAAAGCAGTAATATGCGAAATAGGAGAGGTTTCCTCGCCGCACGAAATCGAGCACGATCCGGATCGCCGCGATGCCGGCGACGTAGGCGATTGCCGTGCCGATGAGAATCGGCAGCAGGCGGCCCGAAAGGCCGACGTCCCACAGTTTCAGGGCCTCAATCCCCGTCGCGCCTACGATGACGGGAAGCGACATGAGAAAGGAGAAGTTGGCCGCCTTTTCCGGAGTCACGTTCTGATACAGCGCGGTACAGATAGTCGATCCTGACCGCGAGATGCCGGGAATCAGGGCGGCCGCTTGCGCGGTCCCGATGACGAGCGACTTAAGGGGCGTGAGCGGCCCCTCCGGATCCTTCCGGAGGAGGGTCAAGAGCAGCAGCGTGCCGGTGACGAGCAGCATGGCGCACGTCAGACGTGGACTCCCGAAGGCCGATTCGAGCTGTTCGTCGAACAGCACGTAGATGAGCCCCGTGGGCACCATCGTGATGAGGATGAAGACGCTGAACCTGAAATCGGCCTTTTCGCGATAGTATTCCGGGATCTTCGCCGGGCGAATGAGTCCTGCCCACGCTCCGGCCAGCAGCTCGACGATGCGGTGCCGGTATACCGTTACGATGCTGAGCACCGTGCCGAAATGCACGAACACCTCGAACGTGATGCCACTCGCTTCGAGGCCGAGCAGGTGCTGGGCGAGGACGAGGTGTCCCGACGAAGACACGGGAAGAAATTCGGTAAGCCCCTGGATGAGTCCAAGCAGGGCGGCTTCCCACCACGACATGTTAGATCCGCTTCTGGTTCGTTAATCAGGTACTTGAATGTTCGCACGGACTGGTGCTTCGTGCGCTGCGGATGTACGATACGGAATTATGGAACGGGATTGCGATGCCGGTTCGTGATGCCGGTTCGTGGTGCCCGTTCGTCGTGCGGCGCCACGTGGCTCGACCTACTCCGGAAGACGCGGCTCGACGATAACGACCTCTTCGTGTTCCACGGCGACGGCTCCCGGCCCGGCGCCGCTGGGCTTCCGCACGTGCTTCCGCTCGGCGATCATGACCGGGACGAGTCCGCTTCCCCTCGCCTTGCTGAAATATGCCGCGATGGAAGCAGCCTGGCTGACGATCCGGCGATCCGGCTGGGCGTCCCGGTTGGGAAGCCGCAGCACGGTGTGTGAGCCGGGCATCCCTCTCGCATGCATCCACAGATCGTATTTCTGTGCGTGATGGAAGGTCAGGTCGTCGTTCTGCCGGGCGTTGCGGCCGACCCAGACCTGATAGTCACCCTCGAGTTTAAACCGGCGGAACGGGATGCGATCCTCCGGACTCTCTTCGTCCGGCATGTAGCGCGACAGTTCCGCCGCACGCTCCTTCCGGAACGTGCGAATTTCGGTGAGTCCATCTACATCGTGCAGCGCCGCCAGGAGTTGCGCCGCCTCGTCCGCTTGCCGCTCGGTGTCGACGAGCCGCTTCTCGGCCTCCTCTCTGGAGCGGCGCGTGCGGCGTGCCCGATCGTAGTATTTCTCTGCGTTTTCGACGGCCGAGAGGGCGGGATCGAGCGGTACGGTGACCGGCTCGCCATCCGCGAACAGATCCTCCAGCTCGACCTCATCCGCTCCGTGGGGTACGTCGTTTGACCCGGCCATTAGCAGGTGGCCCCAGCGTTCGTACCGGTCCGCGCGGCTCTCCTTCGAAAGCTCGTCGAGCATACGCTCGAGGCTCGTGCGATAGTGATCGACCGCCTCCACCAGCGCTTTTACGACGGGGTCGTAGAGCTCGTGAAATCGGCGGCGCGCGAGCGAACGGCGCACGAAAATCCGGGCCGCGGCGTCGACGGTGTCGAACCGCTCCTCGGTATAATGACGATCGTCGCGGACGTGATGATCGACTACGTGCCGCAGTCCGATAAGGGAAAAGATCGCCGGCTCTTCGCCGTCCCAGTAGATGCGCGGCGACGGGTCGATCAATTCCTGCCGGACGCCCACGGCCGCCTCGAAGAGAGCTTCGAGGACGGCATCGTCGACGTCCGGATCGACATCCGGATCGATGCCGGCGCGCGCGGCCGTTTCCGTGCCAAGCGTCCGATCGAAAAGCGGGCACGCCGAGGCGACGGCGTGGGCGACCGTCTTGCGCCCGCGGCGCCACCGGTCCACGAACGCGTCCACCGACCCGGGCGACGGTGCGGCGCGCGGCTCGGGTGCCTCGGTCCCTGCAAGTCGGCCGTCGTCACGAAACGCTTCCACGATGCGTCCGTCTTCGACGAGAAGGACGTTGGCACGCGGGCCGAACAGGGGGATCCGCACCTCGGTGGTCCCGGCGAGGCCGATGAAGATCATGCGATCCCTGTCGGCAATCCGAACGGAGGTCACGGCCCGATCGAAGGCCTGCTCGAACAGCGTGGCCACGTTGCGTCGTGCCCTCGAGTAGCCATCGGACCGAAACACGAACTGCAGTGGCGGACGCGTACCGACGCGAAGCATCTGGTCGGCGTCCGCACGCATGAAGGCGAGTGTCAGCTCGTCAGGCTCCTGCGAGAAGACGTCGCCCAGAGAGGAACCCGACAGCATCTCCTCCCACTCCGCAACGAGCGCCCTGAGCGTATAGTAGTTGTTAATCATTCCCCGGCCGGTCTGTGGACGCTGCGAGGAAGTCCTATGCGCGAGGATCGATTTGGTTGGGCGGCGTGCCGGTACCTTCTAAGCTGAAGCCTTCAGGCTCACATTGTGCCCGGCAGACGCCAGCGCATCCGACATCTCGAGTACGTCTCGCTGCTCGATGTACCGGGGGAAGGTGACTTCGAAGCGGCTCCCTTTCCCCTTTTCGCTCTCCACCTCGATAGTTCCGCCCATCAGGTCGACGAGCCTCTTCGTGATCGAGAGACCGAGCCCGCTTCCCTCGTGGCTTCGCGTCAGACCGTCGCTCTCCTGCTTGAACTCGTCGAAGAGATGCGGTAGAAAGTCGGCGTCGATGCCGACGCCCGTATCCGTGACGGCGATGAAGGCCTCCTCTTCGGTGGCCTCAAGCTCGATCGCGATCTCGCCGTGATCGGTGAATTTGACGGCGTTGCCGAGGAGATTGTTAAGAATAATGTTGAGCATGTTGCGGTCGACCTGAGCGGGCAGCTTGTCGCCACCGACGCAGACGTCGAAGTCGAGATCCTTCTCTCTGGCGATGGCCTGGAAGACCGTGACGGCATCCAGCACCTCTTCCGTCAGGTTGACGTGGTGCGGAGCGAGCTGAATTTCGCCGGCTTCAAGCCGGGCGAGCTCGAGGATGGAATTGAGGGTGTTCATCAGCCGGTCACCGCTGACCTGGATCAGGTGCGCGAATTCTCGCTGATCCGCGGGAAGCTCGTCTTCGAGAATCTTTGCGAATCCGAGGATGCCTGTCAACGGCGTCCGGATTTCGTGGCTCATATTGGTCAGGAAGGCCGACTTCATTCGTGAGAGATCTTCCGCCTGCTCTTTCGCGGCGAGCAGTTCCGCCTCGTACTGTTTCTGCTCGGTGATGTCGCGGCAGATGCCGACGGCGCCGATGACGCGTCCGTCGTCATCCCGAAGCGAGGCGAACGCCGTCGACGACATGAACGTCGATCCGTCCTTTCGCTTGCGGCCCATCTCGGCACGGTAGATACTCGTCTGCTCGAACCGGTTGATGACCGGAAAGACGTCGCGCCGAAGCTGCTCCTCCGTATGGAAAATCCGAAAGTGGTGACCGGTTACCTCGGACACGTCGTAGCCGTGCATCCGGGCCCAGGCCGGGTTTACGAAGCAAACGATGCCGGCCGTATCGATGACGAGAACGCCTTCGGCGGACTGTTCGACGGCCATGCCCAGCACGCGCAGCTGCTCCTGAGCTTCGCGCTGTTCGGTGACGTCCAGCAGCGTGCCGATGATGGCCGGCTCACCGTTGTATTCGATGACCGACCGGAAAATTTCGGCGTAGATGACCGTCTGATCGCTCCGTATGCCTCGGATCGTGAAGTGCGAGCCCTCATCGGCACCATCGGCGCCCTTCTCCAGACGCCTGCGCATGTCCGGCCGGTCCTCCGGAACGAGGATCTCCAAAACGCTGTCGAGGTCCAGCAGCTCTTGCGGCTCGTAGCCGAAGACCTCCGCAAAACGCGGGTTGACGTACACGAACCGCCCTTCCTGGATGATATAGATACCGGTGAGCGACTGCTCGACGAGGATGCGGAACTTGCTTTCGGCCTCGCGAATCGACTGCTCTGCGTGTTCCTTCTCCGTAATGTCTCGCACGATGACGAGCGCACGATCGTCTGAATAGGCCGCGGCACGCACTTCGTAGTGGCAGGTGCCGTCCGGCCCCTCTTCGGCGTACACCAGCGACTGCGTGTCGTCGAGATCGATGGCGCATCGTACGGTACGCAGCATGCGGACCGCAATCCGCTCGGAGAAGGCCTCGAAAAGCGTCGTACCGTCGAGCGACGCCGCGGTCCGCCCATACGAGGCCACGCGCTCCCGCGTGTCGAGAATCGTCCCGTCCCTATCCGTCAGAAAAATCGTATCCGGCAGCGCGTTGAGCAGCGCGACGTTCATCGTCGTGGAATCCTTCACGGCCTGCATGGCGGCGTGCCGATCTTCGAAATACCGCACGAGCTGCGAACGCACGCCGATCCAGGTGTATCCGATCAGCAGGAGGATCGTCACCAGAAGACCCGACATGAAATAGTTGCGGGCATTCGCTCCCATCCCTTCGAACCTGCTGCCGATCTCGAGCAGGACAGGGGCTCCGACGACACCCGGATGCGTCTCGGCCGCGGCCGCCGGCTGCCAGATCAGCCAGATGGCTGCTCCGACGAGCACGACGGTAGCGACGAGCGCTCCGAATAGTCGTCTGACCGGTTGAGGCCAGTTGGACGGCCACGACCACTCGAGATGGTTCATCATAAGACAGCGCCGGTAGTGCCGGACGCGAGCGGATTAGATTCCGATTTAAGTCAGTCTCGATATCGTCGTCTCGTGCGGGCAACTTTAGCCTATCTCTGGATTTTGAACGGATCTACCTAGTCGACGTGGGTAGTGATGCCGACGCAGCGAATAATCCTTCCCGGTATGCAGTACCCACTCCCAACGGTTAGGAGCTACCCCTCTTCGAGCGATTCCAGGATGATCCGGCAGGCTTCGTCGAGCACCTCGAACGGAATATTAAGGGGCGGCGCGATGCGCACGAGGCGGTCGGAGTGAAGCGTCCACCCGAGCAGCACGCCCGACGCCAGGCATCTCTGCACGAGGCGTGCCGTTACCTCGGCGTCACCCAGCAGCATACCCAGCATGGCACCCCGGCCGCGTATTTCGTCGATGTGATCGTGCGTCAGATGCTCCCGCACACGCTCCTCGATGGCGAGAGCACGTGCAGGCAGGTCGTCTTCGAGAAGCACCTGTAGCGCTGCATGTGCGGCCGCGCAGGAAACGGGGTGGCCGCCGAAGGTCGTAACGTGGCTCAGGGGAGGATCCCTCCGGAGCGTAATCAGCCGCTCGCGACTCGACACGAACGCGCCCAGTGGCATTCCGCCGCCGAAGGCCTTCGCCAGGGTGAGCACGTCCGGCACGACGCCGAACCGTTCGAAGGCGAACATCGTCCCCGTGCGACCGAAACCCGTCTGCACCTCGTCGAAAATCAGGAAGGCACCCGTCTCGTCGCAGCGAGCGCGAAGCGCGCGCATCCACGCATCGCGCGGCACGATCACACCGCCTTCTCCCTGGATGGGCTCCGTAATGACGCACGCCGTCTCGTCGTCGATTCGCTCGAGCGCGTCGTCATCATCAAAGCGCAGCAGTTCGACGTTCGGAAGCAGCGGCTGAAACGGCTCCCTGTACACGCCGCGGCCGGTGACGGAAAGCGAACCGTGCGTATCGCCGTGATACGAGCCGTGAAAGGCGACGAGCTTCGTTCGTCCGGTAGCTTTCTTCGCCAGCTTGAGCGCACCTTCGTTCGCCTCCGTTCCGGAGTTCGTGAAATACGCGACCTGCAGCGAGGGCGGCAGCTGCGCAGCCAGGAGTTCGGCCAGCCGGACCTGGGGCTCCTGAATGAACTCGCCGTAGACCATCACGTGCATGTACCGAGACGCCTGTTCCTGGACGGCCTGTACGACGGCGGGATGCCCGTGCCCGAGGGACGACACGGCGATTCCGCTGATCATATCGATGATTCGCCGTCCGTCCTGGAGGTACAGGTAGGGGCCCTCCGCCCGGTCGACGACGAGACCGAGCGGCGCGTCGCTGGTCCAGGCCACATGTCGTTCGAAGCGTTCGCGCAGGATATCGTTCATCCGTCGTTGGGTAGTTGTTTTTGCATCGCCCGAGCGGTTGGAGGGCCTTTCGATGGAATAAGATGGCCATGATTTCGCTTGAAAACATCACGGGATCGAAGGTTGTCGAGCAGAACGGCGCATGCGACGCGACGAACGCGCCGTTCATTTGGCCGCTGAGGGAACAAGACGGTCACATTCGTCATAGCCCGTTCAGTAGCGGGATCCAACGGCCAACGTTCTGCCCTCCACCCATCTCAGGCCGTCTCTCGCGAAGCAGCGATATTCTCGCAGGTATATTTCGTCGCAGGTAACCAGTCCGCCGCTACAGCGACCCTATGCTAACCACGGTTGCCAATTCCCTATTCGATCGCCTGATCGATGCCTTCCCACCGAACCGTCCGTACGGGCGAGTCGAGATTCGGCGCGACCCGATGCCGGAGCCCGTTCGGGCGTACCTGGCCCATCTCCTGGACGTCAAGCTGCGGGAGCTGCTGGAGGACGACCTGCCGAGCGGTGCCTGGGTAGATGCGTATGCGGCCGAGGTCAAATCCGCCCGCACGGCCTACGTGGAAGCGCTGTCGAACCATCAGGCCGTACCGGCTCTGGAGTGGGCCGACGTACTTCGCAGTGCGACGCATGAAACGCTTCGCTATCTCGTGCGTCCGGCCGACACGCTCCTCGACACCGTATTCGATCGCGAGAGGAGGCCGGTCCGGTCCGAGATCGTTCTCGAGCGTATCGGCTACTTCGCACCGTATCCCTATTTCGGGAACGTGGTCGAAGCCTATTTCCAGCAAAAGGATGAGACGAGAATCGATCGCGAACGATTTGAGGGACTCGTCACGCGAACCGACCGCCAGATGACGTCAGATTTCAGTCCGCATCAGTGGCGCCGTCTTCTCGATCCGCTCGTCGACGTCCTGAGGGCGGCCGGCCGGCGGGACGTCCCGCTGGAACTGCTCAAAATCTTCCTGGAGGAGAAGGAGGCCGACGGACCGATCCGGCGCATGAAGCGATTGTACGGACTCGACGGCTTTGTCCCGTTCGACGCCCTCGAGGAGATCTTCGTGAAGGAATCGGAACCGACTGGAGGGCGGACGAAGCGGGCAGACAGGCATGCGTCGGACGAACGGCCTGCATCGAAGAGCCGCGGTGGTGCCGTTCCACTCTGGAAACAGTTCGAACATGGATACGAACCTGAAGTGGACGAGCCCCAACGCGAACCCGCTGAGGCCGTCAGCGACTCGGCGGAGCAGCCCCTCTGGAAGCAGTTCAGAAAGGCCCCGCAGGCACCTCCACCGAGCGACGGCGCTAAGCTCACCGACCTGGAACGAACGGTACTCGGCGAACGAGGTGCCAAGAACCGCGACCTGTTCGTGCAGCATCTCTTCTCAGGCAAGGAAAAAGACTACGAATCCACGCTTCGCCGCCTGGCGCACGCCGGGAGCTGGTCGCAGGCGTCCCAGATCATCGCTCAGGACGTCTTCCTGAAGCACCAGGTCAACATTTATAGTGACCCTGCCGTCACGTTTACCGACGCTGCCGAAGCCCAGTACCGGAGCTAAGCCATATCATATGAGCGATCGTGACGGAATCAGAGCGGACCTCGAACAACGCCGGAAGGAGGCCCGGCTCGGTGGAGGTCCGGCCCGCATCGAACGGCAGCACGAAAAGGGAAAGCTTACGGCGCGCGAGCGCATCGATGTGCTGCTGGACGAGGACTCGTTCGAGGAGCTCGGTACGTTCGTTCGCCATCAGACGAAAGACTTCGACCTCGACGAACACCGCCCGTACGGGGACGGTGTTGTAACCGGCTACGGCACGATCGACGGTCGACTCGTCTACGTGTTCAGCCAGGATTTTACCGTGTTTGGCGGCTCGCTCGGACTCGCACATGCCCGTAAGATCACGCGGCTGATGAACCTGGCCATGGAGAACGGTGCGCCCGTAATCGGACTGAACGATTCGGGCGGCGCTCGCATCCAGGAAGGCGTCGATTCGCTCGGTGGCTACGCGGACATCTTTCTGCTCAATACGCTGGCGTCGGGCGTCGTACCCCAGATATCCGCCATCCTGGGCCCCTGCGCCGGCGGCGCGGTGTACAGTCCGGCCATTACGGACTTCGTATTCATGACCCGGAATACGAGCTACATGTTCGTCACCGGCCCGAACGTCGTGAAGACCGTAACGCAGGAGGACGTGTCAGCCGAAGAGCTCGGCGGGGCCGAGACGCACGCATCGAAAAGCGGCGTCGCTCACGTGGCCTGTGAGAACGAGGTCGACTGCCTCCACCGAATCCGCGACCTGCTGGCGTACCTTCCCCAAAACTGCGAGGACGCGCCGCCCGTCGTGGAAACGGACGATCCGCCGGACCGGCAGGACGAAGAGCTGGATGGCCTCGTGCCGGAAAATCCCAACAAGCCGTACGACATGCATCGCGTGATCTCGGCGATTGTGGACGACCGGGCGTTCTACGAGATCCACGGTGATTTTGCACCGAACCTCGTCGTAGGCTTTGCGCGGTTGGGCGGCCGGTCCGTCGGCATCGTCGCGAACCAGCCCGCCGTGCTCGCCGGTGTCCTGGATATGGATGCCTCGGTGAAAGGCGCACGATTCGTCCGTTTCTGCGACGCCTTCAACATCCCACTCGTCGTCTTCGAAGACGTCCCCGGCTTTCTTCCCGGTACCGACCAGGAGTGGCGCGGCATCATCCGCCACGGCGCCAAGCTGCTGTATGCCTTCTGCGAGGCGACCGTACCCAGACTGACGGTCATCACGCGCAAAGCCTACGGCGGTGCCTACGACGTTATGAACTCCAAACACATCCGAGGCGACCTTAATTTCGCCTGGCCGACGGCGGAGATCGCCGTGATGGGGCCCAAAGGCGCCGTCGAAATCATCTACAAGCGGCAGATCGCGGCAGCCGACGACCCGGAAGCCCTCGAGAAGGAGTTCGTAGACCAGTATCGCGAGAAATTCGCCAATCCCTACATCGCGGCCGAGCGCGGATACATCGACGACGTTATTCTGCCCGGTGAGACGCGCTATCGTCTCATTCGGGGATTGGACATGCTGAAGAACAAGGTCGCCAACAACCCGAGAAAGAAACACGGAAATATCCCGCTCTGACGGACAGTAATGACAGGTTATGCAGACCGTGCGGGGGCGCCGCGCCTCACACGCACAGGTGGACTCCGCAGGTACCCTGCCATACGGAATGTTTTAGCAATCACTTAAGAGCATCCAAGTGTTGCCGATACATAAGGATAGCGGCACCTGAGAGTCATGGCGAGTATTTCTCGCGTAACCCTTGTATTAAATTACGTATATAATTATTGTGACCGCAGGTATGCATCCCGAGCTCAGGCTTCGCTTTAACTATCATCTTGATCATCCGTCCAGGTGATCATCTACATCGTCACGTAGGTCATCATCGTACCCGTCGAATTACGGCGTCACTTCACGGCTAACATTACGGAGGAAATCGTGGGTCGCAACATCCTGCTCGTCGTCCTTACGCTGGTCATCCCGGTGACCGGACAGGCACAACATCCAGTTCATTCCGTCGACGCCGGCCCTCGTCTCGAGGCGCTGCCCCCCAGTTACATTCCGTTGGCTGTGGAGGCGCGGCTTCCCGGATCGGACGCGCTTGCAGGAGAGATACGGGGCGACGTCCTCCTTACCCGCCTCGCGCGACTCTATGATTTGCAGGCGCGCGTCCTCGAGGCCGCCGCGGTCGGTGACCACGGGCGGACGGAAAGACTGCTCGATCAGGCGATGGCGGCGCTGCAGGTATTGATCGAGGAACCCGACATCACGGAGCGCCCTCGTTTCAGAGATCTTTACCGAACCATCGTCGCCGAGTACGAACGGTTCTACGGCGTACCGTCCGACTCGCTCGCGCTTCCGTACGGTGACATCTACGCGGTGCGCAGCGCCCTCTTCGATGCGATGAATGCCGTCGAGGAGCCGTTGTTGGAGAACGTATCCTTCCCGCCGCTCGGGCCGGTGGCCTCGAGCGTTCCGATGACGATGAACCGGCTCGTGGAACAGAGCATCAGTTACCTGGTCAGCTCGCCGGAAAAGCATCT
Organism: Rhodothermales bacterium; assembly: GCA_040904565.1. Classification (GTDB taxonomy): domain Bacteria; phylum Bacteroidota; class Rhodothermia; order Rhodothermales; family VXPQ01; genus JBBDTI01. Next base: position 24,017 of record JBBDTI010000028.1, read on the forward strand.
CTACCACTGGCTCTCTCGTGCCCAGACGTACTTTCCGATGATCGAGCGCGTGCTCCGCGAAGAGGGGGTGCCGGACGAGCTCAAGTATCTCGCCATGATCGAGAGCGGCCTCAATCCTCGCGCCCGGAGCTGGGCTTCGGCCAACGGCATGTGGCAGTTCATGTCGGCCACGGGTCGTTCCTACGGTCTCCAGGTGAACAGCTGGGTCGACGAGCGCATGGATCCCGAGAAGGCGACGCGGGCCGCGGCGCGACACCTTATGGACCTCCACGCCATGTTCGATGGGGACTGGCAGCTGGCGCTGGCCGGCTACAACGCCGGTCCGGGACGCGTGCGCAGCGCCCTCCGGCGCGCCGAGCGGCGGTTGGGGCGGACGTCGACTTTCTGGGACATCTACAACGATATTCCGCGCGAGACCCGTAATTACGTGCCGATGTTTATCGCGGCATCGCTCGTAGCGTCCAATCCGGCCGCCTTCGACGTCGACGTGAGCAACGTGAAGGAGGGTCCGGAGTACGCCTTTCACTTCGTTCCCGTGCGCGGCTTCCTCTCCACTGAAGAGATCGCCGAGTTGGCTGGAACGGACGAGGCGACCATCCTGGCGCTCAATCCGGAGCTGCGCCGTTCGCAGATACCACCGTCCAAGGACGGCTACTACGTTCGCATTCCAATCGGCTCGTACGATCGTTTCGCGACCGCGTATGCCGAGCTGCCTGAAGCGAAGAAACAGTCTACCGTGACGTACGTCGTGGAACGCGGCGACGTCCTCGGACGGATCGCCCGGCAGTACGGGGTGTCGGTCTCGGAGCTCATGCGAACGAACGGGCTCCGGAGCACAACCATTCAGATCGGACAGCGTCTCGTGGTCCCCGTCCCATCGTACGACAGCAGCCCGCTGCTTGCCGGCCTCGAGGACGAGGACGTCGTGACCGTAGAGTACGGCCGTACGGCGCCGCGACCGATCCTGGCAGACGGCGCCGTCACGCGCCGGACCCCGGCGCGCAGCCAGACGCCCGTCGTCCTGGCCGGCACCTCGGCAGGCGGTTCGACGCCGCGGCGCACGGCCGCTTCGCCGGATGCATCCTCGGATGCTCCCTCCGGTACGACGACTCCGACGGCGGACGCCGGGCCCGCGACGCCGACCGGCGGCAAGGATCGCTCCGATCCGGCGAACGCGGAGGCCACGACGGATGAAGAGACGGCGGAGCCCGAATCGGACGCGACGACGCGGATCGTCTACACGGTCCGCCGCGGCGACAACCTTTCGACGATTGCCCAGCGGTACGGCGTTGCCGTCGCGGACCTCCGCGGCTGGAACGGGATCTCCGGCAGCCGCATACAGGTCGGCCAGTCGCTCTATCTCTACGACGACAACCCTTCGAAGCCCGAGACGGCAAGCCCCATCACGTACCAGGTGCGCCGCGGCGACACGATCAGCGAGATCGCGGATGCCTACGGAGTACGACAGGCCGACCTGCGTCGCTGGAACAACCTCCGGTCGAGCACGATCCGGGTGGGACAGCGTCTGACGATCCACGGTGGAAGCGAACAGGCCCAGTCGGTCTACCGCGTGCAGCGCGGCGACTCGCTCTACGTGATCGCGCGTAAGCTCGGCGTCACGATAGAGGATCTGAGGCGCTGGAATTCGCTCTCGTCGAACCGACTGATGCCCGGCCAGGAATTAAAGATCAACTCCTGATCGCCGAGGCCGTGAGGAGGCTCAGGTGCCGTATGGAGGGGTCGCTGCCGGGAAGCGACGCATCGAGCTGACGCGCGTCAGCCGAAAAGTGCTCGTACGTATTCCCGCCGCATCTTCGCGATGGCGTCGATAGAAATGCCTTTCGGACAGACCGCCTCGCACTCACCGTGATTCGAGCAGTCGCCAAAGCCTTCCGCCTCCATCTGGTCGACCATCCGCACGACGCGGCGTTTCCGTTCGACCTTACCCTGAGGCATGTCGGCCAGATGGGCGATTTTGGCGCCGGTGAAGAGCGAAGCCGATGAGTTTGGGCACGACGCCACGCAGGCGCCGCAGCCGATGCAGGCCGCGAAATCGAACGCCTCGTCGGCATCGTCCTTCGGAACGGGGATCGCGTTGGCGTCCGGAGCACCGCCGGTGCTGACGGACACGTAGCCGCCGGCCGCGATGATACGATCGAACGCCGCGCGGTCCACGACGAGATCCTTGACGATCGGAAACGCTTCTGCGCGGAAGGGCTCGACGACGATCGTATCGCCGTCGTTATAGTGCCGCATGTGCAGCTGGCAGATGGCGGTGGCCTTCATCGGCCCGTGTGCGATGCCGCCGACGATTAGTCCGCATGAGCCACAAATGCCTTCGCGGCAATCGTTGTCGAACTCGACGGGATCCTCGCCCTGCTTGATGAGATCCTCGTTGAGCACGTCGAGCATCTCCAGGAAGGACATGTCGCTGTTCACCGAATCGAGGGTGTAGTCGACCAGGCGCCCGTCCGCGTCCGGACCGGCCTGTCTCCATACCTTGAGATGTATCGTCATCGTCTCTGCCATACTGGCTCCGCAAATCGTTGCGTTGAACATCGGAACGAGCGACACACGCCGGCAACGCGCGGCTCGTCTTACTTGTAGCTTCGCGTGGTCAGCTTACTTGTAGCTTCGCGTGGTCAGCTCGACGGCCTCAAAATCCAACTCTTCCTTGTGGAGATTCGGCGCGCTCAGATCGCCGGAGAACTCCCAGGCGGCGACGTACGAAAAGTCGTCGTCTCGCCGGAGCGCCTCGCCCTCCGCCGTCTGATACTCCTCACGAAAGTGCGCGCCGCACGATTCTTCGCGCTGGAGCGCGTCCTGCGCCATGAGCTCACCGAGCTCCAGAAAATCAGCGACGCGTCCCGCGAATTCGAGGTTCTTGTTCAGCGTATCCTTTCTGCCCGGAACGAGCACGTTGTTCCAGTACTCTTCGCGCAGCTTGCGGATGGAGCTGAGGGCCTCTTCCAGACCATCCTTGCTGCGCGACATGCCGACCTGATCCCACATGATCCGTCCGAGTTCGCGGTGATACTCGGTGACGGTCTTGCTGCCGCCCACGCCCAGCAGGCGTTCGATGCGGTCGCGCGCCGCTTTTTCGGGTTCGTCGAACGCGGTGTCGGAGGCGTTCAGACTGTCGTCTTCCATCGACGCGATATAATTGCCGAGCGTCGCCGAGATCACGAAGTACCCGTCCGCGAGCCCCTGCATGAGGGCGCTGGCACCGAGCCGATTCGCCCCGTGATCCGAAAAATTGGCTTCTCCCAGCACAAACAGGCCTGGAATCGTGCTCATCAGGTCGTAATCCACCCAGAGGCCGCCCATCGTGTAGTGCACGGCCGGGTAGATGCGCATCGGCACTTCGTACGGGTTCTCGCCCGTGATGCGCTCATACATCTCGAATAAATTGCCGTAGCGTTCTTCGATGGTCGACTTACCGAGTCGCCCGATAGCGTCGGCAAAATCGAGATAGACGGCCTGGCCCGTCGCGCCGACGCCGCGGCCCGCGTCGCAGACCTGCTTCGCCGCGCGCGAGGCGACGTCGCGCGGCACGAGGTTGCCGAAGCTCGGATACCGGCGCTCGAGATAATAGTCGCGTTCTTCCTCGGGAATCTGGTTGGCCGGCCGGTCGTCATCGCTGTCCTCCGGCACCCAGACGCGTCCGTCATTCCGCAGGCTCTCGCTCATCAGCGTCAGCTTCGACTGATAGTGGCCCGACACGGGAATACACGTCGGATGAATCTGCGTGAAACACGGATTCGCGAAGTACGCCCCCCGGCGATGACACCGCCAGGCGGCCGTCACGTTCGAGTTCTTGGCGTTCGTCGACAGAAAGTACGCGTTGCCGTAGCCGCCCGTACAGAGGAGGACGGCGTCGCCGGCATGTCGTTCGAGCTCCCCGGTTACGAGATTGCGGGTGATGATGCCGCGCGCGCGGCCGTCGACCACGACGAGGTCGAGCATTTCTCGCCGTGGCAGCATCTCGACTTTACCGGCATCGACCTGGCGTTCGAGCGCCTGATAGGCGCCGAGCAGCAGCTGCTGTCCGGTCTGCCCGCGCGCGTAGAACGTGCGCGAGACCTGGGCCCCGCCGAAGGATCGATTGGCGAGAAGCCCTCCGTATTCTCGGGCAAAAGGCACGCCCTGCGCCACGCACTGATCGATGATATTGTTGCTGATCGTCGCCAGACGATAGACGTTGGCTTCACGGGAGCGGTAGTCACCGCCCTTCACCGTGTCGTAGAACAGCCGCCAGATCGTGTCGCCGTCGTGCGGATAGTTCTTCGCCGCGTTGATGCCCCCCTGGGCGGCAATGGAATGCGCGCGGCGCGGCGAGTCCTGGATGCAAAACGCCTTAACGTTGTAGCCCAGCTCGGCGAGGGAAGCCGCGGCGGATCCGCCGGCGAGACCCGTTCCCACGACGATGACGGTGTACTTCCGCTTATTCGCCGGATTGACCAGCTTCGTCCGGTCGAGATAGTTCTGCCACTTTTCGTGCAGCGGCCCCGATGGGATGTTGGAGTCCAGACTCATAGAAACGACGTTACTAGGCGGCGAAGAAAATGTAGAGAGGGAGTACCAGAAAGCCCAGGACGATCCCAATGGCGAGCACGGTTCCGACCGCGTAGACAAGCGGCGTCAGGCGCCTGTTCATGGCGCCGAGCGACTGAAAGGCGCTCCAGATGCCGTGGCGAAGATGAAATCCGAGCAGCAGCATCACGCCGGTATACCCGAATGCATAGAGCGGATTCTGGAATTTTTCCGTGACCAGGCGCTTCAGGTCACGAATTTCCTCGCCGCCGACGGTGACGGCATACCCTTCTGCGATTCCCGGCCCGAATTTGAACGTATTGATGTGGATGACCAGGAACACCAGGAGTACGATGCCGGTGACGATCATCGATCTTGAACTCAGCGACTGCCGGCTCGGGCGGCCCGCACTTTCATACTGCTCGTACCCCTGCTTGCGAGCGCGCCGCTTCCCGAGATAGATGTTGACGCCCGCGACCACGTGGATCACGAGTCCGGCGACCAGTAGCGTCTCGATCAGATAGAGCAGCGGACCGAGGCTCATGAGCGCCTCCGTATATTCGTTGTAGGCTTCCCCGGCGCCGAAATAGCCCAGATTACCCGCCATGTGCAGGATGACGAAAAGCACCCATCCGAGTCCGGTGAGTCCGGTAAGCAGCTTCTTGCCGATGGGGGACGTCATCGCCGACCACAAACCGGGCTTTCCGTTGTTGTCCTTATTGGCCATTTGCCCGTCGATCTACAGCGTTGGTACGGTACGTAAGAGGGTCCGGCGGCACCACGAAAGTAAACTACGGGATCCCGCCGGGTGGTTAAAGTCCGGATGAATATACTCGAAAGCACGTTCGCCTTCACAAACGGAGAGGCATCGGTTTGCGGGCCTACTGCCGGCGGATCGCCGGGATGCGCCATCATCTACGGACATCTCTATCCCGCGCTGGACGCCTGGCGGGCATCGAGGGCTTGTACGCGCCGGTCGCGCGGCCCGACGTATTCGGCGCGCGGACGAATGAGACGATTGCCTTCCCACTGCTCGAGGAGATGGGCGGTCCACCCGCTCGTGCGGCTGAGCGCGAAGATGGGCGTGTAGAGATCGATGTCTATCCCGAGCATGTAGTACACCGACGCACTGAAGAAATCGACGTTGGGGTAGAGCCCCTTCTCGTCATGGAGCGTCTCCATGATTTCCACACTGAGCTCGTACCACTTTCGTGAATCCGTCTCATCGCTCAGATCCTCGACCATCTCCCGCAGAATGGCGGCGCGGGGATCCATCGTCTTATAGACGCGGTGGCCGAAGCCCATCACGCGTTCTTTTCGTTCGAGCTTCGACTTAACGTAATCGGCCGGAGATGCTCCGGACGCATCCAGCTCCAGAAGCATGCGCATGACTTCCTGATTGGCCCCGCCGTGTAGCGGCCCCTTCAGGGCTCCGATGGCTCCCGTAATGCCGGAGTAGATGTCCGACAGCGTCGAACCGATGACCCGCCCCGTAAACGTGGATGCATTCAGGCCGTGCTCGGCGTGGAGAACGAGGCAGACGTCGAACGTTTTCTCCGCCGCCTCTCCCGGTGCCTGGCCGTTCAGCATGTAGAGAAAGTCGTGCGCCAGCGAGCAGTCCTTTTTCGGAGCGACGGGCTCTTTCCCTTTACGCAGCCGATCGAAGGCCGCAATCACGGTGGGGATGCGTGCCACGAGACGCACGGCCTTTCGGTAGTTTGCCTCGTGCGACATCTCGTCCGCCTCTTCATCGAACAGCGAGAGCGCCGACACCGCCGTGCGGAGGGCCGCCATCGGATTCGCGTCATCCGGCATCCGTGCGAGTATGTCCAGCATCACCGGCGGCAGATCGCGCTCGGCGCGCAGGCGTTCATTCAGGTCGGCGAGCTGCGTGCGGGTCGGCAGGTCACCGTTCCACAGGAGATACGCGACTTCTTCGAACGAAGCATTCTCGGCGAGGTCATGTATGTCATAACCCCGGTAGATCAGCTCACCGACGTTCCCGTCGATGAACGAGATGTTCGAATCAAGCGCGACGACTCCTTCGAGGCCGCGAGCCTTCACCGCCTGTCCCGAGCTTTCCGGTTTCGACTCGTCGTCGGATATGTTCGCGAGGGAGTCTTGCATAGGTCTTTATATCGTCTACATGCCTGGTACGAATTCGACGACGCCCGCGAAACTTCGTGTGCGGCGCACCACGCGACGGCTTCGGAAACCGGCGGCATCGAACGTGCGAGATCGTCTGCGTGGCAGTATACGCACAAATGAAGACACGGTGCCTGCCCCCTTCCCATCTCACGCAGCGCAAAGATTGCCCGGGGTGTCGTCCCGAGCAACGCCCGAATATTACCGAATAAGTCCGACATCTCGGCCGACGACGGGATCATTTCATCCGAGATTTGAATATCAAACCAAAGAAGTTTGACGTCATTACAACAAATTACGGGAGCCTACCGGCGCTTTGCACCCCGTAGCACGAAAACCGTCAAGCGTTTGTGTTCGACACATGTGCGTTTGATACACAGGGTGCACGTTCCACGTCCCGGGCGACGTCGCTCACCGAGCGTGTCGCACATCAACTTCCTGACAGGAGCATATTTTGCTCGACTATTCCGCTGACCTTTTACTGATATGTGGCACCCTGACTGGGGTGCTGTTTCTAACACGCGAGTTTTTCCAATATATCAAGGAGTGCTACACGCTCCCCTTGAGACGGTCCCTTTTTGCCAACTCCCGTGCCGACTGGCACAGAGGGCTGGGCTGCTTGACCCCCGAACCGATCTCCGCGTACGCTGATGCAGCGAGCGCTCGAGACATCTGCCATTCCACAACACCTTATGAACTCGTTCGGGTACATACTGAGCGCACGTGCGCGCGGCCGGGTCCGACCACGACGCGAAATGACCGGCTCATGGGAGACGTGTGCTTACGTCTTTTATGGGGAAAGAAATTGTCGTTAACACCGAGAAGGAGCAGACACGCATCGCCATTCTCGAGAAAGGTGATCTTGTAGAACTCTACATAGAGAACCCCGAGAACGTCCGAACGATCGGCGATATCTATCTCGGCAAGGTCCGCAAGATCATGCCGAGTATACGGGCCGCGTTCGTCGACATCGGTCAGAAGCAGGACGCCTTCCTTCATTTTTCGGATCTGGCGGATGACTTCGAGTATCTGCTCGACTTCGTCAATCAGGACCAGCCGCACGTCGGTCCGGGTTCCGCCAGATCGCAGAAACCGCAGCGCAAGCGCGGCAAGCGAAGAAAACCGCAGGGTAAGAAAGGGGGCGACGGGAGTACATCTTCTGACGGCAAGGGACGCGGCAAATCGAACGCCCAGGCGCGCGGCAAGCGACGCCAGGCGCAGCAGCGGTCGAAGCGCGGCAAGAAGGGCCGCGGCGGCTCGGGCCGTCCGGAGAAGCTGCTCAAACGTGACCAGCGCATTCTCGTCAAGATCGTCAAGGAGCCCATCTCGAACAAGGGCAGCCGCGTCTCGACGGACATTTCGATGGCGGGCCGCTTTCTCGTTCTGGTGCCCTTCGGCGATTACGTCGCCGTCTCGAAGAAAATCAATTCCTACAAGGAGCGGCGGCGCCTGAAGGCGCTGGCGAAGAGCCTCGTACCTGAAGGATTCGGCGTCATTATTCGGACGGTCGCCGAGGGCAAGAATGCGAAGACGCTCGATACGGATCTCAACCTCCTCATCGAGAAATGGCGCAACCTGGAGAAGAAGCTCGCCGGGCGACCTAATGCACCTATGGTGGTCCACCAGGACGTAAACATGCTCTCGTCGGTGATGCGGGATCTGTTTACGGACGACTACGACCGCGTGCTGATCGACGACGAGAAGCTCTATCGGAACGTAAAGAGTTACACGCAGGCCGTGGCGCCCCAGATGACGGACGCCATCCAATTCCACCGCGGGAACCAGCACGTGTTCGAGGCCGCCGGCGTCTATTCGGAGATCCAGGAAGCCTTCGAAGGACGCGTCAACCTGCCGGGTGGCGGCTATCTCTTCATCGAGCACACGGAGGCCATGCACGTCGTCGACGTCAACTCCGGCCGTTCGGGCCGCGGCCTCTCCCAGGAAGAAAACTCGCTGCGCGTCAACCTGGAGGCGGCGCGTGCCATCTCCAAGCAGATTCGCATTCGCGATCTGGGCGGCATCATCGTGGTCGACTTCATCGACCTTCGCAACGATAACAACAGGCGAAAGGTCTACGACGAACTGAAAAAGGAATTCAAGAAGGATCGTGCCGTAACGAAAGTGCTGCCGATGAGCGATTTTGGGCTCATTCAGATTACGCGGCAGCGCATGCGGCCGAGCATCACGGTGAGCCAGTCCTCGGATTTCCTCACCAAGAACGGCTCATCAAATGGATCGAAGAAGGCGCCTTCGAAGCCTGACGACCGGAAACGGGAGGAGAAGAAGAGCAGTCCTCCCGCTGACAACCGGAAGCGTGATGAAGAACGCGCACAGCGTACCGGGCCCAAGACCGAGTCGCGCCGCTCGGGCGGCAGAGGTTCTCAACCCGCGCACGCTCGGGACGCGTCGAAGAATGCATCGGTCGCACCTCGCGCACCATCGACGGCGCAGCCCGTAGCCGATCCGCGGGAACTGGTCGAAAAAATGGAACAGTGGCTGGTCGACTACAAGACGATGGGGAATCGGCGAGCGGTGACGCTATCCGTGCATCCGTTTACGGCCGCCTATCTGAACCGCAAGGTCCCGAACCACCCCACTCGGTGGTTCATGAAGCATCTCGTGCGCGTCCGCCTTGAAACCGACGACACCGTATCGCCGCTTTCCTTCCGGTTTGCCGACTCCCGATCGGGCGAAGACCTGACGGAAAAGGTGGCGCTACCGGATAGTTGAGCGCTCCTAGCCCGTGAAGTAGATCCACAGCAGGCCGACACCGATGGCCACGCCGATGGTGAGCCATACGTCGACGCGGCGCCATGCCGGATCGCTTTCGAGATCCGCCGATATGTCGTCCCGTTCCACGTCCAATTCGGATTCCTCCGCGGTTCCGTACGTGAGGCCTCGTATCTGCTCGAAGGATGGAGGGCGCGTCAGCAAGCTAACGCCTACGAGTGCGATGAGGCAAACGACGAAGAGGATGATCGCGAAGTGCAGGAAATTCACCTCTGCGATCGCCTCCCAGATCGAGCCCGACGCCAGGCCGGCCCGGTCCGCCCCGTTGGCCAGCTCGAGAATGAGCCGGATGGTCCCCAGCACGAAGCCCAGCAGCAGTGAGGTAATCGCACCGTCCGCGTTGATGCGTCGCCAGAGGATCCCGACGAGAAAGACGGCGGCAATCGGGGGTGCAATGTAGGCCTGCACGGACTGCAGATACTCGTAGAGGCGGCCCGAGATGATCTGCATAAAGGGGATCCAGAGGAGCCCGAACACGACGAGTGCTCCGGTTGCCAGGCGACCGACCCAGACGAGCCTCCGTTCCGTCGCATTCGGTTTCATCTTCTTATAGATGTCCCACGTGATAAGCGTCGAGCACGAGTTAAAGACGGACGACAGCGAGCTCATGAGCGCCGCCAGGAGACCGGCCACGACGAGCCCCCGGAGTCCGGCCGGCAAAAGGAGTCCGACCAGCGCCGGCAGCGCCTGATCCGACTGAGCGAGCTCCAGCTGACCCTGCTCGGCGAGGACGTACGCAATCACGCCCGGGATCACGAAGATAAACAGCGGCAGGAGCTTCAGATAGCCGGCGAAGATCGTTCCGCGCCGGGCGTGGTCCTCGTTCTTTGCGGAAAGCGTTCGCTGTACGATGAACTGATCCGTGCACCAGTACCAGACGGCCAGGATCGGCGCACCGAACAGGATGCCCGTCCATGGGAAAGACGGGTCGGTCATCGGCTTCCATAGATTGAAGAAGCCCGGGCCGGCCGTCTCGCGAAGCATCGACCACCCGCCCACTTCTCCAAGCCCGATCACCGTAACCGCCGTCGCGCCGCCGATAAGCACGAACATCTGAATGAGGTCCGTATAGACGACGGCCCGGAGTCCGCCCATAATCGTGTAGATGCCCGTAATGACGACGACGATGAACGCACCGACCCAGAAGTTGATGCCCATCAGCGTTTCGAAGACGATGCCGCCGGCGTAGATCGTGACCGAAATCTTCGTCAGCACGTAGCCTACGATCGAGATGATCGACAGATACCACCTCGCCGCGGGGGAATATCGACGCTCGAGAAATTCGGGCATCGTGTACACGCCGCTCTTGATGTAAAACGGAACGAAGACCCAGCCCAGCAAGAGGAGTACGAGCGAGGCGAGGATCTCAAACTGACCGACGGCCACTCCGCTGTTCGCGCCCGTCCCGGCGAGACCGATCAGATGCTCGGAGCCGATATTCGACGCGAAGAGCGACGCGCCCACGACGAACCACCCTACGTTTCGTCCGGCGAGAAAATACCCGGCCGCCGTCTCATCCTTACGTTCCTGGATATAGGCCCATGCCGCGACGGCAAAGACCAGGATGAAGTACAGAATGATGACGAGCCAGTCGACAGCTATCAGTCCGGGCATGTCGTAACATGAGATTTATCAGAGAATCGAGATCGCGACGGAACCGCTTGCGTTAACGGACTCCGTCGCGGGGCGACGCCGTAGAGACCCGCCAGATATTTTGACAAACTAGTTAAAGCAAAGTAGGGATAACGGCAACAGACTCTACCCTGCCGGAGACGAATGAAATGTCTACTTTGTGCCCCCCCTTTGTGACGTCCGCCCCGTGAGCCCACCGCCGTACCCGATTCACCGTACGAGATCCCATGCATAGTATCGACGACCAGGCGCCGTACGCGACGCGCGTGCCGGCCGTATTGCTTCTTCTCATCCTGTTCGCTTTTTCGCCTTGCGACGCCCGTGCTCAGATGTTCTCGTACGGCGGAGACCGTCCGCGGAGCGTCCAGTCGGTTTCGTTCGTGTATCAGCTCATCGAATTCACGCGCGACGGAGAGGGGCAGGCCGGCCAGACGTTCGATTTTTCGGGACCTGCCTACGGTCTGACGTACGCCCGCCCGAACGTTACCGCATCGATCGTTTACGGACCGGAGAGCGAGGACGACACGCGTGACCTCCGGCTGCTCGACGCGACGATAGCGACCTGGGGAGAGGTGGTTCTTTCCGGTTCGCCGACGTCCGACCGGCTCTTTTTGCCCATCGGCCTGCAGTCCAACTATCGGCGCGTTGCCCCGCGCGGCAGCGAGAACTCGCTGGTCGATTCATTCAACCTCACGGTGCTGGCGCTGGGTGCCGGACTCGGATATACGGCCGACCTCCGTGAGTCCGCTCGCTTCGAAATACGCGCCATGCCCATGATCGGCATCGCACTGCGCGCGTTCGGCGAATCGACGGGCGTCTCCTATCTACTGGATACCGACGCGCGCCTGCATCTGCTGGAGGTAGCTGGACGCGTAGGGCTCTCGGCCGGTTATGCCTTCCGACTGCAGAGCTGGAACGTAAGCGGCTCGGACCTGCTCCTTGGCGTGCAGGATGATCTGTTCGACTATTCCAGCGCACAACACGTCTTTACGATTGGAATCAACTGGTGAGCCTCGGCGGCTCGAACCTCACCCCTCGGTAGGCATTAAAAACAGCTCGCGTTCACGAGCTGGTTACAGGTCAGCAGCAACATGAAAACGGAACGGATCATCGAGGAGCTCAAGCAGGCCGCGGGCCGGCTCGGCTTTGAAGTGCGCACGGAGAAAGGCAACTTTCGCGGCGGGCGGTGCACCGTGGGTAATGAAGAAATCATCATGCTGAACAAGCGCCATCTACCGGAAGCACAGCTCGTGGTCCTCGCCGACAGCCTCCGCGACCTGCCCGTCGACGAGATTTTTCTCAAACCGGCCGTCCGCGACGCGCTGGAGGAAGCGTGGAAGCAGAGTGACGCGCTCGAAGCAGAAGGAGTGGATGAGTCAGACTGACCCACCCGTCCACGTAACGCTGCTGGGTACCGGCACGTCGACAGGAGTCCCGGTGATCGGATGCCGTTGCCGTGTCTGTACGTCGGAGGACCCACGAGATCGACGAACGCGGTGTGCCTGCTACGTCGAGACGAACGGTCTAAAGATAATCATCGATACGGGCCCCGACTTTCGAAGCCAGGCACTTCGAGAGGATATTCGCCATGTCGATGCCGTCCTCTTCACCCACCACCATTTCGACCATGTCGCCGGGATCGACGACCTCCGGCCATTCCTTTTCGAGAACCGTCGACCGATCCCTTGCTTCGCGCGAGACAATGCGGTGGAGGTCATCCAGTCGATGTTTCAGTACATCTTCGAAGACGGTTCCTATCCGGGCGTTCCGGATTTGATGCTCGAAACCGTCTCCCGACCGTTCGACGTCGTAAGCCGAGACGACCCGGACCGCTCGGTCCACGTTATCCCGATCGACGTCTCACACGGACGCCTTCCTCTTTTCGGATACCGAATCGGCGACTTTGCGTATCTGACGGACACGAGCTTCATCCCGGAAGCAAGCTTCGACTTGCTGGTCGGCGTGGACGTGCTCGTGCTGGACGCCCTCCGCGAGAGAAACCATCCGACCCACTTCTCGATCGACGATGCCGTACGGACCGCACGCCGCATCGGTGCGCGGCAGACGTACTTCATCCACATGGCACACGACGTCCTGCATGCCGAAGCCGACGAAGCACTCCCGGAGGGCATTCATCTGGGATACGACGGGCTGACGTTCACAGCGGGAAGGTAGCGCCGTAGGCACGCAGCGGAAAGCGATCGACGGCATGTTGGGGCGAGTCGATTGTGTATATTCTCACGTGGCCAGACGGTGGATGGGCCGTGAACCAGACTGACATGAACGAAACCGACCGAACGCACGTGAAGCTGCTCATTCTCAACGGACCGAACCTCAACCTGCTCGGCACGCGCGAACCGGAAACGTACGGGCACGCGACACTGGACGACGTGGAGCAATCGCTCCGCGAAGCCTTCCCGGACATCGCCTTTCGTTTCGTCCAGAGCAATCACGAGGGCGAGCTGATCGATGCGCTTCACGCCGCGGCAGGGGATGAGACGACGGGGGTGGTGTTCAATCCGGGTGGATTCACGCATACGTCCGTCGCCCTTCGCGATGCCATGGCGGCCATCGACGTACCTGTCGTCGAGGTGCACCTTTCCAACATTCACGCACGCGAGCCCTTTCGGCATCGCTCGTTGACGGCCGGAGCGGCGGTCGGACAGATATCGGGGCTCGGCGTCCGAGGATACGAGCTCGCCGTGCGCTTTTTCTCAGAAGCATCGCAACCGAATTCAGGGAGCGGATGAGCGAACCTCGTCGGGATAAGGCGAGCGAGGCGGATACGACCCGCAAAACGGAATGCGAGACGGCGCCGGACGCGAGCTCGGCGCCCACGGTGGCGGCCGGCATCCTGACGAGCCGTATCCTCGGCTTCGTCCGCGAGCGTGCCGTCGCCCATTTCTTCGGCGTGGGGGCACACGCCGACGTGTTTCAGGTGGCCTTTCGAGGCCCGAACCTGCTTCAGAACCTGCTCGGTGAAGGGACCATTTCTGCCGCCTTCATCCCCATCTACTCGAGATTGATCGAGGAGGGGCGCGAGGAAGACGCAGGCCGGTTTGCGGGAGCTATTTTCGGATTGCTGCTTGCCGTCGCGGCCGGACTCAGTCTTCTCGGCATCCTTCTGGCCCGGCCGATCGTTACGGTGTTTACCCCCGGATTTCTCAACGACGCGGCCCTCGTTGCATCAGGGGAGCTTCCCATCAACCGCTTCGAACTGGCCGTGCAGGCGGTCCGGATCATCTTCCCGATGACGGGCTTCCTCGTCCTCGCGGCGTGGTGCCTCGGCGTGCTCAACAGCCACCGCAAGTTCTTCCTCCCGTACTTCGCGCCGGTCATCTGGAACGTCGCCATCATCTCCGCGCTCCTCGCTACGGCCGCGGTGCTCCTTGGCGGACAGAGTGGCGGACTCGACGGCATCTGGAATTTCGCAGCCATTTCGACCGGCCAGCGCAACGACCTCCTCTTCGCCGCCTTTTACGGTGCCCTGTTCGGTGGACTGCTCCAGTTTGCCATCCAGCTTCCGCTGGTTTTCCGCGTGCTCCGTGGATTCAGGGTCTCGATCTCGACCCGGATCGAGGGAGTTCGGGAAGCGCTCCGCGCGTTCGGGCCCGTGGTGGCCGGACGCGGCGTCTACCAGCTGTCGTCGTATCTTGACATCTTCCTGGGCTCCTTTCTGGCAGCGGGCGCCGTCTCCTCGCTGCGGTACGCGCAGATGCTTTACATCCTGCCGGTGAGCCTCTTCGGACTCTCCATCGCCGCCTCCGAGCTGCCGGAGCTGTCCCGCTTCAGCTCGGCGAAGATCGACGCGTTCACCAGCCGGCTCAACCAGTCGCTCGGACAAATGCTGTTCATGACGGTCCCGACGCTCGTAGGCTATCTAATCTTCGGGCTCCTGATCGTCGGCGCGATCTTCCAGACCGGCGAATTCGGGCCGGACGACACGTGGCTCGTTTATCTCGTGCTCGGGACCTATTCGGTCGGACTCCTGGCCACGACGACCTCCCGTTTGCTGCAGAACGCGTTTTATGCCCTCAACAACACGCGAACGCCCGCGAAGATCGCCGCGCTGCGGGTCGCCGTCTCGGCCGTCGTCGCGATTCCGCTGATGTTCGTGCTGGACGGCCTGTCCGTGGGCCGCGTGACCGGGATCGCACCGTCCGACAATCCACTCTTTCTCGGCGCCGTCGGACTCGCCGTCGGCGCGACGGTAGGGGCCTGGATCGAGCTGTGGCGACTGAAATCGTCCCTTTCCTCTATGGTCCCGGTCTTTCAACTCCCCTGGCGGCGCGTTCGGCGCATGACGGCCACCGCCCTCTTCGCCGTCGTGCCCGCTCTGCTGGTCTGGTGGCTCACGTCCGACTGGCACGTAGCTCTCGAAGGAGCCCTGGTAGTCGCTACGTACGCGTTCGTATATTTGGGCGCTTCGTATCTGCAGGACGCCCCGGAGATGCAGCGGTGGACGGGACGCCTGCGCGGCCGCTCTTCGTAGCAGATCGAGTACGTCGGCGAGAAACCTACTCGGCCGCTATCGAAGCGACTCATACGACGACACGTCGATGTGAGCGAACGGACGGGCATCCCAGTTTGCCCGGTACAGCCTACCCGTCACGCGCAGCGCCGCGGGCGTAGAGGGCGCCTCGACATCCGGGAACCGGAGCACGTAGTAATTATTCTGATCGGTCTGCAACAGATAGGCGGCAAACGGCTCGTTGCCTCGGACGGTGACGGTGCCCTCGACCGTAATCTCGTCCATCGGCACGGCCTCGCCGCTTTGCTGCCCCGCCGTGCATGCGGCGAACACGAAAGCGGCGGTTGCGAGGAGGATCAAGGATCGAAACACGGTCATGATGCGTCGGCTCAATAGGGCTACGAGGTAGCGCTTTGCGTCCGGCAACGCGCCTGGGGGAGCCATGTTACACGACCGTGTGACTCATCGATCCCTCAGGACCGCCTCATCGGCCGCTTTATTCGAGGCCCGATTGGACGATAAACGGAATATACGGATTGATGCACTCATGCACGTGTTCGACGGCATCGGCCGATCGAACGCGTCTCACAATGGGCACAAATTGTATGGCAATTCGTTGACGCACACGTCAGGTGTTGCCACTGTAGGTTACCTCTGTTCGCACCGCACCGGCTCGACCAATAAACAACCAATCCCTTGACCGACTCGTCCCGGTTCCTCCCCCCATTCCTCTTCGTCCTCCTGCTGCTCATGCTGCCGGTGCCCAGTGCACACGGGCAGGACGCCGTCGGGCTGCAGCTTGAAGAGGCGACTCGTTCTGTCGAAGCGTCGACGCACGGGCCGCGCGCCATTCACGTAACGGGCGACGAGCGCTTTTTCCCGCGAGACGCGGAAGCATGGGAGAAATACCGTTCGGCGCGCGCATCCGGTATGCTGCCGCTGGGCAAGGGCGCCGGCTCGACGCCCATCGGCACCGAGCAGGAATTCAACGTACGGACCAATCTACTGGATCAGGGTTCAAACGACTGGATCACGCTGACCTTCACGCTGCGGGCCGACAACGACGTGGCGAACGTGTGGGTGGAATCGTCGCTGACGGGCGACTTCAGCCCGGAGAATCTGGAGGAGCTGGAGGCCTTCATCCTCACGTCCACGCCCGAGTTCTCCTACAGCCCGGACCGCGGCATCATCGCGAACGACAATGATACGTTCGGCGACCCGCCGGCCGACCCGGACGGCAAGGTGGACATCCTCCTGCACGATATCGAAGAAGGAGATGGGAACGGATGCTGCGTGCTGGGCTACGTGACCAATGCTGATCTCGACCCGGACCCCCCTCCCGGCGAAGGCAATGCCAGTAACGTCCTGTACGTGGATCTGCCGGACGGCATGAATCAGGGCGGCGTCGTCAACATCGCCGGAACGATCGCGCACGAGTACCAGCACCTGATTCACTTCGAGTACGTAGACGGCACGAACGAGCTCACCTTCATCAATGAGGGGATGTCCGAATGGGCCGAGGTGATCAACGGATTCTTCCTCCGCACGATCGACTACCTGCAGGAAACCTCCGAGCACGGCCAGAAGCTGTTCAACTGGCGCCACGGCTTTTCGACCTCGACCATCGACAAGGACTACCAGCGTGCCGGCCTGTTTACGACGTACATCGCAGACCGCATCGGACGCGTGGCCACGGGCAGCGTGGTGCAGGCAAAGAATGAAGCGGGGTCGTTCGCCGTCGGCTCTGAGGGTTACGACATCGTGCTGCAGGATTCCGGCCTCACCTTCTCCGGCATCGTCGCCGACTTCCACGCCGCGAATTTCATCAACGATCGAACGGTAGCGGAGAAGTACGGCTATTCGCTTTCGCAGCGTGAAGGCGTCAAGGCCGTACCCACGATCGAGATCGATGGGCAGGTCACGCCGTCACCGTCGACGACCTCCCTTAACGTGCCGAGCGGGGCGGGTAAGTTTCTGAGCTGGAAGAACGTCACCGATCTCGAACTGACGCTGGCGCTGAGCTCTACGGCCGATTCCAAGACGCGGGATCGAACGTCCTTCCGCATCGTAGCGGAGCCGGCCGACGGATTTACGGACGTAATCGACCTGCTCCGCACAGAAACCTCCTACACACTTCCGGGCGTGTACGACCGGGTGACGCTCATCGTGGCTCACGTCAAGACGGCGTTTTCCGATCCGCCGCCGCTGGCGTACGACATTACGGGAAGCTGGGAGGCCGAGACCGTCTACGAAACGGAAAGCGTCAGCTACGACAGCGGTGAGAACAGCGACACCTTGTTCTTCGGCCTCCAGGAGGCCGACATGCAGGCCAACGCGTTCGACGTGCCGGCGAACGGAATTCTTTCTACTGTATCCGTCGCGCCCGTCTTTTTGAATTATTTCAACAACACGACCGTCGAATCAAACGTCACGGATTTCCAGATAAAGATCTGGGCCGATGACGGAACAGGCTCACCCGGACAAGAGCTTTACAGCCGGGACGAATCGGTAACGTCGTCTCGCATCAGTGGCCTCTCCTATAATTTTATAGAGTTCGACATCCCCTCCGACGAGCCCGCGCTCGCCGAGCTCCCCGACCGAATCTATATCGGCATCGCCAACGCGGGTGTCGACGACAATATCCTGGTCCTCTCGCCGGCCGTCCACGTACAGGGCGAGCCGTCGTCGTACCTTAACGACGTCAGTGCGGGCGGGTGGATTCCGCTGGCCGAGTTCGACCATGATAAATTCGATAAGCCCATGGAAGGCCAGGCCTTCCCCATCCGCGCCCGGTTCCTCGTGCCCACCGCATCGGAGGTCGCGTCCGAGCTTCCGACCGAAGTAGCGCTGGCCCAGAACTATCCCAATCCGTTCAACCCCAGCACGACAATCGCGTACGCCCTCCCCCGGCCGATGCACGTTCGCCTGTCGGTGTACAATGCCCTCGGGCAGCGGGTCGCGACGGTGGTCGACGGCATGCAGCAGGCGGGCGCGCACGAGACGCGGGTCGATGCGACGGGATGGGCGAGCGGCGTGTACCTCTATGCCCTGGAGTCGGAGCATCGTACCCTCACCCAGCGTATGGTCGTCCTGAAGTGATCGCCTGCGAGCAGTCTTCGATCGTTTAGCCTCACCTTATGGCACGTATCATATCGACCGGTGAGACGCCGGCAAAGAAGCGGCACGCCCACATGCGCTCCTGTGCGGAAGTCCTCCGCCTGCTGGCCCAGCGACCGCGCTTCGACGCCGAGTCGAAGGATATGGCCGCCTTCCTCGTCATTAATCTGCGCGGGATCTACGAGACGATCGACGAGAGCGCCCACGCCTGGGACGAGCGCAACTACTGGAAGAAGGCGGAAGCGCTCCGGGAAAAATGGCGCTGGAGCAGCACGCAGGCCGATCGGATCGAAGCGTGTATCTTGTCGGACGGCTGGCAGGACATCCCCGCGCTCCTCGTGGAGCTCATCCCGCACTTCAGCAGCATCAAAGTTACGAAGCTGACGCGCGACGCGGACTGGTGGTGCGGTGCCCTCACGGCGCTGAAGAAGGCCGCGTAGCAGGTCACGATACCCAATTTCTGACATCAGTACAGCGATACGACGTGTCTACCGACCTATCATTGCAGCCCGGTCGTCTGCTGATCGCACCGCCGGTCGTGCAGGATCCCAACTTCAAGCGGTCCGTCGTCCTGCTCTGTGAACATACGCCGGACGGCAGCTTCGGGCTCATCCTCAACCGGCCCATGGGTATCCGCCTCGCGGAAGTAATCGAACTGATTGGAAACCGCGAGTACGCCCTGTTGCAGGGGGGGCCCGTTCAGACCGACACGATGCACTTCCTGCACACGTACGGAGACGACATACCGGGCCACATTCCCGTACGAGAGGACGTCTTCTGGGGTGGAGATTTCGAGATCATGAAGGCGCTTATCGAAACGGGAGAGATTTCGCAGCGCGACGTGCGGTTCTATCTCGGCTATGCAGGATGGGGTGCCGGTCAGCTCGAGCACGAAGCAGAGGAAGGTGGGTGGATCGTCGCCGACGGAGACGGCCGCTTCGTGTTCGATGCGGAGCCCGAACGGTTGTGGCGGACCATCCTTCGCGAACTTGGAGGCGAGTACGCCGTGCTGGCTAACTTCCCTGAGGATCCGCGATTAAACTGACGGGACGATTCACCTCTTCGGGCACGTGGTCGCTGCATCGAACGACGGCACAGTATCTTAACACGAACACGAAGTGCAGGGCGATGCCGCCCAGCACCATCACGTGAAACAACTCGTGCCCTTCGATCGCGCCCGGCCAGAGAACAGGTGCCTCGACGACGAACACGACAGCGCCCACCGTATGGACGACCATCCCGTAGACGAGATATTGCAGGTCCGCCCACGGTACGTCGGCCAGCCCCTTCAGCACACTGACCGCCGCCGTCCACCCTACCGTAAGATAGACGAGCGCGCTCATCCACAGCGCCATCGGCCAGAAGACCATTTTCGCGGCGAGGGCGGCGAGGGAAACGAGCCAGCACGCCGCGATGAGCGCGTTTTTACCCGCCGCGCGACCGGCATCCACAATGACCGTACACGTACCGGCGATGACGAGAAATATCGCGGCGTGGTCCATCCGTTTCAGCACGTCTAGCGCGTCCGGATCCCACGGAAAGTAATGAAAGAGCGCGCTCACCGTGAATGTGAAAAAGATCGAACCGGCATAGAGCACGAACCCGACACGCCTCCGGCGAGAGAGTCCGCCTGCGTCGGATCTCCGCAACAGCACAGTCAGCGCAACCAGCGCCAGAAGGGCGCCGAGAGCATGAGAGAACACGCTGACGGGCTCTCGGACACCCCATATCGATATGATCTCGCCTGTAAAGATCGCCTGTCCGATCGTCGTACAAATCCACCTTCACGTCACGTACTTTACACACGCCATCCCCACCATTTGTTACGTCGCGAATTGTTACGCCCGCCCGCGTAAAAAGGAGGTATATAAGGGAGCTGCACGCCCATATCCAGGAACCGACGACAAACTATTTCAACCATGACGCTGCTTCGACGATGACGAATTCCGAACGAATCCATGCAGGCAACGCGGCCCTGTTTACGGATCTCTACCAGCTTACGATGCTGCAGGCCTACGTACATGAAGGGATGGGCGAAGACGCGGTGTTCGACCTGTTCGTCAGGCGCCTCGGCGACCGCAACTATCTCGTGGCGTGCGGGCTTGAAACGGTTCTGGAGTTTCTCGAAGACCTGCATTTCTCCGAAGAAGCGCTCGACTACGTTGCCGCCCAGGACGTCTTCGACGATGACTTTCTCGATTATCTGTCCCGATTCCGCTTCACCGGCGACGTATATGCCGTGCAAGAGGGCACGCCCGTATTCGCCGACGAGCCGATCATAGAGGTCGTGGCACCTATCGGCGAAGCCCAGCTCGTCGAGACGTATCTCCTGAACCAGATCACGTTTCAGACGAACGCGGCGACGAAAGCCGGCCGCGTTCGCCGTGCGGCCGGCGATCGCCTCGTAGCCGACTTCGGAATGCGGCGCATGCACGGCACCGACGCGGCCCTCAAGGCGGCCAGAGCCTATCACGTAGCCGGACTCGACTCGACGTCGAACGTGCTGGCCGGCATGATCTACGACGTTCCCATAACCGGAACCATGGCGCACAGTTACATCGAGGCGCACGACGTGGAAGAGGAAGCCTTCGAAGCGTTTTCCGAGCTCTTCCCGGAGACGATCTTGCTCGTGGACACGTATGACACGCTCGAAGGCGTACGGAAAGTCATCGACCTCGCCCGGCGAAAAGGGGACGCCTTCGACGTTCGGGGCATCCGACTCGATTCGGGTGATCTCGCCCAGCTCGCCATCGACTCGCGCAGCCTGCTCGATGAGGCCGGTCTCGAGAACGTCAAGATTTTTGCAAGCAGCAGCCTGGACGAGCACAAGATCACCGAACTGATCGATGCCGGCGCCCCCATCGACGGATTCGGGGTCGGCACGCGTATGGGAACCATCGCGGACCAGCCGTACCTCGATAGCGCCTATAAGCTCAGTGGATATGCGGATAAACCGCGGATGAAGCTATCGTCGGAAAAGTCGAACCTTCCGGGCCAGAAACAGGTATTTCGAACTTTTCAGGACGGCGTGGCCTCGGGCGACGTCATCGCGGCCGCGGAGGAAACGTGCGATGGAGAACCCCTTCTCCATCAGTTCATGCGAAACGGCCAGCGCATGCCGATCGCGGACGTAACGCTCGATGAAATCCGCGCGCATGCGGCGGAGGAACTCGAACGACTTCCCGAGCGATTGCGCGGCGTGCCAAAGCAAGAGCCGGGCTACGACGTACGCCTCAGCGAACGCCTCGAAGCACGACTTCGGGAGACACGCGAGCGGCTCGAACGCGAGCAGGCGTAACCCGAACGACACCGCGTATGTGGACTGGATGATTACCGTTACGGACCGGGCTCGAGAAAGGAGACCGCCCTCACACGTCGCCTAGCTGCGGTCGGATCAGGATCTCCTCGACGACGCTTCTATCGCTCAACCCGTATACATCCACCATGGCCTTCCCTACGTCTTCGGGCGGCATGAA
>JBBDTI010000029.1:0-8458 GCA_040904565.1 Rhodothermales bacterium
TTCATTTCAGGCCGCCGCCAGCCAACTTTTACACAAAACTACGGACTCAACTTCGTTCATCGCATTCAGCAGCAGTTAGGAAGGATGGATTGGAAGAATGCAGCGGCCTGTTCCGTCAGCCGTTCGAGCATCTCCGGATCGATACAGTAGCATACCGCCGGCCCGTCGATCTCAGCGACGATGAGTCCGGCCGCCTTGAGCGAGCGGAGATGCTGGGAGACGGTCGACTGCGCCAGCGGCAGCTCGTCGACGATCTCTCCGCACAGGCACGTTCCGCGCGCGGCCAGCACACGAAGTATCTCGATCCGTGCCGGATGGGCGAGCGCCTTGAACGCCGCGGCAAGCTCCGCGTCAGCCGGCGTAAACGCGTCGGATTTTGCAGTAGGCATGACGGATTGAAATCCGTTTGCTGTGTGATGCAGACCGCATCGATTATCCTAATCGTACGATCGCGATATACGATATACGTGACAGATGTTTCGACGGCGCTGATTTTTTTTGCGGACACGGCGGACGCCGCGAACCTATCACCGAATCCAGGTGCCGGCTTCGGTGCCCTCCTCGCTGCGATCGGTGGCGGGCGGTGGTACCTCGGAGAGCGCGGAGATCTCGCGTCGCAGCTCGTCGGTCACGTCGATCTCCGCCGCGGCCAGCGAGCCCTCGAGCTGATTCACGTTGCGCGCACCGATGAGGGGCGCCGTGACGGCGGGGTGGGATCCCGCCCAGGCAACGGCCAGCGCGACCGGGTCGTAATCGCGCTCCCGGGCGAAGGTAGTGAACCGGTTGGCTGCTTCGAAGACGCGTTCCTCTCGGTAGCGCTCGGCGTACATCTCCCACTCGACGATGCGCCCCTGATCGGGTCGCCGATCGGGAGCGTACTTGCCCGTAAGGAGTCCGCCTCCGAGCGGACTGTAAACGAGGACGCCCAGCTGTTCGGAAAGAGCCATGGGGAGTATCTCCACCTCGGCCTGTCGTTTGACCAGGTTGTACATCGGCTGGATGACCTTGAAGGCGTCGAGACCGTGGAGCGCGGAGAGACCGAGCGCCTTCGCTACCTGCCACGCCGCGAAGTTGCTCGCGCCCAGATAGACGACCTTGCCGGCACGTACGAGATCGTCGAGCGCCCGCAGCGTTTCTTCCATCGGGGTCCGGCCGTCGAACCGGTGGATGAAATAGACGTCGATACGGTCGGTCCCCAGCCGCCGGAGGCTGTCTTCCACCGCCTGATGGATGTGCCGGCGCGACGCGCCGCGCGCGTTGACATCGTCACCGATCGGGAAGTAGCACTTGCTCGTCACGATGACATCATCCCGACAGTCCGCAATGAGGCGGCCGAGTATCTCCTCCGCCCTGCCATCCTGATACACGTTGGCGCAGTCGAACAGGTTAATGCCTGCGTCGCGGCACCGGTGAAACATGCGGGCGGACGTGTGTTCGTCGGCGTCGCCGCCGAACGACATGGTGCCGAAGGCCAGCTCCGAAATCTGTACGCCGGTGTCGCCGAGATAGCGGTATTCCATAGGGGGTCGTCTTAAGCGGCTTTGAACTCTTCCTGCTCCGCGTACTGCAACTCGTAGAGCCGGCGATAGAGCCCGCCGAGCGCGAGCAGCTCCTGGTGCGTACCCTGTTCGCGTACCTCGCCTCTGTGCATGACGAGAATCCTGTCGGAGTGCTGAATCGTCGAGAGGCGATGCGCGATGACGAGCGAGGTGCGGCCGGCCATGAGCTTTTCGAGCGCGTCTTCGATGAGCAGCTCCGTCTCCGTGTCGACGCTGGAGGTGGCCTCGTCGAGCACGAGTATTTCCGGATCGTAGACGAGGGCCCGCACGAACGAAAGGAGCTGTCGCTGTCCGTGAGAGAGCGAAGCTCCCCGCTCGCGCACGTCCTGATCGTAACCATCGGGCAGCTTCCGGACGAACGGATCCGCGCCCACGAGCTCCGCCGCCCTTCGCATATGGTCCTCTGAAATGCGTGGATCGTTCAGCGTCAGATTGCCGGCCACCGATCCCGAAAACAGAAAAACGTCCTGCAGCACGAGTCCGACGTGCCGCCGAAGGGAGGCCAGCCGCATCTCGCGAATATCGACGCCGTCGACGTAGATGCCGCCCTTCTGGATATCGTAAAACCGGAGCAGCGTATTGATGACGGTCGATTTTCCCGCCCCCGTCGCGCCCACGATGGCCACCTGTTGGCCGGGCTCGACCGTAAACGAAACGTCCCGCAGAATCCATTCCGGCTCCTCACCCTCCGGCACGTCCCTATCGTAGGTGAACCAGACGTTCCGGAACTCGATGCGTCCGGCCAGCCGCCCGACCTCGACGGGCTCGTCGACTTCCTTGATCTCGTGATCCTGATCGAGCAGCCCGAAGATACGCTCCGCGCCGGCCATCCCGCTGAGCAGCGTGTTGTACTGATCCGACAGGTTGCGGATGGGTTCGAAGAACTGGCGCGAGAACTGGATGAACGCGATCAGCACGCCGAGCGTCAGCGTCCCCGTCATGGCCCGCAAACCGCCGAACCAGATGACGAGTCCGAGCGCCGTAGAACCGACGATCTCCACGACGGGCCAGAACAGCGCGAAGTAAAAGATCGTCTTTATCTGGGCTGCTCGGTGATCGTCGTTAATATCGCTGAACCGACGCATCTCCTCACGCTGCCGGTTGAACACCTGGACGATGCTCATCCCGGACACGTGCTCCTGCATGAACGAGTTCAGCCGCGCGATTTGCTTGCGCGTTTCCCGGTACTGGACGCGCACTTTCTCACGGAACAGGAAGACGGCATAGACCATCACCGGCATCACCGCCAGCACGACGAGGGCGAGGATCCAGTTGAGCGAAAACATGAAATAGAGAATGAAAGCGATCCGAAACAAATCGCCGAGGATAACCACGATGCCCGCCGAGAGCACGTCCGACAGCGCCTCCACGTCGCTTGTCGTCCGCGTGATAAGACGCCCGACCGGCGTCCGATCGAAGAAGCTCAGCGACTGGCGCTGGACGTGTCGGTAGACCTTCGTCCGCAGGTCGTAGATCGCTTGCTGGCCGATCCATTGGGTCATGTAACCGCGCGCGAACGCCAAAACGCCTTCGCCGACGAGCGCCGCGACCAGCAGAAAGATCATGTACCGGAGCCCTTCCAGGTCTCCCGGGACGATGTACCCGTCGATCGCCTCCTGAACCAGCTTTGGCCGCAACGGACCAAGATACGCGGCCCCAATCGTCAGCACGAGCGCCAGGGCGACCCACCACTTATAAGGCTCCAGATAGCGAACGATCCGGCGAATGAGCCGGCTGTCCAGTCCTTTCTCGTCGTCCCTATTTGCTGATTTGGCTGCCAAACTATCGAGAGTAGGTGATCAGATCGAATACCGTTTTAATTCTTCAGCAACTTCGGTGTTCTTGAAGATAGATTGCGCTTCGTCCAGAAGACCCGACGCGTCGTCGTACCGGGCACTAAAATGGCCGATAAGCAAGCGCCGGGCGCCGGCCCGGCGAGCGACGTCCGCGGCTTGTCCGGCCGTCGAATGCGCCGTCTCGGTGGCGCGCCGGCTGTGCGCCTCGCCGAACGTCGCCTCATGGTAAACAAGGTCGGCGTCGCGGGCGAGCACGCGGCCGTTCTCGCACGGCCGCGTGTCTGTGACGTATGCGAACGCCCGCCCCTTGCGCTCGGGCCCGACGACTTCTTCCGGCGTCACGACACGCGCGTCCGCCTCCACGGCCTCCCCTCGTTTGAGGGCCCGAAAATCTGCGTACTCCGTGACGCCCAGCGCCCGCGCCCTCTCTACGTCGAGATGACCCGGCCTCGCCGCCTCCTCCAGGCGATATCCAACCGCGAAAGTGCGATGGTCGATCGGACGCGCCTCAACGTGGAACGCATCGTCCTCGTATACAACGGCCTGTTCGAGCGTGTCGGGCAGATCGACGAAGTGCAGGTCGAATCCCAGCCGATTCAGATCGAGCCCCGGCAAGTCGGTCAGCGCCGTTGAGAGTCCGACCGGGGCGACGATCGTGAGCGGATCCGGTCGGTCCATCAACGACAGCGTCGAAAGCAGTCCCATCAACCCGAAAAAATGATCCCCGTGCAGGTGTGTGACGAACACGGCGTCGATACGCGTCGGTGGGAGTCCCGCTTCCATCAGGCGCATCTGCGTTCCTTCCCCGCAGTCGAACAGCAGCAGGCGGCCCTCGCGCACCAGCGCGAGGGCGGAGGGATGGCGCTCACGGGTCGGTATCGCGGAGGCCGTACCGAGGGGTATCACGTCGATTGGTGCCACGTTAGCCGGCGCGGTATTTCTTGACTTTTTTCTTCATTGACTCGTCGAAGTCGGCGCACGCTGCATCGACCGGGCGCTCCTCGGTGTCGGACAATCGACTCAACGTACGGAATCGGGCGCGTTTCGATTCCGAGCGAGAGGGGAAACCACGTAAAAAAGCAATGGCAGGTGGCGGGACGGATCGCTTTTGCCGGGCGGTTTGCTAAGAAATGTTTTCTGTTTAGATTTAATCTAAATTTAGAAAGAGGTGCTTTTCGTGCCGCCTATTTTAGAATCAGTTCTGGTAGGATCGGCATGGACCATCAGCAACGACCCTGCAACATCGTACCCTGCAATATTATGAAGCATAGATCGATGAACCGCGTATTCATCTCCGTCACGTCGGTTGTTCTGGCTTTTCTGCTCGGAGCGTGCGGCAGCCCTGAACCCGAAACGATCGTCATTTATTCCGGCCGCAGCGAATCGCTCGTCGAGCCGATCATCGACCAGTATCGGCAGCGCACCAACCTGGACATATCGGTTCGTTACGGCGACACCGCCCAGCTTGCCGTAGCGCTCGCGGAAGAAGGCGAGCAGACGGACGCCGATCTTTTTTGGGCGCAGGATGCGGGTGCGCTCGGGGCCGTCCATGAGGCGGGATTACTGGCGGACCTGCCGGATTCTCTCCTCGCCCTTATCCCGGACCACTTTCGCAGCGTCAACGGGACGTGGGTAGCCACGAGCGGACGCGCTCGTACGCTCGCATACAGCACGCAGCGAGTCGACGCCACCATGCTCCCGGAGAGCATCTTCGACCTTGCCGACGAGGCCTATTCGGGACGCGTCGGATGGGCGCCGACGAACGGATCGTTCCAGGCCCACGTGACCGCGATTCGTGCCCTGGTCGGTAACGACGAGACCCGGAGCTGGCTGCAGGCCATGCGGGAAAACGGCACGAAGAGCTACCGTAACAACACCGCCATCGTCCAGGCGATCGCCGACGGCGAAATCGACTTCGGCCTGCCGAACCACTACTACCTCTACCGCTTCAAGAGTGAAGATCCGGACTTCCCGGTGGCGCAGACGTTCTTTGGAGCGTCCGATCCCGGAAATCTCATTAACGTAGCCGGTATCGGCGTCCTGGGACCATCCGACCAGTACGACGCCGCGATCGGGCTCATTGATTTCCTGCTCTCCGCGGATGCACAGCAATATTTTGCACAGGAGACGTATGAATACCCGGTCATCGACGCCGTCGATCCGTCCGTGGCACTTCCCGCGATGGGACGCCTCGATACCATCGCGCCCAACGTCGACCTGGACGCGCTTGACGACCTGGAGAGCACGCTGGTACTCTTGCGTGAGGTAGGGATGCTCTAGCCGCCTGCTATCGCTCGTTTGCCGCATGGCCCCGTGATGAACGCTCTCACGCATCGCAAGCGATTTTTGCGATGGTACTTCCTGCTGCCCGTGCTGTTCGTGGTGGGCGGCGTGGTCGTGCCGGTGAGCTATCTCATCCTCCGCGCTTTCCAGGCGGATGCCGACGTGGTCGTCGATCTCGTCTTTCGGATGAGGAACCTCAGGCTCCTCGCCAACACCTTTCTGCTCACCGCGGGTGTGCTGGCTCTCGGGTCGGCGATTGCTTTACCGCTAGCGTGGCTGACCACGCGGACGGACATCCGCTTCCCGCGTGCTTTTACGCTCCTGGGCGTGCTGCCGCTGGCCGTCCCCGGTTACGTTATGGCATACGTGCTGCTTGCGACGACCGGACAGTACGGCACGCTGGCCCGGCTGTTCGGTCTCGAGATCCCGCGCATCAGCGGTTACGGCGGCGCGCTGCTCGCCCTGAGTCTGTCCACCTTTCCCTATCTCTTCCTCAATCTGCGCACGGCGCTGCTCGGTCTCGACCGATCGCTGGAAGAGACGGCCCGCTCGCTCGGCTACGGCCCCCGTCGCGTCCTGCTCCGCGTCATCGGTCCACAGCTTCGGCCGGCCTTTTCAGCCGGGGCGCTGCTGGTTGGACTTCACGTGCTCGGCGATTTCGGCGTGGTTTCGCTGATGCGATTCGAAACGTTCAGTTACGCCCTCTATCTCCAGTACTCCGCTTCCTTCGACCGCATCTATGCGGCCTGGCTGGCGCTCATGCTCCTGGGGCTTACGGGCACCGTCCTGCTGCTTGAAGCGCGCCTGCTTCGCGGACTGCTGCTGCATCGAACCGGCGCGGGCGTCGCACGCCGCACGGTCCCTGCACGTCTCGGACCGTGGAAGCTGCCGGCCTACGCGTTTCTCCTCATCGTAGCCGCCTCGTCCGTCGGCATTTCCGTTACGACCGTGGTCTACTGGATGGGGGAGACCGCATCCGGACTCTGGGCCGACCTGGCGCGAGCGCTGTGGGCGTCGTTTTCGGCCAGCGCACCGGCCGCCCTGCTCGCCGCGACGCTCGCTTTGCCCATAGCCTACCTGGCCGTGAGGGAGCCGTCTCGCTCGACACGAGCACTGGAACGGCTTGCGTATTTCGGCTATGCGACGCCCCCACTCGCCTTTGCGCTCGCCTTTATCTTTTTTTCCCTGCAGTCCATGCCCTGGGCGTACCAGACGCTCGGCCTGCTCATCTGCGCGTATGCCTTGCATTTCATGGCGGAGGCCATGGGGCCGCTTCGCAGCGCACTCTATCAGGCCCCGCCCAGCGTCGAAGAGGCCGCACGCACGCTGGGCCGGTCGCCGATGCGTGCATTCTTCGAAGCCACGTTTCCACTGCTGCGTCGCGGCCTCTTCGTTAGCATAGCCTTCGTCTTCCTCTCGGCCATGAAGGAACTACCCATCACGTTTCTCCTATCACCGATTGGGTTCGAGACGCTCGCCGTAAAGGTCTGGGGCTATACGAGCGAGGCCCTCTTCGGCGCCGCCGCCCCCTTCGCACTGGCGATCATGCTCTTCTCGTCCCTTTTCGTCGGCCTTCTGCTCATGCAGGGAAACGCGGAGAGGGATAGGTGATCCGCCGGCGGCGACACGTAGCCGTCCCGTAATTCGTTCAACGTCCGCTATATGCAAGATATCCTGACGGTCATAGGCCTGACCAAGCGCTTCACGGCAGCCGGACCTCCGGTCGTGAACAATCTGACGTTCTCCGTCAGGAGAGGGGAAATCTTTGCGCTGCTCGGCCCGAGTGGCTGTGGCAAAACGACGACGCTGCGGCTCATCGCCGGGTTCGAGGATCCGGATGGCGGCGAGATCGAGATTGCCGACCGGCGCGTCGCCGGACCGAATACCCGACTGCCCGCCGAGAAGCGGGGTGTCGGCCTCGTGTTTCAGGACTTCGCGCTGTTCCCCCATCTGAACGTGCGCGATAACGTCGGCTTCGGACTCCAGGCGGTCACGCGCGAGGAGCGCAACCGGCGCGTAAAGGAAGTCATCCGCCTCGTCGGTCTAACCGGATACGAGACGCGTCGACCACACGAATTGTCCGGAGGTCAACAGCAGCGCGTCGCGATCGCCCGCACCCTCGCACCAGAACCTGCCGTCATTCTCCTCGACGAACCGTTCTCAAACCTCGACGCGTTGCTCAGACAGACCACGCGTCAGGAAATCCGTGACGTGCTCAAGCGTGCGGGAATGACCGCGGTCATGGTCACGCACGACCAGGAGGAGGCGCTCTCCTTTGCAGACCGCGTCGCCGTCATGCGAAGCGGACAGATCGAGCAGGTCGGGACTCCTGAAGAAGTCTACTACCAGCCGAGGACGCTCTTCGTGGCGCAGTTCCTTGGCCGCACCAATCTGCTGCTCTCGGTCGCGAGCGGCATGGAGGCCGATACACCGGTGGGGCGCGTAGCGCTGAATCGTAAGGCAGAGGGTAACGTCCTGCTGTCACTTCGACCCGAGCACCTCACCCTCGAACCCGTCGAATCTGATTCGCGGTGCGCCGGCAGGGTGGTCGCCCGTGAGTTCAAAGGACATGACATCACCTTTAAGGTGCTCGTCGACGACAGCGAGTACCTGGTTCACACGCACAACCGAATACACTTTCAGCCGGGCGACGCGGTGTGCATTCGCCCGCTCGAAGCGGCGGTCGTGCTCGAGGGGCAGACCCCCGCGCACGTCAACCCGGCCGGCCACACGCCCTGAGGCTTCGACGTACTCCCAAAAATCTTGCGCTAAAGCGCTTCGATTTACTTGCGTGAATCTTGCGCTAAAGCGCTTCGATTT
>JBBDTI010000030.1:0-22347 GCA_040904565.1 Rhodothermales bacterium
CGGGTCGTCTCGACGGCGGCGCGATAGCGCTCGACCTCCCGCTCCCGACCCAGAAACCGGGCGTAGCCGTCTTCATCACCGAAGTAGATGCGGCGCGGAAGCAGCTGGACGCCGTACCGCCGGGATCTGCGCTCCTCCAGTTCGACGATGTACCCGTCGCGCGATTCCGCCGGGTTCGCATCGCCGGCGCCGCCCGCGACGACGTTCGCGGCCTCCTCGAGAAGGGCGGCGCGCTTCTTTGAGAAAGCGTGGTAGTTTCCCTTCGGAGGGAGCTTGCCGAAGCGGATCTCCAGGGGAAAGAAGGGGGCTCCCGTGACGAGGCTCCGAAGAAAATCGGGATACCTCCGTTCGGCCTGTTTGCGGATGCCCTCTTCAGAAATCATGTCGACGCCTCCAAGGCAGCCAGCACGCGCTCTTTCTCCTCGTGGTATTCTTCGATCGTAAGGTTGCGCACCTGCGAGCGGCTACCGTCCTCGTCATTCGCGATGAACTGGCACGCGCCGATGTAGTCCTCGACGACGCGCGTGGCGCCAAGGGGGGAGACGACGAGCAGCTGCAGGTCGAGCTTCCTGAACAGCTCCATTGCGTACCGGGCATTGTCCTCGTCGATCTTGCTGAAGGCCTCGTCGATGACGACGAAGCGGAAGGACCGGGATTTCGTCTCGCCGTGCTCGAGCCCGAACTGATAGGCGATCGCCGCGGCGAGAATCGTGTAGGCGAGCTTTGCCTTCTGCCCGCCGGAAAGTCCGTCCGAGTTCGTGATGAAGTTCTTCTCGCCGCCGGACTCGCTGTAGCGCTCACTGATACTGAAATCCACCCAGTTGCGCACGTCCGTCACCTTGGCCGTCCAGCGCTCCTCCGTTTCGAAGCGGAGGATGAGATCTCGGATGCGATGGAAGCTGGCCTCGTTGGCTGCCGTTTCTCCCGTATTGTCGGCAAACACACTCCGCAGGAGGTGTTTGAACTCGCGGATTTCCGTATCCGATGCGGCCGACGTCACGAGCTGGATGTAGCTCGAGCTCGAATAGTCGATGTCGTTGAGCGAATCGTTCAGGGCCTCGATCTTCTCGCGGATCTCTTCCTCCTGTCGAAAGAGCGCTTCCTCGAAGAAGGACACGTCTTCCATCAGCTTCTTGTTGAGGAGCTCCCGGAAGCGTTCTTCATAGCGGGGGAGATCCTCCCGTTCCAGCGTCTCCAACCTCCGTCGGTATTCCGGCAAGGCGTCGATAGACGCATCTACCTCGAGGGTCTCGTCCGGGAAGTCGCCCTTGAAGCGCTGCATGGCGAGTTCGATCCGCCGCACGACGGTCTGGCGGTTTTCCCGGTGCTCCTGGATTTCTCCGAGGAGCTGCGTGCTTACACCATCCCGTCGTGCCGCAACGCTGTCCAGCTCCAGCCTCCCATCCATCCGGCGCGTGATCCGCTCGGCGTACGGGGCGAGGTCGACGCCCTCATAGGGTTCCAGGGCTCCGCGGCACCGTTCGAGACGGTGATCGTACTCTTCCAGGCTCTTTTCCAGCAGGGTGATCTGCTTCTCGATGGCCTTCACGCGCGCATCGGCACGCGCGAGCCGGTCGCGCATCGCGTTCCTTTCGGCCTGGAGCTGCCGAAGGCGGTCTGAGCTCTCTTCCAGTCTCTTCTTCTGCCCGCGCAGCTCCTCGATCCTTCGGGAGGCACCCGCCTTGTCGATCTCACCGAATTCCGTAAAGCGCAGCAGCGAGTCCCAAAGCTGGATCCGTCGACGCAGCGTCTTTTGCTCCTCCTCCAGCACGCGCACACTCCGCGCCGCGCCCTCCCGTTCTTTTTCCAGTCGTTCGAGCTCCTCCTGGATGAGCCGGATCTTCTCCCGGTTATCCCAGCCGAGGACGTAATGGCGTCGATCGGCAAGCCCGTGGCGGTCGTCCTTCTCGTGGACGGTGCGGTTCTGCTTGATCAGCCCGTTCTTCGTGATCGCGCGCTGCTCGTGGCGAAATCGTTCGACGTCGCAGCAGACGTGCGTATACTGATCGATGAGCTCCGCCTCGAGCCAGTCGCGAAACGGCGTGTCCGGACGGACGTCGAGCTTGTTGTAGAGCCGGTCGGGATCCTGGTCCCGGACGCCTCGCGGCCTGATTTCTTCCGGCACGCGACAGTAGACGAGCCGATCCCCCAGGTGGGTTCGGTCGACGTAGGTGCTCACCCGGGCGTAGTGCCGCTCCGGCACGAGCACGCGGAGGGCGAAGCCGTGCAGGAGGCGCTCGGCGGCTCCTTCCCAGGCGCTCTCCTCCGGGCGCACCTGCACCAGCTCGCCGATAAACGGCAGGTCGTCGGCAGACAGCTTCAGATCCTGAAGGAGGCGTCTCCGGAGGTCCAGCCGTCGACGCGGAATCTGGTTCGTTCGCTCTCGAAGCGACTCGAGCTCGGCGTGCGCTTCCGTGATCTCATCCTCCAGGAGCCGGATGGACGCCATCGCCTCGTCACGCTTCGGCGTGAGCGCACCGAACGCCTCTTCCGAGCCGGAGCGCGAGGAGGCGGCCTGCGTCCGCTGCCGCAGGAACTGCTCCTCCGTCTCGGGGACGCTCAGCTCGAGCTCGGATGCCGGCTCGCGATACCGATCCCACGCCTTCCGCAGGCGATTCCGCTCCTCCTCGGCGTGTCGGATCTCCTCTTCGATGCGCTGAATCTGCTGCCCGACCTCGTCCCGGCTTATGGCGATGTCGAGCTCGCGCTCTTTCGCGCGCAGCTCCACCAATGCCGACTGCGCCGCCGCGTGCTTTTGTCGCTCAGCCGCGCGCCGCGCTGAGGCTGCCTCCACAGCCTCTCGGAGAAGGGCCGTTTCCTTTTCTGCAAAGACGCCGGGCACGGCCTGCAGCGTCTCTTCCAGTTCGGCGATCCGTCTGCCGAGCTTCTCGTACCGGGATCCGTCCCCGTCGATCGGCCGGAGCTTCTCGACCTGCTCTCGAGCTTTCTGGATAGCCTCGAAGGTCCGCGTCAAATCGTCGAAGTGGCGGCGCAGGTCGGAGATGTAGCTCCGCGCGTCGCCCGGCTCGAGCATGTGCGTCCGCACGAAGTCGTTGAGGTCGCCGATGACCTTGATGCTGACGGTCTGATTGAACAGATCGAGCGCCTTGTCGGACTTCATGCCGAAGGCTCGCCGAAACTGCCTGCTGTAGTCGTTGAACTGATCGAAGACCTGCGCGCCGGTCTCGCGAAGGCGAGCGCGAAGCGATCGCACGTCGCCGATCTCCGAGAAATGCCCGGCGATCGACATCTCGTGGGGCGAGACGACGAAGAACTTCCGGAGCTCGCCGTTCTGGAAATAGAACATGTGTGCGAGCACGACGCGCTGACCGAAGCCCTCGTTGTAGAAGGAGGCCAGGATGACTGAATAATCGTCCTGTTTCTCGCGCAGGTAGCGCGTTCGGCTCGTGGCGGACTCCTCTCCCCGGAACTTCCCGTACGCTCCGAGCACGTACGAGCGCTCGTCCCGCTCCTTCTTCGTGTCCGCTCCGGAGGCGAGGTTGTATCCCCGCTTCACGTTGGGGACGAGCAGCGTCAGCAGGGCGTCGACGAGCGTGGACTTCCCCGATCCGTTCGCGCCGGTCATCAGGGCCGTCCGGCCGTTCGTTTCCACCGTCCAGACGCGCCCGTGAAAGGTGCCCCAGTTGAAGACCTCGAGGCGCTCGAGGCGGAAGCCGGTTCGGGCGTTGTCCGTGGCGAACTCGAGCGCAGGCTGCGCGTCGCCCCCCGGAGAGGTCGAACGCCCGCTCCGCGCCCCGTTCGCCTGCTCGTTAAGGCTTTCGGCCCGGTATATCTCGTTCTTCCGCATCACTTATCCCTCAGCTGCGTGCTCCTCGAGTGTTGATTTGATGTCGGCGAGCTTGTCGGCGGTCACGTGCGCTTTGAGCACGCGGCGAACCTCGAAGGCATCCTCGTCGCTCTTCATGGGTGTGATGAAGCT
Organism: Rhodothermales bacterium; assembly: GCA_040904565.1. Taxonomy (GTDB): domain Bacteria; phylum Bacteroidota; class Rhodothermia; order Rhodothermales; family VXPQ01; genus JBBDTI01. The sequence continues at coordinate 3,941 of JBBDTI010000030.1, forward strand.
CATCCCTGCGATGCGGCTGATGGCATTGTCGATGAGTCGGACGGTCCGCGTCTCGTCGGATCGATCCTTGAAGAAAGGCAGCATGGCCTCGACGATGTCGGCTCGGCTGACGACGAGACGCGGCGATTCGATGTCGCCCGTGTCGTGCTGCAGGAGCCGTTCCCGAAGGAGGACGCACAGCAGGGTCGTCGGATAGTTGAGCGGCACGCGCCGCACGATCCGGGGCAGATCTTCCGTCGTCTCGTCCTCCGGTTGCCGGAGGAAGGCGTACCCGTCCGCCTCGCTCACGTATAGCTCCGTGCCGATCGTCCGGAAGTACGTGCGGATCGCCTGCTCGTACTCGCGGATCTGCGTCCACGTGGCTTCGTCGTCGTAATAAACGATGCCCTGCAACAGCTTGATGAGCGCCGGGGCGTAGGGTGGATGGGTCGACTCTTCGTTCATGTTATTCGATATTTTCGAGGTCCGCCAGGTCTTGATGCCGCCCGACGGCTTCGCAAGCGCGGACACTGCCAACGACTACCGCACGAATATAATCCGCGGCATCTCGATCCGTCGGGGCGGTCGGTCGGACCGGCGTACGAGGATGTCTTCGGTGTACGACTCGTCGACCACATGCCGTGGATCCTCCAGCGCGATGCTCATGTAGACGAGCAGCTCGGTGAGGCCTTTCTCGACGGGATGGGCCTCCAGGATGTCCCGGAGTGTTGCCTGGCCGCGGTCGAACAGGAAACGCTCGATGCGTTCTTCGAGTTGCTCGCGCTCGACGGCGAAGAAATCGAAAAGGCCCGAGAGATCGATGGCGTCGAGCTCGTTCTCCTCCGGCGAAGCCGGCGTGTGGTCGAAGGTCGGCTTCTCGTCCGGTTGCCAGAGCGGCCGTTCCATCGGAAAGTCGATCTGGGGGCCGCCCTCGAGCTCCGCGAAGGCGCGCTCCTCGGGAGGGTCCGTCCGGACCGCGAGCGCGGCCTTCTTGATCTCGCCGACCAGGTCCAGCACGCGCCGGTTCTCCCGCAGGTGGGCCTCCTCGAGCATGCGTCGTAGCTGTTCGGCCAGCCGCCGGTTCGACTGGACGACCTTCTCGCCCGCCTCGCTGAGGTGGCGGACGACGTTACGAAGCATCGTATAGTCTCCGTCCAGAGCCTGAAGATCGTCCAGCGAATAGACGCGTTCGAGGAGGTCGCGCAACTCCATCTTTTTGTCCTGCGAGATGAGAAACCGCCAGAACGCGTAAAAGCTTCGACCCTGGTCCGATTCCTTCAGCTCGTCGTCCGCGTCGATCACGTACCCGACGACGTCGCCCTTCGTGGCGTCCTCGAGGAGCCGTCGCTCCTGCATGCGGCGGGTCACCTCGCGGAAGTTCGACTCGACCTCGCGAAAGTCGCCGACGAGCCGCCGGGCTTCCTCATTCGCCTTGATGAAGCGCTCCTTGACCTGCGTGGCGCTGTAGCGCTCCACGCGGCCGGTCCGGCGGACCTCCTCGATCTCCCGCTCGATCGCCGCCTTCTCCTGCTCGAGCTGCTGGAGGCGGACCGCGGGATCCTCCGTGCTCTTGCGGACGATCTCCTCGAGGAGATCGAAAATCTGCAGGAAGCGGGATTCGGTCCCGACGAACGCGGTCCGGTTCATGTCTTCGAGCCAGCGGATGACCCGCTCGGTGGCCGGCGTGAGCTCGTAGACGGGTCGATCGCTGCCCGCCTCGAAGTACTTTCGAAGATAGCCGTGGCCGTCGTCGCACCACTGGCTCAGGTACGTCCGGGCGGCGGCCGGATAGATATCGGGATGCCGCGAGCGCAGCTCGATCAGAACGTGCTCGAGCCCTTCGACCAGCTCGTCGTGGCCGGTCGCGACACGCGGCCGCTCCTTGAACTGCGCGTAGAGGTAGCTGACGACGAGCGGAGCGTTGTCGCTACGGAGGAGCCGAAGCCCGGGGTCCCGGGCGAAGCCGAACTGAAGGTCTTCGTGCGTCATGGGTGGGGGCACGTTTTTTGGCACGTTCGGCGCGGAGGCACGAGCGCGAAAACGAAAGACAGAATACGACAGCATCATGACAACGTAGTGTCACGGGAGTCTGCACCGAAAGAGATGCTGCGGCGCAACTTCACGACCGATTACTCCTGCCTCGAACTCCAGTACAACGGATCCTTGCGCTGGTGCGCGACCGCTACGATCAGAAGGTGATCTGTATGCACCTCGTATATGAGGTGAAATGGAAACCGGCGCAGAAGCTCCGCACGGGCCGGAGCGAGCATGCGAACGGTCAAAGGTTGCCCTTGATCTTGTGACGTGCCTCGCGTACAGCAGATTCAGCGGAGACGGATTCGAGGCAGCCCTTCCTGTAGGCTTCCAACCTGCGCTCTACCTCTTCAATCCAGGCTTCTTCCACCGCCGAATCCTCATCGAGGCTGGCGATCAGCCGCTCAGCCAACCTCGCGCGTTCTGAGCGGGGCAGTGCCAGTACGATTTCTTCCAGATTTTCTGTCGCAGACATCATCGTTCTCGGCTCCCTCTCGCTATCGTCGTACCGTTGAAATCCTCCTCTGCAGTAGCGGGTTCCGCAGACGGAGGAGCTGACGGGCGATTGTATACCGCGGTGTCCTGCATCCCGGATCGGGATCTCGCGTCGACAAGTTCTCGGAAAGCCGGCGCCGGCCCGGACGGCGAACTGTATAAGAAATTTGAGTACGAGGAGATAGAATGACGATGGCGGGTCTTAGCGATCGGTTCCTTTCGTTCAGCAACGACAAGGCAACCAATTTTCCCGTTACGGCGGTCGCGACGGAATGGGAGCACCTGTCGAAATCCACGGAAGTGTTGGTGGACGAGGATCTGAATTGGGAGCAGGCAAGGGATGCAGGCGCCTCGACACCAACGCTTTGATTACACGCGAACGCATCAAAATCGGGCTGCATTCACACGATGCTGCTCGTTCATCGATGTGTACGCCGATATTTACCGGGAACGCGATGATATTCATCATCGTTTAGCAAAAAACTATGCTCAGTGGGCCGCGTAAGCGATATGTTGCCGCGATCGCGATAAAACAAGAAGACCCTCCGATGGCGAACGAAATAACAGACATGGCTGAACTCGGCCGGATCGTCCGCTATCACCGGAAGCGCGCCGGCCTGAGCCGTGCCGCGTTGTCGGATCTTGCCGGGACGGGCACGACGGTCATCTACGAGCTCGAGCACGGCAAGACGACCGTCCAGTTTGACGTACTCAGGCGCATTCTCGGCACGCTGAATCTCAAGCTGCTTGTCGACGGACCGCTCCTCAACGAATACATGAGCCGAATAGACGAGCAAGGCCTATGAGACGAGCGGAAGTACGTGTCGACGACAGACGGGCCGGGGAACTGCACGAAGGCGCCGGGACCTACACGTTTACGTACGACGCGTCGTATGACGGATCGCCGGTCTCGTTGACGATGCCGGTGAGCGATGAACCGTATAGATTAGACCGTTTCCCCCCGTTCTTCGACGGTCTTCTTCCCGAAGGTGCTCAGCTCGAAGCGCTGCTCAGGCAGGCGAAGCTGGATCGGAGCGATCTGTTTGGCCAGCTCGTGACGGTAGGGCAGGACCTCGTCGGTAACGTCACGGTGTATCCAATAAAGGAGGCGGGTGCAATCGCGGATGCCGGGGATTCCGCTGCATCCGACGAGGAAGCCTGACATGCCTCGTTGTCCGATCACGTACGAAGAGATCCCGGCAGGCAGGTATTCGAGGGCCGGACTGCGTCGCCTCTCGCGTCGCCTCACCGAACTGGAGGACCTGCCCTTCACGCCGGATGAACTTCGGCGCGAAGCGCTGGCGCGCGCCTCGAAGATGTCGATCCAGGGCCTTCAGCCGAAGCTCAGCGCCATCCTGAATGTGCCGGAGCATCGCTTCGACATCGTCGATCGCGGCGGAAACTATATCCTCAAGCCGCCGATTCCGGATTATCCCCAGGTGCCCGAGAACGAGGACGTGACGATGCGCATGGCCGGCGCAGCGGGTATCGAGGTCCCGATGCACGGGATGATCTACACTTCGGACGGTGCACGCTGCTACTTCATACGACGATTCGACCGCGTGGGACGAGCTGGTAAGCGAGCGGTTGAAGATTTCGCCCAATTGCTCGGCCGCACGCGGGACACGAAGTACGACGCGTCGCTCGAGCAGGTGCTCGGCGTGATCAATCGATACTGCACGTTTCCGGCCGTCGAGCGGCTGAAGCTCTTCAGGCGCGTTCTCTTCGCGTTTCTCTGCGGAAACGAAGACATGCACCTGAAGAATGTCTCGCTCATCACCCGTGACAACAAGGTCGAGCTGTCACCGGCCTACGATCTCGTGAACACGACGATCGTACTGGCCAACCCGCAGGAAGAGATGGCGCTTCCGATTGCAGGCAAGAAATCGAACATCAAACGGGAGACCCTGCTGGATTATTTCGCGAGGGAACGACTCGCACTGACGCAGCGCGCCATCAAGAGCGTGCTTGACGACGTCACGGCCGCGCGTCCGCGGTGGGATGCCCTCCTGGATCGGTCTTTTCTGAATGAGGATCTGCGGACCGCATACAAGGAGATACTCGGTGAAAGGTGGAAACGCCTGGGAATGTGACGATTACACCTCATGGACGGGCGGTTCGGGAATCGATGCCGCTGTCAAGAAACGTCGCCGAGCAAGCTACCCCTGTCCAAAGGCACATCGCAGGGTACGAAGGCCGAATCGCGGCATCTCCAGCTGCACGCCGGGACGCCCGTCGACGTCGATCACGTCGAGCGTCTCCACGTGCCGTCCGTCCAGCTCCACCAGTGCGACGGATGCCGGCCTGCGACCGAACGTAATCGCATGCACGTTCCCCGTCGCCTCCGCGTTGAACACGCGAACGATGAGGTGACCGTCCTCGACGAGCATCGTCGGAATCTCGAGGCCGTCACTTGCCTCAATGAGGGAGACGCGCGTCGCAGTGGGCTCGCCGTCCAGTAGGCGCGGAATGGGGCGCTCCTTCCAGCGGGCGTTGAGCTCCGACAGCCTCGCCGCATCCCACGAACCCGCGTGCGGCACGGCGGCGTAGTGGATGCGCTGAACGCCCTCGAGCGGCTGCTTGCCCCACCAGAATCCGGCCTCCCAGCCCCATGCGAGGACGAGCGCGAGTGGGTGCTCCGGACCGTGCGTGTACGCGGTCGTATGATCGGAGAAAACGGCCAGGCCGCGACCGGACGACGCATCGACGGCGTCGACCCAGTCCACCACGATATTGTGTTTGATTTCGTCCCATCCCTGAAAAAACGTATCGTCCAGACGGCTCCGAGTGACGTCGTAGGCGGCATTCTTGTAGATGGTGTGATCGCCGGGCGTCGGAAAGAAGGCCTGCAGCTTCCAGCGCCCGTCGTGGTGTGACTTGCGCCGCTCCGTTCGCCGGTTTTCAGGCTCGATGTCCCACGGATCGCCGATCCACGTCTCGTCGTCGTAGTATAGCGTCGCGTGAAAATCGATCTGCGGTTCACCCTCCAGCAGTGAAACGTCGGTGCGGTACCGCGCGTCGCCCACCCTACCCTCGATGCGCACCACGGCGCGGATCGGCCCGTTCTCGCGGATCTCGACGTCGGCCGCCGCATCCGTACTGCTGCACCACTCTTCTCGCTCGACGAAGTAGCCGCGGTATTCGTTGAAGAGGCGTTCTGAGGTATCGTCGACGACGTCCTCGCCGGAGGCTTTCACGATCAGGCTCGTCACGGCCCCGCCGCGGGCCGGATCGATGCGCAGACGGTAAAGGTCGTTTTCGAGCACCACCGTGCCGTCGGACGCCGCACGCGCGAGCGTGGATGTGGGAGGGGCTGACGGACGTTCCGTAGGTGGGTCGGATTCGGCCGTCACCGACCGCTCTATGCGGAATGTATCGTAACCCATCGCAGGGAGATCCGCCGCGAACAAAAGCGTCGCGGCATTGATGCTCTCCTCATCATAACCGGGCGGCAGCTCCCGGTTCGGATCGAACGGTGCCTCTACGTCGAACGGATCGTAGTCCCGCTCCTGGATGACCTGCGCGGGAAGGGCGCGTCCCTCGGCATCGAAGACCCGCAGGTCCTGCGTGCCTCGATCCGTAGCGATCGTAACCTCGACGATGTCGCGTCGTGGCCGTCCCAGCGTATTGAAGACGCGAAGGTGCTGGGTGTCGACGGGAGCCTGCACGCCGTCCTCCGCCGTGGCGACGAGTGCGGCCGTGCTCTGGTCGATCTCGCCATCGCAGAGTTCCTCCGCGTTCAGCGTCCACCGGGCGACGAGAAACGCCCACGCATCGCGTCCGCTCCGCGTCGTCGCGGTGATCCACGAATCGTGGTGCTGGGACCACATGAGGTCGTCCCATGCTTCCTGCAGCGCATCGGCATTCGGCATTCGACCGGTCTCGAGCCAGGCCAGCGCGGACATCTTTTCGGCCACGAGCACTTTCGTTTCGGCCGCCCGTACCTGTTGTGTAACCGTCTGGATGGTCTGTTCGCCCCAGGGCAGCGTTACCAGGCTGTCCTCGATGCCGAAGGCCCACTCGACTTCCGGCGCGTCCACGATTTCCTCGAAGTACTCGCGCCAGGTGACGTAGCGGATATGATTGCCCTCCACGCGGGGATGGGCGCTCCAACCGAGGTCCTGAAACATCATGCCGACCGGATGGGCGATGCCGTGGTCCACGCATTTCTGCGCGAACTCGGGGGTGGCGTCGACCGACTCGGTCTCCCACGCGTTTACGAGCTCCTCGACGGCATAGCGCGGCGCGGTGGGGATGGTCGTTCCATCCGGACCCACCCAGTGAACGGTCTCGGCGTCGATGGCCGCCGCATATCCGCCCCAGGCCGTGCCGGGATTCTTGAGCACGGCGCGCTCGAACCCGAGCGAGCGGAGGATCTGCGGAAGGCAGCTCGTCCAGCAGGGCTCCTGCACGGCGTAGGTTTTGAGGACGGCCTCCGGGAAATGTTCTCGGGTGATCCGGAGGCCGCGCATGAGCTGGCGGACGTTGCTCTCCCCACCGATGTCCCACCCGTACGGCTGGGCGAACGTGACGCTGAGCATCTCTACCCGGCTGGCGGACGACGAATCCTCGAGGTAGGCCTTGAGTTCGTCGTACGCTTCCGGGTCGTTGCGCTCGAGAACGGCCCAGGAGACGGGCTCGATTTCGAGGCTGATCTTCCACTCCGGGACGGCGCGCATGACGTTGAGCACGTCGCGCCACGCCCCTGCCGGCATGTGACCCCTTACGCCGCCGTGATAGCCGTCGACGTAGTACATGGTCGGCACGTCGCTGCGTGCGTGCAACGGTGATACTACGAGCGAAGCCGCGCCGAGGCCAAGCAGTTTCGAAAACTGGCGGCGGTTCAGGGTGCTCATGCCGTCGCTTGAAGCTCGTTAGAGGTAATGTGCCGCGCCGGACGCGCCATTCCTCTCAATATAGCCGCATAGCGATTGCCATTGGGCCGAGTGAAACGCCCCGGACTACTCCGAATGAAACGCCCAGGGTTTTCGGAGACCTGGTTAATTGAGTATTGCCACGAGGCAGCTTTCCTCGTGGCGGAGATAAAAGCTTCGGAGGCCGTCTTCCGTGAGGATGCTCGCCCCGGCTCAGTCCTGCCGTTCGGAGAGTTCTCGAACGCGTCCGATGCCGAACTGGTCGCTCGCTCGCACGGCCTTGCCATCGGCCGTCATATGGATTTCGAGCATCTTCTCGCTATGGATGAGCGCCCCGGTCTCGTCGATCAATTGCGCGATGACCTCTTTCATATCGACGTCGATGATCTCCCCGGTCGGGGCGTAGGCGTGCCGGCCGTCCAGGCTAAACGTGATCCATCCCGGCTGTTCCCGCAGCTTGATGCTTTCCTTGTAGACGGGAGGCATGACCGTATTGTCGTAGACGTGCAGTCGTTCGTTCGCGCCGTCGACCACCCACACCTCCGTCTCGTCCGGCGTGAGCCCAACGCCGTGGCTGTAGACGCCGTGGCGCAGCGGCTGCTTCGCTTCGAATCCTTGCTCCGTCGCGTCGATTCGGTGCAGTAGCTCGCCCGTCTTCAGGTCGCCGATCTCGAAACCCAGGAGGCCGTTCACGTTGATGTAGGCGAGGGTCTGGTCGCTGTTGATGGTGAATGGGCGAACCGCGCCGCCCAGCGGACCGACCTGCCGGATCACTTCGTACGTCCCGGCGTCGACCACGCCGAGGCTATTGGTCCGCAGACCGCCCAGATAGACCTCCTTTCCGTTCGGGCCGAAAATCGTATTGTGCGCGCCAGAGTTGCCACTGAAGACGGTCTCGATCACTTCGCCCGTCTCCGCATCCACCACGTGCCAGTGCTCTTTCTCCAGGCTCGGCAGCCAGACCGTCTTGCCGTCCGACGAGATGGACATGCGGTCTGCTCCGCCTTCGTACTCCTTCTCCCAGACGACCTCCTCCATCTCGAGGTCGACCCGCTGCATCGTCTCCAGATTGCTGATGTAGACGCTGTTCGTCGCCAGGCTGACGTCGATGCCCTTCACGTTCGAGGGCTGCCCGGCCGGCGTCACCCCGCCGTGCAGGTCGGGGGTATCTTTTTTGAGCAGCCCCTTCGTCGGGATGCGCTTCACGAACCGATAGTCGTCCTCAATGTCGAAGACGAGCAGCCCGTGCCCGCCGTGCTCGAGGTACCGGCGGAGGCCCGGTACGGCGACGTAGAGATATTTCTTTACCTCGGGATCGGTGCGATCGACGGCCGCGGTCTCATCCGAACTGGGAACGCGATCCTGCGCATGCGTCATCGCCGCGACGGATGCGCCGATCAGCAGCAGGGTGAGAAGCGTCGTCCGCAGGTTCATTGGAATTTTCATCGCTCAGAACGGATGGGTAGGCTCGCCGGAAGTTCTTCCTGATAGAAAGGTATTCGTTGACGCTCCTGCGAGCAACTCCCTTCTGTCAGGCCGCCTAAACGCAGTCTACGGCCAGAACCTTTCAGGAACGGTTAGTCAAAGACGCACCGGATGGGCTCCGCATCGCCCACGCGCAGGTCGGACCGTTCTTGCCACCGCTGCTGATCCGGTCGAGAACGGCCCAGGAGACGGGCTCGATCTCAAGACTGATCTTCCACTCCGGGACGGCGCGCATAACGTTGAGCACGTCGCGCCACGCTCCTGCCGGCATGTGACCCTTTGCGCCGCCGTGATAGCCGTCGACGTAGTACATGGTCGGCACGTCGCTGCGTGCGTGCAACGGTGATACGCCGAGCGACGCCGCGCCGAGGCCAAGTAGTTTCGAAAACTGGCGCCGGTTCAGGGTGCTCATGCCGTCGTTCTTAGCTCGTAAGTGGTAATGTGCCGCGCCGGAGGCGCTTAAACGCACGAACGGAATACTGTTTTGTCGGTGTATCGAGACATCGCAAGAAAGGTCTCGGCAGAGACAGATGTTCTCGAGCACCCAACCCGGGCTGATTTACCCCTCCGCTTTATTTGTAAAGGGAACTTGACACTGTCAGTGGGTGAATGTATTCTGTGAGCGTAAAGGTAACTTGACAAAAAGACAAACAAACCGGATATGGTAGAATGAGCAGGATACAATCTAGCGATCGGTCAGCCCGCACGAGGCACGATCTGTTCCGCCTGGCCTTCTGGACGACTGGATGGGTTCTGACGATGGCCGTGGCGACGTTTGGCCCGGAGTTCATGTGGTCGGGAAACACGATCCTCACGGTCGTCGGTATCGCCTTGAATCTGGCGGTCGGTGTCGGAATGATCGTGGCCAACATGCGCCACGTGCAGGAACTCGACGAGATGATGCAGCGCGTCCAGCTCGAAGCCATGGGCATCGCGCTGGGCGTTGGCATCGTGGGCGGACTTAGCTATTCGCTGCTGGACGTCACCAACCTCATCGGCTCCGACGCCGAAATCGCCCATCTGGTGATCCTCATCTCCATAGCGTACGTGACGACGCTCGTCGTAGCGATGCGGAGGTATCGATGAAGAACCGGCTTAAAGTTCTCCGTGCGGAACGCGACTGGACGCAGGCTGACCTGGCTGAGGCTCTTGAGGTCTCGCGACAGACGGTTAACGCGATCGAGAACGGTAAGTACGACCCAAGCCTGCCTCTCGCATTCAAGATCGCGCGTCTGTTCCATCAGCCGATAGAAGAGATCTTCGAGGACGAAGCGTCCGTTTGAAACGCGGTTCAGATGACGTCACTGCTGGCGTTGACAACATTCAGGAGCTCTTCGATTGGGAATGGTTGATTTCACCTGACAATTCGTTCCTGCTGCGGTCTACCGAATGATCCTCGCCGTACCCAAGCCGGCCACGCGTGGCTGCTATGAGTACGAGCACCACGGCGGCAAGTGTGAGGGTCATCGTGACCGAGAGCGTTGTGTAGGCCGTGCCCGCAACAGCTTCAGGAGGAAGGGGGACGAATAACTCGTAGGCCGTGTTGAAGCCGGCGTGGAGCAGCATCGCGAGCAGAACGCTCCCCGTCCGGTTAAATAGCCACGTCAGGATGAACGCATACCCCGCTACGCTCGCGAGCGACATCAGGGCGACCGGAAGAAATGCAGCCAGATCGAGCCCGTGGTGAAACTCCGGGTCGGCCGCGACGACAGGAAGGTGCCACAATCCCCAGAGGACGCCCAGAATGAGTGTGCTCGATACCGGGCCGTATCGCTTCTCAAGGTGCGGACGGGCGAAGCCCCGCCAACCAAACTCTTGCCGTCCACCGCCGATGAGCGCCGTGAGTACGAGTGCGGGAACGTACCCGCCGAGTCTTCCTGGGAGCAGTGATAGATCGATTTCATTGCCAAGCATGGCGAATGCCGAACTGGCCGTCCCGATGAGGAAGACGGGGATCACCATTGCAAATGCCCACCAACGGGCCCGAACGCACCGCAGCACGATATTCACCATCCATGCTCGGACGGAGCCTCCTCCAAGCCAAGTGGTGAGGATGGCGGCCATAGCCGGACCGAAAATGCCCGCCACGAAGAGTATCTCGCGGAGGATGCCGTCATAGCCCAGGACGATGGGCAGCCACAGTCCCCAGGAGAGGACGTAGGTAAGAATGAAATAGGCCGAGATCGAGTGGCGAGAAATGAGCGAAGTGGGTTTCATGGCCAGCCTTCCGATGCGTAGAAACGGCACGGTGCCAGAGGCTATTCGACGTCCTGTGATTCTTTAGCTAGAGTAGAGCGCGTGGTGCCGGAAGCACTCATTTCTGCCTCCGGCACTAAGCGCTCCTCAGTTAGAACGACTTCGAGATCCCCATTCGAACGCTCACGTAGGTCAGTTCCGTATCGATGTTGACGCCATCCATGTCGACATCGCGCGAGAGCGAGCGGTAGAGCAGCCCGGGCAGCAGACGCCAGTCATTGCCCAACGACAGCATCACTCCGGCGCCTGCCTCCCAACCCAGCCCGTGGCCGGTGTCGGCGACGATCTCATCGCCGTCCTCGAATTCAAGGTGGTTATAAAGCCCACCGGCCTGCACGTAGTAGCCCAGTGGCGCGGTGCCGAACGGATGGGCAAAGCGGAGGCCGAAAACATAGCCGGTCTCTTCCACATCCAAGCCCGCTCCGGCGAACGGCTCATCCGTGGGGAAGTGGTTCCAGCCCCATCCAGCGTAGCCCGCCAGGTGCGGCATGATCCGATAGGCGAGCGTGGCTTCGAAGCCCATGCCGGTGCCCAGCCCGGCGTCGCCGAGGTCCTGCGTGGCGAAGCTAACGCCACCATCGATCTCAATGCTGAAGCGGTCTTGCGCGTGGGCCGTATGGGAAGCAAGAAGAATGCCCCCAAGGGTAAGAGCCCACATCATGTTCACGGAAAAGCGTCTCATGGCTTTATACCTACGGAAGATGAAATTTTTCATGGTGGTTATCTCTCGGAGGTAGGCCGGCATTCGGCAGAAAACGGCTTCACAGGAACGCGCCAGGCCATTACTCGCCACGCCGTCCCTCATTGCCTTCCTGTATCCACTGAGAACGTAAGTCAGGAGTGAACGGGACGATGAGAGGGCATCCTGAGAGAGATCCTCGGAGAATGGCTTACTGGTGTGTGGGAGCCCCCTACGTGCGTTATCTTACGGTTCGCCCCGAGGCCCGCACCGAGCTGTTCGAGTTCATCGAGGTACAACCGGAAGCGGCTTTACTCGTCACTCGGATACGTGAGCCCGACCGAGTTCGAGACCGCTCATTACCAACAATCAACAATAATAGCGGCTTAACTCACTCCGTGAAACCGGGGGAAACCCAATTTGTATCACGTCAGGGGAAATCGTGATGACGACGACCGAGACTACGGCTACTCCGAGACGGCGACTACTCGCTGCACCGAGGCTCGGTTTTACATTGCAATGGCACTTGCCGCACTGTTGATAGCCATCGCCGGCGTTGAACCGAAGGCGGTCGACACCGCCAGTCGCACCGCACCGCTGACACCGGCCGTGGGCGCATGGCGTTGGCTTCAGCGCGTGGCTCCTTCCATTTCTCACGCAGACATTACTCACGTTCTGCGTCCTTCCCGCCATCCGAGGTTCCCGCCATGCGTACCATCGACCGCCGTACCTTCCTGCTCACTTCACTGGCGACAGCACCTCTCGTCTCTTGCGCCTCTGCGCCCCGCGCATCGCTCGCCCAGAATAGGCAGGCTGGCACGCTTGTCCGGGTAGGCCAGGATCGCACGGGCCACCCGCGCAATGTATTCGGCGGTCTCCACATCGATGCGAAGGTGCTGCCGGACGACACTACTGGCAACCTATACATTATCGAGCATACGGACGAAGCGAAAGGTGGCCCCCCACGCCATGTCCACCACACGCAGGACGAGTGGTTCTATGTCCTTGAAGGGGCGTACCGCATAGAGGTCGGGGAGAGGCGCTTCGACGTAGGCCCTGGGGACTCGGTCTTCGCTCCGCGCGAGGTCCCGCACGTGTGGGCGCACGTGAGCGAGGGCGAAGGGCGGCTCATCATCGCCTTTCAGCCGGCCGGGCAGATGGAGTCGTTCTTAGGCGGGTTGGCTGAGTTAGGGAGCGCCCCGTCGCCAGAGGTGATGGCCCCCCTTTTCGCCTCGCACGGAATGACGATGCTCGGCCCTCCTCTCCCTCTGACGTCCTGACCTTTTCGCTGGATACGAATTCGTGGAGGACGTCAATGCCCGACAATCGCCCCGTCGGGGAGTCGACGACGTAGCGCTACAGGTTCGCCAGCCGTCCGAATGCCAGGGCAAGCACGCCGACCATGCTGACGACGCTCGTGACGTCGCGCCATCCGAACCGCTGTCGCTGCGTCATCTCCATCAGCACGATGTCGCCGTCGAGGAGCGCAGGATGGGCGGGTACGTTTGCGAGATACCGCTCGAAGGAATCCTCGTATACGACGAGCTGCCCCGCCGGCGTTGCCCTGAGCACCTTGAGGGAATACCTCGTGTGCGTCTCCTTCAGCTGTGAAGCGGTGGCTGGTCCTCCGGCCAAGGCTACGAGCCGACTGAGACCGGTGCCGTCTTCGATTTCGTAGAGCCCCGGCGTTTGAAACGAGCCGAGCACCTCTACGTGGATGGTCGGGGCTCCCGGTGTCAGCTGGTAAAAGAAGTACGTACGCGTGTTCGTAGTGGTCTCCTGAACCCGCCAATACGGCTCGACCGGCGCCTGTGCGAAGGCAAGGGAAGGGCCTGCCAGGAGCAGACAGAAAATGGCAAGGATGCGCATGGTATGTGTTCGTATTGGTTTCAATGGTCCTTCAAAGGGCTTCCGATTTGTACGAAGTGGGCCTACTATTTTCATGACTGTAATAGGCTCCATAGTTGTGCGAGAGATAGCCGTAGGTCGATTTAAAAATGCGATTCGACGTATCGAATCGATTGAGAACGACGCACGTAAAGCCGGCGTCTGCTTCCGCAAGCTCTCGTTGGACTTTGAGCAGTGCAGATTCCTCTGTCTTGCCCACGCCGGCGATGACGACCGTGACGTCGCACTCGGACGTCAGATAAGTGGCATCCGCAGTGAGCAGCATCGGGGGCGCGTCGAAGATCACGAGATCGAATACTTTCTTGAACCCTTCGATGAGTGCATGCAGACGGGGAGACGCGAGATGCTCGATCGGGTTTCCGACCGCTTCGCGCAGTGTGATGGCATGCAAGTTCGGAATGCCGGTCGATGTCTTCTCCGCCAGACGAGGGGCGAAATCGATGTTGGCCGGAAGCTCGAATAGATCCTGCAGCGTCAACCGCTGCGGTACGCCCAGGTAGCGCTCCACCGCCGGTTTCCTGAAGTCGATATCGACGATCAGTGTCCGCTGCCGAGCCGTAGCGCCGGCGATCGCAAGGTTGAGCGCGGTCGTGCTCTTTCCTACACTGGCTTCCGGGCTCGTTACGACCATCGTTTGAGCACCCCGCGTCATGCTGATAGATCGCAGGCGTGCGTATAGCTGGCGATACGCTTCGGCTGGAGCACTGAACGGCGCCGTGAGTCCGATCATGGTTGGTACTACGTCGAGGCTTTGATACGGCACGTGCGCTGCGTCGCCGAACAGGGTTGTAATGAGTTGCTTCATGTCCGGGACGACTCCGAGGAGATGAAATCCATGACGTTCGACGTCCGCGGGCGTGTACAGCCGCCGATCCAGTCTCGAAGCAAGCCATCCGGAGCTGCCCGCCAGAAGGAACCCGAGCAACGCTGCCAGCGGAATGATGCGTTCCGGTTTCGGACTAGTGGGTGACGCCGGGATGCCGGCGGGGCGAAGAATCTGCAGCGAGCCCGTTTCCGACTGTTCCGCAAGCGTCACCTCGTTGAGACGCTGCTCGAGAAATGAGAAAAGGTTTTCGGAAGACTCCTGAGCGCGTTCCAGCTTGGCTAGGTCGACGGACTGCTGTGGAAAGCGCGACAGCCTTGCTTCGTAGTCGCTGTACTGGCGGTCGAGCTGCGCTATCTTGGACTCAAGGCCGCTGATCGTGATTCGCCCGGTGACGAGCTGGCGCTCGAGGGACGCAGCATATGTAACGCCCGATTCCGGGTTTGACGGATCACTTCCGCCGGCAGCCAGCACCTCCTGAACGTATCGCTCCGAGAGCCGATCAATCTCGGCATTCAACCGAGCGATTTCAGCGGATAATGACGCCGTACGTGGATCGCTCTCCGGGTTCTGCCGAAGCGTCGGATCATACAGAAAAAAGGGTTCCAAACGCGCCTCCATCTCGGCGACCCTGAGTTGGGCCGCTGCAATTTCACGGTCCACGCCCGAAGCGACGCGGCGGCTCAATACCGGTTTGATTCTCGCGAGCTCGTCCTCCGTAGCTCGCAATGAGGCACGCTCCATCTCGAGATCTATCTGCGTCTCGGCGCGTGCACTCTCAACGCGTGCCAGATTCGCGACGGCGGTGGTGACTTCCTGGTCGAGGGCGACGGCACGTTCGCGGTTCATAAAGGACTGCATATCCGCTTCGGTCGCCGTGACGTTCTGTCGTCCTTCTTCGATCCTTTCCTCCAGGAATTCTCGCGACGACGTAATTCTCTGGCGGGACATGTCTCTCGAATGGTCGACTGCTTCCTGCGCAAAGGCATTCGCAATGAATGAGGCCTCAGGAGCGTTCGATACCCGCGCGGTGACCCCGATTACATTGACACCGCTTTCTTGAATAGTGACGACATTCTGCTGCAAATACGCCGCAAGGGCCGCGCTCGTAAACTCTTCCTCATGTGCCTCACCCAGAACGCTGAAACGCTCCTCCGTACCAGGCACCACCTGTAGGTCGATAATCTTCTCAGCCACTTTCCTGGCAATCGTCGGCGATTTCGTAAGGACTTCGAGCTGCATGTCCGATGAGGCGATGTCGACGCTGGCGACGTAGCCCATACTCAGAGCATTTGACGGGTCGTAGCGTCGGTCGTCGACCATCAAGAAGCTGCTGGCGGCATATTCAGGCGCCGTTTTCACGACGTAGATGATGGAGGCCGCGACGACGCCGAGGAACACGCCGAGCATCAACCAATGTCGTCGACGTATCACTTCGTACGCACCCTGCAGGCGCAGGCGAATGTCGAATGGTTCTAGTCCGTCGGGGTCCCGATGCTTGGCTCCCCTACCGTTGGAATACCTCGCCATCTGAAGCGACCTGATTCGTTTGTTCATGGAGTACGGCATCTAGTGTATGGCTGTCGCGTCAAGCATATGCGCGACGTTGTTTCCTCATACTCGTATCGCAACGCGAGGCAAACGGAAATCAGCTTCCGCCTGAATACCGGCCGCCGCCCCTGATGTCAGCACGTCGATGCAAGAATGAGTCTTCGGTTTCAGCGTCGATCGGATCCTGCTACGAGAATAGGCTGCTGGTCGCAACCTGAGACATTCTTAGGATGCCGGCCGGTCTGGTCGTCGCGGGCTCCGCGTCTGCTATCAGCACGAGGTCACGTGGTGGAGACCTCTCGGCAGCCGGGAGCCTGACGGCGACAACTACTTTTTCAAGATTCCAATACCATGCACCTGTCCTCTATATCTAGCCGCATCGACGTGGCCGACCATCGAGGACATGCCGGCTCGGCCATCGTGCGCCGGCTGAATGCAACCGGCTAGGCCAACCTCGTTCTCGCCGACGCTCGTATCGGAGCACATTCCTACTCACATTCCACGTCAATCTTATGAGCAAACGACGAGCCCTCATAACGGGCATTACGGGCCAGGACGGCGCTTATCTGGCGGAGCTTCTCCTCCAGAAAGGCTATGAAGTGCACGGCGTGAAGCGGCGTTCCAGCATGTTCAACACGGGACGGATCGATCATCTCTACCAGGATCCGCACCAGGATCCCGTCTCCTTCGTCCTTCATTACGGCGATATGACGGATTCGACAAACTTGCTGCGCATCGTCCAGGACGTGCAGCCGCATGAGATCTACAATCTCGCCGCGCAGAGCCACGTGCAGGTCAGTTTTGAGACGCCGGAATACACGGCCAATGCAGACGGGCTGGGGGTTCTCCGCCTTCTGGAGGCCGTTCGCATTCTCGGCATGACGTCCGAGGTGCGCTTCTATCAGGCGTCTACCAGCGAGCTGTATGGGAACGTTCAGGAGGTGCCCCAGAAAGAAACGACGCCCTTCTATCCACGGAGTCCGTATGCGGCGGCCAAACTCTACGGCTACTGGATTACCGTGAATTACCGCGAAGCCTACGGCATCCATGCCAGCAATGGCATCCTTTTCAACCACGAGAGTCCGATCCGAGGGGAAACGTTCGTCACGCGAAAGATCACGCGAGCAGCGGCACGGATCGCACAGGGTTTGGACGATAAGCTTTACCTGGGCAATCTCGACGCCCGGCGGGATTGGGGCCACGCTCGCGACTTCGTCGAGGGCATGTGGAGGATCCTGCAGCAGGAAGAACCGGGAGACTACGTGCTGGCGACGGGCCAGATGACGTCGGTCCGAGCGTTCTGTGAGATGGCCTTCCGCGCCGTCGGGATGGATCTCTCGTGGGAAGGGAAGGGCGTGCTCGAACGAGGGCGTCGAGCAGATACGGGCGATGTCGTGGTGCGCGTCGATCCGATGTACTATCGGCGAACCGAAGTCGATCAGCTACTGGGCGACGCTTCGAAGGCGCGTGAAGCGCTCGGCTGGCAGCCGACCACGAGCCTCAGTGAACTCATTCAGGAAATGGTCGAAGAAGACCTGGAACGGGCGAGCGATGAAGCATCTCTTATCGGACGTCGCCGGGCCTGAAATCCGCTGCAGCATCCGAGCCTATCCGTGCGGCAGGGCGTATCGAGTACGTGGGCAGACACGAATCAGCAATAGGACATACCGGTGGCTTCGAGCATCATGTCTAGCGTTCGACAGAATCTCAGGGACGGTCTTCTTTTGGTCTCGGACACCGCGTTCGGAGCTTTCTCAGGCGGGGCGCCGCGAGTCGACGGCGGCGTTCTCCTGATGCGGCTGGACGGTATCGGTGACTTCTTCCTATGGCTGTCCAGCGCCCGAGCGATTCGCGACGCGTACGCCGGGACGCATATCACCCTGCTGGCCGATACAGCCTTTAGTGAATTTGCCGCCGGTCTTGATCTGTTCGACGAGGTCATCCCGATCGACAGGCATCGGCTTGCGCACGACCTCGTTTACCGATACGACGTATTCCGCCGCATTCGGGGCACGAGGTACGACATCGCCATTTTGCCCAGCTACTATCGGATCGGACGGTTCCGAGACGGTGAAGCGCTGATGAGAGCCGCTCGGGCGACGCGTAAAGTCGGATCGATCGGGGGATACGAAGATTCCTGGCGACACCGCGTGAGCCGCACGTGGTATACCGACCTGCTGCCGGCGCGTGAAGGCGACCTGCATGAGTTCGAACGTAACGAAGAGTTCATACGCGGCCTCAGTATCGAGATGCAACAAGACGGCTCGCCCATGGACCGGCCGCCGTCTGCCGCGGCGCAGTCTACCGCGGCGCAGTCTACCGC
>JBBDTI010000030.1:22447-50283 GCA_040904565.1 Rhodothermales bacterium
CCGCGGCGCAGTCTACCGCGGCGCAGTCTACCGCCGAGAACGCGTATTTCGTACTCGTTCCTGGGGCGGGCTCCCCGCTTCGCAGATGGCCGGCCGCACACTTTGCCCTGCTAGCGGAGCGTATTTCACACCGAACCGGATGGAAGGGCGTGCTCTGTGGGGGACCGTCAGATACGAGCCTGGCCGCGGAAATCCAGCGCCTCTCATCCGTCGAGCTCCAGGACAGCGTCGGCCGGCTGTCGCTGGCGGAATCGGTGGAGCTCATTCGCGACGCCCGGATCGTGGTCGGAAACGAAACTGGCGCCATTCACATCGCGGCGTTCGTACGAACGCCCGCCGTATCCATCACCGGAGGCGGACATTACGGCCGATTCGTGCCCTATCCGGAGGGCATGAGCGGGCCCGCGGCGGCATCCGTTCATATGCCGTGCTTTCATTGTGACTGGCAGTGCATCTATCCCGTAGGGGACCACGACCCGGCCCCCTGCGTCGCGGGCATTCCGGTCGAATCCGTCTGGTTACAAGTCGAAGGCCTGCTCCGCGCGTCAGGCGAACGCTACGACCTAAGAGAAGTCGGCGCATACTGAACTTCCTATTCGTGCAGGCCAAGCCGAGAATCGAAGATTGGAGCACCCGAATATGACCATACATGAGTCCATCCAGGAACACCTGGCCGTTTGCATGACGCTCCAAACCTTGGAGCCGGCCATCGGAAACATTGCTGAACGCATGGTGCAGTCGCTCCAGGAAGACGGAAAGATCTGTTGGATGGGCAACGGCGGTAGCGCCGCGGACTGCCAGCACCTTGCAGCCGAGTTTGTCGGTCGGTTCGAACAGGAGCGGAGCGGCCTAGCCTCGATTGCCTTCACGACCGATTCGTCGATTCTCACGGCCATTGGAAATGACTACGGCTTCGAATCCATCTTCTCCCGACAGGTAGAGGCCCTCTGCAGGCAGGCGGACGTGGTGGTCGGCATTTCGACGTCGGGCAACAGTGAGAACGTATGCAGCGGACTCGAGCGAGCACGCCTGGCAGGATGCTACACGGTGGCGTTCACCGGGCGGTCGGGCGGCCGAATGGCCGAGATAGCCGATGTGGCGCTGGTCATCCAATCACATTCCACGGCACGCATTCAGGAGGCTCACATCCTCATCGGTCACCTTCTCTGCAAGGAGGTCGAGGCCTCGATGGTGAGGCTCCGTGTCGGCGAGGGTTCCTATGTTTGACGATCTTGCGGCCGTTCTCGAAACGGTTCGGTCGGGTTTTTCAGGGGCCCGCGTACTCGTCGTCGGCGACGTCATGCTCGATCGATATATATGGGGGAGTGTGGCCCGCATCTCGCCGGAAGCACCGGTCCCTATCGTACGCGTTGCGAGAAGGTCGGAGGCCGCAGGCGGCGCCGCTAACGTAGCAGCAAATCTCAGCGGACTCGGCGCGCACGTGATGCTCGTCAGTTCGGTCGGCGACGATACCGAAGGGGCTGCGCTTCGAGCGCAGCTGGAACGGTCCGGAATCGACGGCGAGGGCGTACTTTCGTTTGAGGATCGCCCTACCACCACAAAGACACGTGTCATCGGAGGCCATCAGCAGATGGTCCGCCTGGACGAGGAAAAGAGTTCGCCGCTCAATGAGACGCAGTCCGCCGGCATCGTCGATGCGACGATCCGTCGACTCGATCGGGCGGAAGCAGTTGTGCTGTCGGACTATGCCAAGGGGACGCTGGGCGCCGCAACGTGTCAAGAAATCATAGCCCAGGCCGCTGCACGGGGCATCCCCGTGCTGGTGGACCCGAAGGGCACCGATTATCAGAAGTATGCCGGGGCGACCATCGTGACGCCGAATCTCGGTGAGCTCGCTGCGGCGACGGGACGAACGGAGGGGGACGAAGACGGATGTCCAACGGCGGCCATGCTTCTCCGCGAGCAATGCAGGTTTGGAATGTGCGTCGTTACACGAGGCGAAATGGGGATCTCACTGGTCGACGACACCGGGATCCGTCATTTTCCGGCGACGGCGCGGGAAGTCTTCGACGTCTCCGGCGCAGGCGACACGGTGATAGCGGTACTGGCGGCTTCGACCGCGGCCGGACTCACGATCACAGACGCCATCCGGGTCGCGAACGTCGCCGCTGGTGTGGTGGTCGGAAAAGTGGGGACCGTGTCCATCGAGCGGGCGGAACTGCTGGCCGCGCTCGAATTCAAGCGGATGTCGGAGCAGGCAAACAAAGTCGTCGAACTCGACGACTTGCTAAAGCGTGTCGCCGCGTGGCGGTCGCGGGGCGAGCGCATCGTGTTTACGAACGGCTGCTTCGATCTAATCCACGTCGGGCACGTCACGTATCTGGAGAAGGCTCGAGACGAGGGACACCGTCTCATCGTCGGACTTAATACGGACCGGTCCGTTCGACAGCTCAAAGGACGCGATCGCCCCATCGTCCACGAAATGGATCGGGCCCTCGTACTCGGCTCGCTGGCTTCGATCGATGCCGTCGTGCTCTTCGACGACGCATCGCCGCTTCGTCTCATCGAAGCCATTCATCCCGACGTGCTCGTGAAGGGGGACGACTACGCTGTGGAAGACGTCGTCGGTGCGGATGACGTTCGGAAATGGGGCGGGCGCGTCGTGCTCGTGCCGGTTGTGAAGGGGCGGAGCACGAGCCGGATCATGGATCGCATCCTGGAGCTTGCGTGACCTGGGTGGCGGCGCAGCCGTCAAGCTGTCGTTCTATCCAGTAGGCCGCGGCCAGCAGGTTGTCGCCTACAAAATCAGGGCCGTGCGAGGACGCAGACGTGTCAACCACCTCTCGATCGGGGTCCGTGCGGACCCATCCTGTCCGACAGCCGGCACGCCGACCCGCCTCTACGTCGCTCATCCTGTCGCCGATCATGAAAGATCCCCGTAGCGAGAGACCTAGATCTGTGGCAGCCGTGACCAGCATGCCGGCATTCGGCTTTCGGCAGCTGCAGCGATCGTTCGGCACGTGCGGGCAGTAGTAGGCCGCGTCCACCGTGAGGCCGTATCGGCCGAGATGCTGAATGAACGCGGCGTGGACGTCGGTGTGCTGCTTCTCGGTGATGTAGCCGCGCCCGATCCCGGACTGGTTGCTGGTGAGCACGACGGCCAGCCCCAGATCATGTAAGATGCCGATCGCCTTCGCGGCGCCGGGTAACAGTTCGACGCCCGAGGGTTCTCGCAAGTAGTGTCGATCTACGATGATCGTACCGTCTCGGTCGAGAAAGACTGCTCGTTTCATCGATGTCTCATGAATGTGGTTCTGCATTCACGTGCCTCGCATTGACGTCCCCTGAGAGACCATCAAGCGATGGAAACGTCCATAAATGACGCTGCCGGCGGCTGAGAATCCGACGGTCCCCAACGAAGAAGTGCATCGAACCGTCCTCGTCCATCCCGAAGGATGGGCGAGGCAACCGGGCTCCGGTCCGCCTGCTCCTCCCCGATCGAGAACCGCCGGTTTTTCAGACACCGGCAGCATATAGGTCCCGCGGCGCATGGCATGCGAAGGGAATCGATCGAATGATCACGTTCGGCCACCGCGTCAGCCGATGGGCTGAGCGTACCGGCGGACCTTGTGATAGTAAAGGGTCATCCCGTAACGTCAGCGTGGCGGAAAGTCGAAGCGGGGAAATGTGGAGCCGCTTTCGAGCCCAGGATGAAAGACGCGCCCGGGATGCGTCGGTGACTCGCTGCAAGGCCGTTCGATCGAATCGATTTCCGCAGAGGCGTACGGACGCATCGAATCCATTCGGAAGCCTGGCAACAAGTCCACATACGATCCAGGTTCGAGATATCGTGAAATCAGCAATACACCGGAACCCGATGCCCGACGTCCGTTCCGAATCAGGCAACGTCCTGATCAATGCCATACGCGATCCATCGCTGTGCGCCGAGCAGGTAATCGATGCAGCTTGGAAGGAGTATTGCAAGGCCGGTTGCCCATACGGCGAATCAAAGCACGGACTCGCAATATGGGTCGATCGAATAACCTGGATAGAGGTCAAGTGACGATGCGTCCATGGGACCGCGGACTCACCTCTGTCATACTTCCTGCATACAATGCGGCACCCTACATTCGCGAGGCCCTTCAATCGGTGTTCGACCAGACGTACCCATCTTTCGAGATCATCGTCGTGGACGATGGATCGACCGACGGGACCGCAGAGATCGTACGGGAATATGCGGCGGCTGACACGCGTGTTACGCTCGTACGGCAGTCCAACCAGGGCGTCGGCGCGGCGCGCAATACGGCCATCAGACACGCACGGGGTATCTATATCGCCCCATTGGATGCCGATGACCGATGGGCGCCCGACAAGCTTCAGAAGCAGGTGGCCCGTATGGTAGCGATGGGTGCGTCTGCCGGACTGATCTACTGCTGGTATCGGAGTATCAACGGTGATGGAAACGTACTCGGATACAGTGATCGGCACACGGTAGAAGGGAGGGCGCCCCGTGCCATGCTCCTCCGAAATCTAACAGGAAACGCCAGTGTACCGCTGTTTCGTGCGACGACGCTGAAGGCCCTGGGCGGGTATCTCACCCGGGCCGAACAAGGTGGAGGCCAGGGGTTTGAAGATTGGGATCTCAGTCTGCGCGTCTCCGAGCGTTTCGACGTCGGCGTCGTACCCGATCATCTCGTTGACTATCGGCAGGCGCCCCATTGCATGAGCACCAATGCGCGGAGCATGTCGAGGTCCCTTGCTGTCGTCATGGACGAGGCGCGCCGGCGCAATCCGGGCATTGCGCCGCGTGAGTTTCGGTGGTCGAAAGGAAATTTCTATTACTACGTCACGCGAAGGGCCTTCAGGTGGTCCAAGAACTCCGTAGACGTTCGAAGTCTCGCCCTGGCCGTCGTGGCCGACCCAATTTATCTCTTGAATCTGCAGACGTACCGCATGGTCGGTCGCAGCGTGGTTTACTGGCTAACAGGTGGCCGCATCTTCTGTACTCGCGGTCGAAAGGTCGAGGCGTACCCCCGTGAGGGTCACGGTCCCGCTCCGAGGAAGAACGAGCCGAGCGAGGAGGAGAATGCTTCTTCGGTCGGGCAGCGGCTCTTCGGTCGAATCCAGTCGAAGCGCTGGTCGGCCGTGCTGTTGGAATCAGCCCCCGAGGGCGTATGATACGGCCGACCTCCTCGCTTCGGAACGCCGATTCGCCCCGGGCTGCGGACGCTTTTCTTCGTGAATCTGCCGATCCGAAGGGTGCGGCGCCCACTGACCCGACCGTATCGGTCGTAATCACCACCTACAACCACGCACGATACCTGCGCGATGCCGTGGAGAGCGTGCGTGCTCAGACCTTTGGCGACTTCGAGATCCTCGTGATCGATGACGGCTCCACGGATGCCACGCCGGAGGTTGCTGCCTGCTGCGGGGGGATTCGGTACCTACGACAGCACAACCAGGGCCTATCTGCCGCTCGGAATGCCGGCCTCAGAGAAAGTCGTGGTCGCTTCCTAGTCTTTCTCGACGCCGACGACCGGCTGTTGCCGGGGGCGCTTGCGGCGGGTCTGAACTGTTTTTCCGCCTATTCCGAAGCCGCCTTCGTTTTCGGACGCTATCGGCAGGTATCGGAAACGGGCGAGCTCCTTTCTCAGCCGGTGCCGCCCCCCGTTCGACATTCCTACTACAACGCGTTCCTTGGGGGCAATCTCGTCGGGATGCACGCGACGGTGATGTACCGTCGCGTCCGGCTTCGGGAGATCGGCGGATTCGACGTCACGCTGCCGGCGTGCGAGGATTACGACGTCTATCTGCGGATGACCCGGCGTTTCGACGTGGCAATGCACGACGAGGCGGTGGCGGACTACAGGATGCACGACGCGAACATGTCGCGCAACATTGCCCTCATGCTGTCGTCGGCCCTGCGCGTGCTGCGGAAGCAGCGCGCGCACGCTCGACGCGACGCGCGACGACAAGCGTCTTTAGAACAAGGACTGCGCCAGTGGCGGCGATATTACGGTGAGAAGATGATGCCCTATCTGGGCACGCTTCGAAACTCGGCGGGGCCGGGCGTACCTATTCTGAAGGCCGCCTGGCACCTGCTGAGGTCCGACCCGGCAACCTTCGCCGCTAGCGTTCTTAGCGAGATCGAGCGTCGTGTCGGTGGTCAGTTGACGGGAGTCGTCAAGCGGTTCGTCCGGCGGTCTCCGTCGACGGGCGCAGGAAGGCAAAGCCCGTCGAAGGCGAGGAGGCCTTTCAGGACGACGTGGCCTTCGCCGCCGGTAGGCACCGTGCGCTTTGGCGACTTCCGACGCATCACGCCGATGAGCACGCAGTTCGGCTTCGATCGCGGGTGCCCCATCGACCGGTACTACATTGAAGCGTTTCTTCACCGGCACGCCTCGGCCATTCGAGGCCGGGTTCTAGAGGTCGGCGACGATGCGTACACGAAGCGCTTCGGAGGCGACAGGGTCGTGTGCAGCGACGTACTGCACGTGACGACGGGACATCCCAAAGCGACCTTCATCGACGATCTGTCAAGCGCGAAGACGCTGCCGTCGAATGCGTTCGACTGCGTTATTCTCACGCAGACGCTGCATCTCATCTATGACGTCCGGGCGGCGCTTGCGAACCTCTATCGCATCCTCAAGCCGGGCGGCGTACTGCTCATGACGGTACCCGGCTCGATCAGTCAGCTGGAGCAGGGGACGTGGAAGGAGGTCTGGTGCTGGGGCTTTACCGAGCTGTCGATCCGAAAGCTCTGCGGAGAGGCCTTCGAGACGTCGCCGGTCGAGATCGTCACATCCGGCAGCGTGTTGACCGCTATCTCCTTCCTGCACGGGCTGGCCGCCTCCGAGCTCGAGCCGTCGGAGCTCGACTACCACGATCCCCTGTACCCGCTGCTGATCAGTGTGCGGATTCGTAAGCCGGATCTTCCGGAAGACGCACCAGGCGCGTCGAATGTATAGGACGTGGAGCCGCGTCTAGACGCCCATGCGTCGTTGACTTTATGGGCTCCGCTCCGCATGCCGCCACGCGCACAGTCGCCATGATGATAAGGGCCATACCGATCGCCGCCACTCGCAAGCCTACGTACGTCATCGAACCCGATCGATCCTGGTTTAAGGTCGACTGGTCCGAGTTGTGGGCATACCGCGATCTCGTCGTCCTGCTCTTTCGGCGCGACCAGGCGTCGAAGTACCATCAGACGATCCTCGGGCCTCTGTGGTACGTCGTTCATCCACTGGCTACGGCCCTCATCTTCAGCGTCGTCTTTGCACGCTTCGCGGGCATCAGTACCGAAGGGGTGCCGCGGATGCTGTTCTATCTCTCCGGCCTGCTCAGTTGGAATTTCTTTGCCCAGAGCTTGAACGCAACGTCGGGCATTTTCGCGGCGAATGCGGGCCTATTTGGGAAGGTATATTTTCCGCGACTGGTCGTCCCCGCGGCAGCGTTGATGTCGACGGGTGTCGCACTGGTGCTTCAATTCTTCACGTTTCTGGCGTTTTTCGCCATCCAGAAACAGATGGATCCGGTCGCCGAGTTCGGCATGACGCCGATGCTCCTGCTGCTACCGCTCATCGTGCTTCAGACGGCTGCTCTCGCGCTCGGCGGCGGTCTCCTACTTTCTTCACTGACGGCCCGCTACCGTGACCTCATGCACGCCGTGCCGTACCTCATTTCCAGTCTGATGTACGTGACGCCGGTGATCTATCCGCTCTCGCAGGTTCCGCCGGAATACGTGTGGCTCGTTCAGCTCAACCCCATGACCTTCATCGTCGAGGCGTTTCGGCTCGGTCTGCTCGGCGTAGGATCGCTCGATCCGTTCGCGGCAGCCGTCTCTATGGGCGTCACCGGCGTAGTACTGGCAAGCGGTATCCTACTCTTCCAGCGAATAGAACGACGCGTTGTCGACACGGTGTAACGGAGATACTGGGACCTATGACGGGCAGGCCGATCATCGAAATAGAACACCTGTCGAAGCTGTATCGTCTTGGCACGATCGGCTACGGTTCGCTGCGTACGTCGGCCAGTGCCTGGCTGGCGAGGCGTCGAGGCGGTGCCGTACCGGTACCGTTCTCCGGCATCCACCCGGCACAGGCCGGTCCTCGCCCGAATACGTTCTGGGCCCTCCGCGATTTCTCCGCCACCGTTCGCGAGGGGGAGATCGTCGGCGTCATCGGGCGAAACGGCGCGGGCAAGTCGACGCTGCTCAAACTGCTTTCCCGCATTACGGAGCCCACGGCCGGACGAGCCGTGGTGCACGGTACCGTCGGATCCATGCTCGAGGTGGGAGCGGGCTTTCACAGTGAGCTGAGCGGCCGCGACAATATTTTCCTGAGTGGAGCCATCCTGGGCATGAAGAAGGCCGAGATCTCGCGTCGGCTGGATGAAATCATCGGTTTCGCGGATATCGGCGCCTTCATCGACACGCCGGTCAAACGGTATTCGAGTGGGATGTACGTTCGTCTGGCCTTTGCCGTCACGGCTCACCTCGAGCCGGACATCCTCCTCATCGACGAGGTGCTCGCCGTCGGAGACGCCGCCTTCCAGAAGCGCTGCCTCGGTCGCATGAAAGACGCTGCGGCGGAGCATGGGCGCACCGTGTTGTTCGTAAGCCACAATCTCGGAGCCATCCAGCGCCTTTGCGAGCGATGTCTACTGCTGGATCGCGGCAGACTTCAGAGCGCCGGAGATCCGAGGTCCATGGTAGCCGAGTACCTCTCGAACGGTGCAGCGACGGCGATTCCGGGACAATGGATCGACGTAGCGGTCGTTAGACGGGAGGGGTCGGGAGAGGCGCGTTTTGCAGCCGTTCGCTTTGGCAGCGGGAATCCGGACGCAGCGGGTCACCCTTATTCGAATGGACCGCTCGAGATCGAGCTGGCGATCGACGCGGAGCGGCCGGTATCGGTACGAAGTATTGCGATAGGACTTCGGGATGGGGCCGGCCGCCGCCTGCTGAATGCCGACATCGGTGCCTTCGGCCAGACCGTTCGCCTTCCGCCGGGTCGAACCATCGTCCGATTGCGCATTGAGCACCTGCACCTCATGCCGGGAACGTACGGGCTCGCCCTGTGGATGGCCCGCTATTCGGGAGAGTACATCGGCGATAGAGACGTCGTCGACTACGTGGAGAAAGCGATGGACGTCGAGGTGGTGGATCTCGCGCGGCCCGGCATCCGCACGGCGATAGGGGATACAGGCATCGTAACGTGCGAATTCAGCGTGCTCGACATATCTCATCCGCAGGCTCTTCGAGACACCATCCTGACAGGGTCGATCTGAGACATGCCAAATCGAACCTACATTTCGACGGCCGCACGGCCCGTACGGCGCGCACTGAGGCGGTGGCGGCGGCGCCTCGATCCAAAGATCGTCGTACTCCTGTATCACCGCGTCGCCGATGTCCCGTCTGACCCATGGGACCTGTGCGTCACGCCGCGCCATTTCGACGAGCATCTGTCGGTGCTCAAACAGCACGTCGACGTCATCCCGATTTCGGAGATGCAAGGCGCTCTGGAGAGCGGTTCGTTCGCGTCTCGGATGGCCGCGATCACCTTCGACGACGGCTATGCGGACAACCTGTATGCCGCACAGCCCATACTCGAACGTCACGACCTCCCGGCCACCTTCTTCTTGACGAGCGGATTGTTGGGCTCGGAGCACGAATTCTGGTGGGACGAGCTCGAACGCATCCTGGTGCAATGCGCTTGCCTGCCGGCGACGCTCGACCTCACTCTCGGCGCTGAACGCCGCACGTGGAAGCTTAACGGGGAGTCCGAATGGAACGCGGCCGCGGGGAAGTGGCACCGCGAATGGCGCGCGTCCAATCCGCCCGAAACCCCCCGCCAGCGTCTATATTTGGCCGTCTGGAAGATCCTGCATCCTCTCCCGCCCGCCGAGCGTCAGGCCGCAATGACATCCCTGGCCGATTGGGCCGGACTCACGAGGTGGCCTCGGGCGTCTCACCGCATTTTGAATCCGGATGAGGCGGGCGTGTTAGCATCACGGCGCCGCGTCGAGATTGGCGCGCATTCCGTCCATCACGCCGCGCTGTCGGCCCAGCCGCTTTCCGCCCAGTCTGACGAAATTCGCTCGAGTAAGTCGAGCATCGAGGCGATGCTCGACAGGCGCGTCAACTATTTCGCGTACCCCTACGGCGACTTTTCGGGGGAGACCACGACGCTCGTCCGCGAGGCCGGATTTTCGGCGGCGTTTTCGGCGAGGGAGGGCACCGCCGGACCGCGGGGATCCCGGTGGGAATGGCCGCGCCGCAAGGTATGCGACTGGAGCGGTGCGGAATTCTCCCGAAAGCTCAGCGCCATGCTGGAACAGGATTGAACTCGATGCAAACAGCCCCTCTCGTCAGCGTTATCACCATCTTCTACAACGCCGAGCGGTTTCTCGCCGATGCGATTCGCAGCGTACGTGCACAAACCTACGATCGCTGGGAGCTTCTACTCGTCGACGACGGCTCGACGGATTATGGCAGTTCCATCGCGCGCGCCGTCGCGCGGTGCTACCCGGATCGTATCCGGTATCTCCACCATCCCGCCCACGAAAATCGCGGCATGAGTGCCTCGCGAAATCTTGGATTGCGCGAGGCGAACGGCGAGTACGTCGCACTGCTCGACGCCGACGACGTGTGGCTGCCTGGCAAGCTCGAGGCGCAGGTGGCCATCATGGCCTCGCAGCCACGCGCCGCCATGGTGTACGGGCGTACGGAAATATGGCATAGCTGGACGGGGCTTCCGGAAGACTGCACGCGGGATTATTCGTTCGAGCTTGGCGTTGCTCCGGATTCGCTCATCGAGCCGCCGAACCTCGTGTATTCGATGCTGGAGAACAAGGCACAGACACCCACGACCTGCAGTGTGCTGTTCCGCCGGCGCGCGGCGGAGAGCGTGGGGGGATTCCACGAGGGCTTTCGCGGGTTGTTCGAAGACCAGGTGTTCTTTTTCAAACTCTGTCTGACCGAGCCGGTGTTCGTCTCCGGTGCATTCTGGTCGCGCTACCGGCAGCACGAGGAAAGCTGCTGCGCCGTTGCCGAGCGGTCCGGTCGTACCGATTCCTCGCGCGTGGAGATGCTCCGTTGGATCGACGAGTACATGACGGTGCAGGGCGTAGCCAGCGCAGCGCTCCGGCGGGCACTGCGACGTGAACTTCGGCCCTATAGCTACCCGCTGTTGACGCGCGTCGCGTCGCGTAGCATGCGGTACATCCGCACGTTCAAATGGCGGCTCGCCCGTGTGCATGCGATTTGCGCCCGCGAGCAGGCAAATCGGCATTCCAATCGACAGCCTTCAGGTGATGCGACATGAAAATGCTGGTTGCCGGTTGGTTCAGTTTTGAGAATGGACACGCGACGGCGGGTGACATGCTGGCGCGCGACGTCGCGTGCGAATGGATGAAGGCAGCGGGCTGGTCCCCCGACGTTTCCATGGCGGCACCGTTCGAAGGCGGCGTGGATCTGGATCGAGTGGATCCCGCCGACTACTCGCATCTCCTGTTTGTGTGCGGTCCCTTCGAGCAGGGCGAGCTGGAGGCCCGGCTGCTCGGCCGCTTTGGTCACTGCCGTCTGATCGGTCTAAACCTGTCGATGTCGGTTCCCCTCGACCAGTGGAGTCCCTTCGACCTGCTGCTCGAGCGAGATAGCAGTCGCGCCGCGCATCCTGACATCGTCTTCACCTCCAGGACCAGGAAGATCCCCGTCATCGGTGTCTGCCGGGTCGAGCCATTTCCCGGTGCAGCCGATCATCTGGCGAACGCGGCCATCGATCGACTGGTCGCGTCCGGAGAGATGGCCGTCGTCGAGATCGACACACGTCTCGACGCCAATACGACCGGCCTCCGAACGGCGGCGGAAGTCGAGGCGCTAATCGCCCGCGTGGACGTGCTCATAACGACGCGCCTGCATGGCTTGGTGCTGGCTCTGAAAAACGGCGTTCCCGCCATCGCGATCGATCCCATAGCGGGAGGCGCCAAAATCCGGAAACAGGCGCAGACCATCGGGTGGCCCATTGTGTTCAATACGGATTGTCTGAGCGACGTCCAGCTGCACCGGGCACTTACATACTGCCTGACGGACGATGCCCGCAGACGAGCCGTTCAATCTGCGGCGCGCGCGCGACTATGGGTGGACGAGGCGGGAGATGCTCTGATCGCGGCACTCGCTGATCCTGAAAAGCTAGAGCGCACCTATCGTGCCCGGCAGGCGTCTTCCTCGAACGGAGCATGGATGGATCGGTATGCTGTGGATCGTCCGGTCGACAATCGGGGCGTAGCTCGCCGCAGACTGCGTGGTTCGATCGCCCGACGGATATTCCAATTGGTCAGCGCTGTGACCGGCAGGACGACCAGGCGGCGGGGAGAGCGATGAAGGTTACCGTAGTCGTTGCCACGTACAACCACGAGCGCTTCATTCGGCAGGCGCTGGACAGCGTGCTGATGCAGGTGGGGGGCTTCGAACTGGAGGTGCTCCTCTCCGAAGACTGCTCGACGGATGGTACACGGGAGATTGTGAGAGACTACGAGCGGCGCTATCGGGGTACAATACGACTGCTTCTGTCGAAGGAAAACGTTCGGACAAACGCCGTCGTAGCCCGCGGTATCGAGGCCGCCCGAGGCGAGTACGTGGCCTTGCTGGACGGCGACGACTTTTGGCTGTCGCCATTCAAGCTGAAGAAGCAGGTGGACTTCCTAGACGCGCATCCCGAGTGCTCGATCTGCTTTCACAACGCCCGAGTGATCCGCGAAGAGGGGACGGACCCGTCGTGGAACTGGACACCCTCCGATCATCCCGAAATCACGACGCTGGAACATCTGCTTCTGGGAAACTTCATCGCCACGTGCTCTACGATGTATCGGCGCGGCCTGATCGAACCGATTCCGAGCTGGTACGACACCTTCTTCCCCATCACCGACTGGCCCCTTCACATTCTGAATGCCGAGCAGGGACACATCGGCTACATCAACGAAGTGCTGGGTGTCTACCGCTATCATTCGGGCGGACTCTATTCACCGATGGACCAGCGCCAGAAGCTGGCGGCGACGCTGCGTTTCTATCGGCGGATCAACGCGTGCCTGGACTATCGGTACGATCGCCAGATTCGGGCGGCTACATCCAAGTATTTCATAGAGTGGGCAGAGGAGTATCTGAATCGAAACGACCGAGAAGCGGCCAGAGCATGCTTTCAGTCCTATCTGACGGGACGTCCCCTGAACCGCTACATTTCGATAAGGCGGATGCTGCGGATGGCCTTTAGACTCTATGCACCGGACTCGAAGTGAACCATGCACCGTGAGCATCCACATCGAGCCCGTATCGATCCCGTGCCGACGGACGTCCATCGGCCGTTATGGTCCGTCATGATTCCGACGTACAACTGCGCACGGTATCTGCGTGAGACGCTCAAAAGTGTGATGGCGCAGGATCCCGGACCCGATCGCATGCAAATTGAGGTCGTCGACGATCATTCGACGCTGGACGATCCGGAAGTGGTCGTCGCCGAATGGGCCGGCCGCGTCGCCTTCGTCAGGCAGCCCGAGAACGTCGGGCATACGGAAAACTTCAGCACGTGCTTGCGGCGAGCGCGCGGCGAGCTCATCCACCTTCTCCACGGCGACGACGTTGTACTCACCGGCTTTTACCGGCAGATGGAGCGGGCTTTTCAGCAAAATGGTCGCATCGGAGCTGCATTCTGTCGGCACATCTTCATCGACGGTGAAGGCCGCTGGAAGGGCATCTCCCCGCTGGAACAGCGAGCGACCGGTGAACTGGAGAACGGCCTCGAGCGTCTCGCAAGCGAGCAGCGCGTGGTTACGCCCTCGATGGTCGTGAAGCGGGACGTATATGAGGCCCTTGGCGGATTCGACGACCGCCTCATCTGCAGTGAAGACTGGGAGATGTGGGTACGCGTCGCCGCGCACTATCCGGTATGGTACGAGATAGAGCCACTGGCAATGTACAGAATGCACGACGCGTCAAACACCGGCCGACACATCCGCAGCGGCGAGGACATCACCTTCACGTACCGTGCGATTGAGATGTTCATACCGTATCTGCCGGATTCCATGGCCAGCCGCGTCGGCCGCGCGGCGAAAATTACGTACGCGCATGCAGCGCTCAGAATGGCAAGGCAGGTCTACGCCGCCGGAGACGCGGCGGCGGCGGGCGCCCAGATTCGCGCCGCGCTGGCGTGCAGCCGCTCGTGGACGGTTCTGGCCCACGTCGGCCGCCTTCTCTCGTGGGCCGTCTGGCGACGCCTGTCCGGTAAGCGGTTATGACGCGCCTCGTCCTCATTGGATGCGGAGCCGTAGCGCGCCGCTACTATGCTCCGGCGCTGAAAGCGCTGCAGCTCGCCGGCGAGATGCGTGTCGTCGGCGTCGTCGACTCCGATCCTGCGGCCGCACGCGCCGTGCGAGGGATGTTGCCGGAGTCGGCGGACTATCCAGACGTCAGTTCGATCCATCGCCTCGGCGCAGACCTGGCGATCGTTGCGACGCCGCCGCGGTACCACGCGGCACATACGAAGGCAGCGCTGGAGGCGGGACTCTCCGTGCTCTGCGAGAAGCCCATGGCCACCTCGATTGATGAAGGTCGGGCCATGGTAGACGCGGCAAAAGCCGCCGATCGCGTGCTGGCCGTTGGATTCATTCGGCGATTTCTACCGACCACCGGGGCCATTCATACGCTACTAAGGCGTGGCCTTCTCGGCGAGGTAACGTCCGTCACCGGCTTCGAAGGCGACGTATTTCGCTGGCCGGTTTCGTCGCCCGACTACTTCAGTCCACCAGAGGGGGGCGTGCTCTCAGACATCGGCAGTCACGCCCTCGATCTGTTGAGATGGTGGATGGGGGACCCCGAAGAGATCGAGTATGAAGACGACGCCACGGGCGGCGTGGAGGTGAACTGCCGCATACGCATGAAGTGGGCCGGTGGTGCAACGGGAATGCTTCGGCTGAGCCGCGACTGGGCACGTCCCAATGAATACCACATTCAGTGTACCGGCGGCTGGATTCGCTGGTGCGTCGACTCGGCGGATACACTGCAGATCGGCATCGCAGACGGCAGGTATGGTTTTGATGCTCGAATTATGGATGCAGCCGGTGATGGCAACGCCCGGGCGGCGACGTTTGAGGACGGCTTTGCCGTCCAGCTGCGAAACGTCGCCGCGGCCCATCGAGGACGTGCGGTGCCGGTCGTGCCCGGCGAGGAAGGGCTGCAGAATCTCCGCCTGATCGAACGATGCCGTCAGCAGCGGAAGCGGATGTTGATGCCCTGGCTATCTGAAGCCGA
Source organism: Rhodothermales bacterium (assembly GCA_040904565.1). Taxonomy (GTDB): domain Bacteria; phylum Bacteroidota; class Rhodothermia; order Rhodothermales; family VXPQ01; genus JBBDTI01. The sequence continues at coordinate 37,710 of JBBDTI010000030.1, forward strand.
GTGGTCCGGCGCGAGCCGTCGCGCCGGCGGATCAGTCACCGGGATCAGGGAGGCATAGCCGATGCAAACGATAGCCATTCTGGGTGCGAGCGGATTTATCGGATCGCGTGCCGTGGAAATGCTTCACCTCGGGGGCGTGGCGGACGTTAGGCCAATCGTACGTACGGCAGCGCGACTTGCACCGCTGTCACGGTTCGATCTGGACGCGCGGATCGCCGACGCTCGCCACCAAGAGGCGCTCGAGGCCGCTTTCTCCGGCTGCGACGTCGTCGTCCATACCGTCGCGGGCAGTTGCGAGCTCATTCGATCGGTCATCGAGCCGGTTTACTGCGCCGCATGCCGGGCCGGTGTCGGAAGGCTAATCTATCTCAGCAGCGCGTCCGTCCACGGTCAGGCCCCGCTTCCGGGCACCGATGAGGAGACCGCCCTGCCGCGCCGGCATGCGCTCCCGTACAACGGCGCCAAGGCCGGGGCCGAACAGATGCTCTTGCGGCTGCGGAAGAAGGGGGACGTCGAGGTAGTCGTTCTGCGTCCGGGCATCGTGTACGGTCCCCGATCCTCATGGATCGGCGGCTTCGCCGACACACTCCTCCGCGGCGAAGCCTACTTGATCGACGGCGGCCGGGGCGCGTGTAACGCCATCTACGTCGACAATCTGATTCACGGCATTTGTACCGCAGGCGCCGCGTCCGCCGTCGACGGAGAGGCCTTCTTTTTGGGCGACCGCGAGCAGGTCACCTGGGCCGATCTGTACGCGCCGATCGCCCACGCGCTCGGCTTCGAACTTGACCAGATCGAATCCGTCGCCCCTATCGAGTCGCCAACGTGGTTGGAGCGGGTGCTCGCCCTGCGCCGGACACGTCGCGTCCGGTCACTGGGAGCGTTCCTTCCCGTCCGCCTGCGCCGCAGGCTGTCCGCTGAAATAGCCGCCAGATCCCCGGGCCCGTCGACCGGTTCGAACCGGCGGATGCTGCGACCGACGCTCGAGATGAGCCTCCTTCAAACGGGCCGCTATTGGCTGCCGTATGAAAAGGCGAAACGTGTCCTCGGTTACGATCCTCCCGTATCCTTCGCGGAAGGTTGCCGGAACACAATAGGATGGATGGATTTTGCGGGATATCCGGTGGTCGATCATAGCGTCCTATTTACGCTGCACGGTGATCGTACAAGATCCGGCAATCTGCATGAGTAGACGAACGGTGTATCTGGAGCGAAGTCGCCATTCCCACGCATGGACGGCAAATGGGAATGACTGCACCACCGGATTTTCGCAGCGGTTCTCAATCGTTACGACACATATACGCAGTTGCACGCCAGGCCGACCATCCGTCGCACACGTATTCTCATGCCGTTCTTCACCCCACTCGTTTCGATCGTTACCATCTTTCTGAACCAAGAGCAATTTCTGGAAGAAGCCATCGAGAGCGTCAGACGACAGACGACGTGTCGGTGGGAGCTGCTTCTTGTCGACGATGGTTCGTCAGACGGGAGTTCAGAGATCGCTCGCCGGTTCGCTGTCGTTGATCCGCTGCGCATCCGCTACCTGACGCACGGTATCGGCATCAATCGCGGCAAGAGCGTATCCCGAAACCTCGGCCTGGGTGAGGCGCGGGCAGAGTACGTCACGTTCCTGGACGGAGACGACGTATTCTGCCCCCAAAAGATTGAGCGGCAGTCCGGAATATTGGAGCGCGAGCCGGCTGCGATGGTGTACGGCCCGTCACTCTACTGGCACCGGTGGCCGGGTGCATCGCCGTCGGGCCGTGCGGATGCTGCAGGACGACTGGGCCTCGCGCCGGATCGGATCTACGCCCCTCCGCGCCTGCTCACCCACTTTTTGCGCGAAGCCGGCACCGTACCCTGTATCAGCGGTCTGACGGTGCGCCGAACCGCGGCGCTGCAGGTTGGCGGATTCGACGAACGTATCGCAGATCTCTTCGAGGACCAGGTGTTTATCGCCAAGATCTGCGCGCGCTTTCCAGTGTACGTGGAAAGCGGATGCTGGGATCTGTACAGGCAGCACGCGGCATCGACCTCCCATCAGGCGATTGCCTGCGGGCGCTACCATCCGATTCGCCCGAACGACTCGCATCGCCAGTTCCTGTCCTGGCTGGAAGAACACGTCGCGGGTCAGCAACTGACTGATACCGATCTGCGTGCGGCGCTTGCCAGATCCACGCGGCCCTATCGCTATTCTACTGTTTACTCTGTGGCGGATCGCTGTCGGCGTTTCGCAAGGCGAGCCGGCCGGACGATACGTCGTACGATGGCTTCAGGAGGGGAGATGTCGGTATGAACGGCCGTGCACATTGGAAGGGCGTCCGCCGAGGAAATCCCCTTCGACGATCCGAGAAAATGTAAAAAAAGAGATACCTGGGAATAAATGGGAGTGACTGGCTTACGACAGCGTACACGGTACCCCGGCGCGGCTGCTTCAACGTTATTAACGTCTGACGGAGAAGGTAATGGGTGAAAAGAAATACAGCATATTCATCATCGACGACCATCCCCTCGTGCGATGCGGATACACGTATCTCATTGAATATGAATCCAACTTGCAGGTTTGCGGAGAAGCCGGAAGTGTCGACGAGGCACTCATCAAGATACGCGCGTCGGTTCCAGATCTCGTTATTACGGATATCTCACTAGCCGGAGCGACGGGTCTGGAACTCATCAAGTCTGTTTGTGCGGAGTGGCCATCCATGCCTGTCCTTGTCGTGTCCATGTACGAGGAGTCGGACTATGCGTGGCGTTCGTTCAAGATGGGCGCTCGCGGGTACGTCGTAAAGCGGGAAGGGACCGGGACGCTCATACACGCCATCAACACGCTGCTGAAAGGCGGGGTCCATCTGAGTGAGGACATGGCCCGTACGATCGTAACGGATTTTCAGCGCCCGTCAAATGGGAAAATGGTGGACCCGATCGATCGCCTCACGGAACGGGAGATGGAGATCTTTCAGCAATGTGGGCAAGGCTTGACGGTTCAGGAGATCAGTGAGACACTGCACATCAGCACGAAGACGGTCGATACGCACCGAGCGAGTCTCCGGTCTAAGATGAACGCCTCGTCCAACGCGGAACTCGTTCGAATGGCCGTTCAGTGGGTGAGTCAGCGGAGGACGCGCTAGCGTCCAGATGAACCGCGCGCCGGCCGCGCAAAGAGCCGCCGGCGCGAGAAGAGAGGTGTCGGGCCCTCGGTACTACGTTTTCCATTCGCGTCCTCGTGCCACCTTTCGTCCCTACAGGGATTGCGGTCAATCGCGTCGAGCCGGAATGATCTCCGACCGTGTTGATGGAATGCCCGGGACGTCGTCCGGTGAAGGAAAGAGGGAAGAGACGAATGCTTCCACCTGCGATGACGTGTCGGCCGGCAGCCTGTCGAGCAGCTCATAGAAGGTACGGTAAAACGCTTCCATCATTTGCGAGCCGACGTCTTCGGCAATGGACTCCTTGACGACCTGGCTAATCCCGATGGGCAGTGAATCGGGATCACGAACAAACTGCTCTATGACGGCATCGTTTACGTTCTGATCAGACGTACCAAAGAGGGCCTCCAGATTAAAGTCCGGGTGGGAACGCACGGCTGTCAACGACAACCCCGTATCTACACCAGCGATTCTGTCGGGCTTCATGGGCTGAGTTTTTGTTAAGATGATTCAGATCGCAATTCAAACGTATCATCCCGAGCCCGATCGCGGTGAGATACCCGTTAGTAAATGCGACGTGTCGAAACACAATCTAGAGAATCGCCGAGAGTAAGGTCAGACATAGTCTCTCAAGCTGCCGAGCAATTCCGTCCTGGTAAGTTTCGTGAGGTATTCGACAATATTTCGATGTTCGTCCCTGTATTCATCTTTGGAAAGGCCGGACACCTGCTCCGACAGCGCGGCGTATAGAGAGTCCGTCCCCACATCGCGTAGATAGTTTCCGGTCAGAACGGTTTCGACCGAGGCAAGATAGGCTTCAAACGTATCTTCGTCAACCTTTCCCGGACCCACGTAACTGGATCTTTTTTCCACCCGAATGCGATCCACGGCCCGTGCGATCGCGCGCTCCGTCTCGTCATCCGTGAATAGCTGCTCCGGCTCGTCTGTCATCAAGGCGGCTTCCGTTCTCTCGTAGGCGGCTCGCATGCACCTCGAAAACGAAATTATCGGATAGCCGGGGGCGTAGAATGGATGTGCGTGTGTGAAGGATATGAACAGGGTCGTAAGATCCCTCACTTGCGGATTCGACGCCAGCTTAGACCCGAAATACGACCCGAGAATTTCCGGAGGGGCGAGCGGGAGCTCCACGGCGCCCGGCCCCTTGTGCCGTTCGCAGCGCGCTCCGTCCTTTACCAGTATCCACTTGCACCCTCGTACGGTGGTTAGCGCGAGCCCGTTGTTTATTCTAGTCCCATCTTTTACGTTTCGGATGATCCGCGAGAGATTACCGTCGGCCTCGTGATACCGGCGAAAGAGGTTCTCATTCACCTTACTGAAGACGAGCCGTCGCAACGCGACGGAGACTTCGGCACTGCTCTTCAGGTCAACGTCGGCATTCATGTTTAAGTACGTCCGCAGTACGGGAAAGCGCCCGTCGTCCGATCGTTCAAATAACTCTGCAATCGAATCCATCGCCAGATCCTCGACCGATAGCCCGAATAGGGATACGTGGAGCGACCCGTAGTGCATCTTCTTGAGAATGTAGGCAATCGCGAGTTTGCGCGCCGCTTCGATGACGTACGCCGTCGTTGCCCTCTCGGGTGCGTCCGAGATGGCCGACTGCATGCATCTATGTAGTGACATCTTCTTGGACGACAATAATTTCCGTCTAACCCCTACCATGATCGCGCCTCGGTGTGGTGGATGTGTCCTGATCGCATCCCGGTGTAGGAATGCGTCAATGAAGGTAGGGGCGACGGTTCTCAGACTTAATCGGCGGACCACTGAATAGGGGCTTGATTTCTCCTGAAAATGCCTTGGCTGTGGACGACCTGCGAGGCGGATCTCACGTAGGTGCGGGTAGGTGAAAGCCTTAGGCATCGCCTCGACAGACACAGGGTGTATGCTCGACCTGAAATGGATCGGTCGTCGACCTCGCGTAGCGGCAGCAACTACGTAGTGGCCCGGAATATTAGTAGGCACCCGCAGAAGAGAGGACGGCGCCGGCGGTACGGAAGAGAATTACGGCATCCAGCCACGGCGACCAGTTACGGACGTAGTACGGATCGTACACTTCCATCCCCGAGCTGCCGCTGTCGCTGCGTCCGGAGACTTGCCAGAGGCCGGTAATGCCCGGCGTCACCCGCTCGCGAAGGGTCTGTACACGTTGATCGAGCACGTCGTGATGATAGGCCGGAAGCGGCCGCGGTCCGACGAGCGACATTTCGCCCCGAAGCACGTTGATTAACTGGGGTAGTTCGTCCAGACTGAATTTCCGCAAGAACTTCCCGATGCGGGTGACTCTAGGGTCGTTCGGTAACTTGAAGTCGAGCTCCCATTTCTTTTTCAGTTCGGGATCGTTTTCAAGGGCCTGCTGCAGAATTACGTCTGCGTTAGGGTACATCGTTCGAAATTTGCACGCTGAGAACGAAGTTCGACGCCGGCCGATCCGGTTCTGGTAAAAGAACGGGGTAGATCGGTCTTCCAGCCAGATCATGGCCGCGACCACCATGCAGAGTGGCGCCCAAAGGGGAAGTGTAAGGACGACGGCGCAGACGTCGAATGTCCGCTTTAGAATGCGGGCACCCGGACTGCACAGGTTGCATCGGATTTCCAGGCCGAGCAAACCATTGATATCGCGGGGTTTCACCCACAGCGAGGGGGCGTCGAGTAAGTCGGGAATAACCAGTACGGTGCGGTAGCTGGCAAGGGGGCCTTCAAGAAGGTCGATGGACCGCGCGCGGCCGAGGTTCGTCATGACAAGGACGGCGACGGGCGCCAGTGCGGGATCCGTGGAGGAGGTGCTGCCCAGCACCTTGAGGCCTGCGCATGTCGCGCCGCGCTCTCGTGTATCGTCGTAGATGCCAATCGGTGTATAGCCGAGTCCGCGCTCAGCGCCGAGAATTCTCACGATCGGACCCACGGAATCGCCATTGCCGTAGATGACGGCCGGTACCCCCCACTGTTCTCTGTGGATGAGAAGCTTCTTGGCGCCGATTCGAGACAGGGGAATCATTGCGGCACTGACGAAATAGGACACCGCAATGGAGACATAGCCTGCGAGGGCGTATTCTCCGGTCCCAAATGGAGAAGCAAACGCCGACGCCGCCAACGTGATGAGGTACGTGAGCGAAACGAGAATTGTGAGGCGCCGGAGTTCCTCGACGGGCCCTATGCCCCAGCTGGGTAAAAGGTTTAACAGGATCGCACCGCCGTACCAGCCGGGGAGAAGCAGCACGAACCACGTGGGCGAAACGGAGACATTTGTGACCCAGCCCGCCATGTAGGCGCTGAGCGTCGACGAGAGCGCCAGCGCCGTGAAATCGGCGAATCCCAGCGCGGCGATATTGAGCAATCGCCGCCGTAGGTATAGAGCCGATTGTTCGACATCACCGGAGAGGGCCGGAGATAGGGCCGCCTGCAGCGCTCGTGAGCTAACTTCCATATATCCACTCGTCCTCTGTGCCGCGGCGATGCTTATACAGGGCATCGCCGCGGCTAGTTGATTCCTATGTGAATCACAACTCGAGGGACGTGTGGCGGAACGTCCAACTTAAAGTCGTTTCGGCTTCCCTAGACGACGGAAGCGACGGGCTTGGACGCGTCCGAGCGCTTCTGGACCGATGCTTCGCTTTTCTCGTCAACAGGGCGCTGGAGATAACCGAGGTCCAGCAGCGCAGCGATCACGCTATTCGCACTCTCCTCGATCGTTTCCTCGTTGGTCCGGCACACTACGTCCGGTGTTGACGGCACTTCGTAGGGGTCGGATACACCCGTGAACTCCTTGATGATGCCGGCTCGCGCTTTCGCATAGAGCCCCTTCACGTCACGGCTTTCGCAGACCTCGATGGGAGCATCTACGTACACTTCTACGTATCCGCCCAGGGCCGAGATGAGTTCGCGGTTGGAGGTCCGGTCGGCTTCATACGGTGCGATAGGCGCACAAACCGCAGTGCCGGCATGGCGGGTGATCTCAGCGGCCACGAAGCCGATGCGCCGAATGTTTGTCGACCTGCCCTCGCGAGTGAAATCGAGCCCCAGACTCAGGTTCGTACGAACGACGTCACCATCGAGCAGCGTGACCGGTTTCCCGGTGATCTCCATGATCTTATGCATCACCGCGTTCGCAATGGTGGACTTTCCGGAGCCCGAAAGTCCCGTAAAGAAGACGGTAAGGCCCTGCTGGTGACGCGGCGGAACGCTGTTTCGAAGTTCCGTTACGACCTCCGGGTAGGAATACCATTCCGGGATGGGCTCGCCGGTAGAAAGGCGGCGCCGCAACTCGCTTCCGGAAATGTTTATGAAGGTTTCGTCTTGCTCCTTTGCCTCGTCGATGGTCACGTACGCATCGAGCAGCGGCACGTAGACCATTGCGACGAAGGGGACCATGGCGATCTGAAGCTCTTTTTCGACCGAGCGAAGCAGATCCTGCGCCTCGTACGGACCGTAAAAGGGATTTCCGGCGCTGTCGCTGCCCGGACCGGCGTGGTCGCGGCCTACGATGAAATGTGTACAGCCGTAATTCTTGCGGATGATCGCGTGCCACACGGCTTCGCGCGGTCCGGCCATTCTCATCGCCAGAGGAAGCAGGCTCAACATCGCTGCGTCCTTCGGATAGTGCTTCATGAGGTGCTGATAGCACCGGACGCGGGTGAAATAGTCGATGTCGCCCGGTTTGGTCATACCCACCACCGGATGAATAAGTACGTTGCCGCCTATAGCTTCAGCCGCACGATCCGTCAGCTCTTTGTGGGCCCGGTGCATCGGATTACGCGTCTGGAATGCCACGACGCGGTTCCAACCACGACTCGTAAAGATGTCTCGCATTTCCCTCGGCGTGTGACGGAGCGACCGAAAGTCGTACTGCGGCGGGAGCTGCAGACCGTGGATTTGGCCGCCGAGATACCGATTCCCCGAGGCGAGGAGATGCGCGACGCCCGGGTGTTCCGGATCTGTCGTCCCGAAGACGTGCTTCGACTCGCGCGTCTTGTCCGGTTCCCATGCATCCTCAACGTCCATGACGGCGAGGGCCAGGCCTGTCGTATCGCGCAGCACGACCTTCTGCGACGTACCGATTTGTTCTACGGTCCGCTCGTCGACGGCAAGCGTGATGGGGATCGGCCAGAGTACGCCGTTAGCCAGGCGCATGTCGGAGACCACTGTATCGTAGTCTTCACGCGTCATAAACCCGGTGAGCGGAGAAAAGCCGCCGTTTAGCAACATTTCGAGGTCGCACAATTGGAAATGATCGAGCGTAATAGACGGAAGCGTCTTCGCCTCTTCTTTCCAGTTGGCCATTTCGCCACGTCGGGGAAAAAGGTCGACCAGCGTGCCGCCGTGGGGAGCAATGAGTTCGATTGACTGCATAGGTACGTTCATCGGGTAGGTATGTGGTGTAGATTGCGTGGGTACTGCGAGTAGGGCTCCTAGTGGAGCCAGACGAGGTAAATCGCCGATACTGCGACGAACATCACGATGATGGAGACCGGAAGGCCGGTCTTTACGTAGTCGGAAAACTTGTAGTGTCCGGCGGACATGACCATCATGTTGGTCTGGTAGCCGATGGGGGTCATAAAGCTGGCCGACGCGCCGATGGCGACGGTTACTGCGATGGCTTCGATCGGCAGGGCGGTTTCGACGGAAGCGGCGAGACCGACCGAGAACATGATGGCTGCCGCCGCGCCGTTCGTGACCAGTTCGGTCAGCACGTTGGTCATGAGATAGATGGCCGCAATAATGCCGATGGGTCCGAAAGCGGAAGCGTGGCCGAGGACCAGAGTGGCCGTAGCGCCTGCTACACCCGTGGAACTCAGCGCGTGGCCCAGTCCGAATGCCGACGCGATGACAATCAACACCTGAACGTTGACCGCCCTTCGGGCATGATCTGTCGAGATGCATTTCGTGGCGATCATGGCCAGGGCCGCGGTGAACGTGGCGATCGTAAGCGGCAGCAGACCGGTCGCTACGGTGGTCACCATCAGGATCAGAATGCCCAGTGCCCACGGCGCCTTTTCGAGCTGCGGAACGTTTCGATACTTGCTTCGAGGGGCTACGAGATAAAACTCGTCGCGTCGCGCATTCCACCGTGCGGCGAATCCGTTTCGCGCCTCGATGAGGAGCAGGTCGCCCTCCCTTAGCGGCGTCCGGCCGATAGGTCCCGAAATGCGTTCGCTCTTTCGGTGGATCGCCAGAACGACGCCGCCATAATGCTCGCGAAATTGGCTGTCTCGAAGCGACCTGCCGACGAGGGGTGACGTATCGGCGACCACCGCTTCGTAGAGAGGAAACGTCTGGAGTCCCCCGTTCTCGCCATTTGCGATGATTGACTCGAGGCCCCGGCGCTGAAGAAGAGGATCGAGGGAGGTTGCATCGCCGGTAAATGCGAGAATGTCATCGGCTTCGAGAACGACCGCGGGCGTGACCTCAATGACGCGATGGTCGCGCCGCAGATGGACGAGGAATGCGTTCCCAAGCGACCGAAGTCCGGCTTCATCGATCGTCTTCCCGACGAGGGCGGCATCGCGCTGCACCCGAAGTTCGAAGACGTACGTGCGCATCGTCTCTGGGTCGTTCATTTGCTCAATTCCGCGGCTAGGGAGTAGCCGATGGCCGACGAATCCGAGGTACAGTATGGCGAAGACGGCCACTGGAAGGCCGACTGCTGTGAGAGTAAACATGCCTAATGGGGGCAGCCCTTCGCTCACGAGAAGTCCTGATACGACAACGTTCGTCGACGTACCGACGAGAGTGACCGTGCCGCCGACGATCGTCGCATACGAAAGCGGTATAAGCATCTTGGAGGGGGGAACGCCCATCTGTCGACACCAGGACTGTACCCTCGGTACCAGTATGGCGACGATCGGCGTATTGTTTAGAAACGCCGATGCGGGAGCGGAAACCACCGCAAGGCGGAAGACAGCTTTGGTAACGCTGCGCGAATTCGAGAAGATGACTCGGTCCAGCGCGGAGAGCAGATCTGTACGTTGAACCGCTTCCGCCACCACGAATAGCGATCCGATCACCCAGATGGCGCTGTTTGCGAATCCGGCGAACGCATCCTCGGGTGTGAGAACACCGGCCACGAGCAATGCGGCCAGTGCGGAGAGAAAGACGAGATCCGGCCGCGCCAGGTCTTTGGCGAGGGCCACGATCACCCCAATCAGAACCCCTACCGTTACAAAGGCCTGTACGTCGAGCGGCATTATTGAACAGCTAAAAGAGTGAATTCGAAAACATCTTGCGACGGGCAGGCGCAAAGACAGCGTCGTGCCTGCACCATGTCACCGAATCAGGAGGAGTGCATGGGTTTCCGCCCGGTCGCCCGCCTGCAAGCGAGACACATAGATCCCGCTAGAGAGACCGCCGGCGTCGAAGGCAACGTGATACTCGCCGGCCTGCTGCTCGCCCTGCACGAGGGTCGTCACGTGACGACCGGCGGCGTCATAGATAGCCAGACTCACGTCGAGGTATGCGGGCAGCGTGTAGCGGATGACGGTGCTCGGATTGAAAGGGTTGGGATAGTTCTGCAGCGCATAGAACGACGGGACCTCTTCATCCTGCCTGTCGGCCACGCCGGTCGAGTTCATCGACGGCGTAATATTCGAGACGAGGAACACCGCATCATTGAAATCGCCACTGGTGCTCAGTTCGGCAGCCATGATGTATGAATGCGGGATCGGTATTCCGACCCCGTCCGTCGCCGGCCAGAACCGAATGCGGCGGCCGCAGGCCTCGCGACTGCCGGCGCAGTCGTCCAGGGCGTCGCTATTGAGCAATGGATCGGACCATATCGTATCCTCGGCCACAAATCCGAATGCGGTGGAGGCTGCCGGCGTAAAACCTGTACCCCCCTCGCCTTCCTCCACGCGCGGCAACACCGTCTGCGCGTCCGACGCCGCAATCGTAACAATGGATGCGGCAGTGGTCGTGTCGCCGATTTCGTACCAGGACAGGTTGATCGGTTCGGTACAACAGCGGAAGAAGCTGGCGAGCGCCTGCACGATTACGGGCGTCGAGGGCTCAGCAACCTTCCAGTACGGCGACAGGACCTCCTCGCCGGTCGTCTCAGTTCCTTCCAGGTTATTATTGATGTGCTCACCCGGAAAGACGATTTGCGTCGAGTAGCCGAAGATGTCTGTCACGATCTGGCTGAGAGGGGGCTCGAGACCGCCCTCAGATACCTTCTGCCAGTATCCCACAAAGTCCACCGAAGCCGGTGTCGCGGAGGCGCTGCTGCCGACCGAAAGCGAGCCGGCGTGGAGCCCGCGTCTTTCGCCGCTCAGATCACCGGATGCGGCAGTAAACCGGATGTTGATCTCGACGCTGCTTCCCGACAGAACAGCCAGGGGCAGATCGGGCGGGTTCACCAGCTCGAAAGGACCATCAACGACGAGTGATTCGATCCCCAACCCTTCGCTCCCCATATTCTCGATGCGAATCAAGCCGACGTCATGCACTCCGTTCACCATGGGGGGACGATCGACGCTTCCGATGCGACTGAAGACGAGGCGGCCGGGAAAGGGGACGTGATCGCCGTTCACGACGGAAAGGCTACTGCTCTGTGCCAGTACAGGTGCGCCCATCCCGAGCGCCGCCATCGAGACGATGAGTACGGGAAGAACGGAATGTATGTGTCGGACTGAAAAGTGTGCTGGGCGCTTCATAAGGACATCCGTTGTCTGTGGTGGGTAATCTGACTACTTTATCGTAGCGTCGTGACGGGATTGCTGAATATGGAGACGCGATGTCGAGCGGCCGACGGGCTGCGGATCACGTATGAAGTCACGGGGTCCGTGCCTCAGACGACGCACGGCGGCACGGCTGCCAGCCAAGTACAAATGCGCGGCCCGGCGCCGAGAGAAGTGCGTGATATGGTCCTGTAGCATGGCGTACGGTAGATCGTCTCCTGCGTACTACCTGGTCGTTGCGTATCCATGGCCATACGGAAGCCGCAGGAAAGACGTACTTTGACGTGGAAAACCATATCCTCTCGTACACACCCACGAGCTTTGGCAAGCAGGTCATTGCCGTTTATCACGGACATGTCAAGGGCGGTTTCCAAATGGCAGCTAACCCCTATATGTGCAAGGGGCAATGAGAAGATCTTCGCTGCGAGAAAAGTGCCCGTTCCCGGAAGGCGAAAAATATCCAGGTTCTTCAGGCGAATTCGTTGAAATGCAGCTTCAGAATTATTACAATGTTGTCGCAATATGCGGCGTGTCTACGGCCAGCAAGCGTTCGTGGCCTTAGACCCGAGCTTGTTAGAAGACGAATCGTTCTTAGATGAACCATGGAGGACGATGTGTGGCCGGGCGACTTCGTCGCTTCCGCCGCTGACGTGATTGAACGTTGCTAGTTGTACGCGGTCCCTCTTGCGGGACCGAACGGGCGTGTCGCTTATCCACCTCTATCTGATGCGGCCCGATTGT
>JBBDTI010000030.1:50383-52875 GCA_040904565.1 Rhodothermales bacterium
GCGGGACCGAACGGGCGTGTCGCTTATCCACCTCTATCTGATGCGGCCCGATTGTCGACCCCGTTCCCTTCTTTTGGGATGGGTCATCCCTGGTGTGACTCGTGATCCACGGCTGTGTGGGAGATTTCCCGCCGGGCCGGAAGAGGAGCGAGGGAACGTGTTCTATGAGCCGCGGCTCCCGGTTTTCGGGGGGCGTCGGTGCGTATCGACACGGGCAGAATCTTCCATAAGTACCCACCAGCATTACGTTTTATGCCTTATCGGTTGCGCCTGCACGCGTTTTTGCGACTGCAGCGATCTTGGAATCGTTTTTGTTAAACGACTCAACAGGCAGGGCGTGCTGATGTACAGCATGCACTCTCCCAGGTGGCGGTCGCGCTTTTCCACTTACCGGGCACTTCTCGGAAAGGCGCAGGCGATGTCACCGGTGTGCTCTAGCCGCCCTGCATGTCAGTTTTTTCAAACTCATAAGTGAGCACCTATGTATACCCTCTACAGAAATCCCGAGGATACGTGCCCGAGGCATTCCCGGATGCTACTCCTCGCCACGCTCGTTATTTTGTTCATGGCGGGCGACGCCGTCGCCCAGACCGTTGCAGGTCCGGATGCGAACCCGCTGCCAAGAATGAACTGCCCGACGGCCGGAGAAATCAGGAACGATAGCGGCAACTGCGTTCCGGTCGCATCCTATTTTTCGACCGCGTCGAACAAGATCAAGTGGGTCGATGGAACTAATGGCAGCGACAGCAATGCCGGTACCCAGTCGAACCCATGGAAGACGATCAGCCGTTCGACGGGGGAGGGCGTGCTACAACCGGGTGACGCAGTCATCATTCGCGGCGGTACGTATCGCGAATCGATTGCACCCCAGGAAGCAGGCGTCGCTGGAAAACAGATAGCCTTTGTAGCCTTCCCGGGTGAGAAAGTAGTCATTACCGGCGCCGATCCGATGAACGGCGGCTGGACGCAGTCGGGCAACGCCTGGCGACATACGTGGACGGAGTCGATGCCGGCTGAACCGAATGTCGGCACCTTGGAAGAGCGACCTGAATTTCGGCGCGAGATGGTCATCATTGACGGCCAGGTGCTCACGCCGGTGTTTGCGCGTTCCTCCGTCGTGCCCGGCACGTTCTACGTCGAGGGCACGGACGTAGACCCCGAAGCCATCTACATGCGGCTTCCGGACGACGACAGTCCGAGCGGACATTCCGTAGAGGTCGGTTACCGAAGCGCTCTGTTCCTACCGCACGGTTCCCGAGAAGACTGGTGCGGGAACAACTACGGACACTACCGGCTCGTGGGGCTTACGTTCCGCCATGCGGTCAACAACGCGAGTTGGGCGGCGGTCTGCACGGGCAAGGCCTCGCTTCTCGAAGAAAACACGATAGAGTGGACGAATGGAAGCGGCATCTATGTGGCCGGTTCCAACAACGTACTTCGCGGTAACCGCGCCGACTACAACGGCATGAGAGGTATCGGCGGCCGATGCGCAAGCTGTCTACTGGAGTACAACGAGACATCCTATAACAACTGGAAGAAGCACGCGTACGGATACGGGGCAGCCGGGATCAAGCTGATTTATTCCACGCAGACCGTCATAGGGCACCACCTGTCCGTTGGAAATGACGGAGTCGGGATATGGTACGATGTCAACAATGAAGACTGCGTAATCGAGAGCTCCGTCTCGATGTGGAATGCCGGTCGCGGCATCATGCTCGAGCACGGTACCGTACGGACGGTCGTGAGGAACAACGTCGTCTATGGCACCAAGCTGCATCCGAAGGAAGGGACCGGCATTCAGACGCAGGCAGCGAGCCATAATACGATCGTACACAATACCATCATCGGCAACGAGGGATATGGTATATACATTCGTGTTAGTCCCAGAAACGAGGATGGATATAACAAAATTTATAATAATCTTCTGATCAATAACGCGGCAGGAGGAAAGAGCGGCCACTCCGAGATCAGAATAGATGGTATTGATCTGGCGCATGCTAGAACGAATGATCTGGATGGCAATCTCTATTGGCCTCACGCGGGTATCAGCGGCAGCACGTTTAATTTTAAGACGGATGCCGGTGATTCTTTTCAAGGAAACAGCATAGACAAGTGGCGCACGCTCATTCAGGGTGATGCCGGGGCCTCCGTGCTGAACGACGACGTGAAGCAAATTGAGGACATGGGCTCGTGGTCGGGGTGGGGCCTCGTGACCTCTTCGGAAGCGATCGGTCGAGGTGTCGCCCTACCGTCAGGTATTGAGGTGCCGATCGATATCGAGATTCAGGACCGCCCCTCGATCCTGGCCGACGTCGGAGCGGACCAGTATGCCGAAAGTGATGGAGGTGGTGTCATTGAGGGTACGCTGGTCGAGAACGGATCGATCTCCTTCGTACAGAGCAGTCCGGACGAGTGGCACACGGTAAAGCTGAAGAGTGTGTTCGTCAGCCCCGTTGTCGTCATGTCGCCGCCGTCCTACAATGGCGGTAACC
>JBBDTI010000030.1:52975-142438 GCA_040904565.1 Rhodothermales bacterium
GTGTTCGTCAGCCCCGTTGTCGTCATGTCGCCGCCGTCCTACAATGGCGGTAACCCGTCGACCGTGCGCGTGCGGAACGTCTCATCGAACAGTTTCGAGTTTCAGCTCGACGAATGGAACTATCTCGATGGGAAGCACATGCGCGAGGACGTTCATTACGTGGTGTTCGAAGCTGGACGTCACAATCTTGGAAACGGCCACGAGGCGGAAGCGGGCATCGTGAATGGGGGTTCTTCATTCGCGTCCGTTTCATTCAAACAGTCGTTTGCCGACACCCCCGTCGTATTCAGTCAGATTGTTTCGACGAATGATGCGGGGGCTGCGGTGACCAGGCAGCGGAATGTAACCTCGGCGGGATTCGAAGTTATGGTGCAGGGCGAACAGGCCAGCCCGTCACACGGAGACGAACAGGTGGCGTACGTGGCGATCACGCAGGGCCACGGGGAGATCGGTACGCAGAGCTTCTCTGCCGGGTTGACTTCTTCGGGCGTCAACCATCAGTTCTCCGCGCTAGACTTCGGACAGTCGTACTCGACCGCTCCGATGGTGCTCGCATCGATGCAATCTGCAAACGGCATGCATACGGCGACGCTCCGGTACCAGAATTTGGATGGCTCGGGTATGGAGGTCAAGGTGGAGGAAGAGCAATCGTTGGATGCCGAGACGTCTCATGTGAATGAGGCCGTCGGATTTCTGGCGATTACAGGCGGAACGGACCATGACTTGGTGAGCGATAGCGAGGACGGTGAAGTCGTTGCGAGCGAGCTGATCGAGAACGGATCGATCTCCGTCGACCAGAGCAGTCCGGACGAGTGGCACACGGTCGAGCTGAAGAACGTGTTCGTCAGCCCCGTTGTCGTCATGTCGCCGCCGTCCTACAATGGCGGTAACCCGTCGACCGTGCGCGTGCGGAACGTCTCATCGAACAGTTTCGAGTTTCAGCTCGACGAATGGAACTATCTCGATGGGAAGCACATGCGCGAGGACGTTCATTACGTGGTGTTCGAAGCTGGACGTCACAATCTTGGAAACGGCCACGAGGCGGAAGCGGGCATCGTGAATGGGGGTTCTTCATTCGCGTCCGTTTCATTCAAACAGTCGTTTGCCGACACCCCCGTCGTATTCAGTCAGATTGTTTCGACGAATGATGCGGGGGCTGCGGTGACCAGGCAGCGGAATGTAACCTCGGCGGGATTCGAAGTTATGGTGCAGGGCGAACAGGCCAGCCCGTCACACGGAGACGAACAGGTGGCGTACGTGGCGATCACGCAGGGCCACGGGGAGATCGGTACGCAGAGCTTCTCTGCCGGGTTGACTTCTTCGGGCGTCAACCATCAGTTCTCCGCGCTAGACTTCGGACAGTCGTACTCGACCGCTCCGATGGTGCTCGCATCGATGCAATCTGCAAACGGCATGCATACGGCGACGCTCCGGTACCAGAATTTGGATGGCTCGGGTATGGAGGTCAAGGTGGAGGAAGAGCAATCGTTGGATGCCGAGACGTATCATGTAAAAGAGACTATCGGATATCTCGCGATTGACGGCGGATCAGATATCAGCCTCGCTAAAACGTCCACGGGAGTGGATCACGGGAGTGCCGTGCTTGCTGATGGTCTGCCTAAGACGGTCGAACTCGTCGGGAACTATCCGAACCCGTTCAATCCTACGACTACCATCCAGTATGCACTGCCGGAAGGAGCGTACGTGAGACTGGAGGTCTTCGACGTGACCGGACGCAGCGTATCGGTCGTCGTCGATGGCGTCCAGAGCGCGGGCGTGCACGAGGCGCGATTCGACGCCAGCGGTCTAGCGAGTGGACTGTACATGTATCGCCTCGAGACGGGGGCGTTTACGAAGACCTCGCCGATGATCCTTATGAAATAGTGTCGATGAAGTGATTCGACGCCACGTCCACCTCTGAACCGACACCAGAGCGTGGCAGGGGAAGACGGGGCGATGGGATGGCTCAGCCCGGCCGTGCACGAGATGCGCGTGGCCGATCTGCTGAGATCCCATCGCGCCGTTTCCTATTTCGGTTCTATTCGCTTTTCCCATGCCTCGGGCGATGGTGATGCCGGCCACCTCACCTGACGAGCGTCATCCAGCGATGGTCACGAAAGCCTTCCGTTCGAAGTTCATACAGGTACAATCCAGCCGGAAGATTTCCGGCATGGAAGTCGATATGACGTGTCCCTATCGCCGCCGATACATTCTCGAGGACAGCAACGCGCTCACCCAGCACGTTATAAACGAAAATCGTTGCCTGGCCTTGACGGTCCATTGTAAAGGGTATCGTCGTAACACCGTAGAAGGGATTTGGGTAGTTAGTGGCAAGGTGCGTGCCGCTAAGATTCGTGTGCGGTTCCGTGGCCGATGAAATCGGGTCCGGAGCGACGTTGAGCGTGATGGAAAATGAAGCGCCTGGAAAGCCCCCTGCGGTAGCAGTAATGGTGGCGGTGTGTACACCTTCCTCCAGCCGCGAGCTGTCAATGCGCAGATTGATGCGCGCACCTGAGGGGCTTGCTCTCTCGGGTGCAGCATCCGTGAGCGTGATCCAATCGGGGAAATTAAGGGGGCCGACTTCGAAGTCAGGGTCGCCTCGGTGCGTCCACAGGAGAACGCCGATCGCGTCTTTCTGCCCCTTCTCCAGTTGCAGGTTAAAGCTTCGCGGCCAGAATCCAAGCGTGTCCGGCCGTTCCGGTTCCGCCGGCCTGGACCACGTGCTTGTCTGAGCATTTCCAGAGAGGCCGATGCTGCCGTTAGCGGCGACGAATCGCTCGTTGATGACGCGAACTTCGGGTCCGAGCAGTTTTTCAGGGAGCACGTCCAGTTCCGACCACGAATCGGAACGCGGATCGTAGGCCGTCATGAGATCGAGAGATGCGGTTCGATTCGGTCCCGGTCCGACGCCGCCGGCCATGATGAGTTGGCGATTATAGAAGAATGTACTGGCTTCCGCGTGCGAGCGGCGGAGGGGTAGATTCGCTTTTCTAGACCACGTGTCGGACGCGAAATCGTATACGTGGATATGCGCGCTTAACGTCCGGCCGCCGTCGTGTCCGAACTGACCACCCACCGCGTAAAGCTTTCCTTCGAAAACGCCACTGCTGAGGTGGTTGCGCGGTTGGGGGAGGGGGGCCGCCGCCGTCCATCCGTTCTCGGGACGATCGACGTCGAGCACGAGATGGTCTCCGATATCCGTTTGTCTGTCGGGAAGTAGGCCGCCGACATAATGAAGATTCCGGCCAAGGAGCGCTAACGTTCCGGAAGCGCGCGGGGAGGGAAGAGACGGTCCGACCGTCCAAATGTCGGTCGCGATGTCGTAGATTTGAACGATATCGACGGCGGGACCGGGATGATCGCCTTCAAAGCCGCCTACGATCCATATCCGTCCGTCAACAAGTGCCGCCCCGACGTGAGAGACGGCGCGCGGAATCGGAGCGAGGAACGACCACCTGTCCGATGTCGGATCGTACATTTCGGAGACGTGGGTCGCGATTACGTCTCGCGCAAATCCGGCCACGACGAACAGCTTTCCCTCGTACACGGCACCGGCACCTTCCGTGCGAGCGATGCTCGACGGGGACTCGCTCGTCCATGCCGCCATTCGCTCCTCGGTCGTACTCTGGAAGAGCTGGACGATCACGACCAGCACGGCGACCACGATCACCACATATTGATAGGCGTTCTGAATCCAGCCCATAGCTTCTGCCATTTGCTTCCGGTGGCCGGCTGTTTGCCGACCGCTCGTAATAGTGTCCTACCGGCGCGCGGGGTATGCGGAGGGCGATCGACTGCTATTTCCCGGGTCGTCTTCTGCGACGATCTTTCTGCGGAACGACCACCGCGCAATGACTAGAGGTCGACGATAGCTGCACCATGCTGCCATTCGTCCGCATGTACCCTTCTGGTGTGTGCGATATCGGAACTCTTGAGGCGGCCATGTCCATCTGCACTGAGCGTCGTTGTACTGTCTCGCTTCTATCGGTCTTCCTGCTCTCGGCACTGAACGTGGCCGCACCTTCCACCGCGCAGGTCACCGCATCTGTCACCGAGCAGGCCACAGTGCCGCTTACGTTGCCGCTTACAGTGCCGGTCTCCGAACTCGTCACGGCGCCCGTCACAGCGCCCGTAGCGGGACCGATTGCCAATACGCTACCTCGAATGAACTGTGATAGGGCCGGAGAAATTCGATCCGATGAAGGAGACTGTATTCCGGTCGAAATATTCTTCTCTACGGGTACAAACCGAATCTACTGGGTGGATCAACAGGCCGGAAGCGACGGCAATCCGGGTACGAAGGCCACGCCGTGGAAGACGATCAGCCGCTCCACCCATCCAGCCGTATTGCGCCCAGGTGACGTCGTGATCATTCGCGCCGGGACGTATCGAGAGACGATCGCACCGCAAGAAATGGGTACATCCGGCCGCCTGATTACGTTTTCTGCATATCCCGGCGACGAGGTTGTCGTCACGGGTGCCGATCCGATGAGCGATGGATGGACGCGCTCCGACGGGGCATGGCGGCACGCGTGGACCGTCCCGCTTCACGCAAGTCCGAACGTTGGAACCCTCAAGGAGCGGCCTCAATTTCGGCGCGAAATGGTTATCGTAGATGGAGTAGTGCTTACTCCGGTCTTCGCTCGTTCCGACGTCATACCGGGAACGTTCTACGTCGAGGGATCGGACGCGGAACCCATGGCCATTTTCATGCGGCTTCCTGGAGACGACGATCCGAGCAGGCACGTCGTTGAGGTAGGACGACGAAGCGCTTTATTCCTTCCGAAGCCTGCACGTGACGATTGGTGCGGCGGTAGGAGCGGCTTCTATAGGCTGGTCGGACTCACGTTCCGACACGCCGTCAACAATGCAAATTGGGCGGCCGTTTGCACGGGGGGGCGGGGCTCAATTCTCGAAGAAAACGTGGTGGAATGGACAAACGGGACGGGAATCAATATCGCCGGCGAGGCCAACCTGCTTCGCGGCAACCGAGTCAATTTCAACGGCATGAGAGGCATCGGGGGGCGCTGTGCCGGTTGCCGGCTCGAGTACAATGAAACCTCCCACAACAACTGGAAGAAGCATGAATACGGCTACGGCAGTGCCGGTATCAAACTGATCTACTCCAGGGAGACGACCATATCCCATCATTTATCTTCCGACAACAACGGCACCGGGATCTGGCTGGACGTAAAGAATATTGGATGCGTCGTGGAGAACTCAGTTGTCCAGAACAATACCGGAAGAGGTATCATGGTAGAGTATGGGACCGTGCATTCTACGATACGTAACAACGTAGTATACGGTACGAGACTCGATGGCCGAGAAGGATCCGGCATCCAGTCCCAATCAGCAAGCAACAACGTGTTTGTTCACAACACGATCGTCAGGAATGAGGGATACGGAATGTGGATCCGGCTCAGCCCAAGAGACACGGACGGCCACAATTTCATATACAACAATTTGTTCGTTGCGAACGCGGCGCACGGATCGAAGGAGCACAGTGAGATCAGGATCGAAGGTGAATCGCTGGATCATCTGCGGACGAACCGCCTGGACGGAAATGTCTACTGGCCGCAGGCAGCGGGGTCCCACACCTTCATTGCAGCGTCTCAAGGCCGCACCCTGTACGCAGGGAATGATCTGACGGAGTGGTACAGCGTCGTCGACGGTGACAGAGAGGCCACGATGCTAGATAAAGCCCTTCCTTACATCGAAGATCGGGATTCTATTACCGGGTGGCGCCTCGCAGCGGGCTCACAGGCCGTGTCGCGCGGCGTCGTGCTACCCGCGCATCTTCGTGCATCCATGGACATCACGTCCGCCGTTCGGCCGCAGGGAAGTCCGGATGCGGGTGCGCACCAACGTAGCACGGCCGGGGAGTGACGGCTCGACCGGGACAGTACGGACACGGCCGTGAGGCACCACGCAAATAGCCCGGACCGCATTAGCGATCCGGGCTTTTGGAGAGAAAAACGTAAGAGGATAGCGGCGATCAGCTACTCGGTTTCTTCGCCATTGCTTCGACACCGTTCGTCCCAGAACGGGCTTCCACGGAAGCTCGAACGGGTCTCGCCTTCACATCCTGATCGCCCGTGCCGTTTGTCGCGTGCCTATTTGTGTTCAACGGGAGGGCCGCTTGATAGCGGTAAACGCGCTCGATCCCCTCGGATAGGCTGATCTTCGGCTCGTACAGTTCGAGCATTCTGCGGCAGTCTCCGACTCTGGCGAAAACGCCTTCGGGCTTCGATGAGTCATTCACAATTTCGGCGTCGTGACCGAGCACGTCGGACGCCAGCTTCGCGAGTTCCACGAACGTCGTTCCGACTCCGCTTCCCAGGTTGATGACGTCTCCCGGCTGCAGGCGCTCGGCTGCGGCGAAAGTAGCTTCCACGACGTCGTCGATGTGGATGAAGTCTCTCATCTGGCGGCCGCTGCCCCAAACCACGATGGGAGATTCTTTTCGTGCGACGCGCCGTATGACGCTCGGGAAGGGATAGGTGAAGGCCTGGTCTTCGCCGTACCCCGAAAAGGGACGAAAGGTAATGACATTCAGATCGTAGTCGCGCGCTGCGAACCGCGCGAGAAACTCTCCGGTGAGCTTCGACCAACCGTAGGTCATGTCCGGCACGCCCATGTTCTCGTCAAAGACGATCATATCTTCCGAAAGGGGCCGATGATTCTCCGGTGTCTGGAGATGAATCGGATAGGCCGCCGACGAGCTGAAATAGAGCACCTGCTCCGGTCTGGGTGATCGCACGACCCAGTTAAAGAACGTCGCGTCGATCGCCAGATCGGTGGCGACTGCAAGCGGATCGCCTTCGATGGTCATGCGACCGCCCACGACGGCGGCCAGGTGTACGATCAGATCGAATTCGGGCGACGCTTCTCTGGCGTACTCACGAAAATCGCATTGGTGAAAGGTCATGTGTCGCGCTTGCCTGTCGGAAAGTGCACTTGGAGCGCGCCATGCGCGGGGGGGGAGTCCGGTGGACAGATCGTCGACGATCGTGACATGGTAGCCGCGCTCGATAAGTTGTTTGACGTACCGTCGACCGACGAATCCGCAGCCGCCCGTGACTAGAGCTTTCTTCTTCATTTCCATGTGAGCTTCGTTTTAAGGTTTTGAAGGATGGCCGTGTGGAGCACGGCCCAGATGAAGGGACTGTCTTCGATGAGGTAGCGCCTCCCCAGGCGACGAGGATCGAGCATCATGCGATGAAACCACTCGAAGCCGTAGTCGCGCATCCAGCGGGGTGCTCTACGCTGATCGCCGCAGATGATGTCGAATGCGGAGCCTATTCCGATTCCTACATTTGCGCCGCAGTCGGCCAGGTATGACCGAATCCAACGCTCCTGGCGGGGTGCACCCAGCGCTGCCAGCACGATCTTTGCGCCTCGTTTCTTGATTTCTCCGGCCAGCTTGACGCTGTCGTCCGGTTCCAGTGGAAACGGCGTTGGAAGCGCGTGAATCACGGCACCCGGATACCGCTTCCGAAGAGCCTGCGCAGCACGATCGGCTACGCCGGGCGCCGCTCCGATCAGTGCTACGGAACAGCCCGTTTCGGCGGAAATGCGTCCGCAGCTCCAGACGAGCTCCGTTCCGCTTACGCGGCCGCGAATGGGCGAGTCGAGCAGTGCGGCCGACCAGACTATAGGGACGCCGTCGGCAATCGCCAGATCGGATGCCCATAGATCCGCTTCGAATGCCGGATCACGCCGCGCTTTCATCGCCATGTCGACGTTGATCACGGCAATGTGGAGCCGCTGGTCCGACACGACGGCGCGGCGCATTGCTTCGACTGTGTCATCGAAGGAAACTGAATCGACGGGACACCCGAGGATGTCCATGCGTGCTACTTGATCCATGAAAATCTCGGGATCGGAGATCCATTGATGAATGGAATGAACAGGCTACCTTTCCCTCGTTACAGTGGGCTCCCGGTACGGAATCGGCCATCGGGCGACACACCGGCGTAGCCTCGAAGATGCGGCTGTAGAGGAGGTGGGGCCGAACGGGCCCATCAACGCAACCATCAGAGCGCGCGCTCCAGACTCCGGACGCTGCGTGTGACCTCCATATTCCAGCGATTCCGCTCGTGCGAGAGGTCTATAGAGCGACCGCACGCCGTCCGAATGCCTCGCGCGACGGATTCCGGTGTGTTCTCGACGAGCATGGCCCATTGTCCGAAGAGGGTCTCGGACAGGGCGTCGCGCGTTACGACCAGCGGCGTATCGGACGACAGTGCTTCACATGCGCCTGATTGCTGCGTTGCGTCTTTCGTCGTGAGCGCCACGGCGGCCGCGCTGGAACATAGCACGGCGTGGTACGCTTCCTCACTCAGATAGCCTGTCAACAAGAGATTGGGACAGGAGCGCAGTCGCTGCTGATCTCGGCGGGACAGTTTGCGTACGTCGGCTGTTAGCACGAACTGATATTCGGGCATTGACTCGACCACGCGGACGATCACGTCCTGCGGCTCGTCGGGATCGAACGAGCAGATGAAAAGTACCTGCCGCGGATGGCGTGACGTGTTGACAGTGATTCGGTCTATCGGGTCCGCAATAACATGAAAAGAGATATCGGGATACACTCCCTGGGCGATTTTTAGTATCTCTCCATTGTGGACGATTACCAGCTTTGCGCGATGCAGGATGAATCCAACGAACGGGAGCCTTCCCCAGAGTGATTGGAAGAGGGCGTTATGAGCGTCCACGACGTAGGGCACGTTCCATAGCAGTGCGGGCAGGGCGGTGAAATGCGGGGGTACCTGAAAGAAGACGCAGTCTGCCTTGCGGCGACGGATGAGTCGAATCGTCGTCCAGAACTTGGCGAGATAGTCGAGCGGCCTGAGGAGGCGAAACCGTGTAAGGTGCGGGAGCAGGATCAGATCCGCACGTAGACGTGGGGCGAGCACTTCCGCTCGTCGCTGATAGCCTCTCCAAACGACGTAGAGGGCCCTCGAATAGGGACGCGCCTCGCCGCTGCCGTTTTCGCCATTCACGGCGTGGGCGACGTGCTCGGTCGTGTCCGATACATCGATGTTCGTGGCTCTCATCAGGTCCCTCTAACGTGGCATCGACGCAGAAAGTGGACGGATACGCGAAGGAGATCGCACACGAAAAACGAAACAAATTGCAACGGGGAGATGGCCGTTTTTAGCGCGAAATAGAAGCGGAACTTGATCCAGCCGGACGAACGGAAATCGAAAAAGTAGTGCCGGAAATCTCTAAGGCGGTAGTGCGCCTCCTGCTCGGATCCATGGGTTAGATTGACGTGACTCATCACCCTGGCTCCGTAGTACACGAGCAATCGATAGCCTTGGCGACTGGCGCGAACGGGAAACTCTGTATCCCCCCGGTGTCGAAAATGTACGTCGTCGTACAGTCCCACCTTCCTGAAGACGGATACCGGAATCAGCGTCCCCCGTCCCGTCAGCTGCGAGACCTCGAAATACGCAGAGTCCGGAAATGACGAAAGGGAACGCCCCTGGTTCATGACCCGGTGCTTGGCGGTAATCCAGTTCGTCAGCCGCCCCCCATCCCAGACCGTGTCGGGTTTTTCTATGTCGACGACCACCGACCCGATCAGCGCATCCGGATGCCGGCGTGCAAAGTCGGTCAGTCGCTGTACGTAGGACGGCTCGATTTCCAGGTCGTCGTTGATGATCAGGACGTAATCGTCATCCTCTGCCTCCGTCAGCAGGTGATTCAGCCCCAGGTTTGTTCCGCCCGACCACCACAGGCTGCCATCGCCCGTCAGCAGCGTCACTTCAGGATACTCCTTCCTGATCATATCGGACGTTCCATCGGTTGAGCCGTCATCTACGATCACGACCCGTATGCCTTCAAACGTCTGCTTGCGCATGCATTCGAGAAATGTTCGCGTAATCGGTCGGCGATTATGAACCGGTGTAATCGTGTATACCATTGCTACATCTAGGAGTCTGTTGAATTCCACGGTCGTAAAGGGCCGGCCGAGAGTGAGATGCATTCATGCATGCAGCAGTGATCGGCGCGACGCGAGCCCGAATGACGAGCGCAGCGAGCAAATGCAACGCAGAGTTTCAGGAATTATCAACGACCCGAGGAAACGTATTCTGCGAACGGCGTCTTTGCCAAAAACGACTGCACGTCGTCGTAATTGATAAGTAAATCTAAAGACGACTTTGGGGTGAGTTTTTTGTATTCACATTGGACGCTATTCGAACTAATTCCAATATGTTCGCATATTCTGTCAACGGTGGCCTGGTGACTGGTGTCGTCTTCCAGGTCGTCTTCGTACGTAACGGAGATATGCGGGATGTCGGCTAGAATGTGGCGTTCATATGCTTCGAGAGATGCACTTCCTTTCATCCATCGCAGAATCTCTCGAGGATCGACCTTCATGCGATGGTGCTGCAACGCGCCCTGTTGAACGTTGTGATGGAAGTTAAACTGGCGTGCATGCACGTTCGAGAGGGCGTGGCGGAATAGATTGTTGCGTTTAAGGTAAATGATCTGGTAGCCTCCCTCGTGCAAACTCGAGAGGAAGGCGCTTCCTGACGGTACGTTCTGCACGTCGCCGAGCTGGTAGCTCAATATCTTGCAGCCATAGCTCCTGGCGGCCGCTCTGGCGCACATGGCGTCGACGTGCAGCCGGGGGAACGCAACGGGATGCCGTAGAATCTCCCCATCGCAATGGACTCCGTCGACCTGGTGGAGGAGGTTCACGAGAGCCGTACTTCCTGACCGACCGCGCCCGAAGATTACGAAGCGCGTCGGACTGAGCGCGGGCCCTGCGGCAGCGTACCAGGTCGCCAGCGCCAGATGATAGGCGTAGTAGGCGCTTCCGCGAACCCGGTCTGTGTACGTGATCTTCATTCCGGATCGCCTGCGGCCATCGGGCGGCTAAATGTGGGCGTCATTGCTGGAGGGCGACGGAATCATAGGTTTTGGGATTGACGCGCTCCTTTCGGAAGGCCCCGAATCGCCAGTAGAGCATCTTGGCCGCATAGACGGCATAAAACTGTGCCCACTGGGCAGGCGTGACGTCCGGCGTGTCCCATTCATCCGGAAACGTGTAGCCCAGATATTTCATGACTGGACCAAATACACGGAAGGCCTGAGGCCGAATAGAGAGGTCGTACAGCGCGAGATGATCCCGTGCTGGCTTCGCCGTCGGGTTGATGACGGGCAGCGGTCTGACCTGCTGTAAATCGAGTCGCTGAAGCAGCCGGGAGAAGTCCGCCTGCAGGTCTTCGAATCGGATGACAAAGTCCGATTGCCTACGGGCGAGCACGGAGCGGTTGACGTAAGGGCGATGGTAATAGGTGCGAAAATAGGACGCGAAATCGGCATCGTTTCGCTGGATGAACGCGTACTGGCGAACCCTCTGTTCGGTGACCCAACCGCCCTGTTTGCGGTGCGCGGACGGATCCGTCATCTCGCCTCTGTGATTACTCTTCAACTTGAAATATTCCGTAACGACATCATCCATGGGACTCCGAATGCCCGCGAAAATGAAATAGCGGCCGGCTTCTTCGCGTCCCGCCCATTCGACGAAATGTTGATAGGTCGCATGTTTGAATAGAACGCCCTCGCCGCCGTAGAACTGCCTGAGCTCATTTGCGATGGCGGTGCAGGCGGTTCTGGGGTTCTCGACGAAGACGTATTTGTGCTCCGGGCTTATGATCATGGCACTGGAATGGGTGTCGATCGTTCTCGGTTGGCTTGCGCCGAAGGGTTTTCTGTCTGTCGTAGCATCCCGCGTGCATCACGGAAACGGATGAATCACCGTCCTGTCTACCGACGCATCCCGGGCCGGGAGGTCTGTTTCGTAAGACGCCGAATCCGTATTCTCGAATCCTGCCGGCGCCCGCACATCAGTCCGCGGCATCGTTTCGCGATCGCTCAGGACAAGGCGGAGAAGATCGTACACGCCGGCAGCGTAGCGCTCGATGGTGAAGAGGTCGCGTGCCCGCTGCGCGCCACGCCGGCCCAGTGACCGTGCCCATTCCGGATCGTCGAGAAACTGTGTCATGGATGCAGACAGCGTTTCGTGCTCACCATCATACAGCAGGCCCGTCTCGCCATGTCGTATCAGCTCGGCCGTGCCGGCGCCGCGAAATCCGATAACGGGGCGGTACGACGCCATCGCCTCTGCCGTGACCCGGCCCATCGCTTCGTTTCGTGAGCACATCAAGACGGCATTCGCATGCCGATAGACGTCGTAGACGTCGTCGGTGAAGCCGTGGAAATGGACGTGCGCTCCAAGATTCAGCCGGTGGACTAGGTCCTCAAGTCTCTTGCGATAGTCCGCGGATCCGGAGCCGGCGAGCACCAGCTTGACGTTTCGCCCAGCCCGAATCAGCTCGTGGAGTGCCTCTATCGCCGTTTGCTGCCCCTTGGCAGGGTGAAGTAGACCGACGAGAGCAAACGTGTACGGTGCATCCGACGGATGCCGGACCGGTTCGGGTCGAAGCTTTTCCAGATCCGCCGCCCACCCGATGCCGCTGTATACGACCTTCATGCGAGGTGACGCAGTCAAGTGGTAGTATCGTCGAACCGCCTCCGATACCGCAACGATGCCTTCCGCCCGGTTGATGAGCCAGGTCTGAGCGGTCCGTCCGAAATCCGGGACGAAGGCGTAATCGAGATCGCCAAACTCGCGGAGATGCCAGACGTGCGGCAATCTCAGGAAGCCTGCCGCGATCGCACCGCTGAGCAAGAGACTGGAATTTGAATAGACGATGTCCGATCGCCACGCTCGAAGCTGTCGGACCACGGCGGGCGCGGCGGCGACGTTCGTCCGGAACTGGCAGAACCCGTTCCTCCCTCTATGCATCATACGCCGGGCCGTGGGCATTCGACCATAGCCTTTGGGCAAGCGAGATGCCCAGCGTCCGAGATGAAGTACGCGGACAGGCGTGCCACGCCGAACGAGTTCCTCGACCAGCGGGCCTTCTGCGGAGACGAGAACAGACGACTCGACCCCGTAATTCCGCAACCCGTCGATCAAGTCCAGCAGCGAACGATTCGCACCGTAGAGCTGGGGATAATGTGTCAGGAAGGTGACCCGCATCGCGGCGCCATGTTGAACGGGAGAAAAGCGCGAAGCCCAATTTCTCGTAATTCGTTCCGTTTGACCCGTGCGCGGAAGCACACGTCCATCGACGCCCTCCGAAGACATTCCGCAATTGCCGTTCAGTGTGATGAATGTTTACGCGAGGCGCTGGAATGCCCGGACACCGGCCTCCCCTTCCTCCGCCACTGATTCCAATGCACCGGGGGCGGCTTGCGACGAGATGACGAACTGAAGATGACCTTGATTTTTCAACACATTCCAAAAGCTGCCGGCAGCACGCTACTATCCATTCTCAGACGACATTTTTCTCCCTCGGAGACCTGCTTCCTGACGGGACCCGGTGGGATTCGGGAAGCCGAATTCGAACGGCTTCCGCTAAAAGAGCGGGAGGGATTTCGGCTCGTCATGGGGCATATGTATTTCGGCATTCATCGGCATCTGCCCGGTCCGTCCACCTACATCACGATGCTGCGGCACCCGGTCGATCGGGTCATCTCGCACTACCATTACGTAAAGAGAACGCCTCACCACTATCTATACGGACGCGTTGCCTCCGAAAAGATGTCGCTCGAGGGATACGTCTCGGATGGGATCGCACTCGAACTGAACAACGGTCAGGTTCGAAGTCTTTTTGGGCTGGAGCATCAGCTGGTGGAATACGGCCAGTGCTCGGACGAGATGCTTCGGGTGGCCGAACGGCACCTCCTGGAGAACTACTCCGTGGTGGGTCTGACGGAACGGTTCGATGAAAGTCTATTGCTGATGCGACGGCGGCTCGGGTGGACGTTTCGTCCCGTATACGCCGCAAAAAATGTTGCAAGGAAGAACGCCGGCGCCTCCAATGTTTCGAGAAGAATCGTCGAGATCATTGAGAGGGACAACGCGCTTGATCTGGAACTCTACGAGCGCGTAGCGAAGTCCTTTTCGAGGGAGGTGGAGCAAACGGACGTGTGCAGCGAACTCAGATCGTTTCGCCTTCTCAACGGCATATACGGACGCTACGTCAAGGTCAGGAAGATGACTCGCACCGTGGCCCGGACTTCCCGAAGCGCATTTGAGATCGGGTAATTCCGTCTTTCTCACCTTTCGCTACGACCTTTACTATGCTTGCGCGGACGGCACGTT
The DNA here is from genome assembly GCA_040904565.1 of Rhodothermales bacterium. Classification (GTDB taxonomy): domain Bacteria; phylum Bacteroidota; class Rhodothermia; order Rhodothermales; family VXPQ01; genus JBBDTI01. The sequence continues at coordinate 67,167 of JBBDTI010000030.1, forward strand.
GCCGAAACGTCCGCAATCCGTTTTCTACTGGTCATATAGGTGAAGCGTTTGGCGGAACATAGAGAATCTGAATGGAACGGTTCGTCCGCACCGGCAGCTGACGATCAGCCGGCCTCGAAGGATGCGACGATCATCTTCCACCATATACCCAAGACCGCAGGAAGTACCCTCGAATCGATTCTGGAACGTCGCTATGCGTTTCGCGAGATCTTCGACGTTGACAGAAGCCGCGACGTGCACGAGAGGCTCCTGGGATCCGTGCCTGACGAGACCCGTGCTGGTATTCGACTCATCAAGGGACATATGGATTTTGGCGTCCATCGCTTCATCGCCAATCCGTACGCCTATATCACCATACTTCGGCACCCCGTCGAGCGCGTGATCTCACACTACTACTACGTCATGCGTACGGCCGGACATCGGCTCCACTACGACGTTGCATTCACGGGCATGAGCCTGGAGCAATACATCACCAGTGGGATCACGCTCGAGCTGAATAACGGTCAGGTTCGAAGTCTCGTCGGGCCCGAACATCTTGGCGTCGAGTATGGCCGATGTACGAGGGAGATGCTCGGCACGGCGCAGCGGAATCTGACGAGGCACTTCTCTGTCGTGGGTCTGACGGAGCGCTTCGACGAGACGCTCTTGCTGCTCAGGAGGAGACTGGGATGGTCGGCTTGGCCATTTTATCGACCAAAAAACGTCTCGAAAGCCCGGCCGCTTGCGGCAAGCATCCCTCGGGAGGTAATTCGGTTGATTGAAGCGCATAATGAACTCGATCTGGAGTTGTATGAAGCCGCTCAAGCAGCTTTTACGGAGACGATCGCCGGGCTTGAGCTGAGTGAGGAACTCGCGCGCTTCCGACGCTGGAACCGGGTCTTGGGCCCGTGCAGTGCGACGTTCGATGCGTTTCGGACGATTCGTCGTCGGCTCGTGTCGGACGATGAGGGAGCGCTATCGCTGGTGCGCCCCGGTTACGCTGCCCAATCGGTGGGTTCGTCGGGCGATTCCAGTCAGCGCCGTCATTCGGATCCGCGCGCACTCGCGCTGCGGCCCTCGTCGAGCGTGGAGGCCACAAATGGGAAAACCTGAGCCGAGGGATATGACCGCTATCTTTCTACATGTCCCCAAATCGGCCGGCAGTACGCTGCACACGGTACTCGAGCGCATGTATCCGTCCGATGCCGTGTATGACATCCCGGGCCCGATGTCGGCCCGCGAAACGACGTTCAGTCAGCTCTCCCCGGAGGAGCACGCCCGCATCAGGCTCGTTAAGGGGCACATTCTCTTTGGCATTCATCGGTGTACGCCGAACCCCTTCACCTACATTACCGTGCTCCGACATCCCGTCGAGCGCGTCATTTCCCATTACTACTTCGTCAAACGCCGTCCGCACCACCGGTTGCACGACACGATAGCTTCTTCAAACATGAGCCTGGAGGAGTATGTCCTGGGTGGAACGGCCCTCGAGCTTGACAACGGACAGGTTCGGGCGATCTACGGCTCAGATCATCTGAAGGTGGGATATGGCGACTGCACGGATCACATGCTGGAATCGGCACTCGACAATCTCGAGTCCTACTTCTCCGTGGTCGGCATCGCGGAGCGGTTCGATGAGACGCTTCTACTGATGGCACGCAGGCTGAATTGGAATCGTCGCCCGCTGTACGTGCGCCGCAACGTCACGAAGAATAGACCTGCCCTGGAGGCGGTCTCACCACGAGTTCTGCGGGAAATCGAAGCGGCAAACGCCCTCGATCTCGCCCTGTATGAACGTTCTGTACAGCGCTTTGACGAGGCCTCGAAGCGGCACGACGTGCCGTCAGATCTCGATCGATTCAGGCAGTGGAACGAGCTGTACGGCCGATGTGCGGCACCGATATCAGCTCTTCAGTTCCGGCTTCTTAACATCAAACATCGGCGAAGAGTACCGACACATGTCTGACGTATCCAGGAAACTCAATGCGCTCCTCACCGTGCGTGAGAAGCGGTCCTTCGCCTTACTGATCGCGGCGATACTGGCCATGGCATTTCTGGAGGTTGCCGGGATTGCCGCGATCATGCCTTTCATGCAAATCGTTTCGGCACCTGAGACGGTGCAATCAAACCGCTGGCTTAGTGCTGTCTATGAGTGGATGGATTTCGACAGCGTCCGCAGTTTCATGCTGTTCGTGGGCGGCCTCGTTCTCGGGGTCATGACGCTTTCCAAGATCGCCGGTGCGTGGACCAAGTGGATGCAGCACCGCTTTGTCTGGCTCACGGCGCACTCGCTGTCGACGCGCTTGTTGACGCGGTATCTCCAGCAGCCGTATGAGTTTTACCTGACCCACGCGCCGACGACGCTGCAAAAGCAGGTCGTTGGAGAAGTAAAGCAACTCGTACGCGAGGTGCTGTTGCCATTGGTACGGTTGATCGCACAGGGGATCGTGGCCGTCGTCATCTTCATTCTCCTGATCATTGTCGACCCCGTGCTCGCCTTAACGGTGCTCGGCACGCTCGGCGGTGCGTACGCCGTCATCTATTTCACCGTCCGACGCTATCTGTCTAAGCTCGGCTCCAGGCGGTTCATACTATTTCGGCAGTCGTTCAAAGCCGTTGCCGAGACGTTCGGGGTGGTAAAAACGATCAAGGTGCATCGTTCCGAACGCCACTTCATCGAACGCTTTCGGGTCATCGATCGCGAGCAATCCAGAATCCAGCCGAAATATGCGGTAATAGCCGAGACCCCTCAGATTCTCATCGAACTTCTGGCCTTCGGTGGAATTCTCGTCATCCTCCTGTATCTGCTGGCGACGGAGCAGAATATGAGGACGGTGATTCCGATGCTGAGCCTGTACGCTGTCGCGGGGCATCGGCTCATCCCGTCACTGCAGCAGGCATTCAATGCGCTGGCGATGCTGCGCTTCAACCACAGCGTCCTGGATTCCATACATGAGGACCTGACACAGATCGGGGCGTTACCCCTGCTGAACGGCGTTTCGATAGAGGGGAGACATCGAGGCATTAGAAGCATCGAGCTGCGCGACGTTTCGTACAGCTATCCGTCGTCGGAGGAAGTTATTCTCAAGAACATCAACCTGAATATCAAACCGGGAAGCCGCATTGCCTTCGTCGGTTCTACCGGATCGGGAAAATCCACACTGGCTGATATCATCCTCGGTCTGCTTCCACCTACGACCGGCGAGGTAATCGTGGACGGCGTTCCCCTAACCGCCGAAAAGGTGCGAGCGTGGCTCGGCATGATAGGTTACGTCCCACAGGAGGTCATCTTGACCGACGATTCGATCGTTCGAAACATCGCGTTCGGTCTCGATCAAGACCAGATCGACATGGAGCTGGTACGGAGCGTATCCGCAGTAGCATGCATCCTTGATTTCGTCGAGCAGGATCTGCCCGACGGGTTTGATACGCGAGTGGGGGAGCGAGGAATTCGCTTGAGCGGAGGCCAGCGTCAGCGTATCGGCCTCGCGCGGGCGCTGTATCACGGTCCCCAGGTGCTGGTCCTTGATGAGGCGACGAGCTCACTTGACGGTGTGACGGAGGATTCCGTGATGAACGCTCTGTCGCAGTTGAAGAGACGAATGACCGTCATCACGATCGCGCACAGGATTGCCACCGTCGAAGGCTGCGACAAGATCTACCTGCTCGATAACGGCCGCATCGTGGAAGCGGGCAGCTACGAAGACTTGATGGAGACAAGCACGGCCTTTCGCGGCCTTGCCCGTGTCGCATTGTGATTCACTCCGCCCCCGGCCACGGACCAGACGCCTTCGCGGCGATATAGATGAAGGACAACGTGGAAAGAAAGCCGCCGACGCTCCGTGAGCTGCCGCCACCCCCGGAAGGAAGGACGGGCTGGCCATGGACGGCGGGCGTAAAGCCGGGCCCCCCTGTCCGACCGGACGGTACGCCCTGGCCGCGCATTACGGTCGTGACGCCCAGCCTGAACCAGGGGATGTACATCGAGGAAACCATCCGTTCCGTGCTGTTGCAACAGTATCCCGGCATGCAGTACGTCATATTCGATGGTGGCAGTAGCGATGAAAGTGTCTCCATCATCCGGAAATATGAGCCATGGATCTCTCACTGGGTCAGTGAGCCGGACCGCGGTCAGAGCCACGCGATAAACAAAGGACTTGCGATGGCCACAGGGGATATTGTCAACTGGATCAACTCCGACGACATCCTTACTCCTGGCGCGCTGCGGATCGTAGGAGAGGCATTCGTCGATTGTGACATGGTCGCCGGCGGCAATTACTTCTTATTTCGGAATCTGGAAAAAGACCGGTATGCAAAGGGTCTGACGGCGAGGGGACTCCTTCGACGGGAATCGACGTCGCGTCTGCAGCAAATGGCGATGTGGTTTCGGCGAGACGGCGCACTGCTGTGCGGGGGTATGGATGAGGAGATGCATTTTGCATTCGATCAGGACTTTTTCGTTCGGTATCTCCATACGTTTCCGAGGGTCACCTACGTCAGCGAAATGCTGGGGTGGTTTCGGCAGCACGAAGCGGCGAAAACGGCCGCACTCCGGCCGAAATTCCTTCCGGAGCGCCTGCGCACGGTCGACAAGATCCGTCAGGATCCCAGGTGGGCCGATCTAAAAAAGGACGCGGAATATGCGGCGCGAAGATATCAGTGGTGGATTCGACTAGCCGATATCGTAAACAGCCCCGTTAAGAGTACGCGCCTGCGAGCTCTCAGGGTCTTGATTACGTCCGGCGTCGATCCATCCATTCGCTGGGATTACGTCACACGCAAGGCCGTGAAGAAGCTCCTTATGGGATCTGAATTACGTCCTTTCACACCCGTCATTTGAACGGAAGGGCACCATGAGATTATTTTCTTCTCGACGTCCACTTCTAAAGCAAAAAAGGCAAACGTTAGGCCCCGTACGGTTTAACGAAGTATGCCCGCACGTACGAAAGGACTTCTACACCCCGGCCCGCGAAGTATCAATTCCGGACGCCAGGGCCCTTCCTGCATCGAAGCCCTGGAGCCACCTGCGAGGCGGAACGTACGTCGTGCCGGAAGACTTCGTGTCGGTGCTTCAGGATCCGTACTACTGCACGACGAACAACGTCCTCTTGGTCGATGAACGACGGGTACTGCTCGAGTCGATGAACGCGGAAGTTGGCGTGGCCAAATCGCTGGCACCCGTTTCGACAGAAGCCTTCGAGCGAGCGGAGACCATCCGTGGAGTCACGACCTCGTTCGATTCGAACTTCAGCGGCTATTACCATCAACTCGTCGAGCTTCTTCCTCGGATCGCCGCACTCAACACGCAGCCGTACACCGATATGGACGAAGTAAAGCTGCTCTGTCCGGAGGTGGTGTACCCCGTTGCGAGATTGGTGCTGGAACGTATGAGCAAGCTGAACCTTCGCCCGATGCACGTCGAGAAAGGACGTGTTCTGCGGCCGGAACAGTATCTCTTCACACCTTTCAAGACGCGCCAGTTCGCCGGATATGTGCCGGCGTCGTACGTGAGGGCCGTGCACGAAGCCGTTCTCCCGCAACGCCCTCCGTCCCGACGCCATCGCATTTTCATCTCGCGGGAAGGCTCGAGCAAGCGCCAGATGCTCAATCAGGAAGATCTACTGAGCGCACTGTCCCGGCTGGGTTTCCAGAAATTCATCCTGGAGGACCTGTCCGCGCCGGAGCAGATCGAACTCTTCCACGACGCGGAGGTGGTGGTAGGCACGCACGGCGCGGGGCTTACGAACGTCCTTTTCTCGAAGCGGCTGAAAGTACTCGAGATATTCCCTCGCGATTTCATCGAGCCGCACTACCTGTTTCTCTGTAATTCGCTGGGCCATACCTACAGACATCTGGTCAATGAAAACTGCTCGCGTTGGGACCTAGACTATCTCGCCGTACGCGCTCGACAGCGGATCGACCGTTCCTCGTCCTGGAATGGGTACGATGCGTATTCGAGCGCGCGCTCCATCAACCTGTCTTTTTCTGTCGACGTGCCGTCCGTAATAACGAGTCTGGCGGAGATGGGCGTACGATAGCCGAGTCATCGATCCTGTGGTCGGTCCGCTGCGAACTATCGCAGCCGCCTCCCAGTGGATGTTCATCAACAACGTATAAAACGAATGCTCCCTGACTTTGTCATTGTCGGTGCCGCACGATCCGGCACGACGTCCCTGTACCGCTACTGCGCGGAGCATCCAGAGATTTTCATGAGCGGCGTGAAGGAGACCAATTTCTTCTCGTCGAACCCGTTTGAATTTACCCGGGCGACCTACGAGCGCTTGTTCGAAACGGCAAATGGAGCGTGTGCCGTCGGAGAAGCTTCGCCGTCGTATCTGTACGATGCCGTCGCTCCGGCAGCCATCAAGCAAGCTATTCCGGAGTGCCGAATCGTCATCATTCTTCGCGACCCGGGCGAACGACTCATCTCGGATTTCTACTACAGTCAGGGCTGGGGCAGCAATCTCGACGTCGATTTCACGACGTTTCTGACCGCATGCATTGAGCGTGAAGGAGCAGGCCGGCAGGGTTTCGTGCCTGCACTCATGGCAGAAAAAGGGATGTACGCGGAGCAGGTGCAGCGATACCTGGACGTCTTTTCCGAACGTCGCATGTTTATTCGGCTCTTTGACGACTTACAGGAGAACCCCCGCAAGGTTGTAGCTGAGCTCTACGAATTCCTGGGAGTCGATTCGTCCTTCGAGCCGGAGCTGGAGCAGGTCCATAATGCCAATTCGGAGCCGGTTTTCCCGCTGCTGTCACGCCTGATAAAGCGCGCCGGGCGGCTCGAAACCCTTCTTGTCGATCCCCTCGTCCCCAGCACGATGAAAGGCCGCGTCACCAACCTCATGCTCGATTTGAATCGACGGCGAAGAGGAAAGGAGAGCGTGCGCCGATCGATTACGCCGGAAGACAGGGCGAGGCTCGCCCAGTTATACCACGTCCAGACGCATGCCCTGGAACGGCTGATCGACAGGGACTTGAGCCACTGGCTGCGATGCTGAGAGGCGTGACCTTCATCAAACCGACCACCACTTTCCGGAATCCGGTCCGCCTGCGACGATTTCATACTGACAACGACGACTTCAAAACAACCGTCATGACGACCGGCCCGCTTATATAATGATAGGAAACGGGGGAATATCACTTCGAACGCGTCTTGAGTCGGTGATCGGCCAGGAGCTCGTAATCGGGCTAGTGGCGATCGGCGCGGCTGGAGGAGCGATCCTCTATGGGGGCGAAGAGGGCCTCGCCGCACTCTATCTTGTAGCTCTCACGATCGGTGGAGGCCTGATAGCCTACCGTTTTCCGACGTCGACCCTTATGGCGTGGGCGGTTCTCTCGCTGTACTGGCGTCAGCTGATGGACGCCGTCGACATCGCAGGCGGCATCGATGCTCGACCGACCGATCCGATTCTTCTCGCCATGGCCGTCGCTCTGGTCTACGCCTTCATGCAGGGTGATCGACGAACCCAGTACGTGTTCACCGGTCCCTGTATCATGTGGGTCGCGTTCTTCGCTTGGGTCGGACTGCAGGTCGGAATGTCTTCACCCAGGTACGGGCTCGTGAGTGCGCTCGGCGAGTTCCGATTGTCGTTCCAGCCATTGCTGGTCCTGCCGTTCATTGTCGCATTCGTACGAACAAAGGAGCAGCAGCGGCGGCTTTTCATAGGGTTGGTATGGCTGTCGGTTGTTTTTGTCTCGGTCGCGATTGTAAACGGCCTCTTTTTCCACGACGGTACCGGATCGAAAGGAACCCGATGGATGGTGGCTCACGTCAATCTTGCCCTCGCTCTGGTCATCGGGGCGTGGTATACGGCCCGGCGAACGGGTTTCTGGACGGGAGCATCCAACGCCTACGGCGTCCTGCTGCTCGCCGGCCTGGCGCTAATCGTATTTTGCGCGCATAGGTCGGTCTGGGCCGCGACCGTAACGATCATCTTCTGCCTATCGGTATTCGGGCTCATCTCCGCAAAGGATTGCTTCAAGCTGGCAGGGGGACTTTTGCTGGCCGCCTTCACCATCGACATCCTCGCGGCCGACCTCAATCTTATCGACTTCGTGCGTGAACGGATGACGGCGTTCACGTCATACACCGAGGATGCGACCGCCAGCTGGCGAGCACAAGTCTGGGCCGCTGCGATTGAACAGGTCAAAGCGAATCCCGTCTCCGGCAAGGGCCTTGGAAACTATTTCTACTTTCAACTCGACGACACACGCGTCGTGACGACGATCCCGCACAACGTGTACGTGCAGCTCAGCCTACAGGTCGGCCTGGTCGGACTCTGTCTGTACCTGGCGATGGTTGGGCATATGTTTCAGGTGCTTCGCCGCGCTTACCGGCGCGCCGGCGACATTCATTCGCTCTCCCTCACCATGTATGGAATGATCGCGTTGCTCGGAGGGTCGGTGTTTTACTTCGCATACGGTTTTGAGCCGTTCACATGGCTGTTCGTAGGCGCCGGAATGGCGGCAGCACTCACACAGTCGACTTCATTCCCAAGAGACTAAATGCAGATGCTTTCCGTACTACGGCGCATGCGTTGGATCGGCCGCGTTGATGCGAGTCTGGAGACGCCGATATATATCTGTTGCTACCATAAGGTGGGCACCAAGCTCCTTCGCAAGGTGTTCAAGCGCATCAGTAGAGACTTCGGTTGGAAGTTCGGTGCCATTTCGGGCCAGTGCACGCACATACCGCCTGAATATGACGTCATTATGTTCCCACACTCTCTCGTCGACCTTGATTCCGTTGAACGGCACTTTACTGCCATCCATCTCGTGAGAGACCCGAGAGACGTCATCGTTTCCGGATATCTCTATCATAAGCGCTGTAATGAACCCTGGTGTAGGAATACCGACTTTGACTGGAGTGATCCGCTCAATTATCCGATCGTACCACGGTCGCAGGACCACCGTCCACTCGAATGGAAGAAGAACTACTTGAATTCGCTGAACGGCCGTTCCTATCAGGAAAACCTCAGGAGTCTTGCTCAGGAAGACGGCCTGCTTTTCGAGATGGATCACTACGCATCCTGGACGATTCGTCAGATGGAATCCTGGGACTACTCGCGGCCGGATACGCTCGAGTTGAAGTTCGAGGACATCATGACGGATTTTGAGGCGTCGTTCGCATCGATGTTTGCGCACGTCGGCTTTAATAAGATACAAACGGACTTCGCGTCGTCCGTTGCGATTACAGAGGACATTAGCCGAATGACGGACAAGGAGATCATGATGAACAATCATATCTCTGCTCGAAGCACGTCAAAATGGAGTCGGTACTTTACGCCGAAACTCAAGGACGAATTTAAGGCCCGGTTTCCGGACACGCTGCAGCGCCTCGGATATGAGACGTCGACCGACTGGTGAGCTGCCGCTTGAACCGCCCCGGGCACATGGACGCAGGCTCCAGCTTTTCGGGACCGTAAGCGGCTCTTCGAGACTGCTTCGCACGTCCGTCGGAATGGCTTTCTCCTGGGGCCATCCTCGATCCGAAACCATAGATCGAGCACAATACGTCGGGGAGATGGGTTATCGGGAGATATACGTCAAGGGCCTGCCAACTTCTCCAGATCTCCGGTCGAAATGTACCGTAGCAGTGTATCGCCATTCCAGGCGGAAGCAGCCTGCCGGCCGGTAAGAAGAAAGGGCGTATCGTCGATGGGAGGGACCCAGGAGAAACAGGATTGCATGGACAGAATCGTTCTGTTGATGCGCCGCCTCCTGGACCGCTTTGAGAAGCAGTTGTTGGTCACCAGCATGAGTTTGGTGGCACCATCCGGTGGGGTCCCATTTACGACCGTTCGCTCCACCTGGAGATGGCCCGCGCCGATCAATCCGAGAAAATCCTCCTCCATTCGGTCTCGAACGACGTCATAGACGCGCACCGTAAGCGGGAAGACGCGGCTCCAGCGAGTGACGAGCTGATCATAGGCGAGACGCGGGCGAACAATCGCCGCGAACTCCGCAGGTGCGCCGCTTACCTTGCCTGTTTTGATGTGCTGGCGGTAGGAGGATCCGAGAAAACCGACCGGTCGACGAAGATACAGAATAACCTGTACGTCCCAATCGTTCGTAGCACGTGCCAGCCGCTCAATGCCGTCGTCGGGAAGAAACCAGAATCCCTCGCAACTTATCACGGTCGTTCGAAAGTCTCGGCCTTCGTCAGCGAGCCTTGAGAAAAGGATCGGCTCCCCGGCATCTCGAATCTCTCTGAAGAGACCCCAGTGCGCGCCTCGCCGGCGCCCGGTCGTCGGGTTGAGAATGGCGACATCCTTCAGTGCTGTTGCCTGGCGAAGAAGGGCTGCCTGAATGGCTGTCGAACCAGCTTTAGACATACCCGCGTGAATGATGAGTCGCCGTGCGTGCATACCTGGATTCTCCATCATTCCAGCAGGATCATCTTTGCGACACCTACAAACGTGCCGGCCTGAATCCGATAGAGATAGAGCCCGCTGGCAAGTCCATTCGCGTCGAATGCCGCACGATGGAAGCCCGGCTCCATCCCTTCGTCTACGAGAAGTGCGACGCGCCGCCCCAGAACGTCAAAGACTTCCAGTCGAACGTGAGCACTCTCGGGCAACGAGAATTCGATCGTCGTGCGTGGATTGAATGGATTCGGGTAGTTGCCGGAAAGCTCGAAACGATCGGGCAGCGGATCTCCCTGCAACGTCATCCCCGCCGCCTGGAGAGATGGCTCCGTCGTCGCGGCATTGGTGTCGTCCGTTTGTACGCTTTCCGCCGGGCCGTCTCCCGAGGGCGTGAAATGTGGATCGGTCGTAAGGAGGAGACGGTCGACGATCAAACCATCCTCGCGCATCCAAATCCCGACGGTATATAGACCGGTGCTGGTCACCTCTACCGTGGCCGGCGTTGACGTTCCCATGAGCAGGGTCGCCCAGGTCCACGTACTCCGCTCGTCCTTTCTCAGCTGGATTCCATGCGGAACGGGTTCGCCGTTCAAGCCGAGGTAGAATGAGTCGTCCTTCCACGTTTCGCCCCAGACACGAGTCCAGACGTAGTATGTACCGGTCGTGGAGAATTCGATTTGATACTGCAGGTTGGGACTCAGGGTCGGATCGTTGAAGTTCGCGTCCGTATTCGGGTCGGCGATCATGGACGAGCCGACGTTTCCACTCGCGGTATGCACGATCCAGCTATGGCTTGCCGTCTCGAAATTGCCGTGGTGGTTCTCGGCCTCTATCACGACCTGCCCGCCCGACTCCACGAAGGCAACGCCACCTGATCCGCTGGTAACGGACACGGTATCAGACGACGTCGACGTGGCGCCGTCGTTGTCGGTCACGACCAGGGTGACGATGTACGCGCCGGCCGCGTTGTACGTGTACGACGCCGACCCTTCGGTTGTGGTGGTGTCCACCCCGGCTACCTCGCCGAAATCCCAGGCGTAGGAGACGATCGTGCCGTCGGAGTCGGTGGAAGCCGAGGCGTCGAATGTGACCGCAAGGGGGGCTTCACCCTCCTTCGGGGTTGCTGAAAAACTCGCCACCGGCACGGCATTGGTGTCGTCCGTTTGTACGCTTTCCGCCGGGCCGTCTCCCGAGGGCGTGAAATGTGGATCGGTCGTAAGGAGGAGACGGTCGACGATCAAACCATCCTCGCGCATCCAAATCCCGACGGTATATAGACCGGTGCTGGTCACCTCTACCGTGGCCGGCGTTGACGTTCCCATGAGCAGGGTCGCCCAGGTCCACGTACTCCGCTCGTCCTTTCTCAGCTGGATTCCATGCGGAACGGGTTCGCCGTTCAAGCCGAGGTAGAATGAGTCGTCCTTCCACGTTTCGCCCCAGACACGAGTCCAGACGTAGTATGTACCGGTCGTGGAGAATTCGATTTGATACTGCAGGTTGGGACTCAGGGTCGGATCGTTGAAGTTCGCGTCCGTATTCGGGTCGGCGATCATGGACGAGCCGACGTTTCCACTCGCGGTATGCACGATCCAGCTATGGCTTGCCGTCTCGAAATTGCCGTGGTGGTTCTCGGCCTCTATCACGACCTGCCCGCCCGACTCCACGAAGGCAACGCCACCTGATCCGCTGGTAACGGACACGGTATCAGACGACGTCGACGTGGCGCCGTCGTTGTCGGTCACGACCAGGGTGACGATGTACGCGCCGGCCGCGTTGTACGTGTACGACGCCGACCCTTCGGTTGTGGTGGTGTCCACCCCGGCTACCTCGCCGAAATCCCAGGCGTAGGAGACGATCGTGCCGTCGGAGTCGATGGAAGCCGAGGCGTCGAATGTGACCGCAAGGGGGGCTTCGCCTTCCTGCGGCGTAGCTGAAAAACTCGCCACCGGCGCGGTGTTTATTAAGCCCGCCGGAACCCCCATGAACGTCTGTGCGGCGTTTGCACCGCCCGAATAATACATGATGTCGTTTATGACGCCGGCAATACCTGACCGGCGCTTCACGGGAAGTGGCGTCATCGATGTCCACGAATTTGTCGCGGGATCGTACACGTCCACATTGGCGAGCGCGATCCCGTGCTTTCTCTCTCCACCGAGTGAGATAATGCGGCCGTCCAATATGGCAGCGGCATGATGGCTTCGCGCCAGCGGTAAATCTGCGACGGGCGCCCACGTGTCGCTTTCGGCGTTGTATGCGTGAACGGAGGTCTGCGTCACCAGATTGTCGTCGTGTTTGTGCTGCCCGCCAATGGCGAAGATGCTGCTTCCCAGCACGGCCGAGGCCATATGATGGCGCGCGTTCGGCAGTGAGGCGGCTATCGTCCACCCGCCCGGCGTATTCGCGAGATCCAGGACGAAGTGGTCTGCCACGTCTATTGTTCGTTCGATGTTGGTGCCGCCGAAATAGTGCAGCTTGCCATCGAAGTACTCAAGCCCGCCGCCGGCTCGTTCCACAGGGAGCTCTGGCAGAGGCGAATACGTGTTAGTAGCCAGGTTGTAGCCGAAAACTTCCCGCGTCCCGAAGATCTGAGCGGTGCCGGTCGCATCGGCAATGTAGCCGCCGGCGATGTAGATGTTCGTTCCATCTGTCGTCACGCCGTGGTGCGTAGCACCGCCACCGTTTGCGTGGGGCAGGTCGGCGATCGCGGTCCACGTATTGGCTCCCGGATCGTACACGTAGGACCGTTTGGTCGGTGTACAACAGCTTTTCTGGCTGTCGAATCCGCCGAAAGAGTAGAGCTTGCCCCCGACGACCGCGCCCTGGCCTTCTGCGTTCTTCACAGGCTGCGGGCTAACCTGGCTCCAGGTGGCCTCCGACAGGTCGGACGTAGCGCCGGCCTGGCCTACTGTTATCGTTTTGGACGAGGATTTCCAGGCGCCCTCATCGTCCTGGAGCGTAAGGGTGACGGCATAGGCGCCGGGGGACGAATAGGTGTGTGAAGTGATAACTCCGGTACCTGCCGTTCCATCTCCGAAGTTCCATGAATAGCTGCTGATAGCACCGTCATCCGTCGAAGCCGACGCATCGAAGCTGACGTCGAGCGGTGCATACCCGGACATCGGCGTGGCCGAGAAGCTTGCGACGGGAAGCATGTTGTCTGTCGCGATCACCTCGATGGCCGAGATCATGGGGAAATCGACGGCGGCGAGAAAGTCCAGATTCAGGATGCCGTCGGCGATGCCGACCTGGAATTCTTTGATAAGGGCCGTAACGGGAGGGACTTCGGCAGTAATGTCGAAGTTCTCGAGGACTTTCATGCCCTCGAGCCATACGTCGAAGACGCGCTTTCCCTCCCCTCCCTCGGAGCCGGAACAGTTTCCGTGAGCGATTTCGGCAAAATGGAGACGGATGTTATAGACGCCGGCGATCGCGGGAATGGCATAGTGAAATGGGTTTCCGTCGGAATATTCCGTTCGGTACAGCTCGTCGTCCTCCGTACCGGCAATGTCGCCAAGGTCGCATTTCGGGGTGTAGCTTCCTCCTCCTGAAGAGTAGATGTCGGCCAGATAGGTTACGTCGCTCGTCGTTACCAGAGGCCCACCGGCGTTGATCCGGATATCCTGTAGTCCGGCAACGGGTGATGACGGCGTTACGTTGGACACGAGATAGACGTTATCCTGATAGTCGTAATTGATGCCGGCGAAGTCCATCGCCATGATGTACGTATTGGGCATGACGGTGCCCTGCCGATCCTTTGCGGGCCAGAATCGAACGTGCTGACCGCAGGTGTCGAGTCCCCCGCTGCAGTCATCATTCGACGAGTCATTCCTGGCGGGGTCGGACCACTCGTTGCTTTGTATCCGGAATCCGAATACGCCGTCGGCTTCTACGGCCGATGGCATAAAGCTGCCTTCGGCGGGAAGCGCCGAATTAATTCTCCGCGGAAGAATCGTTTGCGAATCCTCGGCCTCTTGGCGGAAGATCATGTTGGCCGAAAAGCTTCCCTTTGCATGCCAGAAGATGCGATGCGCCTCCGGATACGTATGCCAGGCCGCCACCTGTCGGACCTTAACCGGCTGCGCAACGTCTGCCTGCCGCCAGTAGGCAGAGATGATTTCGTCTCCAGTGGCAGTAATCTTTCCCCTCGTGTTGAGGTCCTGTTCGTCACCCACGAGTGTGGTCGTATAACCAAGTACTTCGATGATCTGTTGAAACGTTGGTTCTTTATCTCCTTCTGAAACGTTTTGCCAGTATCCGCCAAGACTGATGTCGAGGTTGGGATTGACAGGGTCGTCTGAAGAGATCGTCAGCATCGCCGCGTGAACGCGACGCGCTGATTCGGTAATGAATCGAATCGTGAGATCGACGGACGAGCCGGGAGCAATAGACAGTGGAAGCTGCGGCGGATTTTCGATGGACCAGCGCGAACGGTCGGGTCCGTTAAGCGTCAAATCTGTGACCGAGAGCGCGGCCGTGCCCGCATTCGCAACGCGCAGAATGACACGCTCATGAACTCCGTTGGGCGGTGGCGCGCTGAGAGACCCGATTCGGCTAAAGGCAAGGCGGTCAGGAAATGGGGCGCCGTCGAGATTCGCTACCTCGATGCTCTGTGCCGTCACGCTCGAGGCACTCAGTACAGCGACAGCGAAGATGGAGAAGAGTAGGTGGAGCGTATATTGCGGTCCGATGTGCTGCGAAATAGTAAGCGCCTCCTTGCAGGTGTGGCTGGTCTAAAGGGGACTCGATCTATAAGAAGAGTCGTAACGATTCGTTGGAGATACGGAACGCAAGGCCCCGATCTATTTACTGAGGATCATTTTTGACGTCCGAACAAACGACCCTGCACGAAGACGGTATACGTATACGCCGCTCGAAAGCCTTCCGGCATCGTAGGCTATGCCGTAAACGCCCGCCTGCTGCATCCTGTCGACGAGCAGGTCGACTCGGCGGCCGAAGAGGTCGAACACTTCGAGACGCACGTGCGCTTCCTGCGGCAGCGAGTACTCGATGGTCGTGATCGGGTTGAAAGGATTCGGGTAGTTTTTCGCCAGTTCGAAGCGGTCCGGGATGATCTGGTTGCCGAGAATGGGGCGATCGCTCGCGCGGCTGAATGCAAGGATCGGCGTATCAGGGGCGACGATGGCATACTGAACGCTCGCACGCGGACTTTCCGACGGACCGTCGCCGGTGGGTGTATACGCAGCGTCGGTCGTTAGAACAAGGCGGTCCAGATACACGCCGTCCTCTCTCATCCAGACGTTGACAACCCGGAGCCCGGCGGAATCGATTTGAAGCGTAGCCGGTTCCACATCCATCGTCTTGTTGATCCACCGCCACCTCGAAAATTGTGGCCCCATCGTCATTCGGTCGGCAGTAGATACCGGTTGACTATCCAGGCCGACGTGCCATGAATCGCTGTCGCCTCCTTCGGCGTAGGCGCGCACCCATACGTAATACGTTCCCGTCGTACTGAAATGCACGACGTACTGCAGTTCGGGAGACGTGGTAGCATAGTCCGTATCGATATTGGTCAGTGTGACCGGCTCGGGCCGTACGGAGCCATTGACGGCACCACCCGGATCTCTAGATATCCAACTATGGTCGTTCCGAGCTATGGTGGTGTCGAAGTGTTCCGCTTCTATCGTGACCTGGCCGTCTGATTCAGCGAACGCGAGGACTGTCGTTTCGGTTGGCTCCTCTCCTGCAGGTTGATCTGAAACCGGGCGGAGAAGCGTAATCTTTCCGTTGCCGCCGAACTCCGAAACATAGATATGGCCGTTGGCGAGGTTCTCCGTAAGGTCGATCGGATCGGTGAGCTGGGTAAATCCGGTGATCCCGACCAAATCGCCATCCGACGGAATGAGTCCGGTGGAAGCATCCGGTGTGAGAACGATGATGTCGTCTCCACCACTGTAGCGCGCCACGAGCAATTTTCCTTGCAACGCACCGTCGAGCACCGCGCTTTGGTACTCGATGACGCCGTTCGGTGAGATATTCCGTCCAAAATTAAACGCGATCCCCTTCCATGCGGCATCCGGAGCCACACCGACGGGATAGCGATTCACCTGTGCGAGGTCAGTTTGATCGGTCGGATTGCCCCCGTTCAGTGTGTATTCGCCACGCGTGGGGTTGGGATGGCCATAATAGGAATACGCCCACGAACCGCCGGATGGCGGCGGCATGACATACAGGTAATCGTTCTGCGTCTCCACGCTGTCTATCGCCGGAACGAACGGTCCGCCGTACGGCTGGCCGTCCGGCCGCATCGTTCCGGTGACGCTTTCCGGCGCCTTTCCGTTGGCTGCGGATCCGTTCGTGGGCACATACAGCGAACCGTTGGAGTGCCAGACGAGGTCGTACGCATTTCGGATACCCGTGGCGAATACCTTGACCGGTACACCTGGGGCATACGGATCGTACGATCCATCATCCGTCCGCACATTGAGTGGCAGCGATATGAGCGCATTCAATGCCGAGATGTCTATCCGAAGAACGGCCGCCGTAAGTAGTCGTTCGGGTCTGTTGCCCCATGCCTTGTCGGGCGCCCCCATGGCCGTGTTGCTGCCCTGGCTCACGTACATCGCACCGTCCGGCCCAAAGGCGATGCCGTTCGTGACGTGATCTCGAAGAGATCGCGGAAGGTCGACCACGTAGTCCTTCACGGCCTCGAGATCTGGTCCGCTCAGCCGGGTGATCTTGCTGCCCCACTCCGGCATTCCGGTAAAGCCAAATGTACTGTGCGAGATCCAGGCGATTAAGTTGGTGGCCGTCGCGGCGGGGTCAAATGCGAGGCCGATGAGCAGGCGATCTCCCCCCTCGGCGATTCGCAGTGCGTCGAGGGTTTCGCCGTTCGAAAGGGTACCGTCTGATCGGACCGTCCACCGCCGAATCGGGCCGTGCTGTTCCGCCGCATACAATTTTCCGTCCGGCCCCAACGTCAGGCTCGTGAATTTTCCCGTCGTACCGGCGAGGGCCACCGGCTCGAATTCGATTGTCGTCGCGGCGTCTCCCGTGGGCGTCGCTCCTGTCGTAAAGCTTATGAGTGTGGAGATGAAGGATGCGCCGGCGAGGTCCTTCAAATCCTCGGTGATCTCGAAAACGTAGGGTGTGTTTGCAGCGAGCAGCACCGTGGGCTGTAGCACGATGGCGTCGCCTCCACCGCTGGTATTGAGATTTGACGGGATGATGTCCTGCGGCGCGTTGGACGGATAGAGCCTGACGCTGTTCGAGGTGAGGGTGGCCGGATCGATCCCCAGCCCCTCGTTCGGAAGAAGCACATCCGCGGCGACGAAGCTGTCACGAGGTACGTCCGCCGCACGATCTTCGGGAGCGGTGCCCGTCACGGAAGGGCGCTCCAGCAGGTAGGGCTTTACGTTTGAGACGAGGTAGATGTTATCCTGATAGCCGAACGTGCCGACCGAAAAATCCATCGCCATTATATACGCGTTCAAAATGGGCCGTCCGTTTCGCATCCTCGCGGGCCAGAAGCGGACGTGCTGCCCACACGTATCCGGTCCACTGATGCAGTCGTCGTTCGACGTATCGTTCAGCCTCGGATTGCTCCACTGATCTTCTTCTATGCGGAAGCCGAAGGCCCCGCCCGCGATGGCGGCCGATGGGGTAAAATTTCCTTTTGCCGGAGTGGCGACACCGCTTCTACGCGGCACTACGCTCTGGGCGTCTTCGGCTTCGTGGGTGAAGATGGCCGTCGTGTTTATACTTCCCGTATAGTGCCAGCTGATTTGATGCCCCTCCGGATACGCGTGGAATGCGGCGAGCTGCTGAACCGTCACCGGCAATGCGCCTTCAGCCTGCTGCCAGAACGGTGAGAGAATTTCTTCCCCGGTCGCCACTTGCTTACCATTCGTGTAGAAATCCTCTCCTTCGTAGGCGAGCGCTGTCTTGTAGCCATAGATGTTGATCAACTGCTGCAGGGACGGCTCGTCCCCGTTCTCCGAGAGCTCCTGCCAGTACCCTCGGAGCTGCACGACAAACGTCGGTTTTTTCGGATCATTCGATGAGACGCTCAGCTTTGCAGAGTGGATGCGTTGTCGGGATTGAGCCACAAACGTGAGCGTGACGTCTGCGAAGGAGCCCGGCTCGATCGTGAATGGAACTGGTGGCGCCGCATCGACGACCCAGCTGTTCGCGTGTGAGCCACCAAGTGCAAGCAACGTGACGATCAGTTCGGAATCTCCTTTGTTGCGTACGCGCACGGTGGCACGATCGTGCACACCGTTCGGAGGCGGTATGCCTGTTTCACCGATCCGGTTGAATACGAGCCGATTCGGGAACGGGACGCCATCCGGATTCGAAACGATGATGCTTTGCGCGGAGGCACAGGTAGTCGCAAGGACGCAAGTGCACGCCAATAAAAAAGATCGCCTTAGGCTCATTCTCGTCACGTTCTGTTCGCTCTTCATGCGCCCGCGTGGCCTCTTCATGCTGGCTCTACCTTTACGCGTCTCGGAGTCGTACCGCCACCACAGCATTACGGAATCCGCGCTTGCGACTTGCTTCGGATCATCCGTCTCCGTTTCCGCACGCCGAATGCTCTGGGAGGACTCTGCTTTTGAATCGGGCATGCATTTTCTACGCGACTCGTCACCACACCACGAGCTATCTTGCATCTTCCGGGCAGAATGTTGAAAGTGAAGAAGCGAAGTCTCGCCGTCTCGTTCACACGAGGCGGATGGGCGGAGACGGATGACCCATCGACATCTTCAGATCTAGGCGAAAATCACGACCAAGCACTCCGCTGGCGCCGCACGATCAGCGGGAAGGCAGCGTGGTGGTTCGCAGGACTGGCATTGTTCGCCGTTCTCGCAGCTGCAGCCGTGGCGACTACCCAGTGGCATCATGTGGCATTCAGTCTCGTCGCGCCCGCGAACGGATCCGTGGGCGTCAATCGTGATATCGAGATCGAAGCGCGGATCCACCATCGATGGACGGGTGAGGGGTTGGATGTGGGATCCGTCAATTCGTCTAACGTCAGGCTGTATCCGGCCGGTCAACCTGCCAGCGTGGTTGAGGTCGACATGCTGGTCGATGAAGAGGAAAGTGCGATTCGATTGCGTCCTCACCGTCTTCTCGCAGCGAATACGCCCTACGTCTTCGAAGTGACCGACGATGTCGTGGACCAATCAGAACGAGCAGCAGCGTTCCATAGAAGCACATTTCGGACGGGTTCGTTGCCCACGGGAGCGCTCCCGAACGTCGCTTTCTCGAAAGAGAGACTTTCGGGCACGGACGGACAGCACACCACGTTGACGGTTGGCCCGGACGGCAAACTATACGCTGCCGGGATTAACGGAATGATCCGCCGATGGACGATCGACGGAGACGGCACCGTGCGAGATACGGAGGCTATTCCGACGCTATGGTTGCACGAAGGAATGATGCGCCTGCTAATAGGATTGACCTTCGACCCGTCATCAACGGCTGACAGCCTCATCGCCTGGGTCAGCCATACGACGTCCGGCTATGAGGACATGCCGGATTGGGGGGGTAAAATTACTCGTCTCTCCGGACCGAATTTGGAGAACGCGGAAGATTACGTCGCGCAGCTCCCGCGGTCTACCCGCGACCACGTCACGAACAGTCTCGTCTTCGGACCGGATGGTGCTCTTTACGTTCTTCAGGGCGGCAACACGTCGATCGGCGATGTGGACGCGGATTGGGGGAACCGACCGGAGCGGATGCTCAGCGCCGCGGTCCTGCGCGTCGACGTCGACGCGCTCGCATCGGGTACGGAACGGCCGCTTGATGCGAAGACCGAAGATGGCGGCACCTACGATCCTTTGGATCCGACAGCACCCCTAAGGATCTATGCGTCGGGAATTCGGAATGCGTACGATGCCGTGTGGCATAGCAATGGGTACCTCTATGTGCCCAACAATGGCGGGGCGAAGGGCGGCCGAACGCCGGAGGCGGTTGGTGGTACGCTTCGACCGGACGGCAGGCCGTATGTGGGTCCATCCGTTCCCTCCATCTCGAATATCCTGGTCGAGGATGACGTTCTCTATCGAGTTCCACCCATGTCCGAAGATGGACAAATCCGCTACCGGTATTATGGGCATCCGAATCCGATTCGAGGCGAATACGTCTTGGATGGCGGCAACCCAACCGCCGGCCTGGACCGGGGTGAAGTAGATTTGTATCCTGTCGGCGTTGAGCCGGATGAGGACTGGGAGGGCTTCGTCTACAACTTCGGAACGCATACCTCACCAACAGGCGTGATCGAATATCATGGCGATGCCTTCAACGGAGCGCTGTCAGGACACTTGATCATCGCATTCTATGGCGGTCGTGCGAGCGGCAATCTGATCGTTTTGCGCCCGGATTCGGACGGTGGAATCGTTGCGTGGGACGACGTTCTTGGCATTCCGGGATTGACGGGCTTTGACAACGCGCTCGACATCACTGAGGATGTCAGAACGGGCTTTCTCTACGTTTCCCAGATGGGCGACGGAGGCGGCATCATGCTCTTACGTCCGATCGAAGCGATGGGCCAAGAGTGATCTCCCCCCCAGGAAAAACGGACCCAACCTGATCTGAACCGCCCCGGGTTTGCCCGAGACGCCAACATGTGAGAACTTGGAGTCATGGGCAGATTTCAACGGTACGCTCCCGAGGTCCACGATCTGGGGGTGCAACATCCCTTTATGGGCTACACACAACGGCTTGCCGAGGGTATGACGACAACCGGACCCGAATCATGAGCGACCCCTTCGTCCCACACGTCGGCGGAATTCTCAGCGCCGACATCGCCGTTCCCGAACACGAACGCGAGGTGCGCTTCTAAGCGCGTGTACTCAGCACGGGCGAGCATCCTCTCTGGCGGGAGGACCTGACGAACAACATCGGGATGCCGATCATCGGAGTGGGCGCACGCAGCTCCGAATATGCCCACCTTCCGCTCCAGTGGATGCCCCACGTTCAGGTCACCGACGTCGCAGTCAGTGTGGAGCGTGCGCTCGATCTGGGCGGCAGCGAGCTGATGCATTCCAAAAACGATGGTGGAGAGAGCCAGTGGGCCGTCCTACTCGATCCGAATGGGGCGGCGTTCGGGATTATCCCGGTCGTGCCCGCGGAGGCGATCCCCCCGGCGGATGGCTACGCGTCGAACGACGCGTCGGCGCGGGTGGGTCGTGTCGCCTGGATCAACCTGACCGTCTCCAACGCTTCCGCAACCCGGGACTTTTATCGACAGGTCGTTGGCTGGTCGGTGGAGGCGGTCGAGATGGCGGACGCAGGATAGGTCTACGCCGACTACAATATGCTGGGAGAGGATGGAAATCCCGCGGCGGGCGTCTGCCACGCGCGCGGAGCGAACGAGGATCTGCCGCCTGTCTGGATGATCTACCTCCCCGTGGCTGATATCACCGAAAGCCTCCGCCGAGTGGAGGAGCAAGGGGGTAAGATCGTCAAGGAGGCTCGGGGGAAAGATGGGGAGTACGCATATGCGGTGGTCCAGGACCTCGCCGGAGCGTACCTGGCGTTGTCGCCCGGGTGACGAGGTGCTTGCCCTCCGGCCAACTCCAGGCTACGACGGAGTGGGAAATCGGCTGAACACGTAGCCGAGCCCGGAAAAACGGTCCTGAACCTCGCTATTCCCGCCCGTATACCCTGCAACAGCTTCGGCGCTAGCCGTCACGTCGTCAAAACGTCAATACGTCACGACGTCTCCACACGCTCTTTATCTGCCGTACAGGGAATGGTAAACGAGAAGGTGCTCCCTTCGCCCACTGTGCTCTCCGCCCAGATCCTGCCGCCGTGAGCTTCAACGATGTACCTGGAGATGTATAGGCCGAGGCCCAGGCCTTTCTGATCGTTCTGGTCGACCTGCCAGAACCGCTCAAAGACGGCCGTCAGCATGTCGTCGCGAATACCGCATCCCGTGTCGCTGACGGAAACCAGGACCTCATCGCCGGCGAGTTCGCCACGCACCCGGATACTGCCGCCCTTAAACGAGAACGTGATGGCGTTCGTGATGAGATTGGCCAGCACCTGAAGCATCCGGTCGTAATCGAATTGCGCCGGGATGTATTGCTGGGTCATCTCCGCTTTAAGAGTGATCCCCTTCGCCAATGCGGGAGCCTCGAACATCTCCACGGCCTCGGCGATGAGTTTTGCCGCATCTGCCTGTTCCGGCACCACCCGAAGTTTACCGGCATTGATGCGCGTGACGTCAACCAGGTCCCCGATGAGCCGGTTCATACGGGCCGTGAAGCGTTCGATTCGGTTCGTTTCGACGAGGATCTTCTTTCCTTCCTCATTGCTCGTGACGCGCCTGGCGATATTCCTGACGCTCATCGCGATTCCGCCAAGGAGGTTGCGCAGATCGTGGCTCGCAATGCCCATAAAGTCGTCGCGATTAGAAAGGGCGTCATCGGAACGAGCGCGCTCGATCAGGAGATTCCTGTCGGTCTTGCTCCTTTCGAGCGGCAGCAGCGTTTTGAGCGCGCGCGCAACCTCTTCGCGTTCGCGCCGAAGGCTCTCGTCTGCAAAGGCGCGCTCATCCTGGAGGGCTTCGTCTTCAAGCTCTCGGGCTTCGACGACGGCGGCGTTCGACTCTTTTCCCTGCCCTGTTCCCGCCTGTTTCTTGTCCGCCCTGTCGCGCGCGGCGTTTACGTTAGCATCCGATTCCTCCCGGGAATGACGAACCCATTCATCGGCGTCGTCTTCGACGACCTGCTGCTCCTCGATCACGCGATCCACCTTTTCACGTTCACTACGGAGGCTTTCGTCCGTACGCTCACGGACTTCCGAGGCGTTTTTCTCTTCGTCAGCCATACGAAATCTCGTCTCTGCGCACCAATGCACACTCTGATAACCGGTGATCGCCGCTGTATCCGTGTCATCCCAGTTATGGCTGAGAACTAACGCAGCCAGCAATTTTCAGGATTGAAGATACCACCCACCCAATTGTTTCGGCGCCGCAAGTGTTTTGAACCGTACTTAGTATCGGTTGATTTTACAGGATAGAAGGGACTGACAATAAAGAGCTTGCAGAAAATCTTTCGATCATCGAGCCCTACGCCAGCGCGGCCGATACCCGCTCCGGCGTGAACGGAATACGGCGAAGGCGCACGCCGGTCAGGGCGGCGAACGCATTGGCTACGGCGCCGCCTACGAGTGGGAGGCTTGATTCACCCAGTCCGGAGGGATGCTCCTCGGACGCCACGAAGCGCACGTCAACCTCGGGCATGCCGGACATCCGCAGTACGGGATAGTCGGTAAAGTTCGACTGTTGCACCCGGCCGTTCTTGAAGGTGACGCTCTCGTACAGGATGCTGCTCAAACCGTGCGCGATGCCGCCCTCGATCTGCGCCAGCGCGCTGTCGGGCTGCACGATGATGCCCCCATCGAGGGCGACCCAGAACCGGTGCACGCGGATCCGTCCGGACGAGCGGTCCACCGAGATTTCTGCCACGCCGGCCCCCAGCGAGCCGCTCTGCTCGGCGAACGCGATGCCGCGGGCGCGTCCGTCCGGCACGGCGCTGCCCCAGTCGGCCATCTCCGCGACGGTGTCCAGCACCGTGCGGGCGCGCGGCGCCCGCTGCATCAAACGGCGGCGGAAGTCGTAGGGATCTGCGCCCTGATCCGCGGCGATCTCGTCGAGGAAGGCCTCGATGGCGAACTTGTTGAATCCGTGTCCGACCGAGCGCCAGTAGTGAAGCCGCACGCCCGTGTCGACCGCGCAGCGCTCGATGGCCTGGTTCGGGATGTCGTAGAACGGGATCTCGATGCCGGAAGTGAGGAGTCCACCGCCGTCCCCGACAATGCAGTGCCGCCACGCTGTTACGTTGCCGTCGTCGTCGACGCCGGCCCAGAGGCGCTGCAGGTTCATCGGCCTGAACATCCCATAATGCAGGTCGTCCTCCCGCGTCCAGATCAGCTTGACGGGGCGGCGCACTTCGCGCGAGAGTCGCACGGCCTCCACCACGAAATCCGAATTCGACCGGCGGCCGAAACCGCCGCCCAGGAGACGCCGGTGGATCGTCACGGCCGACTCGTCGACGCCGGCGATGCGCGCCGCCTCGCTCTTTACATCCTCGGGCGACTGCGTGCCGACCCAGATTTCGACGCCGTCGTCGCGCACGGACGCCACGGCGTTGAGCGGCTCCATCTGCGCGTGATAGACGTGATCGCTGAGAAAATCGGCTTCGTATCGCTTCGCGGCTTCGTCGAGTGCGGCCGTGGCGTCGCCCTGCCGGTTGACCGCCTCGGCCAGTTCCTCCCGGCCGGCCATGTCGGCGTACTCGGCGAGCCTGGCCTCACTGTCGAATTGCTCGGCCGGCGCACCCGGCTCCCAGTTAATCTCCAGCGCCTCGCGCGCCTTCATCACGTCCTCGATCGATTCAGCAATGATGCCGACCCCGTGATCCAGGCGGGCGGTCGTCGTCACACCGGGCATCGCGCGTATCGCGGCTTCGTTGTAGGAGGCGGGCGTGCCGTAGTGCACGGGCGAGCGGGTCACCATGCCGTAGACCATCCCGTCGACGTGTTCGTCGATGGCGAATCGCGCGCTGCCGTCCGTCTTGGCGGGGATGTCGATGCGGGGGACTGAGCGTCCGATCAGGCGGAAGTCCTGCGGCGATTTCAGAAGCGTCTCGGAAACGTCCGGCATCTCGGTCGGCACTTCCGCGAAGGCGGCGATCTCGCCGTACGTCAGCCGGCGGCCGCTGGGCGTGTGGATCACCACGCTCGGTTCGGTCGTCAGCTCGTTGATCGGGACGTCAAGCCGGCGCGCGGCATCTTCCAGCAACACACGACGAATCTGCGCGCCCACGAGGCGGAGCTGCGTGAAATATGAGTTCACCGTTCGGCTTCCGACGGTCATCATGCTCCTCGAGCCGCCCCAGGCCGGACTGCCGTAGACGTCGCCGTCGACGGGAGCGTCGTCTACGCGGACATCCGCCCAGTCGGCGTCCATCTCTTCGGCGATCAAGACGGGCAGGGCGGTCTTGGAGCCCTGCCCCATTTCGGCGGCCGGATTCAGAATGAGAATGCCGCCGTCCGCGTCGATGGTGACCCACGCGCCGACACCTGTCGACGATTGCGGTGGCATATAGCTGGTGGCCGTCTGCGCGACGGCCCGCATGCCGGTACGTCCGGCGACGACCGCAAAGGCGAGTCCGGTGCCTGCCGTCCTCAAAAAGTCACGCCGGGAATAGCCGGCGGCATCTTGCCGTGTCGCGGATACGTCGCGGCCGGCACGTCCCGCCGATTCCCGATTCTTTTCTCCAATGGTCGGCATGGCTCAGCCCTCCTCTACGGCGCGTTCGATGGCACTCAGGATGCGTTTGTACGTGCCGCATCGACAGATGACGGCGTCCATGTGGCTCACGATCTCCTCGCGAGAGGGTGCGGCGTTTTGCTTCAGCAGCGCGGCGGCCTGCATGATCTGGCCGGACTGGCAGTAGCCGCACTGCGGCACCTGCTCTTCGATCCAGGCCTTCTGGAGCGGATGACTCCGGTCGGGGGACAGCC
The DNA here is from genome assembly GCA_040904565.1 of Rhodothermales bacterium. Taxonomy (GTDB): domain Bacteria; phylum Bacteroidota; class Rhodothermia; order Rhodothermales; family VXPQ01; genus JBBDTI01. Next base: position 93,014 of record JBBDTI010000030.1, read on the forward strand.
CTTCGATGGTCGTGACGGCGCGTCCCTCGACACCCGAGACCGGCTGCAGGCAGGCCCGCGTGGGCGCGTCGTCGATGTGGACCGTGCAGGCGCCGCACGCTCCGACGCCGCATCCGTCGTCCCGGTCAGCAGCAGGTGCTCGCGGAGCACCCAGAGCAGCGGGAGGTCGCCGGGCGCATCCACGGAGACCTCTTCGCCGTTGAGGTGAAAGTGGATGAGTTGAGAGCGGATCGCCATGGGAGCACCCCTCATGAATCGGGATTCAGACGCGGTTGGTTTCGAAATCCGTGGCGCAAGGTGAGGACGGAGGTATTCGCGCCGGGAACTGCTCCATCAAAGGTCGCGACGTGGGCGGTGCGGTGCAAGTAAAATCGAGTTGTGGTCGGAGCTTCTGTGCGCGACCGTTGTTCACGCCCCAACTCGGGGTTCCACTCATTTTTCCACGACGAAGGTTCTGCGGATCGTGGTCTTGAGATGGCGTTCGTAGCCGGCGTGGCTGCTTGCGGCCCAGCAGGAGTTCGCCTGACCGTGAGGTCTACATATATGGGGGTGTAAAGTTATGACGCAAATGCTGGAATGGATGATGCTCCACGTGCGGTGGGCCGACCGCCGAACGGAGGCCTCGCTGCGTGCGTTTTCCTCCATCCCGGACGAGGCGATCCGGTTGTTCGCCCACGTGGCGACGGCGGAACGGATTTACATACTTCGGATGCGAGGCGAGGACCCGTTCCCGCAAGACTTCTGGCCGGACCTTACGCTCGACGAGGCCGCACGTACGGCATCCGAGGCCGGCGACGCGCTCCTGCCGTTCGTCCGGGAGAGCAGCGACGTCCAACTCCAGGCGCCGGTTCGCTACCGCAACAGCAAGGGCACATACTTCAAGACGCCGCTGGTGCAGATGCTAATGCACCTGTCGCACCATGGGGAGCATCATCGAGGTCAGATCGCTAGGATCATCAGGGAAGCGGGGGGCATCCCTGCGGTGACGGATTTTATCTCTTTCGTGCGAGAAGAGCATCCGTAGCCTAATCGTAGGCATATCCCCGCGCCGCAGGCTGTGAGCCTGGCTTCCCCCGGGGAGCATGACGGCAAGATGTTGCACTTCGGCGTCCGGAACAGCGGGCGGCAGTCCGCCCGATACACGCACGGCAACGCCGTCGGTCGGCGTGCGTATATTGCAATGGATGGAAAAGCACACGCCGATATCAGATGGGAAGGGCCCGTCTTTAGCCGAAGCCGAGCGTTTTGAGACGATCGTAGAGATGCTGCGGCGTGCCGTTCCGTTGGTGCAGGCGATCTATCTCTTCGGTTCGCAGGCAAAGGGTCGCGTCCATCGGGAGAGCGACATCGATCTGGCGATCCTCGCGCCGGAGCCGGTCGCTCCGGAAGACCGTCTTGACGTACAGGAGGAGCTTTCCGTTCGGTTCCGATCCGACGTCGATCTCGTCGACCTCATGTCGGCATCAACGGTCATGCGGATGCAGGTCGTCACCACCGGCAGCCTGCTCTTCGAAGACGAGCCGGCCGTGCGGCACTTCTTCGAGATGCGGACGCTGTCCGCGTATGCTCTGCTCAATGAGGAGCGCACCGGGCTACTGGAGCACGTCCGTCGTCGGGGGCGCATCTATGGTCGATGACGTGCTCACCAACAAGGTCGCTGCGATCGAGCGGAGCCTCGATAGGATAGAGGAGGAGTACTCCGGAGACCTACGCAACCTCTATGACAACATCACACGGCAGGATTCCATCGTATTGAACCTGCAGCGTGCCTGTCAATCAGCGATCGACCTTGCGATGCACGTCGTTCAGATCCACGGGCTCGGTGTGCCGCAAGAAAGTCGCGATGCGTTCGCGTTCCTTGTCGACGAGGGACTGCTCGATCAGGAGCTGGGTGATCGTATGATGAGAATGGTAGGGTTCCGCGATATCGCAGTACATGAATATCAGCGGATCAACCTGGATGTGGTGAAATCAATTCTCGATAATCGGCTCGACGATTTTCGCAGCTTCGCCTCGGTCGTCCTGCAAACAAGAGGATTCCGGACGTGAGTTCGCGGAATGGGCCACAGGGCGGTCGTCAAGCGGGCTGCCGGCTATCCGGCCACGTGGGGTCGGGAAAAGATCTGGACTGGACGTTACGGCCAGACTCCGAGCGTGTCTTTTATAGCGTCGGCATCGTGAACCGTACGGACACAAGCAGCGTAGATGGATAGACGGAAGATCAAAAAGGACCTGCTCCATTCCGGTTTCGCTGACATGCAGAGCGAGGCGCTGTCCTATCTGTTCGCCGAAATGGCGACGAAGGAGGATGTCCGAGAGCTCCGCTCGGAGATGCATGGTGAATTCCGTGCCGTCCGCGGGGAGATGCAGGTTATGAAGGCAGAGATGCACGCCGACATATCGGATTTGGGCAAGCAATTGATGGACGCCATTGCGTCCTATCAAAACAGGCTCTTCACGCACGTTCTCGCGCTGATTGGCGCGCTCACGGCGATCATGACGCTGCTCCTGCTCCTGATTCGGTGAGACGAGGCTTCTGTCAAGAGTTGCTTCCGGCACGAGTCAACGTCGCGACGGTTGCCCGGGGCCACGTCGCTGTTACGGCCCCAGCAGGGCCAGTGGAACGACGGCGACCCCGTCGCGGCGGCGGTAGGCCTGCGGGCCGGTCGTTACGATTACGGCGTCGAGCAGGTCGTTGCCTAGACGATCCCGAAGCCAGAGTAGATGCCGAACATCCGCGTCATCCGCCGTGCGGCTCAGCTTGATCTCGAAGGCGACGACGCGCTGATCGTCCCGCTCGACGATCAGGTCCACTTCCTGCCGCCCGCCAGCCGTTCGAAGATGGCCCACCGTCGCTTCAGCACCCTGGGCGTAGACGCGGATGGAAAGCGCGGCGAGGGATTCGAACAAATGGCCGAGTAGCGTTCCGTCGCGGGGTATGGCCGGGCCGGAGCTCCGGAGTCCACCGCGCGTCGTACGCTGTCCCACACCGCGGGTACGCGCTGCCATTCATCGAGCAGGACGGGCGGATCCCCCTGAAGGAGCTGTTCCGGGTCCGCCTCGGCTATGGCCTGCTGTGCCGGGTCGTCGAGCCTATAGACGGTGACCGCCCGCTGTAACGCCGTTTCGGTCTTGCCAACTCCCCTGGCACCTTCCAGGGCTACGGCCGGAAGCGCAGGCAAGAGCTCGTCTAGCTCATCGTCAACAATGCGTCGGAGGTAGGACATTCGCCGGCTGATGTACCTGAGGGTGACACGCGTTACCCTACCGATAGGAGGGAATATACACTACCGACGTGAGACTATCTACACTACCGATATGCACGGATGTACACTACCATTACGATCTTTCTGAGACGATCCCCTCCTTCCGCCAGGCCGCCGTCATTCCGGGGTGATTTCCGTGATGGGAACCCGTGATCGCGACATATGTTACTACGCCTGTTACACATTGACTTTCTTGATGGATTTGTGATGACCAGCAGCCGATTCGCCGTGGGCGTGCACATCCTCGCCCTCCTGCAGGAGGGAGGGGGTGAGCCGGTTACGTCCGAATACATTGCCGGCAGCGTGAACACGAATCCGGCCGTCGTGCGCCGGATCCTGTCCATGCTCGCCGAGGCCGGCATCACGACGTCGCGTCTCGGCGCCGGCGGCGGCGCACTTCTCGCCCGCCCGGCCTCAGGGATCACGCTGCTGGAGGTCTTCAAGGCCGTCGAAGGATGCGAGATTTTTGCCATGCATCGCGGCGAGCCCAACCAGGCCTGTCCGGTCGGGCGCCACATCCGGTCCGTACTGGAGGAGGTTACCGGTGCCGCTCAGCGTGCCCTCGAGGCAGAACTCGGCGATCGGACGGTTTCCGACGTCGTCCAGGGCGTGAAGTCGCACGATCGCGTGACACCGGCATCGTAGACCGGTAAAAAAATTTCCATGTAACTGTAGTCATATTGGTTACACAGTAACATATTCGTAGAATCACCAGAACGATCATCCATTCAGAGACACCTACCATGGCCAACGCAACTTCGACCTCATCACCTAGCGACGACGCAGGACGCGTAATGAAAAATCTGATCCCTGAATCCGTCGCCGGCGCTCTCTACACGCTGCTCCGCGTCGGTGCCGGACTGCTATTCATGCAGCACGGCGCTCAGAAGCTCTTCGGATGGCTGGGTGGCTTCGGCGGCGAGCCCGGCGCTACGGCGGAACTCTTCTCGCTGATGGGCCTCGCCGGAGTGCTCGAATTTTTTGGCGGAGCGCTCGTCGCCCTCGGACTCTTGACCGTTCCGGTCGCCGCGATTCTGTCGCTTCAGATGGTGGTCGCCTTTTTCATGGCCCACGTTCCGCAGGGATGGGCACCCATCCAGAACGGAGGGGAGCCCGCGCTGCTCTTTGCCCTGATCTTCGCCTACGTGGCGGCACGGGGAAGCGGTCCGGTTAGCCTCGACCGGCGTCTGAAATAGCAGCGGTATTCGCGCATCCATCCAACCAGTAGAAACAGGTTCATGACTGGAGTAACCGGAGCAACCGGCCATCTCGGCCGGCTCGTCATCGAAGCACTTCTCGAGCGAGGCGTGGAGCCCTCGGGCGTCGCACAGGCTCGCGCTAAAATCGTCGACCGCGACATCTCGGAAGGATCGAATCGATCGCTGCTCAGTCCTATCGTATGAGTAGATGGTGGCATGTCCTTCTGGTGAGCTATGACGTGCGATAAATGGTTTCTGTTTGCGGCGGGGCTGGCCTTGGGGCTCATCGCCGGAGGGTGTGATTGGGCGGGCCCGGATGCATCGGGTGAGCGTGGTGGATCCGATCTGAATGACGTCCTCAACGACCGTCTGCCTCTGGCGGACAGTCCGGCTCGCATCTTCTGTGACCTCTCGCATTTCGACATCAACCTGCCGGGCGGGTTCGGGCCGGATCCGTCGATCGAGACGGATACAGGTTGCGGCGTGCGGTTGACGCGGAGCGTGGAGTCGCAGGCGATGGCGATCTATCTCGGTAACCCGATCGCCCTGGAGGAGGACGGGTCGTTCCGGACCCACTTCAGTTTTCGCATCCATGGGGCCGGCGGAGCGGAAGATGACGACGGTCCGGGAGCGGACGGCTTCGTGTTCGTGCTTCAGCGTGCCGCCGCCAGTGCCCTGGGCGTGGGAGGAGGATCGCTGGGCTACGGAAGGATCTGGGCGAGCGCGGGCGTCGAGTTCGACACGTACTCGAACCACGGCCTGCATGCGGGCGACGAGTTCATCAACGATCCGGACGGCAATCACGTCGGCATCAACGTGGAGGGGTCACTCGAGTCGCTGGAGACGGCGTCCGTTCCCAAGCGATTGAACGATGGTGACGTTTGGTGGGTGTGGATCGATTACGACGGGCAGGTGGAGCAGCTCAGCGTGCGGCTCTCCGAATCCGAGGAGCGTCCGGCCGACGCGCTTCTTTCGGCGGAGATAGACATCCCGGGCGTGCTGGGGGGCACGACGGCGTGGATCGGCTTTACGGCCGCCACGGGAGGCGGCTACCAGCGGCACGACATTCTGTCCTGGCAGTTTCAAACCGAGGGCCGGAGTATCGCGGAATAGCCCGATCTCTTGCAGCCATGCCACCGCGCCGGTTCCGAACGCATCTTCAATGCTGGTAAGACGGCGGCGGTCGATCGCCGGGAGAACCGACGCCGTCACAGGCGGCTGAGGGATTCGTACGTCGGCACGAGATCAGATCGGTCTAACGCACGCTCGAGCCGCTCGAGAATGTCTCGCACGCGGGCCTCGTCGAGCGCCGGTCCTTGCTTCTCAAGGATACCCCGCACGTCTTCCAGATCCTTTGGACGTCCCGCAAGAATCTTGATCGCGACCAGATCCTCAGGACTCAAGAAGGGGATGCGTGCGTTTTCGATGTCTACCGGTACCGCTCGCTCGAGGAACTCTCGCTCCAATCCTGGACCCGCGAAAATGATGTCGACGGGAATACCACTCGCCGCATGTACTACCGGCGCAGCGCGGGTCCGGCGCACGAATTGCTCCAATTCGTCGACTCGAGCCTCGTATCCGGACTCGTACAGCGCAACGGCCAGTTCGGAGATCTCTTCGACAGCCAGGTCGATCGTCACGTCAATGTCAAGCGTCTGACGCGGACGGCCGAACACGACGACGGCCTGCGCTCCGAATACGTACCAGTCAATTCCGCGACGCTGAAAGAGAGTGTCCAGGTCGGCCAGTACGTCACTAACGGTAGCCATCACCTGTCATGAAAAGTTGGCGGGCTATGCGGATATGCGTCTCAAGATCGGCCTCTCGCGCTACATCGTCAGGCCAGTCCGGTCGCAGCGACAGCGTGTACCGACGAAGTTCGTCGGCGACTCGGAGTCGATCCGCCGGCGCTAAATCGAGGTCTGCCCAGTAACGATGCTTCAGGCGCTCGATTTCCGCCCAGGGTCGTGAGGCGAAGTCCCTGAGTGATTCATCGGATGTTTCCATCGAGCAGTGTATTCCAAGTAGTGTGTTCGGGGTAGTGTGTTCGCGGACAATTGAGCAGCATGACAGGAGGATCGCGGCCGATACGTGCGGACATACTACAACGATTCGCCGTATGCGCGGGTTCTTACCGAACGTCGACGGACCGCGGCCTCAGGCACTTCACCGTTCGGCTTCACGGCATCGTCAAGATTAACTCGGCACGACTCAAAGATCTCGGGGGAGCAGGCGCGGCTGCCCTTCGATCGCCACCGCACCAAAGTCTCGCAGATCCAGTGTGGCGATATCGGAGGCGCGCAGCCGCTCGGCGGTAGCGATGACGACGGCGTCTACCAGGCCGAGCTTAAGGGATGCGTACTGCTCACAAAGCGCGAGGGCACGCTGAAGGTCTTCGGGGTCGCCCCAATCGACGAACCATCGGCCCTCTGCGAGATCTCGAACGAACTCCATCGCCACGTCCGGGCCCAGGTGCTCTACCAACAGGTAATCGACTTCCGGAAGTACGGCCCAGGGGAGGACCCACGCCGCTGAGTCGTCCTCGAAGACGCCGAGCAGGATGCCGTGCTGTCGATCGTCGGCGTCGATCAGTGCGATCACCGCACCCGTGTCGGCGATTATCACTCGTCTTGTCCGAATCCGTTCAGCAGTTCCTCCGCGCAATCGGCGACGTCACCCCGCCCGCTCCGTCCGGCCCCGATGCTTCTTGGCCGCAAGCGGCTCGTTCGGCGGCGCGCATACTCGGCGACGGCCTCCCGCACCAGCTCGGCAGCCGAACGACCCTCGGCCTGCGCGAGGCCTTTCAGCTTCCGGTAGTCATCGCTATCGAGATACACAGTGGTCTTTACGTTTCGCCGCTCGGGATCGGAGCTCATGACGGTAGCGCCGTCGAGTGGAATTATTATATGGTATATGGTAACATCATATCTTCGAACGTGGTTCCGGCTTCTCGAAGTAGGCCCAGCTGATCATACGGAGCCGCCGCCGATGCGAACGAGTCCGCCTGATCCTCGACGACCGGACGAAGACCCATCCTGAGAGCGTCGAAGGGTTTCATCCGCTATCCGAACAGACTGCGCAACAAGAATGACGATCGAAAACACTAGAAGCTCACGGCAGCACCGGCGCGCAGCATGCGTCCCGGCCCGGGAAGCCCGAGCTGCGATACCACGGGCGCATCGGTCAGATTGTCGCCGCGAATGAAGAGCTCCGCCGTCGCCACGCCCACGACGTGGTCGAAGCGATACCCGATGCGTGCATTCAGCGAAAGTGACGGATCCAGCGGCACGAACGAATTGTCCTCGCTCTGGGAATAGGCCGCGCCGGTATAGACCGTTTCGAGAAGGGCCGAAAGTCCCGTCTGGCCGATATAGCGTAGCATGGCCGTACCGAGTACCTCCGGCCGCTCCGCGAGCCGAACGGGGTCGTCCGCTTCGTCCCGGAGTGACCGGACGTCCATGAACGTGACGTGGCCGTTCACGGCGAGATAGCGCACGGGCCGAACCTCAGCCACAAGCTCCACCCCCAAGATCCGGCTGCCTTTCAGGTTGATGCGCTGCCGCCGCCGCTGTCCGTCTACCGTGACGTGCAATTGACCTATACTTTCGGAGGTTCGGTTTAAGAAAGGGACGATCTCCATCGAAAAAGAGGATTGCGCGAGTCCTCCTCCCGCTTCGGCGATCAGTGCTGATTCGGGGGCGAGATCGGGATTGACCAGGAATCGGTGCATTGCTTCACCGAAAAGCTCCCGCATCGTGGGGAACCGCGTCTTGCGTCCGGCGGCGGCGCGGAGGTAGAAGCCTTCGATGCCGTCGTAGCGTCCTCCCAGTGTCGCACTGTATGCGCGGAAGGGATCGCGCTCCGGTTTGTCGCCCGTTTTGGGCATGAACATGACGTCGCGGCCGGCACTCATCGTTAGCGTGAACCGGCGCGTTACCGGTAACTCGTACGCGGCGCCGAGGCTGAGGAGGCGCTGGCGATAGGCAAAGCGGGGGGCCACGTCGGGCAGCGCGTCCTTGTTCTCGTCGAAATCCATCTCGCGCTGGTGGTGGGTCGAGATGAGACCGTTGCCGGCCACGCGCAGTGTGCCGGGTCCAATCTCACGCGCTACCGTCAATCGGATACCGTGCGTCAGGTCGCTGTCTTCCTGCCGCGATCTTGCGTGGTCGAAATCGAGGGAGCCATACGCGTCGATCGTCTGCTCGAATCGGCCCGTCCAGCTCGTGGCCTTCCAGCGCGTAGGTCCGGCCAGGCGACCCTCGCCGCTGAATATGCCCATCGTGTAGCGCCAGAGAGGATAGCGCCAGAGCCGCGCGCGGTCGGTCGGCACGTGCCCCTCCGGCGCCACGCCCTGCTGCGCCTCCACATGGTAGATGGTCGCGCCGAGCGTGGCGCGATCTCCGAATCGGTAGACGCCGCGCATGAATCCGTTTGCGACGCGGCGGTCCGTATTTGTACGCAGGGCACGCTCCAGCTGATTAAACGGAAGCCGCGCATCGTCGGGAAGCGGCATGCCCTCCCGCTCGAAAAATCCGACCGAGGCGGCATAACCCAGTCCACCGATTCGTCCGCGATGCGTAATCTCCGCCTGGATCGTTCCTGCCGTCCCGCCAAGCGCCGAGGCCTCGGTGAATTGCCCTTCCGAGGCGAGGGAAGGCGAGGTGATGTGGATGACGCCGCCGGGAACGTTGGCACCGTATTCGACGGCTGCAACACCTCGAGTCACCGTCATGCCGCCGACCATTCCGCCCGGGATCAGGGCAAGGTCGAGGCGGTTGTCCCACGGCACGTTGAGCGCGGCTCCGTCGTAGAAGATAGCTGTCTGGCGCTCGTCGCTTCCGCGCAGATAGACGAGGGTCTCGCCGCGAGAGTTCGTCGTGACGTGCGCTGCGGCCACCTGGCGGAGCAGCCCGGCGGCCGACGGCGCCTCGACCCCCTCGATAACGGACACCGGTAGGCGCTGTACCGTGGAGACCTCATCCCGCTCCCGCTGACCGGCCCGCACGACGACCTCCTTCAGGCTGCCGGAGAGCAAGGAGTCGGGTTCCGTTCTCTCGTCGACATCTTGTGCGGCTGTAGGACCCGCCGCCGGCACGGCGATCAATCCCAAAATTATCAGGATGCCCCGCATCCTGCATCTGAACGATGTCAGGCGCATCATTAATTTAATTCGATTCCCTTATCCATCCTGCCGGATCCCGGCCGCGTGCCGTGGTTCTCGCAAGCGACGGGACCGCGCACCGCGCGGGGTGAACGTGCGCACGTCGGAAAATGTACCGGTGGACTAACGTACTGGGATGGTGGAGTAGGGAGGATAGGGAGAGGAATGGATGTGTTGCAAGCGGGGGGGGGCGGCTACCAGCGTCACGACGTTCTCTCCTGGCAGTTTGAGACCGGAGGCCGGAGCATTGCGGATGAGGCGACCCCGTAGGTGGTTGTCGGAAGTGAGACGTACTTTAGTGTTCCCCAAAAAGGCTCGTTTATCATTGCGTAGAATGGGCCGGTTGACAGCGAGGAAGTCACACTCCGAGCTTCCCCATCCTCCCTCCGCACCATTTGCATGCTCGTATGCGATGTCTTTCCCTTGTGACACTGCTGATTCTCCTCGCCGCCTGCTCATCCGGCGACGTCCCGCGGGACGGGACCGGCGCCGCCGAGCGCATCCGGCCCTTCGCGGATAATCCCCACTACCTGGCCTGGGGCGGCGTGCCGATCTTTCCTCTGGGCGCGTCCGGGTACCACAGCTGGACGCCGATCAGCCGGCCCGGCACGGTTGGTTTCGAAGCACAGCTCGACCGGCTGGCCCGCGTCATCGACGCGATCGGCAGCCCCCACGTACGGGGGCTCGTGCGCGTGCTGCCGTACGACCCGATGAACCACATGCACGATGGAACGGTGGCGCGCGTACTCCAGCCGTGGGTGCGACTCGAGGATGGACGATATGATTTGGAACACTTCGAGCCCGCCTGGGAGGAGCGGCTGCGCGCGTACCTGGATGCGGCGCTGGCGCGGCGGATCGTCGTGTCACTGGAGATCTGGGACGACTGGTCCGTCACGCGCGGCCCCGGCGGCCAGTACGACCCGGGAGAAGGCGGCGCGTGGAATGCACACCCTTTCAACCCACGCAACAACGTGAACTACGGCGAGGACATGCTGCCGCGGACGACGGCGGTCTGCGAGGCGCCGTTCTACAGCACGATTCCCGCTCGCGCCGGCATCGATCCGGTGGTGGTCCTGCAGAAGCGCTACGTGGACCGCCTGCTCGAGATCGCAGCCGGATATCCCAACGTGCTGCTGAAGGTGTCCAACGAGAGCCGCGCGCACCTGGACTGGAGCCGCTTCTGGGCAGCCTACGTCCGGGAGCGGGCGCCGGACGTAATGATCGGAGAGATGCCCTCGACCAACCGCCGCGATGGCGGCGGCGAATGCGAGGACGCCTTCAGTCCCCTGACGCTCGCGACGGATCCTCACTATGATTACGTGGACGTCGCGCAGGGCGTCTCCGGACACGAGTTTGGGAGTCCCCGAGAACAGGCGCTCGAGGGCGCCCGGCGGATCGACGTGTACCGCCAGGCCATGGCGCGAGCGGAAACGCCGCGTCCGCTGATCGTGTCCAAGGACTATACCCGGGGACCGGACGGCGGGGACGTGGTACTGTGGAGCCGGTTCATTGGCGGCGCGGCCGCCGCCCGCTTCCACCGCCCGGGCGTGGATCAAGGCAAGGACGTCGTGGCGTTCCAGCACGACGCCGTCGAGCGCCTCGGTCGGTTCATCGCCGAGGTGCCCTTCTGGCGCATGCAGCCGGCGCCGGAGCTCATCAGCCTGCTGCCGAACGGCGCGGGGGCGAACGTCCTGGCCGAGGCAAACGGGCACGTCGTGATCCAGTTGCTCGACGGCCGTACGGGAGAACGCCTGCACCTTGAGCTGGCCCCCGGCACGTGGACGGTACGCTGGCTCGACCCGGCGCGTGGACGGGAGATTCAGCGGGGGGAGGCCGCCGTCGCACAATCCTCACTGCACGTCGACATACCATCAGACCTCGACCACCAGATCCTGCATCTATCCCCAAACAATTGAGCGACGAGCGCCGGACGCTGCCCGAGATAATCGAGCCGGATTGCGTCAACGACCATGCGGGCGCGGCCCCTCTGAATCCCGATGCTATCCGGTCTCGCAGATTTCCTACATTCTACCGGCAAGCATAGACCATCCAACGATTCGTCTCGCTAAACGTAGATGGAAACCATGGCACGACGACTGCTGATACTGTTTGTTACTGCACTTGTGGGCGTGCACGTCGGGTACGCTCAGCAAGCGCGAAACATCGTGTTCATTCTGAGCGACGACCACCGCTACGACTACATGGGCTTTCACCCGAACGCGCCCGATTTCCTCGAAACGCCGGGCATGGACCGCATGGCGGCGCAAGGGGCACACCTGGCCAATGCATTCGTGAGCACGTCGCTCTGCTCGCCGAGCCGGGCCTCCATTCTGACCGGACAGTATCCGTTTCGCCACGGCGTCGTCGACAACCAGAACGTGATGCCCGAGGGCATACCGATGGTTTCCGAGGCCCTCCAGGAGGCCGGCTATCAGACCGGCTACTTCGGTAAATGGCACATCGGACACGATCACGACGATCCGAAGCCGGGTTTCGATCGGTGGGTCAGCTTCATGGGGCAGGGGGTGTACTATGATCCGACGCTGAACGTGGACGGCGAACGCGCCGAATACGAAGGGTACATCACCGATCTGCTGACCGACTTCACGCTGGACTGGCTGGACGAGATCGACCGTGACCGGCCTTTCATGGCCTACCTGTCGCACAAGGCCGTGCACGCGGAGTTCGAACCGGCGCAGCGGCACGAGGGTGAATATGCGGACGCATACATCCCAATGCCGTCGTCGATGAAGAACATCGAGCAGAATTATGAGGGCAAGCCCGATTGGGTGCGCGAGCAGCGCTACAGCTGGCACGGGGTGGAGTACATGTACCACGAGCGCGACGATCACCCGGCCAGCCTGGAGGATCTCATCGTGCGCTACAGCGAATCGCTCCTGGCCGTGGATGAGAGCGTTCAGCGAGTGCTCGATTATCTGGAAGCAGAGGGCCTTGCGGAGGAGACGCTCGTCATTTACATGGGCGACAACGGGTTCATGCTCGGCGAGCACGGGCTGATCGACAAACGGCAGGCCTACGAGGAGTCGATGCGGGTGCCCATGCTGGCCTGGGCGCCGGGTCTCATCGAGCCGGGTTCGGTCATCGAGGAGAACGTGATGAACATCGACATCACGCCTACTTTTCTGGACCTGGCGGGTGGATCCATGCCGGCGGGGCACGTCGTCGACGGCCGGTCATTCCGCCCCCTGCTTTCCGGTGAGCCGGTCGGAGACTGGCGTTCCACCTTCCTCTACCAGTATTTCTGGGAGGATGCATTTCCGCACACGCCCACGACCTACGCCATTCGAGGCGATCGGTATAAGTACATCTATTACCACGGGGTGTGGGACGACCACGAGTTCTACGACCTGCGGACCGATCCCATGGAGATGCGCAACCTGATCGACGTGCCGGAGCACCAGGACCGGATCCAGGCGATGCGCGACGAGATGTTCGATCTCTTCGAGGAGACCGGAGCCACGGATGTCAAATTCCGCCGCCCGTCGAACTTCCGGGCCGACGAACGGGAGCTCCATTGAGAGGCGCGGTTTCCAGTCCTGCTCCTTCCTGCACGAGACGCGCACCGGCCGGCAGCCCGTCTACCACTTATTCGTACTGGACCACCTGTCCGTCTTCGAGAAGCTGTTCCTTCAGCGCCTCGTAGTCGACGTTTTGCACGGCTACGTCGGTGTCGATCGCCAGCACGGCGGCCGTCGCGGCACTCTGGCCCAGGATCATAAATACGGGCTCCATACGAATCGAACCGAAGGCGATGTGGGAGCTCGACAAGGCGATGGGTACGAGCAGGTTGCGCACCTCGTCGGCCTGCGGGACGAGCGATCCGTAGGCGATGGCGTACGGCACCGGCGGCGATACGCCGATGTCGCCCTCGTTCTGCACGTATCCCTCGGGCGTGACGTAGCGCTGCACGTTGTGCGAATCCATCGTGTACGACCCCATGCCGACCGGCTGCGGCACCTCGCGCTTGCCGAGGATGTCGTGTTCGGTCATGATGTACGCCCCGATCATCCGCCGGGCCTCGCGCACGTAGATCTGATGAGGCCAGTGCCCATTGTCGACGAACTCATCCTTCGCGAGGCCCCATCGGTTCACCTCGTCCTGTATTTCCCGCGGCACCCTCGGATCGTTCGCCAGAAAGTACATGAGACCCTTCTGGTAGACTTCGTGCTCCTTGATGATCTCCTTCCGGCGTTCGTAGGAAGCTTCGGGATACGCGTAGTTCATCCCGATGTTGTCGGTGCTGAACGGACCGTGATTGTTCGTGTCCGTCTTCCGGTTGGGGATGGGGTCGTACTTCGCGAAGAAATTATTCCGCTCGTGCCAGCCGGTCTCGAACATACGGAGCAGCCCCAGGTACTGCCCTGAATCGTAGCTGTCGGGCATCGGGAACGGCACCTGGTTGTCCGGATGGCTGCTCAGGCACATCCGGAAGCAGTAGGCCTGAATCTTTTTGTCGCCGCTGCCTTTCTCCCCTGGCGGAGCCGCGGAAACGCGCGGAATGATGCCGCTGGCTGGATTCCCCGGCGCGAAGTAGGGGTCGACCCGGTCGTCCTCCGGGTCGAAGTAGTGGCTGTGGTGGTAGACGCCCGTCTGCACGCCGTTCCACGTCTCCCCGTAGACGCTGTTGGCCTCGCGTCCGACGTGGTAGCTTGCGCCGGCGGCCGCCATCAAATCGCCTTCGTACGTCGCATCGATGAACATCCGGCCCCGAACCGTCGTGCCGCTCAGCGTCTCGATCGACGTGATCCGACCGTCTTCGAGCGTCACGCCGTCCTTCCGGTCGAGCCACTCGTCACGCAGCACCAGCACGCCCGCCTCGGCGATCATGTCCTCGAAGACGCCCTCGGCCACGTGCGGCTCGAAAATCCACATCGTGCGCCTCTCCCGATCCACCGCCGGCGTACCCTGCCCGCGATTTCCGTACTCGTCGCGTTCTTGCCACTTCCAGGCTTCGGCCTGCTGGTAATGCAGGTACACGCGGTGATAGAACTCACGCGACAACCCGCCGATGACCTCCTTATTGCCCGTATCCGTATAGCCGAGTCCGCCTGAGGACAGCCCACCCAGGTGGACGTCGGGCGATACGACCACGACCGATTTCCCCATGCGCGCGGCCTGCACGGCGGCCGTGACCGCGCCGGACGTACCGCCGTAAACGACCACGTCGGCCTCGAGCGACCGCAGCTGCGCTTCGACCGGTCCGGCGAGACCGAACAGGACGAAGGCGATAACGATAAATGTTGTGGGACCGAGGCGTTGATTCATCGCGATGGGAAGATGTGGGTTTGAGGAAGGAGTGGACGCCTTTATAGTGCTCCGAATAGACACTCCGGGGGATCGGCGCCATAGATGGCAGGTTGACCAAGAAAACTAAGCTACGTCATCGTGACCATCATCAATACACACGAGGCAACGACCCGTCTCTCCGAGCTGCTGTGCAAGCTAAAGGCCGACGAGGAGATTATCATTGGTCGCGCAGCCTCGACCTGGGAGATCGCCCTCAAAAGCGCCTCGGCAAAAGTCTACCCTCGATCCATTTCGAATGAGATCTGAGGCCGTGGTTTACTTCATGATTTACGTTTCGTAAATTACGAATCGCTACTTACGAAGCGTTAATTATGAATCGCGAGTATGGCCAATCCATTCGAATACGGGGGCGTCGTCGCCGAGTCCGGCTTCTGCAATCGAGGGCAGGAGATGGAGGATCTGCGCCGCGCTGCCGAGAACGGCGACCGGCTTTTGATCTACGCGGAGCGGCGCATGGGCAAGACGTCGCTCGTGCAGCGGGTGCTTCGAAAGCTGCCGCCCAGGCGATACCTGCCCGTGTACGTCGACGTCTGGCCGACGCATGACGCCGCCTCGCTCGCCGCCGGCATTGCTAAGGCGGTCACGTCCGCGGCGGAGACGAAAGCGGACCGGATCCTGACCACCGCGAAAGACGTCTTCCGCCATCTGGTACCCTCCCTCACCCTCGACGACGCCGACAATCCGTCCGTCCAGTTCGGCGCTCGCAGCGGGATCGCGCCGCAACCGCAGCTCGAGGACGCACTCGATGGCATCCAGCGCCTCGCTGAGACGCGCGATCAGCGGTTCGTCGTCGTCCTCGACGAAATCCAGCGACTCGGCGAGTACGGCGAGGACCTGGCCGAGCGAGTGCTTCGCAGCCGCATCCAGATGCACCAGGGTATCGCCTACTTCTTTCTGGGAAGCCGGAAGCACCTGGTCGAACAGATGTTCACGGACACAACGCGCCCGCTCTTTCAATCCGCAGGACACTACCCCCTTGAGGCCATCGCGACGGATGACTGGTTGCCCTTCATTTCCGAGCGCTTCTTCCGCTCCCTGAAGCGCATCCCGGACGAGGTGGTTCGCGAGCTCTGCGCGCGAACCGGAGGCCATCCCTACTACACGCAGCATTTTGCCCACGTGCTTTGGGAGATTTCACCTCAGGATCAGGACGTCACCCCGGCCGATCTCGACCGCGCCGAATCCGTGCTCCTGGACCGGCTCGCCTACACGTATACGGTGCTATGGGAGATGCTCACGACGAACCAGCGGCTGCTGCTACAGGGCATGGCGGCCGAAGAAGACGACATCCAGCCGTTCTCATCGGCCTTCCTCAAGCGGATCGATATGGCCCAGTCGAGCGCACACACGGCCGCGCGGGCGATGCTCGAGCGGGACGTGCTGGACCGCACGCCCGACGGGTACGTGATCAGCGACCGTTTCTTCCGGCTGTGGATTTGGAAGACGACGCGTCGCTAGACGCGCTTCTTCGTTAGGCGAGTCCCGACGGGATCGCGACCGGGGCGTCCTCATGGGTCAGTTCGCTTTCCTCAGGGTCGGGTTTGTTACGCCACCAGTTCGCCAGTGCCGAGCCCGAGATGTTCATCCAGGGGCCGAAGATCGCCGGCGCCAGCCCTACGGTCGAGGCCATTCCCATGTTGGCGGCAATACCCGTGGCCAGGCCTCCGTTCTGCATCCCGACCTCCAGCGCGATCGTCCGGCAGGACTGCTCGTCCATTCCGACCGCACGTCCACCCCAGTAGCCCAGCAGGTAGCCGATGGCATTGTGCAGGATCGCGGCCACGAAAAGCAGCGGGCCGATTATGAGGAGGTTGTCCCTTCCGGCTGCAACGATGATGGTCAGCACGATGGCGATGGCCGCCATCGAGAGCAAGGGCATCGCCTCGCTCAGCCACCGCGCCCGACCGTCCAGGAGCCTGTTGACGATCAAACCGAGCACGATAGGAAGCAGGACGATCTGAGCGACGCTGAGCATCATCGCGACGAAATCGACCGGGACGAACTGACCGGCAAGGACCTGCATCAGTAGCGGCGTCATAAGCGGAGCCGCCAGGGTCGATACGGCCGTCATCGTGATGGAGAGCGCGAGGTTGGCACGCGCGATGTAGGCCATCACGTTCGAGGCCACGCCGCCGGAGACCGAGCCGACCAGCACGATGCCTGCCGCCACCTCATCCGGAAAGCCGAACGTCCACGCGATCGTAAGACCGACCAGCGGCATGATGGTGAACTGACAGACGAGCCCGACCAGCACGGCCCTGGGCATCTTTGCCACGGCGCCGAAATCCCGCAAGCTCATCGACGTGCCCATCCCGAACATGATGATCATGATGAGCGGTACGATGAGGCGTGTCAGCTCGAAGTCGCCCGCCGTGAGGAAATACTGTGGGTAATACATCGCCACCGCGACGGAGACGAAGATCCAGATGGTGAAAGTCAGCTGGCTCAGCAGCGGAATCGCTCGAGAGCCAAGAGCGAGCGTCACCAGGCCTCCCACGACGAACGGACCGGTAGAGGCGATTCCATGCCCGAGGATGAGCGCGCCGGCCGCACCGAGGGCACAGGCGGCGGAGAGGGCCAGGAGAGTTCGATAAGCGGCTTGCACGGGGTCTCAGCTGAACAGGTCAATGGGTAATGTCGAGACCGCGGCCCGATGCACTACTCGAAAAACGGGACACCTTCCGTCGCGTACGGACGCATCCCATCCTCGTTGATTTCGACGCCGATGCCCGGCTTCTCCGACAGCGTGATGAAGCCGTCCTCGACCTTCGGCCCATCGTACGAGACGATCTCGTCGAACATCGGATTGGAGTGAAAATAGGTCTGCCATTCCAGGATCATGAAATTGGGGACCGACGCGCATACGTGGCAGGCGGCCATCGCTCCGAGATACGAGGCGACCATGTGCGGGGCGAACGGAATGTAGTACAGATTGGCGAGGTTCGCGATGCGCTGGCCTTCGCCCAGCCCGCCGGCTTTCTGCAGATCCGGCATGATGATGTCAACGGCCCCGATTTCGAGCAGGCGCCGGAAGCCGTGGGCGAGGTACAGGTTCTCGCCGGCGCAGATGGGCGTGCTCGTCGATTCCGTGATGTGCTTGTACGCTTCCACGTTCTCGGCCGGAATCGGCTCTTCCAGCCACATCAGATCGAGGGGCTCCATGAGCTTTGCCACCTTGTGCGCCGTTGGCGCATCGTACCGGCCGTGCATGTCCGCGCAGATGTCGACGTTTGGGCCGATCGCCTCACGGGCAGCCGAAATCTGATCGACCATGCGCTGGAGTTCGGCGGGGCTCGCCGTCCAGTTATAGCGATCGTATTTATTGGGATCGTTGGCCTGGTCGAGATCGAACTTGATCGCGGTGAACCCCATCTCCACGGCCTCCGACGCACTGGCCGCGAACTGCTCGGGGGTGGGAAGGCGAAACTGATACAGGGCGGTGTCCATGTACACGCGAATCCGGTCGCGGAATTTGCCGCCGAGCAGCTGGTAAACCGGAACGCCGAGGGCCTTGCCGGCAAGGTCCCACAACGCCGTTTCGACGGCGGAAAGCACGGCGACGAACATGCCGGACTGTGCGCCCTCGAAGAATCCGGATCGGCGGATGTGTTCGAAGAGCTGATGGACGTTGAGCGGGTTCTGTCCCTTGATCCGCTCGCCGAACATCTTGACCAGGTGGTAGGTGCCCGGCGTCGCATCGACGCCTTCCCCGCAGCCCCAGATGTCCTGATTCGTGTAGACCTTAACGAAAAGGCTGTGGCCGTTGCGTATGTACCCGCACTTGATGTCGGTGATTTCCAGGTCGGCCGGCCGAGACGCCAGGTCGGCACGCTCGACGGCCGACTCCAGACTCCGCCCGAACGCGGACAGAGGTGCGGCCGCGAGAACACCGGCAGCGGCGCTTTTTGCAAGGAATGAACGCCTCGTGTGAGTTCGTGCCATCGAGCCTACCAGGTTCTGGTTTCGAGGTATTCCTGAACTTGCTCTTTCGGAACGGGCAGCTCGTCGACGTGGTCGTTCAGCCACTGCGAGAAATCCCGCTCGATTTCGTCCGACCACCGCGAATCGATCTGTCCCGACGTGTACACGCCTTCCCGCAACCGCTGGTGTCCGAACATATCTCGGAGCCTGACGATCTCCGAGGTCTTGACCACGCGCTCGACGAGGTGAGGCGGGATGAAGATGACGCCGCCGTCTCTCCCCAGCACGACGTCCCCCGGCATGACGGTGGCCTTTCCGATTCGCGTAGGCTGGTTGATCCCGATCAGCGTGGTGTTGAGTGCACCGGCGGGATTGTTCAGATGATGCGACGGATGGTAGCTCCGAACGAACGACGTGAAGTCGCCGAGCTCCTTCAGGCCGCTGATGTCTCGGATGGCCCCGTTGTAGACGATTCCGTTGCCGGATTTCGCATAGATGGCATTGCCGAGATTATCGCCGATTGTCGGACCGTCCTCGTGCGCGCCGAACTGATCGACGACGTACACGTCGCCATCCACCAGCAGGTCGACCGGCCATGAGTTCTGAGACTTGATTCGCCCGTCCTCTTCGTGACCTCTTCTGTCGATCACCCGGTGGATGTCGGGTCGGCCGGGTATAAAGGTGGCCGTCACGGCGCGGCCGACGAGCACGCTGTCCGGATTAATTTGCAGCCAGCCGTCGTCGTACTGGTGGTTGAAGTTGTCGCCTCTCAAGACGGCCCACGCCTCTTCGAGCGTCACGAGCTTCATGCGCTCGAGAACGTAGTCCGGCACGCGAGGTCGACCGTCCGGGAAGCGGTCGCCGGACCATTCGGGGGTCAGGAATACGAGCTCGTCTCTGGAGATTTGTTGTCCGGCGGCGGGCTCCGCTAGGAGGAGCCATGCGACAGCTGCCGTGAGGGCCAAAGTGAGGAATCGCGTCATCATGCGATGGTTATCATGCGATCGTTGTTGCGTCGGGAGAACGATTGATGCGATCGGCGGCATGCAATATATATGAATTTTTGAGCCCGTGCGCATGAACCGTAAGAGGCGGACCGTCATGCTCGGTAGCTCCGGACGGCCGGGGAGGTAGGACGGCTGGGGAGGTAGTCATACAAACTCGGCTCGAAGCCGTAGCGTCAGATGCCCGGCGGCCGAACTTTCGACATCGAAGCGACGACGCAAACAGGAAGCCGCTCCCGACCCGACTACTCACATTCAGCAGCAACATGCCGATTCGTTCGCGTCGATCGCCGACCGAGATGAGGGCATGATATAGTCCGAATGTCCCGCGCCATTGAAAACGACCTCGTGGTCGCCGGCCTCTCGCGCCTCGCACTCGGATTTCTGTGGTACGGCCCCCTCTTCGGTCAAGTCCGGATGCGCTACATCGGGAAGACGGAGGAGGAGCTGAAGGCCGATTACTCGCCCATCGTCCACCTCTGGTCGCTGCTGTTGGCCCTCGTCATGGCGTTCATCCTCGCCGTCTTCATGAGCTGGGTCGGCATTGATGATCTCCTTCCCGGCCTTCCGGTGGGGCTGCTGGCCGGCATCGGGTTCACCTTCGTTCCGATTGCCGTTAACAACCTCTATGAGCGGAAGCCGTTCGGCCGAATTGTGGCCCATAGCTGCGAGATCGAACCCCTCGAGAATAGTGAGCATTTGCAGCGCGGCTATTCCCTGTCCGTTCGGCGGCAGCTCATACACGTCGTAGCCGCGGTAATTAACCGAGATCGGATCGC
The DNA here is from genome assembly GCA_040904565.1 of Rhodothermales bacterium. Taxonomy (GTDB): domain Bacteria; phylum Bacteroidota; class Rhodothermia; order Rhodothermales; family VXPQ01; genus JBBDTI01. Next base: position 113,672 of record JBBDTI010000030.1, read on the forward strand.
CCCATGTGCTCGTGTGCGCTTGCAGATCCTCCTTTCGCAGGTAACCCCCGATGAGGCGCATGTAGGCTTCCAAGACGTCGGCAATCTCCCCTTCATAGAACGCATCGCACCCACCGCGGGCGATCAGCTCGTAGGTCTTCGCGAGGTCGGGATTCCTGAAGATATCGCCTTCGACATGCGCGCGTCCGTCGAGGAGATACGTCTCCCTGAAGTTGTCGATTTCCTCGATCATCTCCAAGTGACCTAGAATGGCGCCGATCTCGTCCTCCCAATCGAGCGCGATAGATTTGGTGACGCTGAGCGCGCCGAGAAGAAGAAACGAGCGCATGATGTCATTTCAACGACTGAACAAAAGCGAGTGCGGATCAAAGCAGCACTTCATCGAAGGCAATTTCTTCGGCAGCCAGCACGAATACGGTCGTCGGCAGGCCCTCGGTCCGCTTCCTGAGTTGTTCATAATACGAAACGTAATCGTCGTTGGGCTCGGCCATTCCCATGAACACCAGGTCGGCATTATGGGACGACTCGTACAAAATGTCGACGAACGGGCGGCCATGGGCAGCGATGACGTCCAGCTCCGCGCCTGTGCGTGTCTCCGCCAGGAGGGCAGTGACATTCGCGCGCGCATCTTCTGCCGCCGATTCGTTCGCCACCACCATTTTCAACCTTACGACGGCGCCGCGCCACGACAGGTCGGTCCGGATCAGGTAGGCCAGCAGCATCATGAGGCCGCCGTTGCCTTTGAGCCCGCCCCACCACACGTCGATGCGCTCTCGACGGCCGAACCCCTGAACCCGATCGTCGCGCACGATCATCACGTTGCGATTGGCGTCGTAGAAGTGGGAAATCATCTCACAGTAGCGGCCGCGGCTCGCGGCGTCGCCGCTATCCCCGAGAAGGATCGTATTCGGTGCCAATCCACCCAGCCCGTAGGCGTCGACGAGGCGCTCCGCCCCTTCAAAAGGATCGGGGGCTGTTATCACGCGGACGAGCGCCTGTACTCCGCGATCTTCAAGATACTCGGTGATGCGATTCTCCATCGCATCTTGCCGCCCTCTTGTCACGGAATCCGTCGCAAGCACCGTCGAGACGGTAATTAGCCCGCGACTGTGACTGAGTGCCGACGCCAGGTCAACGAGGTGCCAGCGGCGCGCGGGAGCGCCCGATAGCACGAGCAAGTGCGGCCGCCAGTTCTTCGGTTCCGATTTACCGCGAAGGCGGAGCAAGCCGGCGCGTGTCAACGCCATCCACACGCCACGCCAGACGTCGCCCCATGCCGACCGCATCTCCCGTCGCTTCAACCAGACGAAGATGCCCGTTACGAATGCCGCGGCGATGAGGGTGGCCGGCGCATTGATCAGAAACATCACCGAGATGCACCCGAGTGCGCCGAGCAGCGAGAATGCCCAGTGCACTTTTAACGACGGCCGGAACGAAGGGCTTTGGAGCAATCTCTCGACGCCGGCGGCGATGTTCAGCACGCCATAGGTCGTGAGGAAGAACATCGTGAGAATGGGTGCGATGATGTTCAGATTCCCGAGATAGACGGCCGCCAACGCGAGACCGAGCGTCACCACCGTACCGGCGCGCGGAGCGTCGTCGTCGCCGCTTCCTTTACCCAGCCATTGGAGCCTTCGCGGAAGGACGCCGTCGCGCGCCAGCGCCTGCAGTACACGCGGTGCCCCCAGAATGCTGCCTACGGCGCTCGAGAGCGTGGCGCCCCATACTCCGATGAGGATCGCATCTCCCCAGAATGCCATCCGCCGCATTATGAGCGGATCCTCGATGAGGGTCAACGCATCCGCCCGGTTGGCGATGAGAACCGGCAGACCCATGTAGATGACGTAGCCGACGCCGATCGCCCAGAACGTGCCTCGGGGGATCGATTTGGCCGGGTCCTTGAGGTCACCCGACATGTTGACGCCCGCCATGATGCCGGTGACGGCCGGAAAGAAGACCGCAAATACGACCCAGAACGGCTCGGAGTGCCTGCCCGCCGCGCCCCACATCTCGATGTGCGTTTCTTCGATGGGTTGGCCGAAGGCCAGCGACACCAGCGACAGCGCGATACCGGCCATGATGAAGAACTGGGCGCGGATGGCCATCTTAGCGGAAGTCAGTGCCAGTGCGGCAATGAGCACGGTCGTGATGATGCCGACGAGTTTCATATCCAGCGCGGGAAATACGCTCACGACGCTTTCGGCAAAACCGACCGTGTAGAGCGCCACCGACAGACCCTGCGCAAGATACAGCGGGATCCCGATCGCCCCGCCCGACTCGATGCCCAGCGATCGGCTGATCATGTAGTAGGCACCCCCGATCCGAACACGCTGGTCGGTGGCGATGGCCGCGATGGACAGCGCCGTGAGAAACGTGATCGACGTCGAAAGCGTGACGATCAATAGCGTCCCGATCAACCCTACGTTTCCGACTACCCAGCCGAAACGCAAGTACATGATGACGCCCAGGATCGTCAAGATCGAAGGCGTAAACACCCCGCCAAACGTCGACAATCCGTCCTGCTTCCCCGAACTAACCTCACTCGGAGGCGGCGCCGAGCGTTTGAACAACTTCCAGATAGGATTCTCCATGTGATCCAGCCACTACTTCCTATGGTTTTCCACGCCGGAATTCGGCGACCATGCCGACTCAGGCTCGAACTCATTCCACAGTAGGCGCGAAACGCGGCGAATCAACACTTCACCCTCGTTGTCGTGCGCCCACCGCTCATCCGCCTGATTATTCGTGATAACAGTGAAGACGTAATCCCCGTGCGGCGCGTGGACGAGAGCTACCTCCGACCGCCACCGGTCGACGGGCCCCTGTTTCGAAGCAACCGAAACGGACGGTGGAATTTGAAAATGCGCTCCCTCATCCTAGTAAGATTTGGAAAGCAAACGATACATCTCTTCGTCGACCTCGGGGTTCACGGCCTCGCCGTTCCGAATCAGCACCAGGAGTTCCGCCATCTCGCGAGGACTGGTCTACCCCCATCCGTAAACCTCCCAGAATTTACGGCGTCCCTCCGTTCGCGAGTTCATTCGCGTAGCCTGGAAGCCGTGGTCCGATAGCCAGCGATTGATCGCCTCGCCGCCGCCGCAGAGGTGTTGCAGCCAGAGGCTCGCTGTGTTGTCGCTCAGCGCGGTCATCAGAAATGCTGCTTTGCGCAGCTGAATCTTTTCTCCATCCTTAAACGAGCCCAGTAGATCCATGCCGGGATAGTACAGTGAGTCGCGATACACCAACTCTTGGGTTGGCGGATAGGAAGAATAAACGCGGATAGGAAGAATAAACGGACGCGCGCCCGAGAATTTGTACCAGTTTAATCGCTAAGTGCAGCTAAGACAGGTTCGATATCTTCGCCCCGGGTTCGCAGGTAGTTAATCGGCGATTGGTACTCGATCAATGAGTGCCGTCGCCGGGTGTTGTACTTGGTAAATCGTTCTTTGAGTATCTGCCGGAGTTCGCCGAGCGTTTCGGCCTGGTTGATTCGGGATCCGATCTCGTCCTTCATTCGGCTCCAGAGCGACTCGATCCACGGATTATCCTTACAGCCGCGCTCGGAGTACGACGCCCGGGCGCCGTCGCGGACGAGAAGCCGGTCAAGCCAATCGTAGCTGGTGTAGACGGCGTCCTGGTCGCTGTGGACCATGAGCCCGGCCGCAGAGCGTCCCAGGAGGCTTAGCGTCTCCTTGGCCTGCTTCCAGGCCCTGAGGGCGAGCTGCCGGTCTGCACGGCGTGAGAGGGTCCATCCGGGCACGAGCTTGCCGGCCACGTCGACGAACGCCATCAGGTAGGCTTTTCGAGATCCGTCGGCATACTTCAGTTCGGTGAAGTCCGTCGATAGAACCTCCAGCGGCCCGGGCGCCTCGCTGTCGGTGACGAGGTCAAGATGCCCGCGCGCCTGCTTCAGGATCTTCCGGACCGGACTCGGCTTGTGCTTCGGCACCGAGCGCTTCAGGGCCAGCTCGTGTTCCTTCAGCACGCGGCGGAGCCGCTTGTGATTGACGGTGTCCTCCATGCGCTCGTTCACCTCTGGCAAGAGCCGCCGGTAACCATATTCGGGATACTCTTCGATGACCTCGAGGAGCACCTCGAGCAGCGCGCGATCCTTCGCGCCCGGATCGGGCCTGCGAAGGCGGTCGTACCACGTGCTCTTGGCCAGACCGATCGCCTCGAGGCACCGGTTGAGGCCGTGGCGGTCTCGATGTCCTTTGACCAGTTTCACCTTCTCGCCTATCGTCAGTCCTCGGGAAAAAAATTCTTCAAAAGGGCCAGCTCGACCTCTTTCTTACCGAGCATCTGCTCGAGCTTAGCGATCTTATCGTCTTTCTCCTTCACGACATCGTCGCCGCCGAAGACCTTCGCGCCTTCCTCCTGAAACGTCTTCTTCCACTTCGAGAGCGTGACCGGATGGACGTCGTAGGCCCGCGCCATCTCCGCGTTCGTCCTCTCGCCCTGCAGGGCTTCGAGGACGACCTTGAACTTGAATGATGCGCTGTACTTTCGTCTCTTCCCCATAAGATCTCCTTTTGTTCTTTGGGGGAAGATACCGGCTCCTGCCGTCTTTCTCAGATCAGCCTCTTAGCCATCCAACTGGTACAGCTTCTGGGGGGCGGCCCCAACGGCCTCTTGCGTAGCGGAGCAAGGCTTGCGGCGGTTTGCTGCAGCGTTATGTAGCGGTCTGGATCGTAAGCTGTTCTACGCGCGTGGGTTGGAAGGAGGTGGCGTGGGCGCGGTTGGGGGTTTTTGCCCCAGAAAGGGGGCGTTTCCGTAGCGGGAGGACAGACGTGTCCGCCGGCCCTTTGCGGGGCCTGGCTTCGCGGCGCCGGGCGGGCGGATTAGGCGTAGTCGAAATCGAATGAGGTCTGAGGCCGTGGCCGTGGGGGCGCGACCGGCGGTGAGCGTGACGTGAGTCCTACGCCTTCGAGGTAGGTGCAAATCGCAGGCGGGTGCGTGAGCGCGGCGATGATCTTCATCGTACCGCCGCAGTCCGGGCAGAGCGTGACGTCGACGCGGAAGACGCGTGCGAGCAGGCGTGCCCAGGAGAGCCGGTAGGAGGGTCTAGGGTATGGGTTGAGGTCGCGTGGGAACACGGCGCCTCAGAACCGGCCTCTTCCGGACGGGGTCCCGGCACGATGTGCTCCCGCCCGGCAGCGTTCGGGGCGAGGACGCCGTGGTAGCGGACGAGGTTGAGGCGGGGACGTGGAATGAGGGTAGCGAGCTTTTACTAGCGTGAGTCGCACGCTGTGCGTGCTCGTCTCGATGAGTTCCAGAGGCGAGAGCAGCAGGTGCGGGCACGAAGACGGGCGTGCCGCTGCGGCCTTCGACGAAGACGCCGTCGGGTATGAGGACGTGAAAGTGCGGGTTGAGGTTGAAGGCCGAGCCGCAGCGCTGCACGAAAGTGACCGAGCCGCAGCGCGAGTCGTCGTGGCCATCTTCGCGAGCCCGACGCCGATACCAACCGTAGACCACCCGCAGGAAGACCGCCAACACGGCGCTGAGGAGGTCGCCGTCCCAAGCCAGCCGGAACCGGATCTCGTAGCGTAGACTGAGCACCTACTGACGCACCGGCACCTCCGGCAGCACCTCGTCAGTGAGTCGGGCGGCGGTGTCGGCCATGCGGCGCCCGGTGCAGCTCGGGCAGAAGCCGCGCTTCTTGCACGAGAAGGCCACGACGCGGCTTTGGCCGCAGTATTGACAGCGAGCGCGCAGGAAGCCGAAAGAGAGAATCCCGCATTCCACGTAGGCCCGAAGTTCGCGTTCCACGTAGGCCGGGAGGTGACGGTCGGAGGATCGCGTGCGCTCCAGGAAGGTTTCCAGGTGTTCGGCCATCACCTGGTAGAGAGGTTCCGTCTCGGGTGTGCGGCGGTGGTAGCAATGGTGGAGTGTCGGCCTTCCGGCCGATCTGCGCTCGCCGGCAAAGGCTGGAAAGACAGGCATGCCCGACTCCTATTGAACAATCGAAGGTCGTGCCCGATCCTGTTGCGGGCCGCTCTATTCACATAGACACCGGGGCTGAACTCGGGGATGTCGGTGGTGAAGAGCTCGGTCACGTCCACCACCGGCGCGCCGGTGGCGCCGATCGCCTTCACGGGGAACGACGCCAGCACCGGCGCCAGGCGCGCGTTCTGCACCGCGGTGTAGATGGGATCGGTGGAGTCGGCGGCGATCTCGTACATCTCGTTCCGCAAGAGCACCCGATCGCCGACCCGCTCTCAGCGAACCACGCGGCTGTCGAGCTTCTGGCCGCCGCCCGTCAAACGGTCTCAACGCCCGTCGTCGTAGGCCGGGCGCGGAGTGTCGTCGAGCGACCGGTAGCGCTCCAGGAGCGCCTTCTGGCGCGAGTTCTCCGGTTGGACCCGGCCGCGGATCACTACTGCGTCCGGCCAGGTGGAGAGCTCGAGCGGATCCCCGCTCCACACCACCAAGTTGGCGACCTTGCCGGGCTCAATCGAACCGTACCCGTCGGCGATCCCGTAGATTTCCGCGGGCGCAAGCGTGATCGCCCGCAGCGCGGCGTCCCACGGCAGCCCGAAACGAACGGCGTTGCCCGCCTCCTGGGTGATCTCGTTGGCGCGGTAGTTGTCGAACGTGGTGAACGCGATCGGCACCCCGGCGGCGTGGAGGATCGTGGCGTTGTCGAACCGGGCGCCGAGCTGCTCGAAGTCGCCGGGGAGGCTCGTCAGCGGCTTGAGGATCACCGGAACGCCCGCCTCGGCAAGCCGGTCGGCGACCGTCCACGCCTCGCTGCCGCCCAGGATGACGGGCCGCACGCCGAACTCGCGGGCGAGCTCGAGCACGGCCAGGATGTCGCTCGGGCGGTGCGCCCGGACGATCAGCGGCATCGTCCCCTCCAGCACCGGCTGGAGCGCCTCGAGGTCGAGGCGCGACTGCGCCAGATCGCGCGACTGGCCGCGATCGAAGGCGGACCGGTTGGCGCGCCAGAAGCGGGCGTCCTCGAGGAGCTCGCGCATCCGCACGATCGCCCCGCCGCGAGCGCCGCCGGCCGCCGCGGCGCCGCTCTCGCCGTAGGAGGCGAGCATCGCCACGCGGGGCCGCACCAGCATCGCATCGGGGGTCTCGCCGGCGAGATCGATCACTGCCGCCTGGCCGGCCACCAGCCCGCCGTTGGGGGTGGTGGCGACGGTGGTCAGACCGCCCGAGCGGGCGTAGGGGATCAGGGTCGACCACGGATTGAGCGCCACGCTCGGATCGAACGCGGCGGTGATCGGGTCGTCGTCGTCGGCCAGCCGCTGGTCGCGGGTCTGCGACACTAGGTCGACCTCGACCAGCCCGATCTGGGAGTTGGGGTCGAACAGCCCGGGCGTCACGACCTTGCCGGCGCCGTCGATGCGCCGGACCGCGTCGGGGACGGCGACGTCGCTTCCGACGGCCGCGATCCGCCCGTCGCGGACGATGACGGTCGCATTCTCGATCGATGGCCCGCTCACGGGGTGGACGGTGGCCCCGACGATCGCGAGATCCTGCGCGTCGGAGCGATCGGGGAACAGCAGCAGGGCCGCCGCCGCGACGGCGGCGAAGAGCACGGTGTGGGAGATCCGGAAGCTCATTGCGACCCCCCTTCCGACGCGCTCGGCATCGGCAGGCCGGTCTCGAAGTCGGTGACGGGCTTGAGCCCGGTCAGCCGATCGTACACCAGCGCCCCGTCGATGAAGACCTGGTCGGCGTGGGAGTAGACGCTGAACGGGTCTCCCGACCAGATCATCATGTCGGCATTCTTGCCGGGCTCGAGCGTGCCGGTCTTCTCCGACAGACCCAGCGCCCAGGCGGGATTGGCGGTGATCCACCGCAGCGCCGCGTCCCGGCTCACGTCGATCCCCGCGCGCCGCCCGGCCCACATCGCGTGGGCGGCATCCTGGTTCATGATCGGATCCCCATCGCGTCGTCGGTGTGGAGGATCGCCGGCGCCCCGGCCTCCTCGAGCAGCGCCAGGTTCTGCGGCACCATGTCGAACGCCTCCATCTTGAACCCCCACCAATCGTACCACACGCTTGCGCCGATCGAGTCGCGGGCGAGCAGGTCACGGATCTTGTACGCCTCCACGCCGTGGTGGAACGAGCGCACCTGGAAGCCGAACTCCCGCGACAGGTTGACCATGTTCGTCATGTCGTCGGAGCGGTAGCAGTGATTGTGGACCAGGACGTTGCCCCGCAGCACCTCGGCGAGGGTCTCGTTGGCGAGGTCCCGCGAGGGCTTCTCGCCGCCCTTTTCGACCCACTCGTCCCATTTCTTGCGGTACTCCTGGGCGGCGATGAACGCCTGGCGGTACCCCGCCCAGTTGCCCATCCGGGTCGACGGGCCGTCGTCGTCGTAGACCCGTTTGGGGTTCTCGCCGCACGCCATCTTGAGCGCCATCGGCGCGTTGGGCCACATCATCGCCTGCGCGCTTCGGGCTGGGATCGGCTTCAACGTGACCCCCCGGCCGCCGATCAGGTTGGCGCTGCCGGGGAGGATCTGGAGCGTGGTGACCCCGCCGGCGATCGCGCGGGTGAAGCCCGGGTCGTTTGGCCACACCGAGTGAACCGCCCACACCTCGGCGGTCGTCGGGTCGGTGGCCTCGTTTCCCTCGGAATGGGCCGAGACGCTCGGCGACGGGTAGACCCCGAGATGCGAGTGGGTGTCGATGAGGACCGGCGTGACCCAGCGACCGGAGGCATCGATGACCTCGGCGCCGGCCGGCGCGTCCAGATTGGCGCCGACCGCCTCGATCCGGCCGTCGCGCATCAGCACGTCGCCCCCGGCGATCTCCTCGCCGGCGGCGGTCATGACGGTGGCGTCCTTGATCAGGGTCGGGCGCGAGGGGAGCGGCTCGTAGGTGGACTCCCAGGCGCCGTTCTGCATGCCGGCCAGGGCGCGACGCGTCTCGACCTCGCTGCGCGTTTCGTCGGTATCGTCGCTGGTTCGCGTCTGCGCGCCGGTGGTGGCGCAGCCCGCCACCAAGGCGATGAGTGCGCAGACGAGACCGGCTCGCTACCAGGGGTTTGCCATTCTTCCTCCATGGGCGCGATGAAGAGATGTCCGGCGGATAGGAAGAATAAACGGCTTCTTTCGTAGGGGTGCAAGGTCTGCGGTGGCCTGCCTGGCGTGTGCCGCAGTTTATTTGTAGCGGTCTGGATCGTAAGCCGTCATACGCGCGCAGGTCGGAAGGAGGTGGCGCGTGCGGTCAGGGCATTTCCCCCCCGGCGCGCGGGCGTTTCCTTAGCGGGAGGACGGACGTGTCCGCCAGACCTACTCCGTCGAGGTAGGTACGAGTCGAAGGGGGATCTGTCAGCGCGGCGATGAACTTCATCGTGCCGCCGCAGTCCGGACAGACCGTGACGTCGACGCGGAAGACGCGTGCGAGCAGGCGTGCCTCAGGAACCACCAGGCGGCGGCAATCTGTCGCCCGGACGCTCATCTACATTGCGATTGCTCGCCTCGGGCGATAGCTTTCGTCACGCATATCGCATCGACAAGTAACGTAACGGCCGGCATAATGTCTCGTCTCCTCTGCTTCGTCACGCTCGCCGCCCTAGTAACCGCCTGGCCTGCAATCGCTCAGGAGGAGGATGCCGGCGGAGATGCCGCACTTCCCATCGAGCCGGCCCGGACCATCGAATTCACGACCAACGAGGCAACCTGGCTCTCGCTCGACGTCTCGCCCGACGGGCAATCCATCCTCCTCGAGCTTCTGGGCGATCTCTACACGGTGCCCGTCGAGGGCGGTGAGGCGGCCCGCCTCACGAGCGGCATGGCATTCGACTCCCAGCCGCGCTACGCGCCCGACGGCGAGCGGATCGCCTTCATCAGTGACCGCCACGGCTCCGAAAACCTGTGGATCATGGATGCCGACGGAACCGAACCGCGCAAGCTGAGCAGCGACGCCGACGCACTTTTCGCGTCACCCGCCTGGATGCCCGAGGGCGACTACGTCGTCGCGTCCCGCTCGACGTGGGGTTTGCGCACGTACGAGCTCTGGATGTATCACGTAGACGGCGGCAAGGGCGTCCGCGTCACGACCGCTAAATCGTCTGACGACACGCCCACATCCCAGCGGCATAACGCGCTCGGGGCGACCATATCGCACGACGGGCGCTATGTCTATTACGCTCGAAAGCAGGGCGGCTTCGGCTACAACGTCGACCTCCCCCTCTGGCAGGTCGCGCGGCGCGATCTCCAGTCGGGCCAGGAGGACGTGCTGACGCAGGCCGCCGGAAGCGCGATGCGTCCGCTCGTCTCGCCGGACGGCCGACGGCTCGTCTACGGCACCCGCGACGATGCTCAGACGGGCCTTCGGGTGCGGGACCTCGAGACCGGCGAGGATCGCTGGCTCATCTACCCCGTCACGCGGGACGATCAGGAGTCTCGCTTCACGCGCGACCTCCTTCCCGGCTACGCGTTTATGCCCGACGGCGAATCCGTCGTCGTCTCCTTCGACGGGAGGATCCGCGAGGTGGAGCTGGCGGACGGCAGCGTGCGGGAGATCCCATTCACAGCCGAGGTGGCGCTGGATCTCGGACCACGCCTCTACTTTCCATACGCCGTTGAGGAGGATGCGGTGCGTGCGCGCATCATTCAGGATCCGTCTCAGTCGCCCAACGGGGACAGGATCGCCTTCTCGGCCCTCACGCATCTCTACGTGATGGACCTCCCCGACGGCGCCCCGCAGCGCGGCATGACGTCTGATCAGCGGCAGTTCCAGCCGGCCTGGTCGCCGGACGGTCGTTGGATCGCCTACGTAACGTGGGAAGATGGAGAGGGTCACCTGTGGAGAACGCCTGCGGACGGCAGCAGTCCTCCCGAACAACTCACCGAAGTGCCCGCCTTTTATGCGGACCCGGCCTGGTCCCCGGATGGATCCACCATCGTCGCCCTGCGCGGCTCCGCCTATATGCGGGCGGCGGCGGAGGATGAATTTTTCGGCTTCAGCATCCCCATGGAAATCATTAGGATCCCGGCCGGCGGCGGCGCAGCAGAAGTCGTGCTGCCGGCCCGGGGCCTCGGCAAGCCCCACTTCGGAGCCGACCCGAATCGCGTATATGTCTACGACCTGGGCTTCGAGCAGGGAGGCGGGCAGGGCCTCGTCTCCATGCGGCTCGACGGCACGGACCGCCGCGCACACGTCAAGGTCACCGGGAAAGGCATCTATTCGCACGAACAGCCCGTCTCGGCGATCGACGCGCGCATCAGTCCGAACGGGCGCTGGATCCTGGCTCACGTCCAGAACCAGCTCTACCTCGCGGCCGTGCCGCGCGTCGGAGGTGACGCACCTACGGTAGACGTCAGCTCGCCGTCCGTACCTGTGAAAAAGCTTACCGACGTCGGCGCGGACTATTTCGGCTGGGCCGACAGCGGAGAAACGATCACGTGGGCCGTCGGCTCGACGTTCTACCGGCAGCCGCTCGATTCGGTCTCGTTCGACACGACGCAGGCCGGAAATATCGCGCCCGACGCGTTCGAAGCCGAGGTCGTACGGCCGCGCGCCGCACCGTCCGGCACGGTCGTGCTGCGAGGCACGCGCGCGATCACGATGCGCGGGGACGAGATCATCGAAGAGGCAGACGTCGTCGTACGCGACAACCGCATCGTGGCCGTCGGCCCGACGGGGACCCTCGAATTTCCCTCGGGAGCGGAAGTCGTCGACGTGCGCCGCACGACGACCGTGCCGGGCTTCGTCGACACGCACGCCCACTGGGCGGAGGTGCGGAAGGGCGTGCTCGACGTGCAGAACTGGAGCTTCCTTGCCAACCTTGCCTTCGGGGTCACCTCCGGACTCGACGTACAGACTATGACGAACGACATGTTCGCGTATCAGGATCTCGTCGAGACGGGGGACATCCTGGGCCCGCGGGCTTACTCAACCGGTCCGGGCATCTTCTCCAATAACGTCTTCGAATCGGTGGAAGAGGCCGAAGGCGTGCTCCGCAAATACAGGGAGCATTATCGCACGCGCAACCTCAAGCAGTACATCGCCGGCAACCGTAAGCAGCGGCAGTTCGTCGCCATGGCCGCCCACGAGCTGCAGATGATGCCAACGACGGAGGGCGCCCTGGATCTGAAGCTTGACCTGACGCACGCCATCGACGGCTTCAGCGGCAACGAGCACGCGCTGCCCATCGTGCCCCTTTACCGGGATGTCGTCGAGCTCATGGCACGGTCGCGGATGGCCTACACCCCGACGCTGCTCGTTCAGTACGGCGGACCGTGGGCCGAGAACTACTTCTATACGACCGGCGAGGTGCACGAGAACGAAAAGCTAAACCGCTTCGTGCCTCACCATCTGATCGATGCGAAGACGAGACGCCGGCCATGGTTTCGGGAGGATCAGTACGTGTTCGATGAAACGGCGCAGCAGGCTGCCAAGATCGTGCGCGCCGGCGGGCGCGTCGGCGTCGGAAGCCACGGCCAGCTCCAGGGTCTCGGCTACCACTGGGAGCTCTGGGCGCTCGCCACGGCCTTCACGCCCATGGAGGCGCTGCGCGCTGCCACGCTCCACGGGGCCGAGATCATAGGTATCGCGGAGGACGTGGGCAGCATCGAACCCGGCAAGCTGGCCGACCTGGTGGTGCTGGAGTCGAACCCGCTCGACGACATCCGCAACACCGTCGACATCCGCTACGTGGTGAAGAACGGCGAGCTGTTCGAAGCCGACACGCTGACGCGGATCTGGCCGTCGCAAGAGGAGCTGGAGCCGCTCTGGTTCTGGGACGAGCAGCCTGCGGCCCGGCCAGGGGCACGGTAAGCGCCGTCGATCCGTGCGGAAATTGCCATCTACGGCCGCCGCCGCACGCGTGTGATCGCCCGCGAGCTGGAGAGCCAGGGGCGGGAGACCGGGGCGTCGTACCCGGGATTAGTCGAAGACGCACCGGATGGGCTCCGCATCGCCCACGCGCAGGTCGGGACGCTCTTGCCACCGCTCCTGATCGGGATCGCCGATGCGCAGCGTGTAGCGACTCTGTGCATCGAACACCTTGGGGCGAAAGCGCCGGCCGGCGATCCGCACCGCGTACTCCATCTCCCCGCTCCGCTGGTTATGCACTTCGACGACCGGATCATTCATGCCTTCGACGCGCAGCTCCGGCAGGTGGCCGGCCGCGTCGCGTCCGTAGTTGTCCAGCTGATGGATCACGATCGGCCAGCCGTCACACTGCCCTTCGGGGTTCGCGCGCGGATCTACGTAACGAGGCCAGCACTCGATGCGCATCGTCCGCTCGGCCGTGTCGAAGGTGACGATGCCGTATCCGGTGGCCCGGTCGTATATCAGAGCCGGCTCACGGTTCGTCTGCACCGGGTTGGTCACCGCCAGTACCGTCATCCGGTTGCCGAAGGCGTCGCGAAAGTCGCCGGTGTAGCGGGGACGCCCCATCAGGGGTTGATGCTCCGCCTCCACCGCCGGCCACCACCGCCGGGGCCAGATGTTGTTCAGCGCCGGACCGGTAAAGACGAAGCCGGCATCGCCGTGGCGTTCCACCCCGTAGCGGATCACGCTGCCGAGATGCTGGTCGCCGGCGACGTGCAGGGCAAAACCCTTGCGAATGGCGCGGAGGGCTACGTCGCGGCCCTTCTGAGGCCAGCCGTTGGTGTCCATGTCCCGCGCCGGGTAGTCTCCGGACGGATATTCCCCCCGCTCCGGTATCGGCGTTGTTGGAACGTCTCGGTCGTGCGTAGCCCCTTTTTCCATCGTGTGGGCACCGCAAAACGGGCTTTGCGAGAGGACCGCTTTCATCCGCGCCCCGTGGCTCCAGTCGGCCGCCCAGTGCTCCAGGAATTCCTGTTGGCGCGCTCCCAGCAGGTCCGCATCGACGTCGTAGAACTCCCTCAGCTCTACGTCCGGATCCTGCGGGAATCCGTTGACCACCTCAAACGACAGGGCGTTGTTCGGGGCGGTCTTGAACTTGCGATCCTCGATGATGGCGAGGCTGACTCCGCCGTAGGTCCAGTCGGTGTAGTAGACGCCGATGTCCTGCTCGACCGGCGTCGGGTCCCAGGGGTCCGGCAGATGGCTCGTCAGTGTCCGTTCGACCATCCGCACCCACTCCGGAGGATACTTGTAGCCGCCGAGGTCCTGCGCTTCATAGCCCCATCCCTGATCCGTCGGCGCCTCTTTGCCGCCCTCCCCCCAGATATTGCCATGGAAGACGTCGTGGTCGTCGGGAATGAACGCGGAAGGGATGTGACGGAACAGATCACGATACGACCAGCCGAACATGTACCACTTGCGCAGGTAGTCCAGCGTGGCCTTTTCGACATCGTGCGTCCGCTCTACGCCCAGGCCGCCGTGGGACTCGTAGATCTGATCTCCCAGGAAGACGGCAAGATCGGGCCGGTGCGCGCTCGCGTGCCGCACGACTTCGTCGTTGGGGAAACCGTAGTGGCTGTTGCAGCTGAACACCGCCATCTTGAGCGGATCCGTCGGGGCGGGTTCGGCGACGATGGTGCCCTCGTAAAAGAACGTCTCCGGGCCCGTCTCCAGCGGAAGCGTCACGCGGATGCGATATGGGATGGCCTCCGCGTTCGACCAGTCCTCGATGCGAAAGTGGGCCGTGCGCGCCAGGGGGTGGACGGTGGTTTCCTCGACCGTCGTCCAGCGGCCGCCTTCGCGAAGCTGGAGCTCGGCAAGATGCCCGGCGACGGCCTCAATTGGCATCAACTGCGCCGTCATCTTGAGCACCCCGCGGTCCAGTGTATATTGGGCGAAGCAAATCGGCCCGTAGGTTTGCCCCGGACGGTGGGCCAGCTTACTGCCGGCCATCCTCCAGTCTGAAAAGCGGACCGACGGGGTGTCGGCGTCCTCCTCCTGTGAAGCCACGTGGGCAAGCAGCGCCGGCGAACCGATCAGCGCGTCGGCGTCCACCTCCTCGACGCGCAAACGGCCCAGCAGCTCCCCGCCGGCGGCATCGGTGGCTGCCAGCGTCAGCCGGTAGGACCCGCCGTCCTCCGAGGCGTGCAACTCCAGCCGGATCGGCCCGACCAGCGGCACCGGCTCGTCCCCGCGGGTCTCGCCGACGAACAGGCGCCCCGTTCCATCGATGCCCGCCTGCAATCCCTCGCCGAAGACAGCGTTGCGCCGGTAGTCGTCAAACGTCACCCGTACGGGCTGGTCCAGCGCCCGGGCCCCGATGCGAAAGCCGATGCGATCGGCGTCCGAGCCTCTCAGGTTGAGGACCTCGAGGTCCACCCGCATCGTGAAGTCGCCGTCCGATTCGGAGAGCTGGTGCGTCAGGCAGTGCAGGCTGCGATTCGGCGCGCTGACGGCGCATTCGAGCTGCCCGCCGGCGATCCGCCAGTCCTGCAGCCGGTTACCCCAGTACGCGGGCCCGGCCCAGGTCACGTCGGGCCAGGCGGCCCAGTTGCTGCGCATCGGTGCGGGCGCCCCGAGGGTGCCTTCGGGCGATGCCTCGGCCGGAGAGCCTCCAGGCGTCACGAGCGAAATGGACGCGGTGCCCAGCAAAAGCTTTTTGACGGATTCTCGTCGATCCATTGGGGTATCCGTTTCAGTTACGAAGTCCTTCTACCATTTTCGTGTGCCCACTATTGCAGGCAAAAGCAGCTCCGCGGCTCATGGGATGGCCCGCAGGTACTCCAGTGCGCCTGCGGGCCGTCCGCGTCCCAGGCCTCGCCCTCGATCATGTTGAAGTCTTTCTTGCCGTTGATGACGGTGTAATACCCCACCTCGCGCAGATAGAAAGGAAACATCTCCCACCCGTCGGGCATGTCGACGAGTTCGATGCGGCGGTGATGATGTGTGGCCGTACGCGGCGCATAGACGGCGTTGATCAGCGGGGTGCGCGACACGGAGCAGACGGGCGAGTTGGAAAACACCCGGTCGAACGTGATGCCCTCCGCCGCGAGCGATTCGAGCTTGGGCATCTCCGTTCCTCCCGCGTAGAAATGGTCCATAAAATGGACGGCGTTGTCTTCGGAAATTAGCAGGACAATGTTGGGCCGCTGCGCCACCTGACCCTCGGAACCCCCGGCGGTGAGGACGACCGCCGCGAGCAGCACCGCCGTCATCGCGAGCCCCCATAGTCTGAGTTGTTTCCAGTGCCTTCCTACCATGCGTCGATGCGGTATTGAATGAAAGCTATTTCAATGGGAACGGCGCCGGTCAGGAATCGCGGGTCGCATGACGATTCCTACGCCCCTCCAGACGACCCAGCCCTTTCGTCTCTGCTGAGTGGCCACGACGGCACGTCAGGCACGTTCACTACTTGCCACGTGCAGCGGCGGGCATTCCGGCGTGCAGCGAGTGGAGCCTTTGCATTAACACCTGATGCAGCTCGTGCGCTTTGCCGGGCCTCTGCTCGGCCAGGTTATGCTGCTCGGCGACGTCGCTATCCAGATCGTACAGCTCCAGGTGCTCGTCCTCGTAGAACTTGACCAGCTTCCAGCGGCCCTGGCGAAGGGCCGACCCCGGCCGCCAGGCGGAGCCATGGTAATGCGGGTAATGCCACACCAGGGTGCGCTCGTCGCGGCGGTCGGGATCGGTGAGGTACGGGACGATGCTCTTCCCGTCCAGATGCTGGTTGGATTCCGGGGGCAGACCGGCCAGTTCCAGCAGCGTCGGGTACAGATCCATGCTCGTGACGGCCTGCGAGGAGACGGCCCCTGCCGGCAGCCCCGGGGCTTGGATGATCAGCGGCACGCGAATCCCGCCCTCGTAGGCCCATCCCTTACCGGCTCGCAGCGGCACCACGGCCGTGGGAGCAATCCCACGCTCGGGAGGCAGGGTCGTCAATCCCCCGTTGTCGGATGTCAGTACGACGATCGTGTTCTGGTAGAGGCCTCGCTCTCTTAACGTCGCAAGCAGCCGTCCCACGTTATCGTCCATGCACCGGACCATGGCGGCGTACTTGTCCTCGCTCTGAGTCAGCCGCGTCTGCCCGTGACCTTCCTCGCGAACGTTCGGCCTCCCCTGCTCGGGAAGCTGCAGTTTCTGTTCGCGGTACTGCCCGTCGTAGCGCCTGCAGCCCTGGATCGGGGTATGGACGGTGTAAAAGGACAACAGCAAAAAGAAGGGCTCCTGCCGCCGGGCCGCCGCCTCCACGAACCGAATCGACTCGTCGGTCAGCCGGTCGGTCAGGTACTCGCCCTCCGGGCCGTCGGCCAGGCGCGGATTCTCATAGGGGGCGTAGTACCCGCCTGGCGGGGAGCCCCGGTCATGGCCGCCCACGTTGACCTCAAATCCCTGGTACTCCGGCCAGTAGGCCGGGTCTTCCCCCAGGTGCCATTTGCCGGCAAACATGGTGCGGTAGCCGTGCTGCTCGAACGCCTCGGCCAGCGTGAGCTCCTCCAGCGGCAGATGATCCAGGATTTCGGGCGGCGTAAGCCGCGGATCCTCGGCCTGCTCCGTAGGCATGCCAGGAATCCAGTCGGTAATGCCCACTCTTGCCGGGTCTTTTCCCGTCAGGATCGCCGCCCGGGTAGGTGAGCACACCGGGTGAGCCGCATAGGCGTCGGTGAAGCGGACGCCCCGTCCCGCCAGGTTGTCCACGTGGGGCGTGTCGTAAAAGGTGCTGCCGTAGCTGCCCAGATCCGTCCAACCCAAGTCATCCACCAGAATGAACACCACGTTCGGAGGCGACGCTTGCGCGAGGGATTCACACGCAAAACAGGCGAGCCCGAGGATTACGATAAACGGGCGAAGACACAGATACTTCCAGCGGTCCATCATACGTTTGCCTGGGTAGCGGTTACTCTTCGACCCGGCTGCCCCACCAATTATTTCCAGGATAGAAGTCGGGAGACAGGAATTCCAGGCGCCGTTCCTCAAGCCGGGGCAGCAGCTCCCGCTCGATGCGCTCCAGGTATTCCGCCTCTTCCTGCGGGTCGTACTGCGGGTCCTTGCGGGGAAATCTGGCGCCCGTTTCCGCCAGATAATCGGTGAGCCGGGCGCTCAGGCGCTCCTTTACCTCCGGATGACTCGCCGATACATCGGTCTCCTCGGACAGGTCGGCCTCCAGATCGTAGAGCACCTCGCTGCTGTCGGCGTGGTAGCGAATCAGCTTCCAGCGCCCCTGCCGCACCGCCGAAGAGGGTCGACCGCCCTGGTTGCCATAATGCGGATAGTGCCAGTACAGCGGCCGGTCGGCGATCGCCCCGCCTACCAGTAAAGGTACCAGGCTGACGCCGTCTTCGTGCTCTTCGGGTCGCTGTTCGGCGCCGACGAGATCCAGAATAGTCGGATAGAAATCGGTGCCGATGACCGGCGTGTCGTTTTCGATGCCCCGGTGTTCCATCCAGGGAACGCTGATGAAATACGGGACCCGCAATCCGCCCTCGTACTGGTAGCCCTTACCCCCGCGCAGGGGCCGGTTGGAGGTGGCATAATCGTCGCCGGCGGCCACCCCGCCGTGATCGGAAGTGAAAATCACAATGGTGTTGTCTTCCAGGCCCTGCTCCCTGAGGGTTTCCAGAACGCTTCCGACCGCGTCGTCCATGTGCTGGACCAGGCCTGCATACACCGGGTTGTCCTGCACCTGGCGAATGGGCAGGAAATAGCCCATCTCGAAGCCGGTCTCGGCGATGCCCATCGAATCGGCCTTGTCACGGTACTTCTTCCAGTAGTCTTGCGTCGTCTGAATCGGGGCGTGCACCGCGTAGAACGACAGAAACGCGAAGAAAGGGGCGTCCCCGTTCTGCTCGATAAATCGGCTGGTCTCCCTGGCCAGCTTCTCGGGCAGGCTCATTCCCTCTTCATCGGGATGGTCTTCCATCTTCGGGTTGTTGAAGGGAGAAAAATATCCGCCCGTGTACGGGCCGCCGGCCTCAAAGCCCCCCTGGTTGACGTCGAACCCGTGGTCTTCGGGATAGGAACCTTCCCCGCCCAGGTGCCACTTACCGGCGAAGAAGGTACTGTACCCTACCTGCTGCATTGCTTCCGGCAGCACCACGTAGTCGTGCGGAAGATGGTCGACATAGTCCGGAGGGAGCAGCTTGCTGTGACGCCCCTGTTCCCGCCATTCGATTCCGGTCCTGGCCCCGATCCAGTCGGTAATGCCGTGGCGGGCCGGCGACTTCCCCGACATGATGCTGGCCCGAGAGGGGCTGCAAACGCGATGGGCCGCGTATCCGCTAGTAAAGATCATGCTCCGGGCAGCCAGCCGGTCCAGATGGGGCGTCTCGTAATATGCGCTGCCCCGGCTGCTCAGATCGTGGTACCCGTAATCATCGGCGATGATAAACAGGATGTTGGGCCGCTCCTGCGGCCCCGATGCCTCGGACGAGAGCGGTGCCCGGTCGTCGCCGGTACACGCTCCGAACACCAGTGCGGCCAGAACGGCTAAGACCGCCGTAAGCGACGCCGTGACGGAGGGGTCGCGGCGGATGGCCGGTTGAGATAGAAGCATGATTTCGACGGTTTGAGCGCAGGGAGAGACGGCACACGATCTGGCGTGGCCAAACGTTGGACCTCATTGAAGATCGCATGTAGAGCGCCCACAATCCAGAAAGCCGCCGGGCGGTGGGCTCGCATGTTCGTTTGTTGCGATAAGGAACCGGGTATCTCGCATGTCGTCCGCGGCCGACATGCGTCGGCTTTTCGAGCGGTTGAATGCCGAATTGGAGACCGTAAATATCGAGGGGGAGGTTTATCTCGTCGGCGGCGCCGTGATGTGCCTCGCGCTCCAGTGCGGCTGCGTACGCTCAGAGCGGCAGCGCCACCAGACCTCAGTCCAGCCCATGTGCGCTCTGGCGTGAACGGAAGACGGCGCAGGCCCACGACGTTGCCGACGATGCCGTGTGTCCAGGCGACGACGCCCGGACCGAGAGGGATGCGACGGCGGCAACATGGTGAGATCTTGCTCACCGCCTCTATACCTTGAGGAAGAGCTTGTTGCGGTACAGGAAATAGAGAAACAGCCACACGAGCGCCATCGCGCCGACGGCCTCGAAGACGGCGTGCCAGGCCTCCGGAAGCGGCGCATAGAGGCCCCCGAAAAGCAGTCGGGACGTGCTCGAGAACGGCACGAAGCGGTACACGAGATAGATGGTGAGCGAGTTGAGGCCGATCACCTGGAAGAAGAACGCCCACTTTCGGTAATGCCACACGTCGATGACCGCATAGAAGAAGGCCATCGAGAGGAAGGCCATCCCGCCCGTCAGCATGATGAACGAGCTGCTCCAGAGATGCTTGTTGATGGGGAAGTGCATGTCCCAGAGCAGCCCGACCAGGATGGCGCCGACGCCCGCGGCCGTCAGGTAGCCGACCTTCCGGTAGTCGGTTAAATGCCCGCGGAGGATGTCGCCGGCCATCGTTCCGAAGACCGTCAAACAGAGGGCGGGAAGCTGGGTGAGGAGCCCCAGTTCGTCGTAGTTGCCCTGCAGGAGCCGTCCGGGCAGGACGCTGCGGTCGATCCATCCGACCAGATTCCCTTCGATGGTCAGATTACCGGCGCCGTAGCCCGGTACCGGGATGAGGAAGAGGGCCGCGTAGTAGGCGAGCAGGATGCCGCCGATCCACGCGAGGCGCGCCCGATTGGAATAGTTCAGGTAGAGAAAGGTGGCGAGGAACGTCGCGATACCGATGCGTCCGAGGACGCTTCCGAGGCGGATCTCCGGCGGCTCGAAGACGGGGATGGGGGCGTTCTTGTAGAGGATGCCCAGACCGATGAGGATCAGCATCCTCGTGAACGCTTTGCGATAGAGCTCGCCGCGCTTGCTTCCGGCTGCGCGCCACTTGCTCAGAGAAAAGGCGAGGGCCACGCCCGCGATGAAGAGGAAGAGCGGGAAGATGAAATCATAGAATGTGAAACCGTGCCAGGCGGGGTGACGCATCTGGCCGGCGAGCCAGTCGACCCAGGCGAGCCCCGTGAGTCCCTCCATCTGAATTAGAAAGGTCGCGCCGCCGGAAATGAGCAGCATGTCGAAGCCGCGAAGCGCGTCGATGGAGAGAAGCCGTTTCGAGGAGGTATTGGACGTGACGGGCGGAACGGTCTTACGTGCTTCGGTTGCGGCGGTGGACATGATGCTCCGAACGTGTTCTGGGGCAATCGAGGGCGCGGGAAGGGCCCGTCTCGCTTCCAAACGTAGGTCGTGTAGCGCGAAGGCGCAATTCGATCATTTCGGCTACGACGACATACAGCTGATTGCGGTCGCCCGCCGTTCGGGCCACCTGGAAGCGAGCTGCATTTTGAAAGGACGTGCAAGCGCGTACGGTCGGTCAGATAAGCCGTCACCGCGGCGTCGTCCGCCGGCACGCGGCGCATCGCGCCGATCCGTATTATGGCGGTACGGAAGAAAGGACGAGCTGCTTCGTCGCCACGATGCGCACCTTCGCTTTTCTCATCGTGCTCCGACCTCATCCATCCAACCACGCGAAGAATCGATCGGAGGAGTCGCCATGCGACAGACCGTTTTCGGAATCTCCCTCATCATGCTGCTGCTGAACGCCGCGCCCACGGCCTCCGCGCAGGACGCCTGCACGGGCCTGACGGAGGCGCGCCTGCCGGACGTCCGCATCACCCGCGCCGTACGCGTCGAGTCCGGCGAGGAGGAAGGCGTCAGCGCCGCGCACTGCGCGGTCGACGGCGTCATCGGGCGCGAGATCGGATTCGAGGTGCTGCTGCCGGACGACTGGAACGGCCGCTTCGCCATGGGAGGCGGCGGCGGGTTCGTGGGGTCCGTTCAGAACATGCTGCGCCCGTCGGTCGACCGAGGATATGCCACGGCCGGTACCGACACGGGTCACCAGGGGCCCGGCACGAGTGCCGCGTGGGCGCTCAACCAGCCGGAGCGGCAGGTAAACTTCGGGCATCTGGCCGTACACCGGACCGCGGAAGTGGCGAAGGCGCTCATCTACGCGTACTACGGAACGGACCCCGATTACTCCTATTTCATGGGCTGCTCGCGCGGCGGCGGACAGGCCCTGATGGAGGCGCAGCGCTACCCGGACGATTTCGACGGCATCGTCGCCGGGGCGCCGGCCTTTGACTGGACCGGGATCGGTGCCGAAATGGTGCAGAACACGCAGAAGGCGTATCCCAGCCCGTCCGACACCGATCGGCCGATCGTCACGCGTGACCAGCTTGCGTATCTCGAAGGTGCGATTCTGGAGGAGTGCGACGGACTCGACGGCGTCGAGGACGGCGTCATGGAGGATCCGCGGGCCTGCGCGTTTGAGATCGATGCCCTGCCGCGGTGTCCGGCGAGTTCCGACGATGGCGTCTGCTTCACGACGCGGCAGGTCGAGGCGATCAGGGAGATCTACGCGCCGCCGACGAACGACGACGGACCGCTCTTCGTCGGCCAGCCGTTCGGGGGAGAAGGCTGGGAGCCGGGGTGGATCGCGTGGATCACGGGGGGCGTGCCGAACCCGGAGGAGGCGTTCGGCCGGGACGTGCCCAGCCTTCACTACGCTTTCGGGGTGGATATGTACAGGTACCTGGTTTTCAACGACCCTGAATGGGACTATTCGACGTACGATTTTTCCAGCTGGGAAAATGACGTCGCGTACGCGGCGGCCTTTCTGAACGCGACGGATCCCGACCTGCGCGACTTTGAGGAGCGCGGGGGCAAGCTTCTCCTGTACCATGGCTGGTCCGACGCGGCGCTTAGCGCCCTGGCCAGCATCGATTTCTACGAAGACGTAGAGGCCCGCGACGGGAGCGTGCGGGAGTACTTCCGGATGTATCTGATGCCCGGCGTGCTGCACTGCTCGGGCGGGTCGGGTCCGGACCAGGTAGACTGGCTCGGCATCATCCGCGACTGGGTCGAGAGTGGAGAGGCGCCCGACCGGGTGGTTGCATCCAAGGCGGACGAGAGCGGCGAGGTCATCCGCACGCGCCCGTTGTGTCCCTATCCGCAGCGCGCCGCATACACCGGTTCCGGGAGCACGGACGATGCGGAGAATTTCGTGTGCGAGGCGCCGTAGCGGCCGCCGAGATTTCGAACCGATATCACGACCGGCTGCTCCCCATGCTGCGTGAGGTGTTTATGGGCCGGGTGATCTACCAGACGGGCCTGTGGAGCCCTGAGGCCGGTGGGTGCCGCATCACCCAATCACCGCCACGCCCGCTCTCCCAACGCGTTCCAGCTCCTGCGTGGCGCGGTCGGCGGCGGCGTCTTTCGTGATGACGCGCTGCAGGCGTCTCGCGCTCGCGCGGAAGGACGGTTCCTCCAGCACGCGGTGTACGGCGGAGCGGATCCGCCCGGGCTTCGCGCTCGGCTTCAGGCGCAGTCCGACGCCCTTCGTCAAAACGCGTGCGGCGTTGTCGTTCTGGTCCCGTCCCATCGGGAGGCAAACGAGCGGCAGGCCGTGGGCGAGCGCCCGCATCACGGTGCCGTGCCCGGCGTGCGTCACGACCGCGTCGGCGTGGGGGAAAACCTGCGTGTGCGGCACGGACGGCATCGTCACGACGTTGGGCGGCACGTCGAAGGTTTCGCCGGACATGGCCGGGCCGAGGGTGACCAGCCCGCGCACCTCGAGACGTCCGAGCGCCGTGATCGTCCGCTGCAGGACGCCGTGCTGGTTCTGCGGCGTCGACGAGACGCTGACGACGACCAGGGGGCGTTCATCCCCATCCGGCCACGGGTCGTTCCAGGTGCCGGACGTCCAGTCCGGGTCGTCGAGCACCGGACCGACGTAGCGGACGTTCTCCGGCGCGGGCGTGATGGGGAAGTCGAAGGCCTCGCAGGTCTGGATCAGCCGCAGGTCGGCCTCGTGGTAGACGTCGAGGATTTCCTTGCCGCTCGAGATCGGCGCCAGGCCGACCGCCCGGCGCGCCTCGTTAAAGACATCCACACGTTTGTCGAGCCGTCCGTAAAACATCCGGATGAAAAGGCCATCGCGGAGGTGGCCGATCCAGTCCTCCCGCGGGAGAAAGCCCGGCCCGGCAGCCGGCCGTCCGGGACCCGGGAGGTACTCGGGCATGTGGAACAGTACGACGCGCGGCAGCCCGGCTGCTTCACCGGCGAGCAGCGCGCCGACCATGTTGAGATCCACCACGAGCACGTCCGGCGACCGTTCGCGAATTGTCGCAAGCGTCTCCTCGGCCACGATGCGGCTCGGCCCGAACATGAGATTGTCGAACGCGCGCTCGAGCCGTCCCAGCGGAGACTTCGCTTCGGAGTCCCGCACGAGATCTTCGGTGCGGTCCGTCCGCGTGAAGTGCTGCGTGAACGGGACGAATCGGGCGCCGATCTCCTCGACCGGCTGCCTCAGGCAGGGCTCCGTGAGGACGGTGACGCGGTGGCCGCGGCTGGCGAGCCGCCGGGCCGAGCCGAGGACGGGCGCGACGTTGCCGCCGCCTTCCCAGGTTACGTAGAGATAGGAGCGAGAGGCTTCCATGACGTTTCGGGTTGGTATTAATGAGGGTGTGGGAGTGCCTATTGGGTCGGGAGGTGCGAATCACGAAATCAATCCATCCAAGAGCATCCGGGTCGTGCGTTTCGTCTCCTCAGCGGACCGGCCGAGATCGCGTCGAAGCAGCTTCCAGACGTAGAGATCGGTCGCCGCGACGAAGGCGTCCACGCGCCGTTCGTACGTCTCGTGCTCGGGCGGGGGCAGGTAGGGGCAAAAGACGCGCGTACACCATTTGCGGTGCTCGATGCGGCCTCTCTCCGTGATTGCCTTCGCGGCGTCGAGCCTGTCTTCCAGCGCCAGGGTACGCAGGACGGCGTCGCCGTCGCGTTCGTAGTGGCTGATGAGCGTCTCGACGGCCGCCTCGAGGTCGCCTGCCGGCGTGCGATCGCGCTCGACCCGCACGCCGCCCGCGTCGCTCTCGATGCATGCGTCAAAGACGCCCTCCTTCGATCCGAATCTTCGGATCACCGTCTGCACGGACACGTCCGCCCGATCGGCGATCTCCCGCAGCGTGATCTCGTCGAGCGCTTTCTCGCGCCATAGCGCCACCGTGGCGGCGAGGATGTCACGGCCCGTCTGAGCCGCCGCTTCCGCGCGCGCCGTCATGCGATAGGGTCGGGGCGATGAAGATTCCATATTCATATTAATGACGTTAACATTAATATAAAGAAAAGTCAAGATGTTCTTGCCGCGTTCCATTAAAGGGCGCTGCCACGAACGCCACCTCGTCCCTTCGGAGGTGATGTTCGGCCCCTGTCGACAATCGAGAACGGCACCGGATTCCCTGGTGCGGGAGAAATGATCGAAGAATGGTGCGCCAGAATAACCATCTATCGGCGAGAAGGGCGGCAGCGAACCAACGAACGCACTTTCACCGTATATTAAAACTCTGGGATCAACCTATACCGTTTTCCCGCGACGGCTGGCATCGTCATCTCGGCACCAGACAGGAGGCGTTATGGTCGGGCAGTCCGTGTCGCATTACCGAATCGTCGACCACCTCGGGCAGGGTGGTATGGGCGTCGTCTACCGTGCTGAGGACACTCGGCTGAAGCGTCCTGTCGCGCTCAAATTCTTCCCATCTGATCTCGCGGATGATCCCGAAGCCGTCACGCGGTTCGAGCGCGAGGCTCGAGCGGCGTCGGCGCTCGATCATCCAAATATCTGCACCGTCTACGAGGTCGACGAGACCGATGAAGGGCGCACGTTTATTGCGATGGCGTGCTACGACGGCACGACGCTCAAATCGCGGATAGAGGACGGACCGCTTTCCCTTGCCGAAATCGTACGCATTGGGACTCAGATCGCCGACGGACTCGCGGAGGCCCACCGAAAGGACATCGTCCACCGGGATCTCAAGCCGGCGAACGTGATGATCACCCCGGACGGAGTCGTAAAGATTCTCGATTTCGGGCTTGCGCTTCTCGCCGGTGAGAGCCGTATTACGAAGTCGAATGCCGTTGCCGGCACGCCGTCTTATATGGCGCCCGAACAGGTTCGTGGGGAGGAGGCCGATCACCGCGCGGACATCTGGGCGCTCGGCGCGATGCTGTATGAAATGGCAGTGGGAAAACCGGCGTTTACGGGCGAGTACGTCGAGGCCGTAATATACCAGGTCATGCACGGGGAGGTAACGATTCCCTCAGACGTCGACGAGGGATTGGCGGACATCATTCGGTGCTGCCTACGCAAAGATCCGGCGGACCGCTTCGAGTCGGCAGCCGCCGTTCGCGAGGCCATCCAGTCGCTGGTACGTTCGTCCGAGCGGGACGCCGGGCACCGGAAGCGCGCGTCTGCCTCGCTGGTTGCAGCCGGATTCGCCGTGGTCGTCCTTTTCGCCGTCGGCATCGGGCGGTTTCCGTCGGAAGCGCTGACCGGGTGGCTCTTCCCGGGACCGAAGATCGAGCAGCGGCACATCGCGGTTTTGCCGATGCGCGTGATAAGCTCGATGGTCCAGGCCGACGTGTATGGGCGAGGACTCATGGAGGTGCTCACCAGCAAGCTGACGCAGCTGGAGCCCTATTCCGAGTCGTCCTATTGGGTCGTTCCGACGAGCGAAATACTGGAACGCGAAGTCGCCAGCGCGAGCGAAGCCAGAAAGGTGTTCGGTGCCAACTACGTAATCGATGCGCTGGTACAGCACGACGCGTCGAACGTCCGCCTGACGCTCAATCTGATCGATGCGGAATCGCTGCGCCAGATCGATACGTGGACTGGAGACTTTACCGATGCATCGACGACGGCGATCCAGGACGAGGCGGCGCTGCGCGTCGCCGAGATGCTGATGATGAGTGCCGGGGACGATGTCCGTGACGATATCCGGAGGGCCGGCACGGCGGACATCGGCGCCAATGAGTACTACATCCAGGGACGCGGCTATCTGCAGCGATTTGATAATGCGTCGAACATCGAGACCGCTATCTCGCTTTTTCATAGAGCACTGGCCCAGGATCCCAACTTCATTCTCGCTGCTGCAGGCCTCGCGGAGGCACACTGGCGGATGTACGAGGCAACCAGAGACGTCGCCTTTGCGGACAGCGCCCTCGTTTACGGAAGAAGCGTCGAGAGCCGGCGCGATCTACCCGCCCCGGTGTACGCGGCGCTGGGGCTCGTCTACGAGGGTACCGGACGGACCCAGCTGGCGCTGGAGACCTTCGATCGGGCCCGCCGGCTCGACCCGAATAATGTCGACGCGCTACGCGGTCAGGCGTCGGCTCTGGCTGCGCTCGGGCGGATGGCCGAGGCCGAGGCAGCCTACCTGGAGGCGATCCGCCGCAGGCCCGACTACTGGGCGGGCTATCACGGGCTGGGCATTTTCTACTACGGCCAGGGCGAGCTGGATAAGGCGATAGAGCAGTTCCTGCACGAAATCGAGTTGACTCCTGACAACGCGCGTGCCCACAGCAGCCTGGGCGGCCTGTATTTCAATATCGGTGAATGGGATCGGTCGGAGCGCTACCTGCAGCGCTCCATCGAACTGCGTCCTTCCTACCGCGCCTATTCGAACCTGGGCACCCTCTATTTTCACCGCGGAGAACTCGACAAGGCGGCCGCGATGTTTCGAAAGGCCCTGGATATCCAGTCGACCGACTATAATGTATGGGCCTACCTGGCGACGGCGTATCGATTTTCGAGCCAGCCCGACTCTTCCAGGCGTGCGTTTCGCCGGTCCGTTGAGCTCGCCGAGGAACGGCTCGATCTCGTACCTGGTGACGCCGCGGCGAGCGTTTCGATCGTCATGAGCAAGGCCGCGCTGGGGCGAGATGCTGAGGCGCTGCGAGAGCTGGAAGAGATCCTGCCGACGGATGCGTCGAATGAATCGTTGGCCTATTCGATCGCCCAGAGCTACGAAATCCTCGGCCGCCGTGATGAAGCGATCCGGTGGATCAACGAGGCGCTCGAACACGGACTGAATCCCGCGTATCCGCAACGTAACGTTTGGCTCACGGACCTCCGTAGGGACCCGGATTTTGCGCTGAACCTGTCGACCCAACAACGCTAACCCCCATAACCAGACCCACCGGAATGATGAAAGATCAGCAGAAGCCAAACCAGGCAGCCCCGGGCGATGCAAGCCAGAAGAAAGGGGCTACGTCCGACCCAACGAAAAAGGTGTCGATCCATCGGGCAGGAGCCAACACGTATCGGGCTGACCCCACGCGCGGACGCCAGCAACCAGATGGCGAGGTGACATTCGATAACCAGACGGGCGATGACGTCCAGCTCGCCTTTGCCATAGACGGGACCGCCAGGACGCCCTTTGGCGGAAGTCAGCCGTATTCGGTACCAGGAAACGGCTCCCTCCCCTTGATCGTCCGATCCGACGCCGACAAAGGTACGTACGACTATACCATTACGAAGGCTGCGCTCGCGGGCGGGCCGCCGGCGGAAGGCGGCGTACCGGAGGAATCCCCGGCTGAATCGGAAGAGGGCCAGGAATATTCCTCGCGCGCCATGGCCTTCGCCAAAACCGCTCCCGATGGAGGGATTAACCCGGAGATGATCATTTTTTGAAGCTCGCTCGAGCAGGGCTCCTTAGAGACACGCCTGCCGAATCAAAACCCCCGATCGATTCCCGGTACCCATCGCACGGCGTTCTCGTAGAGCACCTTGCGTAGAACGGAGTCGGGGAGTGCGAGCCCCCGCACGGAATAGTCTCCGTTCTCGATCGGGAGATCCGTCGCGTAGTACGCGAAGTCCGTGCGATACCGTTGAAGCAGCCGGCTCTTCGCCTCCGCTATCCCTGCAGCCGACATCCGCTCGTCGAACCGCGACATGTCGATCAGATACGGGGTCGGGACGAGGCCGGCGGAAATATCGGCCCCGTAGAGGATACGGTCCTGGTAGCGAAGAAAG
This sequence comes from Rhodothermales bacterium, assembly GCA_040904565.1. Taxonomy (GTDB): domain Bacteria; phylum Bacteroidota; class Rhodothermia; order Rhodothermales; family VXPQ01; genus JBBDTI01. The sequence continues at coordinate 142,332 of JBBDTI010000030.1, forward strand.
AAGGAGCGGACCTTCTCGCGTGCCTGACCCATGAGCTTTTCAGTGGCAAATGCATGAAATAAGGGGAGGCGATCGATGAGCGAATCCGGCGGTTTCAATCGACCCGG
>JBBDTI010000030.1:142538-150239 GCA_040904565.1 Rhodothermales bacterium
CGGTTTCAATCGACCCGGCTTTATTCGACCCGGATTCGTTGGGCTCGGATTCGTTGGGCCCGGGACCACGGTTCGCGGCACGGGCTGTGCAACGGCCCGAGGCATGGCCCGCAATCTACCAAACGGAGTGTGGATTGGATAGGGTGAGGCCCGGCCGCTTCGAACATCGCCGTGGGCGGCAGCCGGTATCTGTCACAAATAATATGTACGATACGCTCGGAGCAGGTCTTCAATCCAGATTTCGGTCTGCACTGTAGGATGCGACTATCCGTTGCTGCCGTAACAATTGGGTTCTGCTTGTATACAGTTCCGTGCGCGTCTGCTCAGACGGCAACGGTCCGAGGGTTTGTGACGGATGTCGGTGACGGCCTGCCGCTTCAGGGGGTTCACGTCGTATTGGCCGAAGGTGACGAACTCCACGGCGGCATCTCGAATCCTGACGGCGTTTACGTGATCAGCCGAATTCCTGCTGGAGAATACGTCCTTCGTGCGAGCTTCATCGGCTTCGAGACCTTTGTCGATACGCTTGAGCTGGTCGCTGGGGATTCACGGCATATCGACATTACCCTCCATGAGTCGGAAGCCGTCGTAGGGGAGGTCGTCATCGAAGAAGAGCGCGAAGCGGGAGCGGCTTATGTGATCGCAGGGCAGCAGCGCGTCCTTCCGGAGGACATCGAACTCATCCCGTCACCTAGCGTTTCCGGCGATCTGGTCAACTATCTGTCGGCGCAGCCGGGTGTGGTGTCGATGGGTGACCGGGGCGGGCAGCTCTTCGTGAGGGGAGGGGAGCCGTCGCACAATCTAACGCTGCTCGATGGAATGTACCTGTACCAGCCGTTCCACGTCCTCGGTTTCTACTCGGCCTTTCCGTCCGATATTATCAACAATGCCGACATCTATGCGGGAGGGTTCGGTGCCGAGTTTTCGGGTCGTCTCTCATCCGTGATAGACGTTCAAACGCGCAACGGCAATAAGCGCCGCGTGACAGGATCTGGTTCTGTTACCCCGTTCGTTAGTTCGGCTTTGCTGGAAGGCCCCATTCTGGAGGGCATTTCGTTTCTCGGTTCCGCTCGGATTTCGACGCTCGAACGGCTTGCTGCCAGATACGTAGACGATCCGTTGCCGTATCGATTCGGCGACTACTTCGCCAAGCTGCACATCCCCGTCGCGCAGAATCATCAGACGTCGATATCCGGACTACAGACCTACGACCGTGGTACCTTGGCGGAGCCGTCACCGCTCCAGGCTAACAACGAGATCCGCTGGACGAACCGGGCGCTCGGCATCCGACATATCGTCCTTCCAAGATCTCTCCCGATCCTCGGCGAAGCGTCTTTCTCGTATTCGAATCTCGAGTCAGAATTCGGGCCTTCCGATACTCCCGCGCGCTACGTCCGGGCTGACAACTACAGCCTCGAGGCGAACTTCACCAACTTCGTCCCGCGTCGGAACGTCGACTGGGGCTTCTTCCTGCGCAATATCGAGCTGACGGCCGATCTGGGCGGGGCCTATCAGAATCTCGTTGACAACTTCGTCCGGTCAACCAACGCGGGCGCATACGTTGAGCCTACCTTCGAACTGGATCGGGGACTGCAGCTTCGGACCGGGTTGGTCGGGCAGTTCTTCGGCAACTCCGGTTTTTACTTTGAACCGCGTATCCGTGCGCTGCTCGACCGCGGCATTCACCACTGGAGTGCAGCGGCCGGCCTCTACCGGCAGAATATCGTCGGCGTGAGCGACCGGCGCGATGCCGCCAACATCTTCACGGCCTATGCCGAGGCGCCAACCGGGGAGGTACCCTACGCGATTCACCTCCTTGCCGGTTATCGGGTCACCCCGCTCTGGTGGCTTGAGCTTTCCGCGGAAGGATTCTACAAGCACATCGACAATCTCTACATCGCCGAGTGGACCGCCTTCCCTCGATTTACGACGCGGCTGCAGCCGGCTACCGGACGGGCGATGGGCGTTGATCTTCGTATCGAGATCCGCCGGCCCCGCTTCTATGCATTTATGAACTACGGCCTATCGTCAACGCGCTACGATGCCCGTCAGGAGACCCTTCCTATCTGGTTCGGAACGGACAAATTATCATTCCGGCCGCCGCACGACCGCCGTCACCAGGTCAACGTCGTTGCTTCGTTCGAACTCGCCGGCTTCGACGTAAATGCGCGGTGGAATTTCGGATCCGGACTCCCCTACACGCGGGTGCGGGCGTTCGATTTGTTCATTTTGATGGAGGGCGTAGTCGACGTTTCGGAGATTCGCGGCTTTCCGAGGGTGATCTACGACCGTCCGTTCAAAGGCATCCTTCCGACCTATCATCGGCTGGACGTTTCTGTCTCTCGGACCATCACGCTCGGTCCGGCTGAGCTAAAAGTGCAGGTAGGTGCAATCAATTTGTACGACCGAGCGAATCTATTCGCCCTCGACGTCTTCACGGCGGAGCGGACGGATCAGCTGCCCATCGTGCCCACGGCAGGGTTGGAGGTGTCGTTCTGATGAACTTCCGCGACAGATGGCTGTGGATAGTGATGCTAGTTGTTATTGCTTCGCAGTGGGGGTGCGATACGTCCGTGCAACCGATCATAGGCGAGGAGCGCCCCTTCACTATCTGGGGCTTTCTGGATGCAGGGGCTGATACGCAGCAGGTTCGCGTCGTTACGATCGAAGAGGTTCCCGGGGCCGATCGTCCCGGGGAAATCGATGCGACGGTCACGTCGACGGATCTAACCACCGGTGAAAAGCGCGAGTGGACGCACGAGCGCGTGACGTTTGAAGACAGCACGACCGGCCACGTATTCAGGTCGGTCTTTCGGGCGCTGCACGAGCACCGATACAGGCTGGAGGTCAGCTCGTCTGACGGCTCGGTCAGCAGCGCCGAGGTGACCGTCCCGCCTGAGGTCGATATCGTCGTCGAACAGGGTCCGTTCAGCCCGATCGCACACGTGTATGTGTACGGTGGCGCCCCTAATCTTATTAACGTAGAGATGAGATATGAGGTGACGAATCTTCCACCACTCGAGTCCTGGCCGGCTGGGCGTCCCATCCATCCCCCCGTATTCTTCCCCGTTGAGATTCCCTATGGTGATAGAGGCGAAGAGATCGCGGATCGATGGCACTACAAGATCGATATGAAAGAGGACTTTTTCTGGGTTCGAGATGCTCTTCACGGAGCCTGTCTGCTCACGGGCGGAGCGCCCGATATCGCTCTGCGGCGTGTCGAGTTCCATCTTGTCGCTGCTGACTCCGCTTGGAGGCCCCCTGGCGGGGTTTTTGACGCCGATTTGCTCGTGGAGCCGGGTACGATGTCGAACGTCGAGAACGGCTACGGTTTCTTTGGTGCGGGAGAGGTGTTCAAAGAACGGTGGACGCCATCGAAGGCCGTGCGCGATGCAATTGGATTCAAGGAGGATCGACCCTGTCCGACATCAGCACCCATTCAAGCCTGTATGGAGCCGCCCGTACCCTGCCTGTCCGACGCTCCGGGCGGTATGGACGCGTATTTTTCGAATGGTACGGCTCCTGTTGGAGACCGGTGAGCTACACGTAAGTGATCGGGGAGACGTACGCTATTCATACGTGTCCACCAGGTCAACCCCTGTCGAAGCAGTGCTATGTTTCGCGCCGGTCGGCGACGGACCGACCCCTCGTCAAACGCCTGCGAGAACCGTCCAAAGAACACGCTGAGCACGGAAATCGGTCGTATCGAAGCCGGGCCCCCGCGACTTCTTCCAGGTACCTATTCGTACCGCAGGCTGCGGACGGGATTCATCGTCGCGGCGCGGATGCTGTGGTAACCTATCGTAGCCATGGCGATGAGCAGGGCCACCAGTCCCGCCAGCACGAAGATCCACCAGTCGACGCGGGTCCGGTAGGTAAAACTCTCGAGCCACTGGCGCATTCCGAGGTAGGCGAGCGGCCAGGCGATGACGGTAGCGACACCGACGAGCATCGCGAACTCGCGAGCTACCAACGCAGCTACGGCCGGAACCGAGGAACCGAGGATCTTGCGGATGCCGATCTCCTTCGTGCGGCGGGCGACGCTCAGTGTGGCGAGGCCGAAAAGTCCCATGCAGGCAATCAAAATAGCGAGCAGCGACGAATACGTGAGAATGCGGCTCCACCGCTGCTCCGCCACGTACTGCGCGGCGATGTCGTCGTCGAGAAAACTGAAGTGGAAGGGTCTGTCGGGAAAGGTGCTCTTCCAGACGCGCTCGACGAAAGCGATCGTCTCCTGCCGGTCCGTCGGACGGATCTTGAGGAGTATGTGGCTCATCCCGTGGTAGTAATCCGGATGCATGTTGAGGACGGCGGGTTCGACCTCCTCGTGCAGCGAGCGGAAGTTGAAGTCCTTCACGACGCCGACGATCGTCGGGTTGACGTCGCCGAAGAAGCCGGGCCCGTTCAGACGGTGGCCGACGGGATTCTGGATGCCGTATTCGCGCACGAACGCCTCGTTTACGAGGACGCTTTGCGTCGAGTCGGATGGGAAGCGCGAATCGAAATCCCGGCCGGCAGCCATCTCCATGCCCATGACTTCCACGAAGTCGTAGTCGATGCCGAGCATGTGAGCGTCGATAGTGCGGCCGTTGGCGTCCTGCCACGAGGTGCGGTCATAGCTTCGGGTGAAGGAGTAGCCGACCTTGAGCACGTCCGTGACGTTTGGATTGGACGCCGCCTCGTTGCGAACGACGCCGAGAATCCCGTTTTCCTGTACGGTGTTCAGGCCCGGGGTGTGCAGCACGAGCACCTGATCGTCGTCGTAGCCGATATCCTTATTCAGCATGTAATCGAGCTGCCGGTACATCACGATCGTACTGAATATGAGTCCGACCGAGATGCAGTACTGCACGACGACGAGCACGCGCGAGAAGGTGTCCTTCCGCATGACAACGTCGCCTTTGAGGACATCCGCCGGCCGAAAAGCGGACAGGATGGCGGCCGGATACGCCCCTGCCGCGACGGCGACGAGACCGATCACGGCAGCCAGGCCGAGGACGGCCGCCCAACCGGTGGATCCGAGCATCGTCAGCTCCTGGCCGGCCATTGCGTTGAATTCGGGGAGGACGAGGCGGACGATAAGCAGGCCGATGGCGAGTCCGACGAGAGTCAGCATCAGCGCTTCGCCCCAGAACTGCTTCATGAGCTGTACGCGACCCGCTCCGAGAACCTTTCGCATGCCGACCTCACGCGCCCGCGACGCGGAGCGTCCGAGCGACAGCGTGATGAAGTTGATGCAGGCAATCAGCAGCACGAGCAGTCCAATGCCCATCAGCACGTAGCTGTAGGTCGGGTTGTGGGGGCTTTGCTCGTAGCGGGCGCCGATCTCCGGATTCAGGTGGAGATCGGAGAGCGGCTGGAGGATGAGACGGAAGGCGTCGTCGCCTTCGGCGATGTATTCGGCACCGCGGCGCGATGCGATGCGGTCGGCGAAGGCGACTTTGGTGAAATTAGGCAGCGCGGCCTGGAGCGTACCGGCGTGCTGACCGGGCTTCAGGAGGATGTAGTGCGTATTCTTGCCACCCCAGTCGTTTCCGCCGAGGAAGAGGCGGCCGCTGCCCTGGAAGTTGTAGTTGTCGATGGATATCAGGACGTCGAACTGGAAGCTCGAGTTCGCCGGCGGATCGGCGGCGATGCCGGAGACGATGAACTCGAACGTGCCCGCGCCCTGCTTGATCGTGATCTGCTCGCCCACGAGTTCGCCGGCCCGGCGGTCGGCGCCGAAGAACTTCCGGGCCGTCCGCTCGGTGATCACTATGTCTTGCACGTCGTCGAGCGCGGTCTCTTCGCGGCCCGCCATCAGGGGAAAGCTGAAGATGCTGAAGAAGGTCGAATCGACCATGTAGACCTGCTCTTCGAAAGAAGCATCACCGCGCTGCACGTGCAGGCCGCCGCCGATGAGTCGCGTCGAGGCTTCGATGCCGGCGAAGGCACGGTCCATTGCCGGCGCGACGGGCGGGGCGATCAGATCGTGATAGCTGATCTCGCCGTCCCGCGCGGTTTCCTCGATCACCACGCGAAAGATCCGGTCTACATTCTCATGGAAGCGGTCGTAGGAGAACTCGTGCTGTACGAGCATCATGATCAGCAGGCAGCAGGCGATACCGAGGGCGAGTCCCAGGATGTTGATGAACGTGTAGCCCTTGTGCTTGCAGAGATTGCGGAAGGCGATCTTGACGTAATTGCGGAGCATGGTCGATTGGGATAATGTGGTTTGGCTACCCGCCACAAGACCAAATACCGTACCATCGCGAGGGTGACGGGCCTAGCAGGCGTATCGCAGTCGTAAGACGATCGTGACGTGTTCGCTAGCGAACGCCTGGTGTGCGCGGGTGGGCGGTGCGTAGTGTGGTAAAGACGCCCCGCAAGACCAATCACGCGGGTGCTCAGTAGGCTCAGGCTTTGGCGATTTGCGCTCGGTGAACCGCCCCGGCTTCTTCGGAGACCTGGTTGAGTGCCGCGCCTGCCGCTTGTTGCCAAGCCATGAGGCCGGCCGCGCGAAACCGTAGCGCGCGAAAATACGTAGTGCTCCCGTCAGCGCGAGGATTCCGATTGGAGAGCACTTCGGTATGAGCTGTGCGGCTAGAGATCTCCGGAAGCGGGGACGAGCAGCTTTCATGAATGCAGGGCATTGGCTGCGAATTGCGGCCCTTCTGCCCGTGCTTTGCCTGCCGCTGTCAGCGCACGGGCAGGATCGAGCACGGCTCAACATCGAGCCGTACGTTTTCATAGCGGCGAGCGGGGACGCGTCACCGGACACCGTGGTGGTCGGCGCATTCGATGTGCAGCTTCGCACCGCGATGGCGCTAAATCGGCGCAATTGGGACGTTCCGCGCATTTATGATCAGATGGCAAAAGGGGATTTCTCGTTCGTTGCGGGGTTCATGCGCGATTTTCGACGTTTTCAAGGCACCAACGGGGCTGCCCAACGGACGCCATCTGTTGATTCAAGGGGCCGAGCACTCGGACGATTTGCTCATCTCCTCCCCGCTGATTGCACAGGGCATGATCGAGTTCCTACGCGGGCGCCCCATCACGCATCCGGTAGTAGCGGTGCCGTTTTCATTCGCCATGCCCAACGGGTCAGACTCGCTGCGCTGAGCGGCCTAACGAGGCGTTCATAGTAGGTGGACGTCAAGACCCCACGTCGCTCCGCTGGACGGGCGTGTTTCTGGAAAATGCTCGGATACGGGCTGCCCGGACGATCTCCGGGAAGTAGTATTCGAGCGCCGGTGCGAGCGGCATCGGCGACGTCGCCTGAGATTGGGCCTGACCCTCCTGACCATTCGCGACCGAAATCCGAAAGACGAGAATGCCGGAAGAGCGATCGACTTACATTGCTCATTCGCAATTAGCGTACCACGCGGCGATAGATCGCCGGCACGTGTACCAAAGGCGGCCGGCCGCGTCCGGAGGTGTTCGCAGGCGTCCATGGCGCGTTCGGATCCGAACGCAAGCGGATGCTGCCCCTACATCACTTCGGCGGACTCACCAGGCCAGAGCAAAGCTTCAAATCCGGCCCGTAGATCGTTCAACGTGAATTCCGACTGTCACGCGTTGTCGTGGGATCCGCATGCCGGACACTCTGCACGAGTACAAAATCCGCCTATCCATTTGCACTTGGTCAACGTCCATCTATATTTGCGTCGGATCCAGGCGTCCGACGTAGTAGTCAACCAGCTTCGCCTGAAACAGCATGTC
>JBBDTI010000031.1:0-6955 GCA_040904565.1 Rhodothermales bacterium
GCATCAACGCTACCAGTGAACGAGCCATGAATAGCCCAGACCCAATTCAAAACATCGTCAATGGAATCCGAGGTATCGAAGACGGATGGAAGGAGATCGCGGACGGGCGGCAGCGAGCGCTCCTTATGCTCGCTGAGAAGTGTGCGCTACGCATCCTTGCAGGTGCTGACTGTTCAGACCTCGACGAACTGGCAAAGCAGTACGAGCATCAACGAATAACCGCCGTGTGTGCCCGTAGACGGACGCGAGCCAAGCGGCTGTTGATCGAGCACGGTGTGGTGTAAGAGAAGATTGACGCGGCACGGTTAGGACGGTAGGCAGACGATCCATACATCAAAAACGCCCCCAGGGGGGTGGCAGATACGGATATGGCGAACTCGACGAAGAAAACCGACGACAAGCGGCACATTCACATACCAAACGTTCGGAAGACCGGCGATCTGACGGACCTTCAACGACGGCTCTGGCAGACGATCGAGATGTGTTGGACCGTGATCCGTTCTGACGAAACGTCTCTCGAAGAGAAACGGCAGTTCGGGCACCTGATGAGCCAGACGGCCGGCAATTACTCGAAGCTCTGCGAGACGCTGAATCTTGCTGACGAGCTCGACAAGCTCAAGGCCGAAATTACCGAGCTGAAGCAGACGGAGGGGATGCGGAAAGTCGCATAGAATCCCGTATGGATTCCAATGTCAGTCGCATTTCCCCGAGTATGCCACAGTTGTGGTAAAACAGGCGGTAAAGCAATGACCCTCTGCACATGCAATCGCACATATAATGGCTGAAATACGATCCGGGCAGATAACGGTAACCACGGCGGGAGAGGCTGAGGCCGGGCCCGAGACGAGCGCGGGAGTCTATGCGATCCGCGCGAAGGCGGGCAACACCGGGTCTGCGTGGTTCGGCATGGGAACGAAGAATGGCGATCTCGACAGCACAAACGGTTTCGAGATGACTACACAGCCGGTTCGGATACGGGTCGGTTCGCTCTCAGAGCTGAAGTTCGACGTAGCGGTAAGCGGCGAGGGCTTCTGCTGGCTGAAGGCCACATGATTACGAATCAAACCTCAACAGCGAGATGCACGACACACTGAAAGACATGCTCGACGACCTCGAGCCCGAGCGTAAGGATGCAATCAAGGAAGCCCTTGGGGAAGAGCGGTTCGGCGCTCTCATGGATGCCGCGAATGGCAACGGTAAGCCGCTCGTACGCAGCGAGATGACGACGCAGCAGCGCGCGGAGTACATCCGAGACCACGGACTGGATGCCTTCAAGCGGCTGCCGCTCGACCAGAGCGAGCATTTGGAACGCGAGCGACGGCCCTACTCTTCCCTGTCCGTCGACGAGAAAGTTGGGCGCACACGGCAGAACGTCGAACTCAAGCAGCACGAACAACCGGCTCCGAAGTACACGCCGGAAGAGGCCGAAGCGGTCGAAGGGAAGTCCTGGGCCGAAATGACCGAGCGCGAGAAAGTCGTCCACATTCACCTGAAACGAGAGAACGATGATTGAGACCGTAAGCAGTAAGAACGAGGTGCAGTCGGCCATTGCCGACGCCTTCATGTCCGACGAAGAGTATGCGGAGGCGTACCGGAGGCTGAAAGCCGCGGAGCAGGCTCTGAGCGAAGCGGAGACGAACTTAGAACAGTCGGTCCGCACATTGGAGCGCGTCGAATCTGACGCCCGCGAGACGGCCATTCAGCGCGAAATGGGGGAGGCGTCCGATGATGACGTCCGCGTAAAGATCGAGGCCGTCGACGAGGCCCGCGCGCGGTCAGAGGAGCTCACCGAACTCGTCGAGGTGCGTTCGGCTGCTGCCGAGCGGCTCCAGCAGCGCTTCAACGAGGTGCGCACGCAGACGAAACGTCGTCTTAGCCGCGAGTGGGGCGAGCAATACCGGGAGCGGGTGCAGGCCCTCATCGGCGCTTACCACGCGCTGGAGGAGGCGAACGAGGCCGTACAGCAGTGCGAGTACGACATTAAGCTCCGGACGCTCCGCCTGCCGCACGAAGAGGCTTCGTGGAACGATCCTCTGGTTCGTCCGGGCGGCTACTCGGCTACTCACTGGCTGCGCCGGTTGAAGGATGTTGGATACGAAGTTTGAGCACACGCACCGAAATAGCGAAGCTGAAAGAGCAGGTTGACCGTCTCGCGACCGTCAACGCGGTTCATACGTCCGACTACGGCGACGACCCGGCCGGGCTTATGGCTGCGGGTGGGCAGCCGCCGGATCCGTGGCAGGAGGACGTTCTCACATCCGGGGATGACGACCTGTTGATGCTGATAACGCGCCAGGGCGGGAAGTCGACGACGGCGGCCGCCAAAGCCTTGCACTGTGCGCTGTATGAGCCGGGCTCGCTCGTATTGCTCGCCGGCCCCTCACTGCGTCAGGCACAGGAGCTCTTCTACAAGTGCGTCTATCTTTACCGAGTCACCGGCGAGATCGTGGCGCAGGAGAACATGAGTGCGCTTCGCTTGGAGCTGGCGAACCGGAGCCGGATCATTGCGCTGCCGGGTACGGAGGCCACGATACGCGGCTACAGCGGCCCACGCCTCGTTATCCTCGACGAAGCGGCATGGATCGAGGACAAGCTCTTCTATGCCCTCACGCCGATGCTGGCGGTCTCAGGTGGGCAAATGATCGCCATGACGACGCCCGGAGGGAAGCGCGGGTTTTTCTGGCGCGAATGGACGGAGGGCCGGGGCGATTATAAGAGAGTGAAGATCACGGCGACGGATTGCCCGCGCATTACGGAAGACTTCCTGAAACGCGAGCGTCGACGTATGCCGACGCCGGTCTACGAATCGGAGTATTTCTGCTCGTTCACCGATGCCGTCGACAGCGTTTTCAGGTTCGTGGACATTCAGGCCGCCTTTACCGACGAATTTCAGCCGCTAGCAGCATGAACCGGACGTTCATCGGAATTGACTTGGGCACGATCAACGACTTTACGGCCGTGGCCGTCGTGCAGCGCTACGGCGAGCAGAAGACGATCATTGCGCGCGGTGATAGGCCCGTCGTGCAGGAGAAGTGGAGGTTCAAGGAGTACCGCGTGCTGCACCTGGAGCGGTATCTCGGTGAGCCTTATACGGCGATTGTGGAGAAGATTCGGGCGTTGCTCGAGCGGCCGGAGTTGAAGGGTTCGAGGCTCGTCGTAGATGGAACCGGCGTCGGCCGCCCGGTCATTGACCTGCTCGTCGAGAAGGGGCTCCAGGTCACGCCGATCATCATCACCGGCGGAAGCACGTGGACGGAGGATGTCGTCAACGGGCAGCACGAGTACCGCGTGCCGAAACGCGATCTCGTGGGCGTGCTTCAGGTGCTGCTTCAGAACCGGCAGCTCAAGATTCCAGGCTCGATTGATCTCAAGGACCAGCTCGTGACGGAGATGCAGAATTTCAAGGTGAAGCTGAACGCCGAGACGGGCCACGCCTCTTTCGAGCACTGGCGCAGCAGCGACCACGACGACCTGGTTCTTGCCGTCGCGCTGCCGTGCTGGTTGATGGAGCGTCCGATCGGATTCAAGCCTGTGTTGATGTGACGCACCCGTCGAAACGGAAAGGCAACGACTACGAACGCGAGCTCGTGAAGGAGTTCGAGTCCGCCGGCCTACGTGCCGAACGCGCCTGGGGCTCTAACGGCGAGTCTCTGCCGGGCTGCACATCGGACGTGGATCTGCTGGTAGAGGGCCGATTGAAGGTCCAGGCGAAGCGCAGGAAGACGATAGCGAAGTATCTCAAGCCGCCGGAGGGGGCGCACGTGGCGATCGTGCGGGAGGATCGAGGCGAGTCCGTGGTTACGATCCCGCTCGAACTTTTTACGGTACTGCTCAGGCGGGTATACCGAAAAATCACAAACGAAAGCTGAAACGATGGAATGCCATTACGAACGGACTGCGATAGAGTGGAGAAACCAGGTTGTCACAGATCTGGAGTGGACCCGATGCCGGGAGCAGATAAAGGTACCTAAGGGGGGCGGCGGTGGCCGATGGGTAGAGGCGGAAGGTTGTCCCTACATCGCGTTCATGAAGCCACTTCGACAGACCGCATCGCGGGAAGGGTGGAAGCATCTGCCAATCTACGAGGCGGCCCGCGAAAAAATCGCCTATGATCTTGCCTTCGAAGTCGGCGCGCCGGTGCCTCCGGTCGTATTGTTTCGAAGGTCTGATCCACTGACGACGAAAGGCGAGATAGAGCACGCTTGTGTCTCGTTGGCACCATACCCAACGTTTTACAACTTGCAACATGTTGTCAAGCGGTACCGGAAGATGAGACGTTGGCCGAACTGGCGCATCGCCCGGCGATCGCTCAGTCGAGCCTTACCGCTTCACTGGTGGATCGACCATTACAGGGGCGTGAAGGCTAAAAATTATGTGTGGGGAGAGGGTCCGAACTGCGAACCTCGATTGCTTTGCATTGACCATGCCGCGGCCTTCAATTTGAAGATGGGGAATTGCGAGCGGATGAGAGTGCCGAGTGAGATCGGGTTCGAGGGGAGCTGGCTTGATACCAGGGAGGCATCAGTTACTGCTGACCGGATTCAAGCTCTTGAGGAGAGCCAAATCAGCGAAATCGTCAACCGGATACCCGACGACTTCATGCCGGAAGAATATCGGGCAAAGGTTCTTCAGTTTGCGCTCGAGAGGCGAGAGCGCTTGAAGGAAATCATGGATGAAAGACTCTACCGTAAGACGAAATCCACATTCTCCTCAGGGCGGTGTATACATTTGGGAGGCGAGGCAATACCTGAACGTGCTCGTTGAGATGAGCGCATTCGACACACAGGAAGGCGGGAGTCACTACCGGGATATGCCGATCCAGGTGACGGAGTACATCCACCGGAACGGTCTCGGCTTCATTGAGGGGTGCGTCGTGAAGTACGTCAGCCGGTGGCGCTCGAAAGGGGGCGTGGAGGATCTCCGCAAGGCGCGTCACTACCTGGACCTGCTCATTGAGATGGAACGCAATGACTGAAATGCGACTGAAGACCATAACAGCCCACGAACTGAGCAAGGCACTGTCCGCCTTGGACGTGCCCATAGGCGTGGCGCTGAAAGATCCCGTCCGGTTGCATGCGCTTCGCCTCGATCGCGTCGGAGGGGGCAATTCTGGAGGCGCTGCGGGCCGTGCTGGTTGACGTGCCGGATATGGAAGGCGACGAGCTGCGCTATTCGAGTGCGGCATCATTCGCTTCCTCCTCTGCTGCGGCCTTCATCTGCCGGAGCATGTCCATCGGGCTCAACATCGGAAGTGGATTGGACGAGAGGAGGCTATCGCACGACATCCCGATCAAGATTCCTCGCGTCGTTGATACGGCGACGCCCAAGAGTGATGCGATAACCGGATCGGGAACGTTGATCTCGTTCTCATTCTCTTCTAGAAGGGGAGCAAGATCTCGGAATTTGAATGTCGTTCTTGTGGATATGCCAGCAACGTCTATTCTTCCCTCTTCACTTTTCAACCACACCTCAACATCGAGATTCACATAGAGGTGATGAGTCTCGCGACTGAAGTCAAGGTCATAAGTCGTCGTGTATTGGAGATCAGTCGTATCGGGGGAATAGCTACCAATTTCATGTTGGTGAAACTCTGACGGGATGCACGACTCAATGCGTACAGCAATTTGCGTCGGTTCGGTATTCTCATCCATCTAATTATGCTGCAAGATCGCTTTCCGTGAGCGAGACAAACTGACGAGTTTCATTTGTGGTGGTAGTATTCGTTCGCCTCAAGCGCGTTCCACCGTCCCCCTTGGCGTAGAATATCATATGATCGGGCATAACCATTTCATGCTCCTCGATCGCGACAAAGCGTGGAGGGAGCAACTTCACGCCTAGGGCGGATGCGACCTCAGCCAGGCGTCTGATTGAAATATTGTGGTTACCGTTAAGCATCTTGCTCACGGCACCCCGGCTCCATCCCAGTCTCTTCGCCAGAGTCGATCGTTGGATATCCTCGTGATTCATGAGCATACAGATCTGCTCATTCACATCAAGCAGGACCTCCTCTGCCATAAACTCGGGGTCAAACTCGAGAGCTTCAATGTCAGACTTAATGAGTTCTCCGACATCACGTTGAGCACTTTTCTCAGCGTTGAACGGTTCCATGTGGATGGACTCTTATGGCTAGATGGGGTCGAAAATTAAGACTTCCACTCGAAGTAGGCGGCTCGCAACCGGCTTGCCCGGTTAATCTCGCTTTGCGGGGTGTCGTCTCGCTTCTTCTCAAACCAGTGAGTTAGCACAATCAGGTTACCAACGCTATGGTCCTCAAAGAACATGATTCTATAGGGTCTTGAGATAAACTCTCCAAGATCCCCTGCCCCGTGGCGAAGGCTACGACGACACTTACTTTTGTTCTGAGCAGTCACATCTAATCCATGTCTCGCAGTGCGTCTCAGTAAAGCGAGGAGTTTCTTCCAAGGAGGCGGCGAGTCTTTCGCCTGTATGCTCTTTCCGCGTATCTTGCCAGCCAACGAACCCTTAGCCCGCAATTCTTGAGCCAAATCGGCAAATGTTCCTGCATTGCCAGTCGAACGCGTTATGTAGACTATCCGGTGTTTCGGGCCGTCAAATATCGGCTTCGATATCACAGCTTATGTTAACTAATAAGTTAACGATTGTAAAGGGGGTTTCGGCTATGGTTCCATAATCTTAAGAGTTGTAACGTCGCCGTGCAGATTCTTCATTGTCCGTCTCGAGGAATACCCATGACTAGGGATGAAGGGGGCGAGCTCCGGTTGTTCGCGGCCGGGGTTATGAGCCGAGTTCTGGTTCAGGCTCGAAACGACGTCCAGCGGGAGGGGAGTGTCGTGCGGGCGGTGCCGGAGGCGTGATTCAGAACGCGGCCCACGCTCGCGAGATCATGAGCAATGCCAGTCCGGCAATGAATAAGAGGCGTTGTCAAACTGACGCCGCCTCTTCTCGTAAAGTGGCATGGGGTCAACAGACACGA
>JBBDTI010000031.1:7055-147830 GCA_040904565.1 Rhodothermales bacterium
TTGTCAAACTGACGCCGCCTCTTCTCGTAAAGTGGCATGGGGTCAACAGACACGATCTCCCCCTCCTCTTCAATGAGGACACGACCGCCTCGCATGACGTTTCCGAGCGCATCGACATCCTTTCGCGCGTTTTCTTTCTCGGCACCGGAGGCATACACGCTAATGAAGTCATCCGTGCGGTAGAACCCTGTGATGCCGGAAATTGCAAGGGCAATCCAGCCACCGAGTTCGGCGTAAATACGATAGGTGAACCCGTGGAACTCGGCTGTCTCGACCGCGAGGCCAAGAAGCGTGAAAGTGAGAGCGAGAAAATAGAAGTGCCCCCGCTCCATAATGCGCTGTGTAGATTCGACGTTATGTTGTTCAGCGTCCATCACACTCACTCTGATTTATGGCTGCAAAGTTGTCACAATATAAAAAAGGGGCACCCCGAAGGATGCCCCTTGAAAATGGCGGACTGAGCCGATTCTAGTTGAGAAAGGTAATATGCCACGTGCGGCCACGGCGCTTGACACGCTCGGGGTAGGGCAGTAAAAGCCGGTGCCCTTCTGGCGTGCGTTGCACGAGGGTATTCTCTCCAAAAGCGAAGTCCGGGCAGAATACGAACGTTAGGCCCAGCAGCTTCCAGGGGTGCTTCCTCATGACCGACGCTCCGGCACGTCCATGCCCCTTTCGTCGGCCCAAATTGCCCACAGAAGGGAGCCGAGTTCCTTCATCTCGTCGTCAAGATCCCGCGCGAGTACCTGCATACCGACTTGCACGGAACTAACGAACCCGTCGTCCTGTGCGGCTGCGGCGTGAACGATGACGTCGACGATCTGGGGAATATCGTTGACGAGCCGGTTGTTGATCGCGCTTGCGACCGTCCCGGCCGTCGCGCCTTTCAGACCATCGCGGGTAAGCCGGCCCCTTCCAGATTTAGGCAGCTGCGCGATTGCAGCTCGCAGGTTCGGCCCTTGCTGGACCTTTGGAGAATTAGATTGGGTACACATTAATGTGACCTCCGTTCGCTGATTCATCGGTGTAGTGAGGTTGCCAGAGGGCCGGTCCGGTTCCAGCGGATGCGGCCCTCACTTATGTAAACATATGACATACGTAAACTAGTGTCAACAGGCGAATACTTGTGACATAGATGGATCGTCCGTATTTTGATGCGACAGCACCATTAACGGAGACGCGGAAGATGGGAAAAACAGCCTATACGACGGCCGAGGTGTGCGAGCGGCTAGGGATCACGAGGCGCACGCTGTACCGACATATCAAAGCTGGGAAGCTCCGGGCGCAACAACCGGGAGGCTACGACTACCGCATTACGCGCTCGGCCCTGGTCGACTATTTGGGCAGCGAGGAGGCGTACAGGGACGTGTTTGAACGCGAAAACGGCGACTGATGCCCGTCTCGGCCAAAATTGTTGTTACCTCCGCTTTACCAAAAAGCCCTAACCCCTTGCGATATAAGGAGTTAGGGCTTTGTAATGTGGGTCCTAGTGGATTCGAACCACCGACCTCTACGATGTCAACGTAGCGCTCTAACCAACTGAGCTAAGGACCCAGGTTTTCCGTGCACGACGCCTCAGGGACGAAACAGGCCGCTATCGGACGCGGCTCGTGTTCACCACAGGACACAAAATATACCGACGTATGTTGCCGCAAGTCAAGGCAGCGGGCCCCGACATGACGGTTCCGATCGCCCAGCCCGAGCAGGACGCACGTGAGCCTGTCGACCGGGCGTTTTCACCCGCAAGTCGGGGCGCGGATCCCTATTCACTGAAACTTGAATCGTTCGATCTCGGCGCGGACGTGTTGGCGGGCGCGCCACCTGGTGCCTATACTCACGTCGGATGCACGATCAGACGACACGATCGGGCATGCGGGAGGGGCTCGCACGACGGCTCGTACGACGGAGGTCCCCGATCGAAATCGACGATCATTTCCTGAGTACCGAAGATGGACGAACAGATCGATCAACACTCGGACGTCGTGGCGGAGGTGATCCGGTCCCGGCGAACGATTCACAATTTTCGAGAGGAGCCCGTGCCGTCCCGCGAGGAGATTCTGACGGCCATCGATCTGGCTCGCTGGGCGCCCAATCACCACCTCACCGAACCATGGCGCTTCTATCTGCTCGGTGACGAGACCGTGGAGGCGGTCTCTCGATTCAACGCCGAGATCTATGCGGAGAGGCGCGGTGAGCAGGCCGGTGAGGCCAAATACGAGCGATGGCGCCGTATACCCGGGTGGATCGTCGTCACGTGCAGGCGGAGCGACGACGAGGTGAGGCATCTCGAAGATTATGCGGCATGCTGCTGCGCCATCCACAACTTACAGCTCTACCTGTGGTCGCGCGGCATCGGCGTCAAGTGGACCACGGGGCCGGTTACCGGGACGGACCGGTTTTTTGACCTGGTGGGCATCGACCGGGCCGGCGAACGCCTTGTCGGACTCGTATGGTACGGCTTCGCGGCCGACGTTCCCGTAACCCGGCGCGCGCCGGTAAAGGAGATTCTCGAGGTGCGTCCGTGAGGAGCTACAGCGTAACGTCGAGCCGCACCATCGGTGCGGCGGCCCCCCTAGGGGGGGCGCCGAATGAGAGGCGAAACGATTCCGGTTCGGCACGCCGCGCGGCGCGAAAGGCGGTGATGCCGGCTACCAGGCGGTTTGCGACGAGCGTCGTAATGATGAACGTGCGCCGGCGGCGAAGCGATTCGGACGTTTCGCGCGTGTCGCGGAAGAGGTGGAAATGGGCCTCCGAGTCCCACTCCCACTCAAAGGATGGATCGGTCGAAGGCTCCAGCTGGTCCCAGCTGCGGCTCCGAAGTTGAGCATCGAGATATTCGTCAGACGAACGGTACCTGGCCACGTTCAGATAGAAGTCCCGACTCCTGTCGGTCCCTTCGACGCCGGCGTGCGTGGCGGCCAGCGTCTGGTAGCTTTGAACCAGGTGTGCGCGATGCCGGATGGTGCCGAGCAGTCCGGCCCAGAGTCCGGCATCCGCCACGGCGAATACGGATCCCCACGCATCCCAGTCGCCTCCATGCACGTACCGGTGTCCGAGCCCGGGTACGACCAGGCTCAGTGCCAGCGCCTTTCTGGAAGATGGGGCGTCGAGGGCGGCGTCGATCGCACCGGCGGACTGCGCCGCGGCCGTCGACGTACCGAGGAAAGACGGACTCGAAGCTGTCAGCAACACGGCGAAGAGGGCCGTGAACAAAGCGACGACGGAACGGGTGTACTTCATCCGAAGCGGCAAGCGACCGGAAAGAGGGGCGAGCAAGATGGACTTCGAGCTTTACCACGGGCACGATTGGGATGTTTCGACGGCGGAAGCGGTCGAGATCCAGCGTGCGCTCGCCGAACGTCTTCGATTCGAGTCCCTCGCGGTGAAGCCGGAGACGCTCGCCGGCGTCGACGTGAGTTTTCGGCGTCTGGGATATAAGGAGTACGCGGCCCGGTGTGGCGTGGTCGTACTCTCGTTTCCGGAGCTGGAGCAGGTCGACTCGGCACGGTGGAGCGGACGCGTGACGTTTCCGTACGTCCCGGGCCTGCTCAGCTTTCGCGAACTGCCGGCGGTACTTAATACGCTGGATGGACTGAGCGTCCGCCCCGACGTCATCATGACGGATGGACACGGGTACGCCCATCCGCGGCGGATGGGACTGGCGTGCCATCTGGGCCTGGCCCTCAACCTGCCGACCTTCGGCGTGGCCAAGAGCCGCCTCACGGGCACGCACGTCGAACCGGGCGGGGAGAAGGGGTCTACGACGCCTCTGCTCGACGGCGGAGAGGTGATCGGGATGGTCGTTCGCACGCGGACCGACGTGAACCCCGTCTTCGTCAGCGCCGGACATCTCATCACGCTGGAAGAGGCCGTCGATCTGGCGATCGCCGCGGCGCCGAGGTACAAGATTCCGGAGCCCACCCGAGCGGCACACCGCCTGAGCCGAGCATGAAGATACCTTGAAAGTGTACTTGAGCCGACGCACGGTCCTCGTTACATTATCACGGCGCGGTCTGGTTCGGTGCCCCGGCCAATACGAATGGTCTCGCGCACGTCATTCCCGGAATTTAATCTGAGACGATCATGTACAGAGTACTCGCAGCTATTCTCGTTCTTTTCCTGGCCGCTCCGGCGGTCCACGCGCAGCCGGCCGATCCGCCGCGCGTGATCATCTTCGGTGCGCATCCGGATGATGCGGAGCTGTCCGCGGGTGGCGTCGCCACGCTGTGGGCCCGAGAAGGTGCTTCCGTGAAAACCGTCGCGATGACGAACGGCGACGCCGGGCACTTTTCGCAGGGAGGTGGACCGCTCGCCCAGCGCAGAGCGGCCGAAGTGTCGGAGTGCGCGGACATCTTCGGGGCCACGAGCGAGGTGTACGACATCCACGACGGCGAGCTGATGCCGACGCTCGAGAACCGGCGGAAGGTCGTTCGGAGTATTCGCGAGTGGAACGCGGATATCGTGATCGGTCACCGTCGGTGGGACTATCACGCGGATCACCGGTACGTCGGTGAACTGGTCGAGGATGCCGCCGTGCTCGTCGTGGCGCCCTTTTTCGAGCCGCTTACGCCGGGTCTGGATCGGAACCCCATCATCCTCCACGACTCCGATAATTTCGAAAAGCCGTATCCGTTCCAGCCGGACATCGTCGTGAGCATCGATGCTTCGGCCGAGGCCAAGTGGGACTGCATCCGGGCGATGCCCTCACAGATGGCAGATGCGGATTCGTGGCAGGGACGCTATCTCCCCGGTGTGCCGGACGACCAGGAGGGACGGGCGGAGTTCATTCTCAATCACATCCGCCAGCGCACGGCCGCCGTGGCCGATAAGCACCGCGACCGGCTCATCGAGCTCTACGGGGAAGAGGAAGGAAGCTCGGTCGTCTACGCGGAGGCGTTCGAAATTTGCCAGTACGGCCGCCAGCCGTCGATGGAGGAGCTGCGGAGGCTCTTTCCCACGTTCGACTGACTCGGTGCCGAGGTCGGTCCGTCAGTACGTAAGCCGCAGCCGCACGTTGAACGTGCGCGGGGTAAGGCGCGTCGGGATCCGTTCCCAGATGCCGGATCCGTTGGGTACCCAGGTGTACGCGACCGTATTGGTCATGTCGAAGACGTTCAGCACCTCGGCCGTCAGCTCGAGTTCGAGGAGGTCCTCGAATTCGATTCCTTTCGTGACGCCCATGTCGACCCTTCGATATTCCGGGTACCGCGCGGAGTGACGGTCGCCCGGCACCTGCGAGACGAATGCCCCGACCTGCTGCCCGGGAACGGGAGGCGTATAGGGCAGCCCGCTTCCGAAGAGCGCACGCAGGTGTACCTTCCACGTAGGATCGCGCGGAACGTAGTCCTGCACGAAAAGCGAGACCGTGTGACGCTGGTCGGATGGACGAGGAATCGTTCCGTTCGTTTCCTCCGTCCGGTAGGCAGGCAGAAATCGCTCTACGGCGTCGAGGTAGCTGTAATTGACCCAGCTTTCCAGACCGGGAACGAGCTCCCCGCGCAGGCGGACGTCCAGTCCGTATGCCCGGCCCTCCGAATCATTCTCGCCCGAATAGGTGACGCGTACGTTCTGGATGTCGTACGAGATGAGCGGGTCGAGGTGCTTGTAGTACGCTTCCGCGCGTAGATACAGCCGCCTGGACGGGATGAAATATTCTCCCCCGACGGCGTACTGGATGGCGCGCTGGGAGCGGATGTCGCGATTCAACGAACCGCGAATCGACTCGCCTGGCTCGGGGCGTCCTCGCAGCTCGCGGTACGTGGGCGCCTGATAGTAATATCCCCAGCCCGCCGTCAAAGATAGCTGATCGGAGGCGCCGTACCGTGCCGAGACGCGGGGAGCGACCGTCCATTCGTCATTAAACGAAAAATGGTCCGCTCGGAGTCCGGCCGCGACCGAAATATCGCCAACGGACAGGTCATCCTGGAGGTAGAAGCCGGACTGCACGGCGGAGAGCCTCGCAGCGTCCGAGAGGCTGTCGACGACGATCCGAACGCGCTCTCCGTCGGCGTTCTTTCCGGCGAGCGCCGTACGCTCGTCGATCCGGTCGGCAAAGGAGAGTCCGCGTACGTGCCAGCCGCCTTCAAGTACGTGATCGCCGCGGAAGAATGTGTAACGGCCCCGCGCCGTCCAGGAATCGACCTCGACCCGGTTGTCGGCGAACTCGGCTTGCGAGGCATTGCCGATCGGGAGATGCCCCGTACCCGTATTCGGATTGCCCGCTGCCGGGTCCACGCGGAAGATGATGGCCGTCCCGCCGATGTCGAATCGCTCGTGTTCTACGGTGCCGAAATAGGCGAGGTCGTGTTCGGTTCGGATGGCCGGACTGAGGCGGTTGGACAACCGCACGCCTGTGAAGCTCGTGCGATACCCGTCGTTCTCGGTGCCGTCGTAGCGGATCCAGAAGGAACGGAGGTCGGATGCGCCGCCCGGACTCGGGCTCACGATGCCGAAGTAGGTCTTCCGGCTCTGCGGCTGTAGCCGAAAAGTATGATCGGCATAGATGCCCAGCGCCAGCACGTCGTGTCCGGGCGCGATCCGATAGGCTAGCAAACCCTGTACGTCGGTGTAGTCCGGTTGATAGGTTCCCTCGAGCTCCTGCGTGCTGAAGAAGTGCCGCGCACGTGCTTTACGGAGTCCCACGTTCCAGCCGAAGCGTCCCCCGTTGACCGATCCGCGGTTCGTGAGGCTCGCATCCAGCAGAGAAAGCGATGCCGAACCTCGCATCGGCTCGCCGTCCGGCCGATCGTATCGCGTCTCCAGCGCCGACGACAACTTCCCGCCATACCGGGCCGGGAAGCCGCCCGTGTACAGGGTCAGGCGGTCCACCAGCTCGGGATTCAGCAGGCCGAGGCCTTCCTGCTCACCCTGTCTCGGGCGAAACGGCATGTGTACCTCGAAGCCGTTGATAAAAATGAGGTTCTCGTTGAAGCCGCCGCCGCGGACCGAGTACTGGTTGGAGAGTTCGTTGTTGACGGCGACGCCGGGGAGGACGGCCAGCGATTGAAAGCCTTTAAAGGGGGAGGGCACGTCCAGCATCTCTCGAGGCGAAAGATCGTAGGCGCCGGGGTTGGACGGTATGGCCGTTTCTTCCACGGTCAGCTCGTCCATTTCGTACGTGGAAGGCAATAGCAGGACGTACGCGGTGGTCGTCTCGCCGGCGCGGACGGCGACCTGGCGGACGGCGGCGTCGAAGCCGACGGAGGAAAACCGGAGATCGTAGGAGGCCGCCGGCAATCGAACCGTGTAGGTGCCGTCCGCTTCCGTGGCCGTTCCGAAGTCGGTTCCGTCCACGACGACGCTCACGGCCGGGACGGGACCTCCGGTCTCTGCGTCCGTCACCTGCCCGGTAACGGTGCCCCATGACTGTCCGACAGCCGCCGGGGTCGTTGCCCAGGTGATGGCCCCGACGAAAACGGCTGCCCGGAGGAGCGCGACGTAGACGCGCATGGAGAAACTACGCTCGGTTCGAGAAAACGGCGGAATACGTAGTATCGGTGGGTCCAGGCGGTGTCGGAGCGATGAGAGGAATGGTTGCGATGCGGATCCTGCACCGTTGAAAACGACGATGGTTGGGCCGCGTTCCAGCCGACCGGGGGCGCACGAATGGCGCAGCGTACGGCAGGCGCTACAGCCGGCCGGTCGCTTCCAGGGCCAGCAGCACGATGAAGGGTACGGCGAGGCCGAACACCATACCGGCCCACACCTCGCCGGGCGTGTGGGCATTCGAGCGAAGACGCGCCCACATGACAGCGCCGACGAGGCCGGCTGCCGCGAGGCCGGTGGCAGCGAGTCCAGCAGCGGGTACGACGGACGAGGGGGGCGGCACGGTACGCGAGGCGGCATACAGGAGCATCGTCACGAATCCGGTAATGCTGGCGGCATGAAGGGAGATCTTCCATCGAAGATTGATGATCGCCATCAGAGCCGTCCCCCCGCACAGGAGTCCGGCCAGGGCCAGGACGATCGGTCGTGCGGTCTGGACCGTCATGTCGACCACGAAGAAAGCGGCCAGCGTGCCCGCGAACCCGACGGCATATGGCAGGCGGCGCGCCTTTCGATCGAACAACTCGATGGACGCCGCCCGGCCCGTACGGAGCAGCACGAAGAGCAAGGCTAGCGGGAGTCCGGTGAAAAACATCGCCGCGATTCCGGCGACGAGTCCGATCTCGGCGGGAGGAGCATCGTAAAGGGCCAGGACGGATGCAAACAGCAGGGGAGGAAGCACGAGCGGGTTGACGACGTAGGCAATCGCACGCGCGAGTCGATCCGCAGTATGCACGCGGGCTGCCATCCTAGTACGACCGAGCGAATACGACGCGTCCCTTCGAGGGCTTGCCGGTCAGCATGTCGACGCCCTCTTCGTGCGTCGACTCCTCGAGGGGGATTAACCGGATGGTCGCCTTCGTCTCGTCCTTGATGCGCGCCTCGGTTTCATCGGTACCGTCCCAGTGCGCCTTGACGAAACCGCCCTCCTCGTCGAGCACCTTCTTAAAGTCCTCGTACGAATCCACGCTGTGCGTGTGGGCCTCGCGGAAGTCCAGTGCCGCTTCATAGAGTGCACGCTGGATCGTGTCGAGGGTGTCTTTGATGCGCGTCGTCAGACCGTCCTGCGGTACGATCTCTTTCGACTTCGTATCGCGCCGCGCCAGCTCCACGTTGTTGTTCTTGATGTCTCGCGGGCCGATTGCCAGACGGATGGGCACGCCCTGGACTTCATACTCGTTGAACTTCCATCCCGGACGCTGCGCCTCGGAGGCGTCGAGCTTCACGCGGATGTCCTGTTCCTGCAGGTCACGCTCGATAGCTTCAGCGCGTTCGAGAACGGCGGTACGTTCCTCGTCATTCCGGTAGATCGGAACGATGACGACCTGCGTGGGAGCGAGTCGGGGAGGCAGCACGAGGCCCTGATCGTCGGAGTGCGTCATGATCAGCGCCCCGATGAGTCGCGTAGAGACGCCCCACGACGTCGCCCACACGTATTCCAGCTCGTTATTGCGATTCTGGAACTGACAGTCGAATGCTTTGGCGAAATTCTGGCCGAGGAAGTGACTCGTTCCCGCCTGGAGGGCCTTGCCGTCCTGCATCAAGGCCTCGATGCAGTACGTATCGACGGCCCCGGCGAAGCGCTCGCTCGCCGTCTTGATGCCACGGATGACCGGCATCGCCATATACTCTTCCGCGAATGTTGCATACACATCCAGCATTCGGCGCGTCTCTTCGACGGCCTCTTCTTTCGTTTCGTGGGCCGTATGCCCCTCCTGCCAGAGGAACTCCATCGTGCGGAGAAACATCCTCGTCCGCATCTCCCAGCGAACGACGTTGGCCCACTGGTTCAGCAGGATGGGCAGGTCGCGCCACGACTGGATCCAGTTCTTGTACGCATCCCAGATGATGGTTTCGCTGGTCGGTCGTACGATGAGATTCTCCTCCAGCTTCGATTCGGGGTCGGGGATCAGCCCACCGCCGTCCGGGTCCGTCGTCAGCCGTGAATGGGTCACGATGGCGCATTCCTTCGCAAATCCCTCCACGTGCTCCGCTTCGCGGGCCAGGAAGGACTGTGGAATAAACAGGGGGAAATAGGCGTTCTGGTGGCCGGTCTCCTTGAACATCCCGTCGAGCGCGTCCCGCATGTTCTCCCAGAGTGCATACCCGTTAGGGCGGATGACCATGCAACCACGGACGGGCGAATAATCCGCCAGCTTGGCGTGCTGCACGACGTCCAGGTACCACTGAGAGTAATCCTGCTCGCGCTTCGTAATAACGTCGGCCATAGTATACAGTCGGTGATGTCTTTCAGATACAAAACGGGATGAAAATCGCACGTACCGACGGCCTTCAGGAGGAATGGCCGTTCGGTCCGATGTTTGTACGTCTTATCGGTAAGCGCGGTAACGAGGCCTGTACGACGGCGCAAAAGGGTCCGGAAGGTCCGGCGACCCCCGCCGCTCGTCACAGGGTATCTTTGAGCAGGCGCACCATTCGTTCTTTAACAGGGCGAGCAATATATTCTGTCGGACGCGTTCCGTTCACGTTACGGCGTTGAAGCATCCATTAAGATGCCGCGGAGGCGATTGGGCGCAGCCCGACGGGACGAAACGGCCGAAACGGTACGGTTGGCACGAACAGGGCAATCCCGGCCGTCCCGAGGTCGTCCCGCGGCACTTTGCGCGTGCCGAGCAGTACATGATTCATGATGAGGCTGACAATTAACCGCCTGGAGCCATGGAACGATCCTATTCAGTGGTAGCACGAGCATCTCGCACGACGACGCTCCCGGCGCTCATCGCGTCCGCCTTTCTTGTTTTGCTGCTTACCGGGTGTTACACCCAGCTGGCCACGGTGGATCGCGGCCCCGACCACGTCGAGGTCGTTCAGGACGGCGAAGAGACGATTGTAACCGAGCACTACTACAGTGATCGGTATCTCTATCAGCGACCGTACAGCTACAGCCGCTACTTCGATCGGTTTCACTACGGCTTCTACGATCCGTGGGATCCGTACTCCTACCGTTATCGGGATCCGTTCTACTACGATCCCTGGCATTTCAATCCGCACCGCGGGAGCTTCTTCAGCGTTTCGTTCGGGTTCGGATGGGGATATCCGTCCTATAATTATTACGACCCGTTCCATTACCGGCCGTACGGGTATTATCCGAGTTATGCGCACGTGACCTACCCGTACTATGGAGGATGGCGATACGATTATCCCGGTACCATCAGGCCGCGGGGAAGTGCGTGGCAGCCGCGTGGCGCGACGATGGGGCGCGATGGGTTGACGACCATAGGCCGGGGATCGAGCGTCGGCGGTGGTCGGTCGTCCGACGGACGCGGAAGCATGGGGCGTGATGCACTGAGCAATTCGCCGGGTACCGATGCGCGCGACGTGCGGCGCGGCGTAGCTCGGGACGCCGGCGGCTCGTCCGCCGGAACAGGTACGACCTCTCGTACGAATACGGCAAGAGAGACGTCGCGCGATGCATCGAGCAGCGGTACGCGCGGTACGGTCGGGCGCAGTTCGGATACGCAGCGCGGCAGCACGGCTCGCGGGACCACGCGCGACACCGGTTCGGAGGCCCGTGGGTCTACGGTGACGCGTACGCCGAGCACGCGAGGCAGCGTGGGTACGACGCCCAGCCGTTCCGGTTCGTCGGGTACGACGCGCAGTTCGGGTACGACCCGCAGCAGCGGCTCGTCGGGTACGACGCGCAGTTCCGGTACGACGCGCAGCTCTGGGAGCAGCGATAGTCGAGGCACGTCTCGTACGTCGACGAATCGCTCCAGCAGTTCGAGTGTGGGCTCGTCGGCTCCGGGTGCCCGGAGTACCGGGGTTCCAAATCGAGACGCCGAGCGGTCACCTTATACCCGGACGCGAAGCGGAACGGTGGACCGCTCCGGTTCGTCGGTAGCGCCGCGACCGACCTCGCCGAATACCGGCGCGTCGAGCACGGATGGTCGGAGGTACACCCCTTCGACCCGTTCGTCGAGCGGCTCATACGATCGCAGCCGATCCTCGACCACGCGTAGCACGCCGTCGCGTACGGTCCGCTCGCAGCCGAGTCCGCGGTCGGCACCCTCCTATTCCGCACCCCGCTCCAGCGGGAGCAGCGTTCGAAGCGCTCCGTCGCGGAGCAGCTCGCGCGGAAGCAGTGTCCGCTCCTCGCCGTCGCGCTCCTCTTCACGCAGCACCGGCAGCTCGAGTCGCAGCCGCGACTGAGCGACCGCGTTCGTCGTCGGAAATTCTAACTACGACAGGTATATGGGAGCCGGGTGTTTTGGCCCGTGCATGAGCGCGGGCCTTTCTTATGCCCGGGTTACGGGCGACAACGTTTATATAACCCGTTTGAACACAACGACATAGATCCTACGTATAGACCGATGAAAAGCAGACTGACCATTTTTACGGGCGTCCTTTTGGCGTGGGCATGGGTCGCTTCACCCATGGCCGCGCAGACGGCCGACGACGCACTGCGATTTACGGAACGCTCTCCAGCGACGGGTCCCCGGATGATGGGGATGGCAGGGGTCGGCATAGCTGGGATAGACGACTACGGTGCGCTGCAGGCGAATCCGGCCGGACTCGGATATTTCGAGGCGTCCGGCTTTGGGGGGGCGTTGAGTATGCTGTCCGCGTCCGACGAATCACGCTATCAGACGAGCGGGACGACGACGCTGGGTGATGGCGACGTCCGGTCGACGCGTCTGGGAAATCTGGCCTACGTTTACAAGCTTCCGACGTCGCGCGGGGCCATGGTTCTGGCCACGGCGTACAACCAGGTCAACACGTTCGATCGGAATCTGCTGTTCGGCGGACCCAACGCAGGAAGCTCGGTCAGCGATTCTTTTCTCCCGTTTCAGGACGAGTTTGAGGTGGTCGGGAGCGACGGTTCGTTTTCGCCCGAATTTTTCCACGTGATTCCCGAGCTGGCCTATGAGGGGGGTGCCATCGAGTTCCTCGCTGAAAATGTCGGAACGAACCGGCCGCTCTTCTATCAAGCCGTGGTGCCCGGTACGACGATCGATCAGAGCGGCGACGTGCTGGAGGAAGGACGCATGAAGGAGTTGAGCCTCGGCGGTGCCTGGGAGGCGGCGCAGGACGTCATGGTCGGCTTGTCGGCCAACTTTTCGTTCGGGACGTACCGCTTCAACAGTTTGTATGAAGAGGTCGACACGCGGAATGAGAATTTACCGGATGACTACATCGTCGTGTTGTCGGATGGAGAGCTGAGGGGATTTCACCGTCTCGCGTACGAGAACGGATTCGAATCGGATCTGACCGGATTTAATATCCGCGGCGGCATTTCTTCGTCCGTCTTAGAGGGCGTCCGCGTCGGCGTTACCGTCGAAACCCCCACGTACTACGAGATAAGTGAGGACTATTTCCGGGAGCTGGAGACGGTGTTCGACGAGGGCGGATCGCTCAGCTCCTCGCAGAATGGCCGGTTCGAATATAGCCTGCAGACGCCCTGGCGTCTGGGCGGTGGTGGATCCTGGGAGCGAGGTAACCTCTTCGTCGCGGGAGACGTGGAGTACGTCGACTGGTCCCAGATGGAGTTTGGCGATGGAGACGGAACCTTCGGAGACGAGAATCGAGCGATTCGATCCGGTCTGGAACCGGTCTGGAATGCACGCGTGGGTGCGGAGTATCGGTTCGGCCGCCTGGCAGCACGGGCCGGATTCGCGTACCAGCCGGATCCGCGAAAAGTCGAGATACAACATCAGGGTGAGGCGACGGATCGAAGCAAGCGCTACGTCTCCGCGGGAATCGGTTACCGGTTCAGTCCACAGTTCGCTCTCGACGTCGGCTGGATGCAGGAGCGTTTCGATGATGAATACGTTCCGTACAGGAACGTGGAGAATCCTCCCGTTGCCGAGGAGAGCCTCTCCCGTAACCGGTTTGCCGTGGGCATGCGCGTGACGCTCTAGAAGCCTCGTTACGTTAATCCGCGTATATTTAAACGGCGCGGCGGACATCCTCCGCGACGTCAGTCTTCTCCGTTGCTCTGCTCCAGCCGTCGAAGGCGCATCAGCTCGTGGTATTCGCGGGCCGCGCGATTGTGTTCGGCGAGCGTTCGGCTGAACTGATGCGTCCCATCCCCCTTCGCGACGAAGTAGACGTAATCGTGATCGGCCGGGCTCACGGCCGCACGGAGGGAGGAGGGTGACGGATTGTTCAGCGGTCCGGGCGGGAGCCCGCCGCGAAGGTACGTATTGAACGGATGCCGGATGGCGTAATCCTCATAGAGCAGCCGGCGCTTCCGGCCTTCGCGCTGCATGACGATGTACTGCACGGTCGGATCCGCGTCGAGCTTCATGCCGATGCGGAGCCGGTTGTGGTAGACGCCTGAGACCATCGCTTTCTCTGCGTTGTGGGACGTTTCCCACTCGATGATGCTCGCCAGAGTCACGACGTCCTGTTTCGAAAGCCCGAGGCGTTCCGCACCGGTCGCAAGCTCCCGATCGTAGAACGCATCGAACTGCTCCTTGATCGATCGGATCGCGTTCTCGGCGCTGGTGAGCCAGTAGAAAAAGTACGTTTCGGGCATCATGTAGCCGAAGAGCGCGGAGGTGTCCGTACCCAGCGAGGCAGCGAGTTCCGGATTGGAAAGGGCCTCTTCGAATGCCGTCGACTGGAAATGCATGTCCCGTCCGGCCACCGCGGCGACGACGCGCGGGCGTGAGCCGGGTGGGACGGTCAGGCGGACCGGTTCCTGCAGGCCGCGTCGCAGGATGCTCAGGATCTCGTAATTCGACGCGCCCGCCTCGAATCGATAGTGGCCCGCCTTCACCTGATCGCCCCAGCCCGTCAACCGTGCGAACAGCCGGAAGGAGGCGTCCCATTTCAGCACGTTTCCGGCACGAAGGGAGTCTACGACGCTATCGAACGATGCGCCCGGAGGAAGCTTGATGCCGCGTTCCGCTGCAGCAGGCTGCGTGTTCGGACCGAAGACCAGCCAGGCGGCCGACGCACCGGCCAGCACGCCGAGCAGCCCTAACAGGGCGGCGGCAATAAATAGCTTGTGTCGCATAGGCAAGACGGCGGCGCCGGGCGTTACTCCTGATCCGGATCCTGATATTTATGCCGCTCCAGCGACCGCGTTTCGTCGATGACGCGCTCGAAGAGGCGGCGCACGGCGGCATCGGACAGCGGTCCCTCGTTGCCGGCTACGACGTTGCGAATGACATCTTCTTCACGGCTGGGCACGTACACCGGAAGGCCAAGTTTTTTCTTGATCGCGCCGATCCTGTTGGCGCACTGAACGCGCTCGTTCATGATCTGAAGCATGGCCTTGTCGATAAGATCGATGCGCTCGCGCCAGGTCTCCATATCGTCCGGAGAAGGTGCTTCCGGTACCTGCGGCGTTTCTTCTTCGAGCAGCTTGATGAGATCCTGGACAGCCTCAATCAGCATGGTCGACGGCTTTGAATGCGAGGGCATGGGAGTTTATGATATTAAGGGTGCTTCGTCGGCATCGCGGGCGAAGTGTACGTGAATAAGCGAACTCAGGTACTGCATGGGCGGGGCCGTAAAAACGGTTCACGGGGCGTTGTTGCCGTACTAAAGCTTGAGACCGGGCTCCGCCGTAAGCGAAAGCGGACTTTCGAGTCCGGCCGCGAGCTTGAAGTGCCCGGTGATGGCGATCATGGCGCCGTTGTCCACGCAATGCTCGGGGGCCGGTACGTGCAGCGTGACCCCCTTGCTCGCTGCCAGTCTCTCGGCCGACGTTCGCAACGCCGTGTTTGCCGAGACGCCTCCAACGATGGCGACGTGGTCAACCCCCGTATCGTCGATGGCCGCGTCGAGTACGTCCGTCAGCACGTCCACGACCGCCTGCTGGAAAGAGGCGCAGAGGTCGTTGATTCGGTCGCGGATCAGCTCCGATCGCTCGGCCTCGTCGAATCCGTTGAGATAATAGAGGACGGATGTTTTCAGTCCACTGAACGAGAAATCGTACGTCCCGGGGCGGGATCGCGGGAAATCGTGAAAGGCCGGATCGCCGCTTCGAGCGAGCCGGTCGATGACGGGGCCGCCCGGGTAGCCGAGATCCAGCAGTTTGGCCACCTTGTCGAACGCCTCGCCGGCGGCATCGTCGCGGGTCGTTCCCAGGACGCGATGCGTGAAACCGTCTTCGACGACGACCAGCTGGGTATGCCCGCCGGATACGATGAGACACAGATACGGAAACGAGGGCGGTTCTTCATTGAGGAAGACGGAGTAGATGTGGCCTTCCAGATGGTTGACGCCGATCAGGGGAACGTCCAGTCCGAATGCATACGCCTTCGCAAAGCTGACGCCGACCAGCAGCGATCCGGCCAGCCCCGGCCCGTAGGTTACCGCCACGGCGTCCACATCCGATCTCGACAGGCCGGCCTCGCGTAATGCTTCCTCTACCACGGGCACGATCAGCTGCTGGTGGGCCCGCGAGGCCAGCTCCGGGACGACGCCGCCGTACTCCATGTGAACGAGCTGCGACGAAACGACCGTAGACCGCAGCCGGCCGTCCGTCACCACGGCAGCTGCCGTGTCGTCACAGGAGCTTTCGATTCCAAGAATGACCGATCGGTGCGGCGGATGCATGCGTGCAGAGGCTGTCGTGGCTGGTGATGTACTTGATTCGGCAGCGCTTAGGTCGCTTAGTGCCCGGTGGAAAATCGGGCTGGATCAGAACATTAGGGCACGTCTTTGGTTATTGACAAACGCCCGGCTACGTTCTATACTGACCGTTGTACTCGGGCCTTGTTTTGACGCGAACCATTGCTACGGGAAGTCTTATGCGGAATCTGCTGTCCCTCGTTACGCTGATCGTTCTTCTCGGGGTAGCCGCGCCGGCTGAGGCGCAGTTGCGTGCCAACGTGCAAAATCAGGAGACGCGAACGCAGCTCTACGGGCAGCAGAATTCGGCATTTTCATTGAATGACCTGTTCAGCCCCGAGCATTTTCAAATGAGCCATTCGTACGAGATGTCGTTCGGTTCGTTCGGCGGCAGTTCGAGTTCGATGGGGATGTACACGAATACGATGCGCTTCCAGTTCAACAGCCAGCTGGCTGCACGGGTCGACATGGCGTATGCCTTTTCGCCCTTCGGACAGGCGAGCGCATTCGGTGGAGCGAGCGAGCAGGGCCAGCTTTTTCTCCGGAATGCGGAGATCGCGTATCGACCGTCGGAGAACGTCCAGCTGCACATTCAGGTTCGGCAGAGTCCCTACGGCCGTTACATGAGTCCGTACGGCTACAGCCCGTACGGCTACAGTCCGTATAGTGGAGGATACGGCAACCACATGCACGTAGGCTTTGACTCCCGACGAGCCGACGATATGTTCTGGAACGACGGCCTTCGCTGAGTGAACGGGCACCCTGTACCATGCAACGCGGCGTGCCGAGAATTCGGTGTGCCGCGTTTTCTATTTGTTTCGCCTGCATTTTCGACCTGAGCTGCTCAATATGCGTAGTCGCCGCTCGAAGGTTGCTAGCATCTCGACGAATGCAGCGATTTTTGTGCTCGGTGCCTTCGTCATTGTGCTGGTCTATGGACTGGTGACGAGGGTGATGGCGCCGCGCGTCGACCCACTCCGGGAAAGCAATGCCGGACAGCTCGTAGGAGAGATCATTCAGGTAGAGGTGCGGAATGGATGTGGCGTATCCGGGCTCGCTGCGCGGACGACCATGTATCTGCGCGACTACGGCTTCGACGTCGTGGAAGTAGGCGATTTCGAGTCGTTCGACGTGGCCTACTCGAAGGTCATCGATCGAGTGGGTGACCTGGCGTCGGCCAGGAAGGTCGCTGCCGTACTCGGCATCCCGGAAGATCGCGTGGAGCAGGAGATCCGTCCCGAATACTATCTGGATGCGTCCGTGGTTATAGGTCGAGACTACGAGACGCTGCGGCCTTTTGAAGATTGAAGGTCGGACGAAACCGCGCGGCTGTTTATGGAGGTAACATCGGCGCCGTCAGCGCGTCAAATAGACGACGCGGGACAGGCCGGAGATGGCAGGCCGGAACGGTACCATTCGTCGTTATTACGGACATCCAACAATCTGTATGAGCTCACTCGAAAAGGAGATTACCACGGCACGTAAGGCCAAGAAGAGATCCACGCCGAATCCGTCGCACGTCCTGGCGGCGCACGCCGTCGACGCGATGCTGGACAAAAAGATTCACGACGTGACGGTGATGGACATGCGAAAGGTTAGCGGCGTCGCCGATTATTTCGTGATCGGAAGCGGGACCTCAGATCTGCAGATTAAGGCCGCGGCCGACGCCGTACGAGAACGAATCCGCGAACATTGTGCTGAACGGCCCTGGCATACGGAGGGGACGAATAGCTGGCAGTGGGTCTTGCTGGACTACGTAGACGTGGTCGTACATCTGTTTTCGGTCGAGAAGCGGTCGTTCTACGATCTCGAACGCCTGTGGGGAGATGCTCCGAGTGAACGCGTGGACGACGAGGGTGCGTCGACCGATGTGGAACTGCTGCAGACCGCTGCCCGACAGGGTGGCGCCGATCAGCGAAAGGCGGGAGGGGACGGTTGAGGTATGCCGATCTTCTCATAGCATGCTTGATGGCGTCCGTCGTCGCGTCCTGCACCGGCTCCAAGGAGGTCGAAGCACCGCCGGACGAACGCTTCGGCCACCGGTTCGTCGACCAGGGGCCGGAAGGGAGACGGACGATTGACGTCACACCGCCCCGTTCGGGGGCTGAGTTTTATTACTATCCGGCCGTTATAGACACGGTACAGGTTCGTCCGGCGTCATTTACAACGGGATTGGCGGAAAGCGGACAGGTGCCCGTTGAGGTTCTGGTGAAGGGATCGCTTCCCGATGCCTGCACGGAACTGCATGACGTCGATCAGGAGCGGATGGGCCACCTCATCGAAATACGGCTCGAGATGCGCCGGCCGCGGGGCGTTGTATGTGCCGCCGTCGCTCGCCCCTATCGCTTCTATCTCGCCCTGGATGGTCTATACGGGCCGGGGTCCTACACCTTGAAGCTGAACCGAAAGGTGTTTCCGTTCGGGATCCGCCCGCCTGACGCGGGATAAGACCTGGTGGCATGCATCGCGACCAAACGCTTACGCATCAAACTAACCTGGCCACGTGAGTCGATTCTTTCTTGGAACGGGGGCCGTGTTGGCCGGTCTGGCTGTAGCCCTTGGTGCGTTTGCAGCGCACGCGCTCAGTGGGCGCGTAACGCCGGAGCGGATAGACGTTTTCGAGACGGCAGCACGGTATCAGATGTACCATGCGCTTGCCCTGATCGGATTGGCATGGACGGTTCGGCACTGGCCCGTATGGCAGATGCACTGGGCCGGTTACTGCTTTCTCGCCGGCATCGTCCTCTTCTCGGGAAGCCTCTACCTGCTCGTACTGACGGACACCGGGTGGCTGGGGGCCGTTACGCCGCTCGGTGGCGCCGCCTTCATAGCCGGGTGGGCGCTGATGGCGTGGGCTGCCTTTAGCGGCTAAACGGACGACGGCGATGCCGCGGCGTCGGTCAATCCATCGCCGGCGATCGTCGCGCGTCGCTATGCGACTTCGTCTTCCTCGAAGAGCAGCGTGATGCTTGGCATCAGGTTGTACTGGTTTGCCAGGCCCAGGAGGGCGTCTGCCGCGGCTTCCGGCGCGTCGAACGCCGCATGCTCTTTGCTGTCGACCGCAAGCGCGTAGCCGATCTCTGCATCCTCGTCGAGACCGTCTTCCCATTCGGTTGCCTCCTCGATGACGAACGAACCGTCCTCGGGCATGAATGAAGCGATGAACCGCTCCTTTCCAGCATTCGTGTCGATCAGACTCAGGCTTCCGATGGCGCCGTACTCTTCATCGTAGAAGAGCGTTTCCGCAACGAGGCGGCGGGTGAAATGCTCCATGTTGAAAGGATTCATCGTGGCCATATAGGGATGTCGCGTCGTTTGTCCGTTTGCGCAAGGGATAACTGTAAGTCCGATCCCGCCCATATGATCCCGCAGATGCTACCTGCCCGCATGTGTCAGGTGAGGTCGTGCGGGCCTGACCCGCAGGTCTGCGGCGCGGGTGCACGTTTCTCCCCCGCCGGAGCGCGGCACGGGCACGGTTTCCTATCCCGCCGGTGTGTGGCGCGGGCGCGATAATCGTTCGAGATAGGCTTCGGCTTCCCTGCCGTCGAGATGGTGGAGGTCAACGTCGAACAGGTCGGAAAAGTCGTGGACGAGCCGCTTTTTTAC
Organism: Rhodothermales bacterium; assembly: GCA_040904565.1. Classification (GTDB taxonomy): domain Bacteria; phylum Bacteroidota; class Rhodothermia; order Rhodothermales; family VXPQ01; genus JBBDTI01. The sequence continues at coordinate 26,751 of JBBDTI010000031.1, forward strand.
GGTCGAAACGTCGACATCTCGACCCAGTTCTTCGCGCATCGACGTCACGCCGCGGTCCGAGATGCCGCACGGCACAATGTGCGAGAAGTAGGATAGATCCGTGTTAACGTTCAGTGCGAAGCCGTGCATCGTCACCCACCGGCTGCACCGTATGCCCATCGCGCAGATTTTTCGCTCGTTCCCCGTATCGTCCGGCCCGATCCAGACGCCGGTTCGATTCTCGCTTCGCCGCCCTTCCAGGCCGAATGCGCCCACGGTCCTGATGATCGACTCTTCCAGCTGGCGCAGGTAGCGGTGGATGTCGGTAAAGAACCGGTCGAGGTCCAGGATGGGATAGCCGACGATTTGTCCGGGACCGTGGAAGGTGATGTCGCCTCCACGATCGATCTCGACGAACGACGCGCCGCGCTTCCGAAGCAGCTCGTCGGATGCGAGCAGATGTCCGGCGTCGCCGCTCTTGCCAAGCGTGTAGACGGGGGGGTGCTCCACGAGCAGCAGGACGTGAGGGACGCGGTGCGGTGGTGTGCCGCGTTTCGCGGAAATGAGAGCGGATTGCACCCGGCGCTGGAGCTCCCAGGTCGGACGGTAGGCCGCGTGGCCCAGATCGCAGACGACGACGGTTTCTCTAGCGTTCATTTCTTGTTTCCAACTCACGCGGTTCGATGTGACGGTTCGCCTGCGCGTCGTACTAACGCGCGGCCAGGCGACGAAGCTCCGATCCGGTGGGGCGGTTCGCTCGGGCGGGATGTGCAGGGGTGCCGCGCCGACGAGTCTAGTTGGAGATGCTGACGCGAAAGTTGAAACCGCCGTTGATGTTCGTCGACGACGGCTGCCGGCTGTCTTCACTTTCGAAGTTTTCGTAGCGCAGCGTAAAGTCGGCGGCCACCCGATTGCTGAACTGGTAAGAGATACGCGGCACGACCGTGATGCGGGTGGAGGCCGTAATGACCGAGACGTTTTCGCCCTCAAGGGCATCCTCGAGCACGAACTCGTCTCCGCGTGAAATGGCATCGGTCAACCCGCGGCGGAGAGACAGCCGCTGATCCTTCAGGTTGGCCCTCGAAACCGTGACGCTAAAGCTGATGCGGTTGTTCAGGCGGGAGAGAAACGGAAGCTTCAATCCGCTGCGCGCGTAGCTGGCGTTGAACGTGATCTGACTGTTGTCGTTTTGAGAGACCTCGAAATTCGTCGTGCTCAGGGAATACGCCGTGCTCTTCTCCCAGGCGACGCTGGACTGTATGCTGCCCCTGAACGTAAGGTCGACGCCGATGAGCGGCTGGTACCGCTCGTTCACCCGAACCCCGCCGATTTCGTGTTCGGGGATCGTGAAGCGAATCTGGCGCCCGCTCAGCTCGAAGGCCCGCAAGGAGTCCGCGGAAGCCAGGTTGCGCCGATAGTCCGTGCTGTAGTCCGAGCTGTACCCGTGGCGCAGGGTAGCGTTGGTTACCAACGAACGAATCAGCGGCCAGTTGCCGAGCCCGTTATAGGAGATCTGCCAGTTCGGCATGGGGAACGGCAGGAAGCCCCGACCGTCCACCGTTCCGAATCCGGAGAGATAGGTTTGCTGAAAATCGTCGACAATCGATTCATTCGTGAGTACGACGCGCCCGTCGCCGTTGGCATCGCCGAAGGCCAGCTTGTCGTCCGCCTGGTTGAAGTCGAGCCGGTACGTTTCGAGCTGTCGTTCGAAGAGCGTCAGATAGTCGGCGTTGAAGGCCCACACCGACGCCCGGTTCGATCCGCTGAAGGTCCGGGAAAGATTGACGTTCGGGTCACGGCGGTAACTGACGTTCGTGTTTTCGTCCCAGTTGGCGTTCCACGTGAGGTTGATCTGGAGCGCTTGGCTGGGATTGAGTGTCGCGCGGCTCTGAATCTGGTGGCCGGTCGATAACGCATCGGTCACCTGGAGATTGGAGCTGATGACCCGCTGGTCGAGCGGAAGCGTCCGTTCCAGGCCGAATCGATAGCCGACGGGCGGTCCGCTTCCGGAGATGGCGTCGATCAGGGAGTACGGCGACTCGACGTCCACGAGTTCGCCGTGCTCGTTTCGAGTCCCCGTTCCAACGTTGCTGGAATTCGACGACTGGTTGCCGCTGTAGGTGATGGTCATATCACGAATGCCTGTGGCCGCCAGCACTGCCTGGCGCGCGAGAGAGACCGGATTGGGCAGGGGCAGTGAGAAGCCGCCGCCGTCGTCAGCAGGCTCCCGGCCTTCCGCAGGCTCGTCGCCCATTTCGGCCTCGTCGTCCGTCGCCGCATCGGTTCCGTCGCCTTCATCGTCCGCCGTCTCCTCCGTCGGCGGGCCTTCCCCATCCACCTGCATTTCGTCCTCCGGCGTCTGCAGTTCGTCCTCCGGCGTTCGCTCGGCCGCCTCCTGCTCTGCACCTTCGCGCCGCGCCTCTTCTTCCTGTCGCCGGCGTTCCCGCTCGGCGCGCGCCTGCTCGCGCGCCTGCTGCCGTCGCTGGCGCTCCGCCTCCTGTTCCTGTTCGTAATCGCTCTGTGCGCGTTCCAGCGCCGTGTACAGCGGGATCTTTCGGAAGAGTTCCTGCGGGCGCAGTGTGACGCCGCCGCGGAGGTTAAGCTGGTTGCCGGCGGTGGCACCCGTATTGCGGCCTACGGAGCCGTTCTGCCACCGAAACTGGGAGCCGTAGACGACGTCTTGCAGGCTGATCCAGTCAAGCGCGCTGATGCTGCTGATGTTGGGTCTAAAACTCGCCGTGAAGCTCTCGTTGTGCTGATCCGCGCGCAGGCCTTCGTGGCCCGAGAAGACGCGGTTGACGATTTGTCCGGCGGGTACTGGGCGCAGCTCGCTCACCTGAAAGAAGGTGTCGGAGGTGTCGACGACCCCATCCTGGAGCGCCTCGTCGACCGACAGGCCGTCGAACTGCGTTCCCTGGCCCAGGCTGTCCATGCGAATCACGCTGAAGAGCGTGTCCACGCCGAGGGCGTTGAGGCTCTGGCTCGTGTTCGCGTCGAACGATAGGTTCAGGAACTGAAACGGATTGTACTGGATGCTCCCGTTCCGCCGGTGCGAGAGCGCATGCGTCTGTCGAATCGGAAACTCGACGAGTTCGGGCAGCTGGGGTCCCTCCGGATTGGGAAGCGTCCGCGGCCGGTCCTGGGATTCCGAAAAGTTGCGGGCCGCCGTGGCACCGGCGGAGACGGATTGCGGTGCGTAGTTGAAGTCGATGCCGCCCAGTACCCCCAGCAGCGGGATGTTCTCCAGAAACCAGAAGGGTTTTACGGTACGCGGCCTGCGGATATTCAGCCGGTAGTTCAATGAGGTCGTCCAGCGCCAGTTGTCCCGCATGCGCTGCGACGGGCTGCGCGCCGCCGTCGTGGAGAGCGAATAGTTGAAGGCGATGCCGTCGATCGTATTGCGCAGCAGGCGCGACTCCGAGTCGTTCTTCTGGACGCGCGTGTTGAACGAGCGGGTACGCGTCGCCGTCTGTGCGGCTTCGACGAGTTCTTCTTTCTTCTGTTCGCGCTCCGCCTCGGAAAGGGACTCGTCCTCATCCGCCTGCGAAACGAGTTCTTCCAGTCGGATGTCTCCCCGATTCGGTGCGAAGCGCGGCGTCTGGGTCTGGTTGCTCACCTGGACGGAGACGGGGATCCTCCATCCGAACCGCTCCGGTACGAATTTGTCCATATTGACGTCCGTCGTGACGCTCCAGTTGTAGAGGTCCGACTGCTCGCGGTCGCCGAGCGTGCTTTCCAGGCCCCCGAATCCGTCCGTCTGATTCTGCCAGCTGGCCTTGATCGATCCGAGGTCGGCGAGTCGGATGTCGGCGTTGGCAATCGCCGCCCAACCGTTCGTTTCGTCGTAGCCCGATACGCGGAGCTCGTTCCCCCAGACGGTAACGTCGTCGAGGATGTCCTCGGGGCGCGTATTCGCCACGCCCCCGACGGTCGAGTCGGCCGCATTCCGAATGCCGAGCACCACCGTGTTGATCCGACCGAGAGAGGGCGTTCCCTTGATGCCGAGTCGCGTCCCCGGCGGGGCGAAGTCGTCGAGGGTCGGACTCAGCGGTACGTCATTGTCGTCCGACCAGTAGACGCTGTCCGTCGGAAAAATGTCCTCGTCGCGCGACACCTTGAGCTGGTTAAAGGCACCGAGGACGATGTTGACGGAGTTCAGGTCCATAACCTCCCCGCCCACCAGCTGATGGGTCTGCCAGAGCACGTCCGGGTCGCCCGACGTGACCGAGCTCGGCGACAGCGGCATTTCGTACTCATAATAATCGTTCGTTTCGTTGCTTCCGAGCCGGAGGAAGATCTTGACCTTGTCGCGCGATTCGATGGGTGTACCGTCGCCGAGCACCCCATGCATGTGGGTAAACATGCGCAGGTTGGAGTACTTGAGCAGGTCGAGATCCTGATTGTAGGTCTTGAAGATCGCCCGATGCCTTCCGGGCATCAGGTTCTCGGCGCGGAGGACCATGGCCTGCTCGCGGGCCTGCTGCGTGGTGCCGGTAGCGAGGCGATTTTGGCTGATGATCGTACCGTTTGGCGTAGCGTACGTGTCGCTGTTTTCCTCGTTGTTGATGCTCGACACCGACAGGCGCGTCTGGTTCTTGAGCGTGTCCGTAGGCAGTTCGCGCTCCAGTGAGATGGCCTCCGACTTCTGCCACTGGGCACCGACGAGTTCGAAGGTGGGGAAACGGAGTGTGACGGCCTCGTCGTGGCCGGTAGTCCACACGCGGATCGTCTCGATGAGGCTGAAATCCTGGATGTCGCCGACCTTCCGGGTGAAGTCGCGGACCGGGATGCGGATCTGATACCAGCCTCGGCCTTCCGTGATCTCCGTCACCACGTAATCGTCGACCCGTTCCGGATGCGCGAGGGAGTCGAGCGCCGATTGCGTAATCGGGAGCTCGTACTGGAAATAGCTGTTGTCCGTATCGACGGTCGAGTTCAGGTTGAGGTCCTCCGTATCCGGCGACCGGGAGTTGCCCCGCTTGCCGTGCAGCGACGAAGCGAGCTTGTTCTGGGCCTCGAAGGAATTGATCTCCAGTCCCGGGAAGTACCGTGTGAAACGCTCCTGAATGCTTGCCCCGCCCGGGTAGAATTCGGGGTCGTCGAAATACTCGTTCGCCCCGAAATAGAAGAAATCGTCGCCGGAGGGGTCACGCATGGCCTTGGCGACCTCCGCACGATACCTGGCATCGCCGCTGCCCGCGTTCATCGCGTCCAGGAAATCCCGGAAATGGTGTTGCTCGGTCATGATGGGATCGTAGTCACCCGGAGCGTACGACGCCAGGCCGTCCAACCCGAGGTCTTCGGTACGGCGCGAACTCTCATCGACGTCGATCGTCGAGTTCTGCGTGCCGCCGGCAGTTCGTCCCCACGCATCGAAATCGCGCTGATTGGCGGACGACATCGTCAATCCGTCTTCCGTGTTCAGCTGGCCGTTCGGTATGACATCCTCCGAGATAGAGCCGAGATCCACGTACAGTCTGGCATCGGGATTGACGCTGTCGCCGTCCTTCGGGTAGACCTTTACGATGAACTCGATAAATTCGACGTTATTGAGGGCGAAGTCGGTGTATCCCTCGGGAAGGCGCTGCATCATGCCGCCCCAGGCATCTTTCGGCGTGCTGAGAAACTGTTCCAGATCGCGCGTATAGTTGTACGGTCCACGCTGCTGGGGATCGAAATAGACGTCGAGCGGCTGTATGTACGGGTGCGTGTCCCCGCGCGTATCCTTGTTGGGAAAGACCTCGTTGATGTGGACCTGGCAGACGGCGGGATCGATCTGGTCGCAGCTCTGATTGCTGCCGATCAGGTCTCGCAGCACGTTCTCGTGCACGGAGTACCAGCCCATCGAGGCGCGCCAGTTCGTGCGGAGCGAATCGACGCCGGGGACGAGCATATCGGATGGGTACGGACGAATGCCGGCGGGGGTCGACGACAGTCTCCATCCGCCGGGCTGACGAAGGGAGTAGGTGTTCTCGAATCCTTCGAAGTCGTCCAGGTACGAGACGCCGCTCAGCTCGTCCGACTTGAAGTCACGATCCTGCCTGGCGAGGGATTCCCTGGACCGTTCGAAGGCGACGGTCTGGCTGGCGCCCGGCCGGAGCTGGGCGAACTCACCGGATATCTGAATGGAGCTCGGCGCGCGGGTCTGCACGAAGGGGAGGGCATCGATCGCTCGCGTCAACCATTGCGGTTGGATGTCGAGTAAACCGTCGACCCCCCAGATAGTATTGGAGATGGGCTCTTCGCCGATTCGAAACTTGTCGATAGGAGATTTCTGATTCAGGTTGAAGAGCGTGCCGCCGAGGGCCAGGTGATCGTTGAAGACGTAGTCGGCGCGGGCACCCAGAAGCGTTTTCTTCTGAATATTGAAGTACGAATTCTGCTCGTACGTGATTTCTATGTCGCGCCCGGAAGTGAGGAAGGCTGGATTGGTGATGGTCACGGTACCGCCCTGGTAGTCCACGACGTAATCGGTTCCTTCCGTGAGGCGACTCCCTCCTGACGTTACGTTGACGGATCCCTCGATGAGTCCGGCGAACGCCCTCAGGTCGTAAAAGTCCTGTACGGAGCCCCGGTACGAGCCCCTGATACGGTACACGTCCAGCTGCGAATCCCGGCGGGCCTGCTCCTTCTTCTCGGAATAGAGTCTGCTGAAGACGTACTGTTGCTTTTTGCTCGCCTTTTCTTGCTCCGAGTCATCGAGCCCGTCGATGACGGCTTCGATCCGGCTGCCGAACGGCTGCAGATAGGGAAAGATCAGCTCGCCGTCTTGCGGGTCGATGGTGAAGTTGGCGAGATAGTCGAACCGGTCGTCCGGCTGCTCGGCCCCGTCGCTGTTCAGCTTATCGAGTCCGAGAAGCTGCAGCATCGTGCGCTGTCTGTTGCCGGCCAGATCCGAGACGACCGTGGCGGACGGTTGTCCGGGCGGCTGATACTCGACCTGGAGCTCGAAGTCGGCTGGATTGAATCCGCGTCCCGGCAGGCGATAGATGTTGCGGAGCTCGAGATACCATGCGGCTGGATTGAATCCCTCCTCGCGATTCGGCTGCCTGAGGTTGACGGGCTTGATCAGTTTCAGGATGATGCGGTCCGAGTTCTGACCGCCGGACGATCCGCCCGTCTCCGTCGAGAAATCGCCTACCTGGTAGATCTGTCCGTTCGCCTGATAGCGGAACGCTACGGCGAGGGCGTGGCTATCCTGAACGCGTTGATTGAGGGAGAGGTAGCCGAGCGCCGTATCCAGCTCGTAATCCGTTCCCCGTCGCAGCTTCTTGAACTTGCCGACCTGAAAGTCGTCGTCGCTGAGTCCGGCCGAGGTCAGATAATCCTGCGGCCTGGCGCCGCCGTCGCGAAGCTCCGCATCGAGCACCTCGTCGGGATACCGGTACTCACCCGTTCCGGGAAGAATCTCCTGCGTGAAGCCATCTGCCTGCGTGACGACCTCCTGAGGCTCACCAAGGTCCACCATGGCGACCGCCTGGCGGACGTTTTCTTCCTCCGGACTCGTGGGCTCGAGCTTCCATACTTCGATGTCCGTGATGTTCTCGAATCCGTTGGCGACGAAGATCTGCGGCGGATTCGCGAGGGCGTCTTCCCATCGGTTTCGGAAATAGTAGGAGATGAAAAAGTGGGTGTTGTCGTCGTAGTCGGTCGGTTTCAGCTCGAATTCCGTCGTCTGGGATCCGCCTTCGATGGACAGGTTGTTGGACTCTCCTTCCTGCTGGCTGGCTACGGTGGTGAGCTGCAGGCCGCCGAGCTGAAGCTGGCTCTTTATCCCGAAGAGGCTCTGGCCGCCGCGGATGAGCCGGGACGGCGAGTTCAGATTGACGTTGCCGGCCTCGATGCTCTGGATGATTTCGTCTTCGTAGCCCTGGTACTGGAGCCGGAGCTGGTTCTGAAAGTCGAACTGATTGTTCGTATCCCAGTTGACGTCGACGCGCAGCTTGTCGCCGATCGAGCCGGTGATGCCGAGGCGAAGATCCTGCTTGAAGTCCGGGTCGATCTGCGACGACCGTCCCGTAACGGCCACCTGCTGGTCGCTCTTTCGGTAGTCGAACCCGGCCGTGATATCTGCTTGCCCGTTCACGCGGAGGTCCACGCTCGGCTCGCCGAAAATGGTAGTGAAGGCGCTTTCCTGTCCGCCCGGGACCTCGATGTTGAATCCGAGTCCGCCGTTTCGCCGCCGCTCGCGCTGCTGTTCGCGCTGTCGGACGATACTGCGCCAGCCGCGAGCCAGGTCGGCCTCCAGGCGCCGCTGGCGGTAGGTCTCGTAGTCGAGCGTCAGCGGATCGCGGACCTCCGACCCGCCGACGTGCTCGCGGATGGTAAACTGCCGGCTCGTCGAATCGAGCGTGACCTCATGCTGCCAGTATCCCCCGAGTCCGGGATGGAACGGTCGCCGCGTGCGCTGAACGGGTGAAGCGGTCCAGGAGTCCCGCCGCCATCGAGGGATATAGAATTCGACCCGGCGAAAGTCAGTGGTATCCACCAGTGTCGAATCCGTCGTGTCGGCCAGCGTCGAATCCGTCGAATCAATAGCGACCGTGGATGCGGCCGCGCTGTCGGAATCGGCCCGCACGGTCCACGCCGTGAGCCCGGGATGCCCGTCGGTCGTTCGTCCGGTCGCGACGCTGCTCAAGAGGAGCAGGGCACCCGCGATGGCCCAGCCGAAGAGCATCGCCAGCGTGCGGAGCGGCCGGGTATGGGCCACCATCCGTTGTCCCGGCCCGCCGTCGACGTTTGCCGAATGGCGCCACGTCACGTCATCTCGGCCGAGACGTTCGTGTCCCGCTATGCGTACGGAGTCTGGTTGCACCCGGACCTGTTCTTCGAACTACTTATAAAAGATGACAGGACGATACCCGCATGCCCGGATATTGGGCGTGCCATAGCGCGTCTGCCATACAACGAGAAAGTCTGTAGCAAGAAGTGCCGATACGCTAATCTCTCGTTTGCTCGCAAGAATAGGGGTGCCGGTAGACGGCGGACGCCGAGAACGGGAACGAAGTACGGCTGTATCTCCTCGTCCGCTCCGGTTTGCCGACGAATACCATGTACGGGCCAAAGCTAAATAGTTTCCCCATGCGCTTCAAGACCGTTCGGTGTCCATTGTGTCTGACGTTCAGAGGCTTGTAAATAAACGTCTTATGTATTTACTGTAGGGGCGATTTCCGAAGAGGTGTCTGCATGCGTAGACGCGGCCCGCCTTCGGGCTGTCGTTCGAGCCATTGTTCGGGCGAAACGGGGCTCGTATGTTGAGGCGTTCCGGCAGGGTCTTTCCGCATAGCCTACACGCGGAGCCGGGAGGATGACTAGGATGCGGATGTGGGACCGGGATGCGTGATACATCGCTGCGGCATATTAATCGAAGAAGAATTCACTCCAGGCATGTCGATTCTACGAGACCAGGTCATTGTCGTGACGGGTGCATCCGGACGCCTCGGGCGTCGTATGGTGCAGCGTTTCGCGCAGGATGGCGCTGCGATCGCCGCCGTCGTGAGAAAGGAGGAGGATGCGCGAGGGCTACCGTTTCCGGACGAAGGGGAGGGATGGGCGTTCCCGGTGGACGTGACTGATGACGATGTCGTGCGTGCCTGTTTCGATCAGATCCTCGAGCAGTTCGGTCGGGTTGACGCCCTCGTTCACACCGTCGGCATGTGGGAGAGTCGCCCGCTCATGGAAACGTCTCTCGACCAGTGGCAGCACGTCATGCGCGTGAATCTGACGTCGACGTTTCTGTGTTTTCGCGAAGCCGTGCGCGTCATGGCGGGCTCGGGTCGCCTCGTCGCGTTCACGTCGGAGCAGGGAGCGGATCGGGGGGTGGCGCAGCAGGCGGCCTATGCATCCGCGAAGGCCGGCGTGGTGCGTCTCGTTGAATCCGTGTCGTCGGAGTTCGAGGGGATAACCGCGCACGCCATCGCGCCGTCGACGATCAGGTACGATGAAACAGGTGACGGAGTCGCGGCCGACGATCTGGTCGAGCTCTGCCGGACGATCCTGACGACGACGGGTGATGCGGTTGACGGCAGCGTCATCCGTGCATATGGGAGGCGCTAGGATCTGTCGCCGGATCCGGATGGGTCGCGTACTCCCGGATGCCTCACGTCGACGTACCCGTCGTACCAGGACGTGGAGATGTCGAGGCCGCGCTCGGCGATGATTTTGAGATACTCTTCCTTGGGGACGCAGTTTTCGGGCGGCACGGCGCCCCCACCCTTTATCGATCCCGTCGCTATAAGATAGGCGGCCGCGGCGGCCGGAATGCTCGTACACCGCTTCATCGCGCTGATCTCGGTTTCCCGGTCGAAGAGATCCACCATTTCGTAGACGAGGGTCTTCTTCTCACCGTCCTTCTTACCTTTAATGACCACGCGCATGAGGACGGCATCCTCGTAGGTGCCCCCGAGCCGCTTTCGCATACGTCGGACGAGGATGTCCCTGTAGGTAAGGTGGGTTCGCACGTCGATACTCCGGTCTTCACCGAATCCAAGCTCGAGCAACGCGTGCATCTGGTTAGCGTGTCCCGGCCATCGAATGGTCTTGTGATCCAGCGTCTTGACCTTGTCCGCCAGCTCGTCGGTAAGCGTCGATAGCCCACCGGCCGTACAGAAAGACTCCATGCTCCCGAACGGCTCGGGAAAGGAGATCGGTTCCAAGCGCGAGAGCGGTTCTGCCGTACGCACTTTTCCCTTTTCGATGAGCTGGACCGGATGCGTGTAGTCGTCAATGATCTTCTCGGCCGACCACGAGATGCGGAAGTTGAACGGAGGCTCCGGATAGAGCGGTACGTCACCCACGCGCAGATGCGCGAACTCCACCTCATCGAACTGCTCGATGCCGGCAAGACACAGCACGTTGACGAGTCCGGGCGCCAGTCCGCAGTTGGGAACGATCCAGACGGATTTCTGCCGGGCGCGGTCGTGGAGGGCGAGTTCTTTTTCGACGATCTCGTCGTTGCCGCCGAGATCACAGAAGTGAATGCCGAGATTCAGACACGTCTCCGCGAGGATCGGATTGACTTCAGGCAGCGCGCATCCGATGACGCAGTCGCTTCCGCGAAGGATCGGCTCGAGCACGTTGAAGTCGCGCACGTCCACCTGAAAAGAGCGCAGCTTCGAGCTCTTTATCTCGGCGTGAAGCTCCTGAAGGGATCGCGCGCGCGCGTCTAATATCTGGATCTGTGTCACGCCCTCGCGATCGTTCAGTTCACGAGCTATGGCCGAGCCGATCAAACCGGCTCCAATGACGGTAATTCTCATGCGCTCAGACAGATAAGTCGGGGAATTTGCGGGCGGCGACATGCTTCGCAGCCCGGGCGTTACCGCGCTCTCACGATGCGGAGTCGATGACGCATCGTGGAGCGTTAATTTACGGGGATGGTCGACGAAGATAAGATGAAACTATGCCGGCGCGTTAAAACACCTGTCCGAGGCTCGAACCGTCGCGTGCCACGGCACGCACGGTTAGCGTGGATAGCCCGATGAGTATCATGAGAAAGACGCTGTATGCCGCAGCCGCTCCGAAATCGTAGATGCGCAGTTGCGCCAGAATTTCGACACTGATGGGTCGGTTATTGAAGACGTACAGCATGATCGACGAGACGAATTCGCCGAGCGCCGCCACGAAGGTCAGCAGCGTGCCGGCCAGAATTCCCGGTGTGATGGCCGGTAAGACGATGCGGCGAAACGTCGTGGCGAACCGGGCTCCGAGGTCGGAGGAGGCTTCGACGAGCCGGTCATCGAAACGCTCCAGTGCGGCTGTCGTCGAGCGGACCACCAGCGGGATGTTTCGGATGAAATAGGCCAGCGGCAGGATCCAGAAACTACCTATCATAACCGCATTCATCGCCAGCACGCTAGGCTCATTGAACGTCACGATCAGATTGACGGCGATGACGGTTCCGGGTATGGCGAAGGGAAGCGCCGTCAGCAGCCGCATCATGCCCCGCCCGGGCAGGCGGCCCTTCGCGATGTACAGGGCGGCTCCGACGCCGAAGAGAACGTTTCCGGCCGTCGCGATCAGCGCCATGCGGAGGCTGTTCGAGATGGGCTGCAGCACGTCCGGATCGCGGAAAAGGACGGTATAGTTATCGAGCGTATAGGCCGCGGGGAGGATCTGGTACGTCCAGCTTCCTTCCTGAACGAAGGAAATGAGGACGACGGTAACGATGGGCAGCATCAGGAAGAGGAGAATCAGCACGGCGGCGGAAACGGCGACGGAGCGTCCCCATCCACTCGTAATCGGTGCGGGAGGCGCCGAAACGCCCTTAGCAGCGCCGACGCTCCGCCCCCGGCTGTAGCCCGTCTCCAGGATCAACAGAAAGAGCAGGCAGATGGCCGTCAGCACGGTCGAGACGGCGGCGGATAGCGCCAGATTGCCGTTCGTCTTGTAGTTGTAGATCTGCAGCGTGAGAAAATTTTCCGTGCCTGCGAAGAGCAGGGGTGCGGTAAAGGACGCCATCGAGATCATAAAGACGAGGAGGGACGCTCCCACGAGGGCGGGTTTGAGCTGGGGAAGCACGACCCGACGAAAGGTCGTGACGCCCGACGCTCCGAGTCCGGCCGACGCCTCGAGCAAGCTCCGATCGATGCCGCCGAGGGCCGACATGACGAAGAGATAGAAGTAGACGTACATCGTATATACGTGCACGAGCCAGACGGCCCAGAGTCCGTCGAACGAGAAGGGTACGCTCTGAAGGTCGAGCAGTGCCTGGAGGCCGCGCGGCAACATCCCGCTTTCCCCGTAGAGAAACAGAAACGCGAGGACGCCGACGAGGGGAGGAAGGGCCAGCGGAAGGGCGGCCACCGCCATGAGAAGCCCGCGCAGCGGGAACGTGAAACGATGGAAGAAAAATGCGAGCGCCGTCCCCAGGAGTCCGGCACCGAGGACCGTCGTGATGGAGATGAAGACGGAGTTATAAAGTGCCCGGACGTTGGCGGAGGACCACGAGGAAAAGAGGCGCGCGTAGTTGTCGATCGTCATCCCGATCTCGAACGTGCGCAGGCTCGGATAGAGGACGTACGCTGAGAGGATCAGTAAGAGCGGGACCGCAAGGTAGGCCGTAGCGCGGCGCGTCAGCATACGATCCTAGAGATTGCTGCGGCCTTCGAGGGCACGCGATAGGGTCGCTTCGTCGGCGTACTCGAGGTCGCCGCCGATCGGCAATCCGCGTGCGATGCGCGTAAGTCGGACGCCGTGCGGTTTCAGGAGCTGCGAGATGTAGTAGGCCGTCGTATCGCCTTCGACGTTCGGGTTCAGCGCCAGAATGACCTCCTCGACGGCGGGGCGTTCGTCAGGTTCATACGGCAGGGCGTTTTCGGCCACGGCGGCCTCCCCGTTTTCACCAGATACCTTCTCCGATGAGACCCGCTCGAACTCCGGGTCGATGCGTCCCACGAGGGACCGGATATTGAGATCCTCAGGTCCGATGCCGTCCAGCGGCGAGATAACTCCGCCGAGGACGTGATAGACCCCGCGATATTCGTTCGTTCGCTCGAGCGCCATCACGTCGTTAGCATCTTCCACGACGCAGATCAACGAGTGGTCGCGGCGATGCGATCGGCAGATCGAGCAGGGATCCTCATCCGTCACGTTGTTGCAGACCGAGCAATTCTTGACCCGGTCTTTTACGTTGACGAGGGCTTCGGCCAGCTCGACGACGTCCGCCCGCGCCATCTTCAGGACATACGAGGCGAGCCGCTGCGCGGTCTTTCGGCCGATCGTCGGCAGCTTCGTGAATTGCTCGACGAGCGCCTCGACCGACTCGGACGTGAAATTCATGGTGGAGGCGAAGTTAGTCCGCGGGCAGGTAGGAGCAGGCGTGCATCGACGCGGTCGATGCTAGAGTCCGAGCGAGGAGAGGTCCATTCCCGGAGGAAGCATTCCGCCCGCGGCTCCAGACATCTCCTGCTGAGCCATTTCCTGCGCTTCGTCCAATGCTTTGTTTACACCCGCGATGACCAGATCTTCCAGCAGTTCAAGGTCGTCGGGATCGATCGCGTCCGGCTCGATCTTGATGCTCGTAACGCGCTGCGCGCCATTGGCGGTCACCTTGACCATGCCGCCGCCGGCCTCTGCCGTTACCGACTTCGAGGCCAGGTTCTCCTGGACCTCGTTCATCTTCTTCTGCATCTCCATGATCTTGCCGAACATATCGGCCATATTTCCACCGTTGGACATGAGGTACCCTGCAAATTTTGCTGAATGGAACTCGAGTCGACGCTAAACCACTGTGTAACCACTGTGCTCCGCTATCGGCGGCGTCACGGAGACGCGTGCGATGGAGGCGTTCCGACAACGCGGCGCCCCCCTTACTTACCAGACCAGCTCACCGCCGAACTGATCGAAGATGGCACGGACGACCGGGTTTTCCTCCCGCTTCCGTTTCATGTACTCGTACGGATCGAAATCTGAGGCGGTTTCTTGGGACGCCGTCTCATCCATCGATTCGCGAATCGAGAACTGAATCGTACGGATCGAAACGTCGACCAGCTCTTCGAGGTGGCCGAGCACGTAGGACGACTGGCTGGTCAGTACGCGCCGGTGAAAATCGTTGGGTACGGCAATTTGAACGACGCCGTCGTCGAAGGCTTCGGGCTCGGTGTGATGAAGAAGCGACCACACCTGGATCTTGTCGTTCTTGACGGCCTCGAGCAGCTCGTCCCACGCGCCGGTGATCGGGCCCGCGTCTGCTCGGTCGGGCGGCGCGCGATCCGGTTCCGCCTCGTTGTCGTCTGTCGACGCTTCGGCGGGCGACGGCCTGCGAAGGGCCGGTTTCCCGAGGAGGTCCGACGCACCGCTGCCTGGTGATTGTTTCGGGCTGGTGGCCGGCTGCGGTGACTCTTCAGGGGGCGGGGTGGACGACGTGCCGTCGCCGAGATGTTTCGGCGACGGCTCGTCTACCAGAGACAACGTCGTCGTAGATCCCGCTGCACCGGGCGCAGCCGTTCGTGCGCTCCGGGCGGTCGCTTCGGCATCCGACGAGGCCGGCGTGGGTTCCCGCGATGCCCCGGAGACTGGGGGCTCAGCGTCCGTCTTCGGCGGTTTCGATTTCGGCGGCGACGGATTCGCCGTGTTCTGATCCGGCGTGGACCGTGACGCATCGGACGGTTTCGCCGTGCTCTTTTTCGGCGTGGACCGTTTGGGTGTGTCGGCCGGCACGCGGGAGGGGGTACGGGACGGCGCATCGGCGGGGGCGCTCGACGATGTCTCGCCGGAAAGATCGCCGGTGGGGAGTTCTCCCCGACGCGCCATCTCCTCCAGTCGGTCGATCTTCGAGAGGGCGGTACGGAGGTCCGCGCCGAGTGTTATCGATGCCATCTTCAGCAGCGTGGTCTCCACCTTCAGGCGCGGCTGCGTGGCCCCTTTGATCGCGTCTTCCGCATCGGCCGCCACGGTGAGCAGGCGAAGGAGGTCGGATTCGGTGAAGTCAGCGACGGCGTCGCCATAGCGCGCCCGGGTCGTCTGCGCCGCCTCGATGAGATCGAGATCCTCCATCGTCCGTGCGACGAGGAGATTTCGAAGGTGCTCCGACAGCCCGGAGAGGAATTCCTGTAGATCGTGCCCGGCGCGTACCGTGCGCTCCACCAGCCGCAGCATGCCGCCCGTGTCGCGCGCGGCGACGAGGTCGGTCACCTCGAAATAGCGGTCGACTTCTACGACGCCCAGTGCTTTGGCCAGCTCCGCGTATTCGATGTCGTTACCACAGAGCGATACGGCCTGATCGAAGACGGAGAGGGCATCACGCAGCGCCCCGTCGCCCTTCCGTGCGATGAGCATCAGCGAGGCTTCATCCGCCCGAATGTTCTCCTCCTCACAGATCTCTGTCAGCCGGTCCGTGATTTCGGGTACGGCAATGCGGCGAAAATCGAACCGCTGGCAGCGCGAGAGGATCGTCGGCAGCACCTTGTGCGGCTCCGTCGTCGCAAAGATGAACAGCACGTGCGGTGGTGGTTCTTCGAGCGTCTTCAGCAGGGCGTTGAATGCCGCCGTCGAGAGCATGTGCACCTCGTCGACGATATACACTTTCTTGCGACCGCCTTGCGGTGGAATGCGAACGGTCTCCCGAAGGTCGCGAATGTCGTCGACACGGTTGTTCGAGGCCGCGTCGATTTCGATGATGTTGAGGCTGCGTCCTTCCTCGAACGTACGGCACGAGTCGCACGACCTGCACGGTTCCGCATTCGCTTCCCGCTCTTCGAGCGGCGTCGTGCAGTTGATCGCTTTTGCGAGAATGCGCGCCGCCGTGGTTTTGCCGACGCCGCGCGGCCCGCTGAACAGATACGCGTGTGCCAGGCGGTCGAGCCGGATGGCATTCTTGAGGGTCTCGGTAACGTGCTGCTGGGCTACGAGCTCACTGAAGAGCTGCGGTCGGTACTTGCGAGCGGTTACGAGATACCTCTGAGCGGACATGCAGATAATGCGTTGCGGAGTGGGGAAATCGTTGTGCCGGTGCCGGACCGTCTTCAACAACCGTCGTCAACAGGAGCGGGGCGCGGGCCGGGATGGACGGCGGCGTCGTGTCGAATCGGGTAGCGCCGTGCCGCGGTTCCAATCAACTTAGCAGACGATGCCGTGAGGCGCAAGATCCCTGAGGCTCGAAGACGGGGAAATTGGACCGTGTCGTGTGGACTCCGCCGCGCCATCGAGGCCCACGCCATCGGTGCCCGAGCGACACGTTCCGACGCCGCGCCGCGGCCCTGGTGGTCCTCTGTTCCGATCTTATATCGTGCCGTAGGTACCTGCGAGCACCCATCCGGTCGTGCCGTTGGGGAGCTGGACCTCGCTCCACGCGGCACGTTGAGTCACGACCTTGACGACGGTTCCTTCGTGGACCTGCACGTCGGTCCGGCCACCGTTCGGTCGATCGAGCAGCGTCGTTCGATTTTCGAGCATGACGGCTCGAACGGTATGTACGCGATCGTACGACGCCGTAAGTCCCAGAAGGATGAAGCATACGCCCGGGAGACCTAATCCGTAGGCGGCGCGGCGAAGCCACGCCGATCGACCGCGGCGGATCCACATTGCAAGGGCTCCCGCCGCGCCGAGATAGAGGAGGAGTCCGACCGTGAAGAGCGCTGCTGGACTCCAAACCTGACCGATCCGCTCCAGCGCCGTTCGCCATATGGGCGGCGGGACGCGCGAGAACGAATCGGAGATTTGCCCTCGCGCCAGCGAGAGGTTGTGGGCTACATCCGTACGGGCGGGCAGCCACCTGGCGGCTTTTTCGTAGTACCGAATGGACTGGCCGAGCTCGTCCATTCTAAAGTACGCGTTCCCCATATTGTAATAGAGCGATCCGCTGCCGTACCCCGCCTCGATCGCCATCCGATATTGCTCGACGGCTGCCTCGAAATCTCCTTCTCGGAAAAGCCTGTTACCCTCGTCGAAATGACGGTCGGCCACGTCGACCCCCTGCGCGCGGACGGGGGCGGCGAAGAGCAGTACAGCGGCTATGAGGCACCGGACCGTCATATGCTACACCGAGGCCGGTTCTGAGCGGCGTGCCTTGACGGCCTCATCTACGGCGAGAATGACGGCTGCCGCGCGCTCACCGGCGTGTTCCATGGTTTCCCGCTCCGGTACCAGGGGAGCGAATCGCACCCGATCGCACTCATCGAGCAGGTTGCGCAGCACGGTCCGATCGTCACGGCCGACCCCGACGCTTACCAGGAGTGCGTCGATCTGGTTGCGCGTCAAACCGGTTGCCGCGACATGTAATCGATTGCCGATGAAGCCGGTGACGGCTCGTTCGATCTCCTTATAGAATGCCCGCGATCGTCCGTCGGCGAGATGCTCCTGTGCCGACCGGAGGTGTTTTCCGGCGAGCGGATGAGCCATGCGACTCCGCGCTCGACGCGGGTCGTCCGTCAGGGCGCTCTCGCGTCTCCTGGCTGCATAGAGAAAAAGGAGCAGGCCGATGGGGAGTGCCAGCGCGGCATACGGCCACGCCCGCCGGTGCAGAGGGGGAGCATCGACGGCGTGCCACGAAGCTGCTCCTGCGTGAATAGGAGCGATATCGTCGATGGGAAGTCCGCCCGACGTCGTGCCGGCCGCCAGAGGCGAAGCCGAACCCGTCACGCGGAGCGCAGGGAGCGCCGCCTCGGACGTTTCATACCGTCCGCTTTCGGGGTCGAAATAGGTCAGCGTGACGGGCGGAAGCTCGTAGGTACCGTTCGATCGAGGTACCAGGACGTACCTGAACGTCTTGCTCCCACGGATGCGTCGTCCGTCTCGGTCGATGGACGTTTCAATGCCCGGATCGTAGCGTTCGAAAATGGCCGGGGGTTGGAAGCGGGGCGCGTCCAGCGTGGCGAGATTTCCCGCGCCGCGGACGACCACCTCAAGCTGCACGGGTTCTCCGACCTCGACGTCGGATTCGTCGATCCCGGCCTCTACGGCGTACGTACCGACAGCTCCCGAGAACGAGCCCGGCGCGTTATCGGGCAGCGGACGCACGCGGAGGTGCACGGGCGGGGACGAGAGACTGACCGACTCGAACCGGCCCCGCATCGAGAAGAAACGGTCGAAGGCGTCCGACGCGCCCGACGGCACGTAGGCTTCCGTCTCAATTTCCAGTGGATCGATCGTCAGGTCGCCCGATCGCGTCGGAAAAACGGCCACTCGCTTCAGCACGATCATGTGATAGACGATGCCGTTTTCGACGCGCGTTTCCGGTACGGGTCTGGAATCCACGTTGA
This sequence comes from Rhodothermales bacterium, assembly GCA_040904565.1. Classification (GTDB taxonomy): domain Bacteria; phylum Bacteroidota; class Rhodothermia; order Rhodothermales; family VXPQ01; genus JBBDTI01. The sequence continues at coordinate 45,428 of JBBDTI010000031.1, forward strand.
ATTCCTCTCTCCAGAACCCCTCTGCGTCCCACGAGCCGGCAAGACGGCTCTGGCGCAGTTGCACGCCGTCCCGAAAAAAGAGCTGATATTCGATGGTGACCTGTTCGTTCAGCCGGGCCTCTAACGTACTTGCGACGGCCCGGATGAACAGGTCGCGCGCCCTCTCGACGGCGTTGTCTGGGCTCTCCTGAGTGGACGATCCGGCTGAAGGCCACTGCGGACGCGCGTTCCGACCGTTCGGGCGCTGTGACTGATCGACGACCGTTATCGATATCGGTTCGGTGGAATACGTCCGATCGCCAACTGCGACGGAAGCCGCCTTGATGCGGGCCGGGCCCGCCTCCTGCGGCCTATAGGTCCACCTGAACGAGACCGACTGCTGGAGCCGGCCGTTGATGATCGTCATGCTCCGGTGCGTGCTCGGCGTGCGCTGCACGAGAACCAGTCCGGATACGTCGGGAGGCGACGGGGTACGTACGTCGGAAAGCGAGGCGCCCTCGATCTCTACACTGAAAACGACGGACTCCTGCGTGCCGATGGTCGTTTCCGACACGCTGCCGCGCACGGCGACGTCCTGCGCGAGAGCCGGCACGGTGAGGACGAAGGCCAGCATGCCGAATATGGCGAGACGTACGTCTATCATCCTACCAATCCTTCTCGACCGTACGCGGTTGCCCACTGAGCCGCTGCACCTCGCGAAGCAGCTGTTCCTCTTCGTTCTGGAGGGCCTGCAGGATCCGTTCGGCCTGCGCCTCGCTCAGCCGCTCGTCGGCCTGTCCTTCCTGCTGCGGCGAACGCTGCTGCTGCTCGCCGTTCGCGGCATCCTGTTCACGCGAATCGTCGTTCTGCTGCTCCTGCTCGGGTTGCGCTTCGTTGTCGCCCGCCCGGTTCTCCTGGTTTGCGTTCTCCCCGTCGCCATCCTCCTCACCACGCGGGTCCGACTCGTCGGAGTCCCCCTCCTGTTGCTGCTGCTGTTGTTCTTCCTGTTCCTGAAGGCGTCGCTTGACGAACTCATAGTTATACTTCGCGTCCGCATGGTCCGGATCGCGCAGCAGGCTTCGGCGATAGTTTTCCAGGGCGGCCTGGAGATCCTGGGCGGCATAGGCGGCATTTCCGGCATTGTAGGCCGTACGCGTCACCTCCGCATCCGTCGTCGCAACGGCAAGCGCCTGGTCGAAGGCTTGCCGCGCATTCGGTGCATCTCCGGACCGCAGCAGCGCGGCCCCAAGATTATTGTGGAGGGCGTAGCGGAGCCGAGCCGGAGCGTCGTCCGCCAGAACGGCCAGCCCGCTGGCAAACGCCTCGGCGGCCTCTTCGTAGGCCTCTTCGTCGTACAACCGGTTCCCGCGTCTTCCGTCCTTTTCCCCATCGTCGAGGAAAAGGGTGGTCGGACCGAGGAACAGAAGGAGAATGATCGTGAGGATGCGCACGGTGGATGCTGCGTTTGGCCGGGTTGCGTGTGGTCGAGCTCAGTCGGGTCAGATGGCGTGTCAGGCTGCCTCTGGTAAGGTGCGTGCGGTCAGGCTGCGTGCGGTCGGGCGTATTCCGGTGGTCAGCTGTCGTCCGTCGCCGCGGCCGAGCGGATCTTACGCCGATCCGTGACCAATCGTTCGAGCATAAGCAGGATGAGCGCTGCAGCCAGCGGCCACTGGTACCGCTCGTCGTACTCCTCGAACTCTTCGGTGGCAAACTCCTGTCGTTCCAAACGTTCGAACGACGACGTTATTCTGGGGAGGGAGCTGGACGTGCGGGCGATGCGAAAATAGGCCCCGTCGCCGGCGAGCTGCTGCAGCACCGCCTCCTCCAGCCGGGTTCGAACCGGTTCTCCCTGGGCGTCCTGCTTGAACCCCGTTCGCCGCCCATTCTCTGTCGTGGGGATGAGAGCGCCCTCGGTCTCGCCGACGCCCGCTGCATACATGACGATGCCTTCCTGGCGAGCCTCGGCGACGAGTTCGTCGACGGCAGCGACGTGATTCTCGCCATCGGATACGAACAACAGCGCCCGCGTCGGCTCATTATCCGGCGTATCGGTGGGTACCTGAAACGCCTGCATGGCCATACGGAAGGCGGCACCGAAGTCGGTGCCCGGCGTCGGAATCATGGTAGGATCGGCCACGTCGAGAAACAGGCGCACGGCGGAATAGTCCGTCGTCAGCGGGCACTGAATGAACGCATCCCCTGCGAAAATGACGAGGCCGACACGATCCCCCCGCAGTTCGTCGAGCAGCTTCTTTATTTCGTTTTTCGATCGCTCCAGGCGGTTCGGTCCGACGTCCTCCGCCTGCATCGACTGAGAGACGTCGAGCGCGATGACGAGATCGATGCCTTCACGTCTGACCTCGCGAAGTTCCGTGCCGAAACGCGGTCCGGCCAGAGCGAGCGCCAGAAGGACGATGCCGCCGGTTACCGCGGCCGCTTTCCAGCGGCGGCGGCGGGCACTGACGGTCATGGAGAGCCGGGCGACGACCACCTCGCTGCCGAAGCGTCGGATCGCCTCGCGTCGCTTCCACGCTGCCCAGAGAAACAGGGTCACCGCGAGGGGAGCGGCACCGAGCGCCCATAAATATGTCGGATGAAGCCAGTCCATGCGTTTGGTAGGCGGCTACGGTGTTCGGCGAAGCCGGGTGTTGGTCAGCAGTAATTCCAGAAGCAGCAGTCCAAATGCCGGCCAGAGGAAGACGGCGTAGCGCTCCTGGTAATCGGTATATACGCGCTCCTCGATCTCCGTCCTTTCGAGCTCTCCGATCTCATCGTACACCTCTCGCAGCGTTTCCTTATCGGTTGCCCTGAAGTAACGACCGCCGGTGTTCGTGGCGACGGTGGTCAGCATCTCTTCATCGATCTCCACGGGAACCATCCTGCGGCGTTGACCACCGAAGGGATCGTTGAAGAGGAACGGAGCCTCTCCGTGCGTTCCGACGCCGATCGAGTAAATGCGAACGCCGATCGTTTCGGCCACCTCGGACGCCGTGACGGGATCGATCTCTCCCCGATTGTTCTGTCCGTCCGTGAGCAGGATGATGACCTTGCTGTCCGCCGTACTCTCTCTGAGCCGGTTGGCGGCCATGGCAACGGCCGTGCCGATCGCCGTACCGTCTTCGATGACGCCTACATTGACCTCGTCGAGCATCCGCAGCAGAAAGTCGTAGTCGAGCGTAAGCGGCGTCTGCGTATACGCCTTCGCGGCAAAAACGACGAGGCCCACGCGATCGGACGTGCGGCCTCGGATAAACTCTGCTGCGACGTCGCGCGCCGCCTCGAATCGATTGGGCGCGAAGTCCTGCGCGCGCATGGACGTCGAGGTATCCAGAACGAGCATGATGTCGATGCCTTCGGCGAATCGCTCCTGGACCACGTTGCGATCCTGGGGCCGGGCCAGAGCGAGGATGCCGAGCACGAGAACGCCGACGCGGAGCAGGACCGGAAGACCGCGGATGCGCGCCCAGACCGAACGGGGTGCGTCCCGGGCCGGTGCGACGTTACTGTACCGCATACCCCGCCGGCCCCGGCGTCGCCACCAGGTGTACCAGACCATCGGTGGTACGAGCGCAAGCAACCAGAGCCATTCGGGTTGTGCGAACTGCATGGTGGACCGTTTCGATGAGACGATGGGGGCGCGTGCTCGTTCGGCGCGGGCCCTGTAGAACGCGTGAGCTACATGTGGATGCGGTGATTCTCTACCATCGGACGCGCGATTTGTTGCCGCGGCGAGTGGACTCAGCCGGAGGTGAAATCCGGGTGCCGCCGCACGGCGTCGACGAGGGCGGGGAGGACCTCGCCGGCCGGACCGACAACGGTCTCGTCGATTTCGTGGGCGATCGCGCTCGCTTCCACGTTGATTTCGGCGACGTAGGCCCCCGAATCGGCGGCGCGAAGCGGGAGCGCGGCGGCTGGATACACGACGGCGCTCGTGCCGATGCTCAGAAATACGTCGGCGCGTTCGGCCGCTGCATGGGCGCGTTCCATGGCCCCGGCCGGCAGCATCTCGCCGAACCAGACGACGTCGGGACGTATGAAGCCTCCGCAGTCCGGGCAGACGGAGGGTTTGCCGTCCGCCGGCGGTTGCAGATCATCCTGCGTGGCTTCGTGCTCGCAGTCGATGCAGTAGCTGCGCAGGATGTTGCCGTGGAGTTCCACGACGTTCCTGCTTCCGGCCCGGTGGTGCAGGCGGTCCACGTTCTGCGTTACGATCGTAACGCCATTCGTCATCGTCTCGAGCTCGGCGAGGGCCGTGTGGCCACGGTTCGGCTCTTTTTCCAGTACGATGCTGCGGCGATGCTCGTACCACTTCTGCACGAGTTCCGGATTCCTCAGAAAGGCGTCGACGTTGGCCAGCTCTTCGGGCTTGAATCGATTCCAGATTCCGCCTTCGCCCCGGAACGTAGGTATCCCGCTCTCCGCGCTGACGCCGGCCCCGGTCAGGACGCCGATCCGCCGGGCGCGAGCAAGACGTCCGACGAGCTCGTCACTGAAGGCTTGAGGCATCAGGTCGTTCCGGATAATCAGGCGAGGGGCGAGGTGCATCGTCCACCGGTGCGAACTCGGACCTCGGCGGTTGGAGACCGCTCGTATGATCCGACCCATTAGGGTCTGCCTGGTCGGTCACGGGCGCTGGCCGGAGGTCGCGTTCTACATCCTCTACGATGTCCCGGGCGACGGACGTGAGCCGGAGCGCCTTCGACGGAGGTGGCGAGGCGTTTGCAAACTTGACGTAGTCGGCGGCTACGAGGACGTTTCGAAGGCGTGCGGTCGTTTCTTCCGAAGGCGTGCCGTGTCGCCTGAGCTCGTGAATGAGCTCCCCCGTCGTGCTTTCAAGAGCCCGCACGTGCAGCCGCCGGGCGACGTACGTCCGCAGCAGCGCGGAAAGCTCGTCATAATACGGCGGGATGTTGGCCGGATCGGTCAGGTCGAGTCGCTCCAGCGCGTCCAGGCGCTCGAACGCCTCTCGGTCCGCCGGTACGGGAGGAGCCTGGGGGAGCGCCGACGTGGTCCCGCCCTTCCGTTTGCGATAGAGGTAGAATGCCAGCAGGGCGGCGGCGACCAGCAAGACCGCCGCCGCGGCGAACGGCCAGGTGGCGGACGGAAAGTCGACGAGCGGCGCCACGTCCTTGATCCCTTCGGCATCGTCCGGCACCAACGGGGTGACGGGAATCACCCTGGCCTCGGTACGAACGGTAAACGTATCCTCTCCGGCTGTGAACAGGACCGGAATGGAGGCGACGTGCGCCGTGTCCAGCGCGAAGGTGGTTACCTCATATACGATGCTGTCAATCCGCGGACCCTCAGCCCTGGTGTCCTCGAAGAGGCGGTGAGAGATGACCTCGACGTCGCCGAACTGAAGGACGGTGGACGTGTCGGCGATGGGAAACCGGGCGGGAGCGGCAAAGTCGTGACGTGCCGTTACTGAGAGCTGAAAGCGATCGCCCACCGTGACGCTGTCGACCGTCACGCGGAGGTCAACCTGCTGGGCGGATGCGAACGGCACGGCCAGCAGAAGGACGAGAGCCACGGTTGCGCCGGCAACCGGGCGGAAGGAAGTTGTCATCGAGACGTCTTGTTTCGGTGGCGGAAGAAGCGTATCAGCGGCTCCACGTACCCTTCGTCCGTGTGAATCGGGACGTAGTCCATCCGGATCCGGCGAAAGAGTTCCTGCGTGTAGGTTCGGCGCCGGCGGGCCTGCCACGCGAAAGCTTCTCGCGTTCGCCTGGAGCCCGTATCGATGACGACCGTCTCATCGGTTTCTGCGTCTGTCAGCTCTAGCAGGCCCATGGACGGCAGGTTCTCTTCGCGTGGATCGATGAGATGAACGGCAATCGTATCGTGACGGCGGGCGACGACGCGCAGCGGTTTGGCGAATCCGTCGTCCATGAAGTCACTCATCAGGAGAACGATCGAATGCCGGCTCAGCACGTGGAGGATGTGATTCAGCGCGACAGACAGGTCCGTGCCGCGCGACGCCGGTTCGTGAGCGAAGAGGTCGCGCAGCAGGCGCAGCACGTGACGCCTTCCTTTCTTGGGCGGTACAAAGAGCTCGATCTGATCGGAGACCAGCAGCAGTCCAACCTTATCGTTGTTCGAGATGGCGCTGAAGCCTACGATCGCGCAAATTTCCGCGGCCACCTCCCGCTTGAAGTGGGTCTGCGAGCCGAAATCCTCTGACCCCGAGACGTCGACGACGAGCATGACCGTCTGCTCCCGCTCTTCCTCGAACACCTTGACGTACGGGTCTCCCGTTCGCGCCGACACGTTCCAGTCGATACTTCGGATGTCGTCGCCGAACTGGTAGGGCCTGACCTCGGAGAACTCGATCCCGCGTCCCTTAAAGGCCGAATGGTATTCTCCGCCGAAGACGTTGTTTACCAGTCCCTTCGTACGGATCTCTATCCGGCGGATTTTCTTGAACAGTTCCTTGGGAATCATCGTCGTGAACCGATTACTGAGACCATTCCGTCGGTTCTCGGTCCCATCGGTGCTCCGCAAGGCGATCGAGGAGGTCCGCGTCGAGGCCGCCCTTATCGCTGGCGCGCATGTTGGCTTCCACGTGGCGCAGCTTCCGCATGCCGGGGATGACGGTCGAGACCGTATCGTTCGAGAGGATGAACCGGAGCGCCATTTCGGGCAGGTCCATCTCGCCGGGCACGAGCGGTTTCAGGGCATCCGCATGCTCGACGCTCGGGATGAGGTTCTCCGGTACGAAATACGTGTTGCGCCAGTCGCCTTCCGGCCAGGTCGAGTCCTTTGTCAGCTTGCCCGTAAGCGTGCCTTCGTCGAATGGAACGCGCGCGATGACCGCTACGTCGTGGTCCCTGCAGGCGGGGAAGAGTTCGTCTTCCGGAGCCTGATCGAAAATGTTGTAGATAACCTGCACGGAGTCGACCAGTCCGCTCCGGACGGCCTTGACGCCGTTCCACGGCTCCCAGCGATTGAGGCTGATGCCGATGGCGCGGATGAGGCCCTGGCGACGGAGGTCGTCGAGTTTCCCGTACCACCGATCATCATCCACCCAGCTGTCTTCCCAGACGTGCAGCTGCATCAGGTCGATGTGGTCGAGTCCGGTGTTTTTGAGGCTCTCCTCGACGCACGCCTGGATGTAATCGGGTGGAAATACCTCGTCCAGCGTGAAGCCGCGCCGGCTGGGCCACTCCCGGTTCTTCGGGGGGACCTTCGAGGCCGTATAGAGGGTTTTACTGGGATGCTGCTGAACAAGCCTGCCAAGCAGTTTTTCACTGTGTCCTTCGCCGTATGCCAGGGCGGTATCGAAGAAATTGCATCCCAGTTCGATGGCACGATTCAGCGAGCGCAGCGACTGCTCGTCGTCCGAATTCTCCCATCCTCCCATACCCCACATGCCGTAACCGACGTCACTGACCTGCCATCCTGTTCGTCCGAATCGGCGATAGTTCATTATTTAACGCTTATTGGTTTGCGGTTCGCGCGCCGCTACGATGCGGCACGTATTATGATGCGGCGACTATTATAATGACAAGCTTCGAGGAAGATGCCGCCGAATGTGGATCTCGATGCCTGCCGGCAAGTTACCACACCGTCTCGCCGGGATACCATGCAATCTTCACGAACACCAGTAGAATGGCCGTCACGTTTGGAATCATCGTCTTTCCGGGATCGAATTGCGACCACGACGCCTACCACGTCGCAAAGCACGTATTCGATCAAGATGCCCGTTTCATATGGCATAAGGAGGCACAGCTCGGCGACGTCGACGTGGTGATCGTTCCGGGCGGCTTTTCGTACGGAGATTACCTTCGGTCCGGAGCCATCGCGCGATTTTCTCCGATCTTGCAGGATGTCGTTCGTTTTGCCGAGAAGGGAGGGCTGGTCTTCGGTATCTGCAACGGGTTCCAGATCCTGTGCGAGGCCGGCCTCCTACCCGGTGCGCTGATGCGCAACGCGGCGCTGCGATTCGCCTGCAAGCAGACGCACCTGCGCGTCGAGAATGCCGAGACTCCCTTTACGTCTCGGCTCAAAGAGGGGCGCGTGCTGCAAATTCCCATCTCTCACGGGGACGGGAATTATTTTGCGTCGGATGACGTGCTGGACCGGTTGGAAGAGAATCGTCAGGTCGTCTTTCGTTATGCGGAGGCTGACGGACGCATTACGGAGGAGGCCAATCCGAATGGGTCGGCCCGAAACATTGCCGGTATCGTCAACGAGGGCCGTAACGTGCTCGGAATGATGCCGCACCCCGATCGCTGTGCGGAGGCGGTGCTCGGCAGCGGCGACGGACGGTACATCTTCGAATCGATACTCGATCACGTCTCGGCCGTACACGCGTAGCCGTCTCTCCCCAGTCTCTTTCTGCGCATCGGATGTTCGACTTCTCGGAAGCGCCGATCACGCTGATCCTGATCCTGGTCAACGTGCTGGTCAGCGGATACGCGTTGTTCTTCGATGAGTCGCTGATCGATCGGCTGGCGTTCAAGCCGCGGGAGATCCTTCGGCAGGGGCAGTACCGGCGTTTGTTCACGGCCGGATTCGTACACGTAAGCGGATCGCACCTGCTCTTCAACATGATCACGCTCTATTTCTTCGGGCGTCCGATGGAGCAGTACGTGCTGGGGCCCGGCAAATTTCTGCTGCTCTACGTTGGATCGGAGCTGGCAGCACACGCCCTCTCGCTTGTCCTGCATCGGGATACGGCGGGATACGCGGCCGTAGGAGCGTCAGGCGCCATCAGCGGCGTCCTCTTCGGATACTGTCTGTTCGCCCCGCTCCAGCCGATCTACCTGTTCTTCGTGCCCATCGGCATTCCCGCGGCGCTCTTTGCCGTGGGGTACGTCTTCCTTTCGATGTACGCCATGCGGCGGGGGCGGGAAGGAGGACGCTCCATGACGGGCGGCATCGCGCATGAGGCGCACCTCGGCGGGGCGTTCGGTGGCCTGTTGCTCACGGTACTGTTAGAGCCGCGCGCCATCTCCATCTTTCTCCAGGAACTGAGTCGCATCGGGATGTAGCTCGATCTAAAACCGTTATTGCACACGGCGGTTGACCCATGTATCCAAGGGGTTACGCGAAAAGCACCGTTATTGCCACTTGCGATTAGATCGTGGCGGATCTATATTAAGATCACCTCATGCGCCTGGAGACCCATTCACGTGGGGACCATCAGTCGCTTCAACGTGGGCTTCAAGAAGCTCGGTCTGGTGGGCAGGCCGGGCTTTTTGGTCTCCGGCCCTCGGATGCCCAGCTTGTCAACACGCCGCCGACGTCTTGTGGATATCGTGTTAGTCAATTGTGGATTAGTCGTGGCGCGATTCTCTTGACGTGCGCACCCTTCCACGCTATAATAAGCCCAGTGCCTGACGGCACTGTTCCTTGACGCGACTGAAAACTCTGGGCTGCATGAGGATGCCCGTGCACTGATCGTAAGATCAGTCAGGAGATGCGGCAATCGAACGGCAGGCGGTGCCGGTTGGTCTGAAGGGGTTCGCCCTCGCAGGCTTTCTGGAACGGCTGCCGGTTTGGATGCATGCGTATCCATTCGCTCACAGACGCGCTGCTTCGGCAGTTAAGTGTGAGTCGGGTGGAATCGCCAAGCCTTCTCGTCGTGGACCGTGGCTTCGGCCGCCGGTCCCCTCGGTTTCGGCCTTCGGGTCGGCCGAACGGAAGCGACGGATGGTGCGCATCAGTCCCGCGCGATGCTATGAAGCGATCGGCTGAAAAGCCGTCTGCGGAGAGCGGCGTTTGTTGATGCAGTGAGCTGGAGGATGTTCGGTGGAGGCCGGACGCGTGATGAAACCGTCTGTCGAAGGACGACGGTGGAACGTGTCCCGGTCGGTGAAGCCGGTATTCGCCACGTGCTCGCCGAGAGCGGTTTGTGACGAAGCGGCCGTACCTTTGGGTGCGACGTGGATCCAACCGCTCGATGACGCGGCCAACCGCTCGCTGCGGAGAACGACGTTCGACGAACCAGGCGGTGCCGGATCGACTCCGGAGCACGGACGCTCTATGACGCGACGGCAGCAATGCCGCCGCTGAGAGCCGACGTGTGATGAAGGAGTGGATCGGCCAGATCAGCCGGGCGTGGAGCGCGAGCGAGAAAACTGAACGTGCGGGCAATCAAAGGTCCGTGGCTGCTAAACCGTCTGCCCATGCGGTTTAGACGTATCGCTGCCGGGAAACCGACAGCCGTGCGCACGGCCACCAGTGCCGGTCTTCGTACCGGCAGGAGAGTTGGCCTCCCCACCGATGGTAGGTTGCTGTTTCGGCAGCGAACTGCATCGAGGGAGGCCGGTCGCGCTGAGGGATAATTACATGGCGCACTCCGGATGCGCCGCACGATTGCACACGATTCTCTGATGCCGCCTGCTCTCGCAGACGGCATTTTTTATGACAGGGCTTCCCGTTGGGCGCGGAATGGACATTCCGTTCGCATGTTTCCCTCCATCAGCCGTTAGCTGGTTTTCGGCATGTCCCTCGCCGCGCGCGTCCACGTCATCGTCGTCAACTACCAGACTCCGGACCTGCTGGATACGGCCGTGCGGTCGTTCGTCGAGCACTACCCGGACGTTCCCCTGCTGATCGTCGACAACGGGTCCCGCGACGCGTCACGAGACGTCATCGAGACACTGCATGCTGACCTTGCGAACGTGTCGTCCCTCCAGTTGGAGGAAAACCGCTATCACGGGCCGGCCATGGACCTGGCCCTGCGGCACGTAGATGTCGACTACGTGTTTTTGCTGGACAGCGACACGAAGACCATGAGGGGAGGTTTCCTCGAGGAGATGCTGGCGCGATCCGAGGAGCCGAACGTATACGGTGTCGGAAAGATCGCGGAGGTAAACGAACGTGGATTTGCCGCGACACGGGGCATACCCGTGCTCGTGAGCGCCTACATGCTCATCGATCGAGAACGCTATCTCGACCTTCCGCCGTTTATTCACCACGGTCTTCCCGCCCTTCAAAACTTTCGCGCGGCGGCCGAAGCAGGATACCGACTCGAACCCTTTCCCGTAGACGAGTATATCGAGCATTTCGGACGGGGGACGGCCGAGCGGTACGGATACGGGTTGGGCTGGAAGGGGCGCCTCGATTACCTGCTCAACAAGCTGGGCTTTTAGGCTTCGCGCGATGACGGCGCTATCGCATGGCGCTACCACATGGCACTATCGCCTTGCGCCTCTACCGATCGCCGCAGCGGAACATCACCACGGCAAACTCGAGGTCGGGCGGCCTACCACCCCCTCCATTTCGCGGAATTCCTCGGCATACCGTTTCACCTCGTCACGTTCGATCACACCCCGTTCGGTCGCGTACGCGTCGATGAGGTCTGCCGGCACGCGTTCGAAGATCTCGGTTCTAACATCTACGCGGTCCGACACAAGCCCGACGCTGGAACGATCCGCTCGTTCTTGCTCGGCAGCGACATCTCCGAACCGGCCGTCAAGTTCTCGCTTTACGGCGACGTCCTCGGAGCGGTCGTCACGTTCTTGCTTCTCGGACGCCTCCCCGGAGCGATCCGATTCATTCGTCGCGAGCAGCTTGTCGAGGGCAACCGCTACATAGACAGGCACGCCCCGACCGCGTGCGACGAGTGCGGCCAGGCGTGAGCCTACCTTGTTGACGATCGATCCATCGGGGAGCAGGGTATCGCACCCCAGCAGCACGGCATCGAAGGGCGGTGCCGAAGCCATGGACGCGTCGGGGATGAGCGTCACGTCGAGCCGTGCCCGATCGAGCCGTCGCGCTACCTCCACACCTTCGCCACCCGGAAGCGAGACGGCCACGACGACGCGTGCCCGCGTCGACAGGAGTGCATCCAGCACCGTTCCCGAACGGGAGACCGTAAGCACCGTTGCGCCGCCGATGAACTCGGCTGCCGCACTCGATGCAGCGTGGTCGGACGAAACGGCTTCCCGAAGCACGGTATGAATACACGCGGCCCGTTCGCCGCCGTCCGGCATCGACGTCAGGCACCGACGCATCGCACGGTTGATCCGGTTCCGGACGGCTGCCATGGACGGACGAGCAGCGACCAGTTCCTTCGCGAGCGCTCTAATATGAGTCCGGGAGGAGGCCTCGGCCGCGCGATCGCGGAGAACTTCGAGCGCCCGCAACGACAGGTAGGCCGAACCGTGTTCACGATCCGTTCGCACGTCAGCTACCGACGGCGCGACGGCCCGGTACGACCGCCACAGCTCCGGAACGGTCGCCCGCTGCAGTATGTCGGGCGGGGCCGCCCATTCCCCCTCGGTCGACTCTTCATTGAGCGCGGGCTGTCGCCGGCGCCCGTCGAAGAGGTACGGATGCACCGTCCACGCGATGCCGAGTTCTTTGTCTTCGACGGAGAAGGGGTTGCCGCGTCGGACGAGTTCCACGTCGGTGAACCCCGTTTCCTCTTCGATCTCGCGACGAGCCGCTTCGTCCGGGTCGCCTTCGGCATGCCCGGCTACGGCTCCCCACCTTCCGGGATAGGACCCCACCTCGCTGCTGCGTCGCAGCAGCAGGACCTCGGCCTCGGCTCGAACGAAGCACGTTACGACGTGCCTGACTTCAAGATCGACCATATGCTTCAGGCGTCGATGAAGTGTTCCAGTCGTTTTACCTCATCCTGCGACAGCGTCACGTCGGCCGCCTTCGCCGAATCCGCAATGCTCTCAGGCCGCGACGCGCCTGGGATGGGGAGGACGACGGGAGATTTCGCTCGCAGCCACGCGAGCGCGATACAGTGTGGGGAACGTTCCCGCGCCTGGGCCATCTCGACGAGCACGTCGTGCTCGCCGACCCGCTTGGCACGCCGTCGTCCACCGACGGGTCCCCAGGGCAGGAACGTGAGTCCCTCTCGGTCACAGTACTCCAACGTGCCGTCCTCGAGCGGCTTTCGGTGCCAGAGTGAGAACTGGTTCTGGACGGATACGACGCGGATCACGTTACGAGCACGCTCGATTTCCTCGACGGAGTAGTTCGATACGCCCACATGCCGGATCAATCCCTCATCGACGGCTTCGCGCACCGGTGCCAGGGAGGCCTCGATGGATACGTCCGGATCCGGTGCGTGATGCTGCCACAGCTGGATGGGTTTGCCGCCCAGTGCCTCGACGCTCTCGCGGATGGTGCGCCGAAGGTGATCCGGATCACCGTTTCGCGGCCATCCGCCCTCGTGGCGCATCAGTCCGCCTTTCGTCGCGACGACGACACCGGATCGATCGCCTTCGTACGCCTCTAGGGCTTCCCGAATAAGCCGTTCGTTATGGTGCTTGTCTGGTTCATCCAGACAGTACGAGTCGGCCGTATCGATGAATGTAATGCCGCTGTCGAGGGCACGATGCACGACAGAGAGGGCCTGATCGCGCGGCGGCCGTCCATCGATCGAGAGGTGCATCCCGCCGAAGCCGATGACACTGACCTCAAGATCCGTATCGCCGATCGTCGTGGTGGGCAGTTTCATGGTGGGCGTCGTCTCGTTGTTTCGGTTCTCCCGCGGATTTGGTCGTCTCGCCGTATTGGTCGTTTCGAACGTCCGGCCTCTACTTCTTCAAAACGTCGACTACAGCGCAACGTTCAGCTTCTTCCCCAGAAGCAGATGCGCCAGGGCATACAGCTCCAGTCCGAATGGAGGATACCCCAGGTATCCCAGGAGGGGCATCTCAAAGAAGTACAGGAATTCGACGCCGGGCGTACGATACGTCCATCGCGGGAAGGAGTACATATTCCAGAGCTCCCAGAAGAAGCCGCAGATGAGGGCGCCGAGCGCGAGGGACAGGGCGGGGCGCCAGTCGCAGCGGTCCAGCGCATCGAAGAGGGAAGGTTGCCCCGTCCACAGGTTAGCGGCCTCGATCAATCCGAAAAGCATCCCCCAGATAAATGGATAGAAGCCGTCCGGATACATGTAGATAAGCAGGGCCGCAGCGACGCCGGCCGAAAAGGAGGCGGCCGCCGTATGACGGCTGGCTGGTATCCGCGGGCCCGTTCGACGTTCATCCACCCACCGAAAGGAACGGACGAGTTCAGCCGTTTCAAACACGGCCGGCATCACCGTCGAAAAGGCTACCGTACAAAGTATGGCATATTCCAGGTCGGAAAACAGCTCGGCGCCGACGTACGTCCAGTTCTGCGTGTGGAGATTGATCATCTCGAAGAGCCACCAGGCCGGTGCCGATGCGACGAACAGGGCGACGAAACCCCTGCGCGAGCGCGACAGGATGGACGCTCCTCGTCGCAGGTGGACGAGCCCGTCGACGGCAAGGATGTAGCCGAGCCACAGCGGGAAGAAGAAGACGTGGGTACGCGGTCCGTCGACCGTCCAGTTCAGCGCCCAGAACGCCAGGACCAGGGCCGCGCCGGCCCAGCCGTGAACGGGAAACCGGTGCTCGGCGACGCGTTGGGGGTCCGGAGCAGAAGACACGGGTCTATTCGATCCGTTTCTCAAACATCGCGTATTCCTTGTCTACGACGCCCCCGAACGATTCGAGCGCGTTGCGGAGCCGCTTGTTGCTGTCGAGCACCCAGCTCATCTCGCTTGCATCGTAGCCGTTCCGGGGGCCTTCCTGAATGACGGCCAGATTGAGGACGGCATCCAGCCCGCGGCCCTGGTATTCGCGGAGCACGCCCATGAGCGGCGTCCGGCACTCGTAGAGTCCACCCCACTTCGCATAGGCAAGCATCTTCGGCAGCCCGAACGGCAGCAGGCGACCGTCGTCGACGTGCCGGAGCAGCTGGTTTATGTTTGGGAGGGAGATCGAGAAGGCGACGGGCCGTCCCGCATCCTCCAGGATAAAGACGATGTTCGGGTCGACGATCTGCTTCATCTCGCCGGCGAGCTGCCCGAATTCGCCTTCCGTCATCGGAACGTGCCCCCAATTGTTCGACCAGGCGTCGTTGTAGATGTGGAGAATGGTCCTGGCTTCTTCCTCGAACCGGTCCATATCGATCGTCCGAACGCGGATGCCCGGGTTGCGCTGCTTGACGATTTCCACGCCGCGTTCCAGCCTCTCCGTCGACGCGTACTTCTTGTGGATGTAATACGCCCACATCGTCATGGCGCGTTCGAATCCGTGGCGCTCCAGGAAGGCCTCGTAATACGGCGCGTTGTAGGGCATGAGCACGGACGGTTCGCGATCGAATCCACCTACGAGGAGTCCGGCCGTGTCGTTTAGAGACGGGTTCGCGGGGCCTCGTACCCCGGTGAGGCCTTCGCTCCTGAGGCGCTCGATGGCCGCGTCGAGGAGCGCTTCCGCTACGGCATAGTCGTCGATGGTTTCGAAAAAACCGAAGAAACCGTTACCATCGTCGTATTTCTGCAGGTGCATGCCGTTGACGACGGCAGCGATGCGGCCCACCACGCGACCGCTCGCATCTTCGGCAAGCATCGAGTGGATGGCGCTGTGTTCGAAAAAGGCGTTCTTCCTGGGATTCAAGACACGGCGCACGTCACGCCGGAGGGGTGCGACCCAGGCGGGATAGTCGCGGTAGAGATCATACTGGAAATCAATGAACCGCTTAAGGTCTTTCTTCGAGGAGACCGGGCGGACCGTTACGCGTGTCGACATGAATGGCAGATCGGTGAGCGATGTGAAGCGCGTCCCGAAATGAAGACGCGCCCTATGAAGATAGGAAGGGACGTACAGCGGGTCGAGGAAGCCGATCGCGATGGGCGTCCTGTCTAGACGGCCCCGTTATTACTGATGATTCCGTGCTTGCGGCCTACGCGTTTGAATGCCTCAAGGATGAAGTCGAGCTCGTCGTTCGTGTGCGTCGCCATATAGGAGGTGCGCATCAGGGACTGACCCTGCGGCACGGCCGGTGGAACGACGGCGTTGACGAATACACCCTCTTCCAGGAGGTCGCGCCAGAATTTGAAGCACGTCATCATGTCACCGATGACCACCGGAATGATCGGCGTCTGGCTCGTCCACACATTGAATCCCAGGTCACGAAAGCCCTCACGCATATAGTCTGAGATCTCCCAGAGCCTGTCGAGTCGTTCCGGCTCACTTTCCAGGATATCGAGACACTTGATGACCGTCGCCACGTTAGCGGGCGGCATGGAGGCGCTGAAGACGTGTGTAGAGCTGCGATGCCGGATGAACTCGATCACGTCCCGATCGCCGACGCAGAATCCTCCCAGTGAGGCGAAGCTCTTGGAGAACGTGCCCGTCACGAGATGCACGTGATCGTCGAGGTCGTGATAGGCCGCCGACCCACGGCCCCCGGGCCCGATGACGCCGCATGCATGGGCATCGTCGAGCATCAGCGCGGCACCGAACTCTTCGGCCAGCCCCACGAGTTCGGGTACCTTCGCGATAACCCCGCTCATCGAGAACACGCCGTCGGTGACGATGAGCTTTCCGGCATCCGGGCGATCGTCGTGCACCTTTTTCATCTGGTGGCGCAGATGGTTCATGTCGTTGTGCCGGTAGCGCAGCGTTTCCGCGTGGCTGACCTGCGTTCCCGCCACGATACATGCGTGGTTGTCCTTGTCGGAAAAGATGAAGTCCCCCTTGCCGGTTACGGCCTGAATGACGCCCTCGTTCGTCATGTATCCTGTCGAAAACAGGACGCAGGCGTCGCGGCCCATGAAGGCGGCCAAACGCTCTTCGAGTTCGATGTGGAGGTCCAGTGTGCCGTTCAAGAACCGGCTTCCCGTGCAGCCCGTGCCGTACTGTTTGATCGCCTTTGCGGCCGCCTCCTGGACGCGCGGGTCGGACGTCAGGCCCAGGTAGTTGTTCGATCCGGCCATGATGATTTCACGGCCGTTCATAATGGCGCGCGATCCCTCATTTCGCTCGATCTGGCGGAAATACGGATACAGATCTGCCTTCTTGACCTGTGCGTAGTCCCCGGATTCATCGAAGAACCGGTGGCACTTATCGAAAAGTGTCGGTTCGCCTCGCAGCGTTTGAACGTCCGACGGCGGCGTGCCGTCGTCCTCCTTGTGAAAGTCAGGCGTCGTCATGTTCGACTCGAGGGTGATGCTGGGAGGGTAGCGGTGAAGGTGCGAGAAGAACAATTCTTACGAGCAAGGGCACCCTAAGTGCTGGAGACCATGCGGTTAGCAGGTATAATATGCAATATCTTGCTCGCATCTTAATCGAACCTTCCTGTCGACGGCGTAACGCCGGCGGCGGAAGCGTCTCGCTTCCGTGCACGCGGCGGAGTTGATACGGCGGTGTGTCGCGAAAGGACTCCTTCGATCGCTTCGACAGCGTGATCGTTTCCGCAGGTAGCGTGGGCCTCGAGTCGTTCCTCGAAGGTGGAGTGACCGTCCAGAAAGGAGGTCACGTCCTCCTCCGTTAGCGGGCGGTCGATGACGGCCTCACCGAGACCCTCACGTTTCAGAAAGAGTGCATTGAGCGTTTGTTCGAAGATCCCGCGGTTGGGAACGACCAGCAGGGGTTTGCCCAGAAACAACGTTTCGCTCGTCAGCGTGAAGCCCGCCGTCGAGATGACGCCGCGGCTCGATGCCAGATCGCTGAGGAATTCGTCGATACACGGTTCCTTGAATCGGACGTTCGGGTAACGGTGGCCTCCGCCGGGCGGGTCGAAGTTATATGCGACGAACGGTGCGTCTACGTTTCGCAGCGTGCGAAGCACGTGTTCGGCGCCGTCCGTGTGATTGTAGTATACAAGGATGTGTTCGCCGCGCGTCGGGACGAGGTTCTGAACCGCCGGTCGGATGATCGGAGGCACGAGCTTTACGCGATCGGGGCGGCGCAGGGGTGGATAAAAGAAAGAAGTGATGAGCGTGAGCTCTGGAGAGGGCGGGACGATCAATCGGATGACGAGTCCCGTGAGGCCGGCTCCCCATCGATACTGCCAATCGAGACGGTACCTGGTTTCCGTTACAATCTGCTGGTGATTGAACGAAACCACGGGGACCCCGAGGCGGTCGGCCGCGCGGTGAGAGAACGCCTCGAAATCGGTGATGACCAGGTCGGGATCGACGATCGCGAACGTATCAGCGAGATCCGTCACGATCCGATCCAGATGAACGATCGAATCCCAGTTGGCATGGACGGTCTGAAAGATGCACACCTTGTTTCCCTCCATCACCTGTCTAAGTGACGGCACCTCAATGACCGCCTCATCCTTCATCGTAAGAATGTCTCGGGACGTACCGCCGCAGCAGAACACGATCTCGTGGCCGCGTGCCCGCAGCGCATCGGACACCGCCATGACGCGCGACGCATGTCCCCGACCCTGTCCACTTAAAGCGTAAATGATTCTAGCCATATATATCCGGGGCTCTACGTGGCGGCAGGACCGTTCGAGTGCTCCTCTTCGTGTGGCGTGTCCGGATAAAAAAGAGGCGGACTGTCTTTCCAGAGATGACCCTCCAGAGACGATCCGCCATCCATACGCCAAATGTTACGGTTTCCCAATTATAAAGGTTCGAATCCCCACCGGGCGTCCGGCTGCACTCTCGAGCAGCCGACGGGGTGTGACGCGCCCGGATGGATCATCGCATGTATCATCGCGCGTGTGGCCGTGGGGATGATGCCGGCCGTCACGGCCTCAGTCGCAGGCTTGCGGCAAATCCGCCAACGGCGGGACGTACCGACAACGACAGGTCTTCACCGACGTCGAAGTCGAGGAGATGGGCGCTGACGTAGGCATCAAGTATCGAGAGCCCATAAAATAAGCCGCTGCCAATGTACAAAAGGTCACGGTTTCGCCGAAGATTGTCGCGATTCTGCCGGAAGAGTGTGCTCAGGCGACCCTGAATGCCGTCGGCATCTTCCGGCGTCAGCCCCAGGTCGGATATGAGATCCAGATAGTCGTCTTCATAGGACGTCGGCACGTCGATGGTGGCCGACTCACGGACGATCCAGAGATACGCGTGGCGATATCGCAGGTACCGATGGTTGACGAAAAGCGCCGATCCGGCGAAACCTGCCAGCCCGCCCCATACGACGGGCAACTTGTAGTACTGGTGATTGTAGAGCTGTCCCCAGCCCGGGGCCGCGGCAGCCCGCCACAGGGCACCGCGAGGGGAATGGTCGGCCGGCAGAGAGGAGTCCGCCGTGTCGCCGATCGATTCCTGCTGGGCAACCGACGATCGAACGACCAGGAATGAGGTCGCCGCGACCGCCACCACGGCGATGCGCAGGACGACGATCCGCTTCCGCACGGCTATTCCTCTAGGATCAGTTCGAGTAACCGTTCGAGATCTTCGTTGGAATAGTACTCGATTTCGATGTGTCCCCCGTCGCTCTTGTGTCGAATCTTGACCTGCGTACTCAAGAAATTTCGGAGTCGGGTCGTATAGTTTCTCACTTGAAGCGAATCCCTGTCCACCAATTCCCGCCCTGTAGGTTCGGTCTGTTTCGGCGGTTCGGTAGCCTCTTCCTGCGCTCGATGCCATCGGCGCACCTTCTTTTCAACGTCTCGAACGGACAGATCCTGGTCCTCTATCTCTTCGATCAGGCGTTGCTGAACGTCTTCGTCGTCGACGTTTATCAGCGCACGGGCATGTCCGACCGATACCATCCCGTCTCGCAGACTGGCCTGGATCCGCGCCGGGAGTTTCAGCAAGCGCAGGAAGTTGGCGATCGTGGCGCGCCCCTTTCCGACCTTCTCCGCCACGCCTTCCTGCGTGAGGCTGCATTCGTCGATAAGCCGCTGGTATCCGAGGGCGACCTCGATAGGATTCAACTCTTCGCGCTGGATATTTTCGACGATGGCCATCTCGAGCATTTCTTCGGAGTCGGCCTCGCGCACGTAGGCAGGAATGCGGCTTAAGCCGGCTCTGCGCGCGGCGCGGAGGCGACGTTCCCCGGAGATGATCTCGAAGCCGTCCTCTGTCGTGCGCACCGTGATGGGCTGGATTACCCCGAGCTGCTTGATGGACTCCGCCAGCTCGTCGAGAGCCGAATCGTTGAAATCCTTTCGCGGCTGGTAGGGGTTCGGCCGTACGAGAGATACGTCGACCTGAGCGACGCGACCGGCGAGGCGGTCGCGGCTGGTTCGCCGAGGCGCTTCCTGCTCGTCGTCCTCCTCGTCTGACGGAAGGATTGCGCTCAGGCCGCGTCCCAGTGCTGCTTTTTTCGATGCCATGCTCGTAGGTGTGTCTAAGGCCTAGTTCGTGTACCCGTTGGCGGCTTCGGATGAGCCGGAGAGGGCCGCCCCGCCGCTCGGTTCGCCGATGGGCTCCTGCGCTTCGTCGGGATCGAGAAACGACTCGCTGTTCTTGATGATCTCCCTCGCCAGCGCGATATAGTTTCGTGCCCCGACGCACGTAGCATCGTAAAGGATGACCGGCTTTCCAAAGCTGGGCGCCTCTGAGAGGCGGACGTTACGCTGAATGATCGTGTTGAAGACCTTGTCTCCAAAATAGCGGCGCACCTCCTCGGCGACCTGATTCGAAAGTCGCAGCCTGGTGTCGAACATCGTCAAGAGCACCCCCTCGATCTCGAGGTTCTTATTGAGGTGCTGCCGTACGATCTTGATCGTGTTGAGCAGCTGCCCGAGCCCCTCCAGCGCAAAATATTCCGCCTGAACGGGGATAAGCACGGAATGCGAGGCGGTCAGCGCGTTGACCGTGAGCAATCCAAGAGACGGAGGGCAGTCGATTATGACGAAGTCATACGAGCGCCGGACACTGCGCAGCGCACGCTTGAGAATGCGTTCTCTTTCCGCCACGTCAACCATCTCGATTTCCGCTCCGACCAGGTTGATGTGGCTCGGAACGACGTCGAGAAAGTCCATTTCCGTCGACCGCACCGCGTCTTCGACGGGAATGTCGCCGATCAACACTTCATAGGTCGAATTGCCCGGCGTCTTGTGTTCGATCCCAATGCCTGAGGTGGCGTTCGCCTGGGGGTCGACGTCAATAAGAAGAGTCGGGTGCTCCGTCGCAGCCAGCGATGCCGCGAGGTTAATCGACGTCGTCGTCTTACCTACGCCGCCTTTCTGGTTGGCGACCGAAATGACTTTTCCCATTGACTACCTGAGTTACTGACGTGACGTCCAGCTTCATGCGTTGATTTGGCCGGTCTGTTCTCGAGCGCCCAATCTATGAAGATTCGCGCTCCCAAACCAGTTGGGATAGGGGTCCGCACCTTCCTATCCTCTAATTCATTCGTGGTTTCATCGTTTATGCAAGTTATTGATTATAATGATCTTGTATAAAATTGGATCTTCCGTATGTCTGAGCGATAGGGTTGACGCGGTAGCGGCGCGGCGTTTATTACGTGGTGTCGTTTGCGTACTCTGTGAGCGTCTCTACGAATCCATTTCTCTCATCGTACATCGTGGCCCGCCGATTCGTACTGAAATCAGATGATCGTGACGGGCTGGACGGCCAGCTCACGATCGATTATGCGGCGGAGCTGAACGAACAGCAGCTGGCAGCGGCCACGGCGTCGGGGGGACCCATACTGGTCGTCGCGGGCGCCGGTACCGGCAAGACGCGGACGCTCGTATATCGGGTAGCCTATCTCGTCGAGACGGGCGTCGAGCCGGATCAGATCGTGCTGCTGACCTTCACCCGTCGGTCTGCCCGAGAGATGCTGACCCGCGCCGCAACGCTGCTCGACGGTCGCTGCACGCGCGTGGCCGGAGGGACGTTTCATTCGTTCTCTCTCGGCATCCTGCGCCGTTACGCCGGTATGCTCGGCTATCCTAACCATTTCAACATCCTGGATGCGGCCGATGCGGCTGACGTGGTCGACGTGCTGCGCACCAGGAAGGGGCTGCATCGGACCGACAAGCGCTTTCCCCGGAAAAAGACCATCCACACGATCTTCTCGTCCGCCACCAATCGCGGCCAACCGCTCGAAGAGTTGCTGGAGTCGAAGTATCCTCAGTTTTTCGAGTTCGTCGACGAACTCGCGGAGCTTCGAGGCGCCTATGCCGAATACAAGCGGGATCACGGTCTGATGGACTACGACGATCTGCTGCTGCGCACGCTGGAGCTCTTCGACGATCATCCGAACGTGGAGAAGCAGGTCGCCGCCGGCTGCCGTCACGTGCTCGTCGACGAGTATCAGGACACGAACCGTCTTCAGGCGGAGCTCGTAGCGCGATTCGCGTCGGTGCACGGCAACGTGATGGTCGTGGGGGACGATGCCCAGAGCATCTATCGGTTTCGTGGGGCGGACTTCCGAAACATCTTCGAGTATCCACAGCGATTCGACGGTGCACGCGTGCTCAAGCTGGAGAAGAATTACCGATCTAATCAGCCGATTCTAGACCTGGCCAACCATCTCATCCGGAAGGCCTCGCGAAAGTATGAAAAGACGCTGCACAGCGACATCAAGGGAGGGGAGCGGCCGGCCGTCGTCCCGGCGCCCGACGATCGGGACGAGAGCCGCTTCGTGAGTCAGATGGTGCTTCACCTCCGCGAGCAGGGCGTGGCTCTCAACCGAATGGCCGTGCTGTTTCGAAGCAGCTTCAACTCGTACGATCTCGAGATCGAGCTGAACCGTCACAATATCCCGTTCGTGAAATACGGCGGACTAAAACTGAGTGAAGCGGCGCACATCAAGGACGCAGCCGCCCATCTCAAGGTGGTCGAGAATCCGATGGATGCCATTTCGTGGAACCGCGTCCTTCAGCTCCTGGACGGAATCGGGCCGAAGACGGCGGCGGATCTCATCGACTGGATCACGGCGGCCGAAGAGGACCCGTTCCTCATAGAAGATCGGCCGTTTTCGCCGCGCTACGTCGATGAGATCAAGAAACTGTTCGAGATGTTGCGTAAGCTTCGCAACGGCGACCTTGCACTGGTCGACCAGGTGGAAGCCGTCGTCACGTATTACGAACCCATTCTTAAGCGGCGCTATTACGAGGATTATCCGAAGCGCCTGCAGGACCTCGAGCATTTTGTGGCGCTGGCCGGAAATTTCGAGGAGCGAGGCGCCTTTCTGGCCTCCATGGCGCTCGATCCTATCGAACTGACGGCGCTCGACGCCGATCCGTCAGAGGAGGATGAGGCGCCCCTCGTGCTGTCCACCATTCATTCGGCGAAGGGTCTCGAATTCCATACGGTGTTCATCATTCACGCGCTCGACGGCGTCCTTCCGTCAGGCTATGCCTTGAAGGATCCCGATGCGATCGACGAAGAGCTCCGCCTGCTGTACGTGGCCGTGACGCGGGCCGAGGAGAATCTGTTCATCTCGTATCCTATTTTGCAGTATCGGCGGTATCAGGGGCAGTACCTGACCGAACCGAGCCGTTTTATTCAGGACGTACCCGATAATTTGCTCGAAGAAATGAAGCTCGTTGAGGAAGAGTCGACCTCGCTCCCCGAGACCGGGGAGGTGCCACTCCTCGGAGGGCGCGGGCCGGACGACCCGTCGCGGTCGGAGTCCGAATCGGATGACGCATTGCCGTTCTGATCGACCATGAGCGTACGTCCCGCGAAGAGTTCTTTCCTCTCTCACCCGGATGCCGGTACACGGATCGAGGAAGTAGATTTCGACGCTATCGAGACGATCCGGGAGATGAACGTCGCCATCTTCGATGAGGTACGCATCATCAATACGTTCGACCGGGAAGACCTGATGATGCTGATCGCGTGGGTGGAGGATCGGCCGGCCGGTTTTAAGGTCGGCTATCGCGAGAACCGCTTCGCCTTCTACAGCGCCAAAGGCGGTGTGCTGCCGGAATATCGCCGGCAGGGTCTGGCACGACAGCTGTTGCTGTACATGATGGAGGAAGCCAGGCGCCGCGGGTACGTCCGCCTCACGTACGATACCTTCCCGAATCGCGATCGGGGGATGACGATTCTGGGCCTCAACGAAGGGTTTCGCGTCGTGAAGGCCGATTTTAACAAAACCTACAAGGACTGGCGACTACGACTCGAAAAACGGCTCTAGCGAGGACGTCCTTCGGCCACCCGAGGCACTAGAACAGGGCGTAGACGAAGGGTGCCAGCGCCGACCCCTGCGTCATAACCATAAGCAGGCTCAGCATGACGAGCATCAGAACGATGGGCGCCAGCCAGAATTTTTTGCGGATGCGCAGGAAGGTCCAAAATTCGCGAAGAATGGAAGTTTTTGCCATGAGTTGGGCTGGTATGGACGTTGGAGAGCGTTGTATTCTGGCCGTACTCGACGGCGACGTGCGGGGTCGCCGCGCACCTCGGATAATTACTCCAATTTCATGCCGAACACAGATTCTGCCAAGCTAGCCGCCGGAAAACATGCGGCTGCACTCGTTGAAAACGGGATGCACGTCGGCCTGGGTACCGGGTCTACGACGGCTTTTGCGCTCGAAGAGCTCGGGCGGCGCATTCGCGAGGAGGGGTTGTCCGTCGTCGGGACGCCCACGTCGTCCGCTTCGGAACGGATGGCCCGGCGCGTCGGAATACCCCTCGTAAGCCTCGACGAGGTGGATCGGCTCGACATCGCGCTGGACGGAGCCGATGAGGTCGATCCTGATCTGAACCTGATCAAGGGACGAGGTGCGGCGCATACACGCGAGAAGATCGTGGCATCGCTGGCCGACCGGTTCGTCGTGCTGGCTGACGAATCGAAGCTGGTCGAGCGTCTGGGCGTTCGGGCGCCCGTACCCGTCGAGGTACTTCCCATGGCCGCGCATCCCGTCGAACGGGCTCTTGCACGACTGGGCGGCGCGGCGGTGCTGCGCATGGGGCAACGGAAGGACGGCCCCGTGGTGACCGATCAAGGTTTCTGGATCCTCGACGTGACCTTCGAAGGGATCGACGATCCTGACGGATTGAATGCGGCCATCAAGCAGCTTCCGGGGGTTCTCGATCACGGCCTGTTCGTTCACCTGGCCTCGGATGTGATCGTCGGACAGGAAAACGGTACGTATCGGGTCATCTCCACCGACGACTCGACGTAAGCGCGATGGCGTAAGGATCTATAGTTCTGAGCGCGCGAAGGCGTCAGCTTCCATGGCTCGGTGGGAAGATTTCGGATACGTGCAGCGTGTCGCCTCCCGGCAAATGCAGGTCCGTCGGTGTTTCTCGAAGCGCATAGACGTTTCGCTCGGGCAGGCTATAGACGTCGACGATGCGCTCGTGGACGTCTACGATCCACACTATCGGGACGCCGGCACGTGCGTAGCGTTCGAGCTTGACGTCCCTGTCGTAGGCGATGCTCGTGTCCGCCACCTCGACGACCACCAGCGCATGCGGACCGAGAATAGGCCCGTCCGGGTCCCGATCCGGACGTAAGATGACGAGATCGGGCTGCGGCTCGGTGTACGCGGAGAGCCGCAGCGGATTCCGTGGGCTGATCGGAAAGGGCGTTCGGTGGATACAGAGCCGCGTCAGCTTGGTGACGGTGTTCGCGTGCGGCCAGCCGATCGGTTCCATGACGATCAATCGACCGTCGATCAGCTCCACGCGGTCGTCGTCGTTAAGAATGCCCGCTTCCACCATCGCGTGCATGTCGTCCGCCGAGATGCGCCGAAGCGGCGCGTCGGCCAGGTTCATGGCGGTCTCCGGTTGATGCATCGTCCAGCGTTCTCGCATATAGACACGCTCGGCGTCGCCGCATAACCTCCAACAACAAAAAAGCCCCGCTCACAGAGGAGCGGGGCTTCTTGATACGTGTTGATACGTGTCTGGCGGACGATGATACGGACGACCCCGTTTGGAGGGCGTATGCAGCCCGCACGAAATCCGGCCGCCGCGCATCCCGAGAACCAGGTGAACCGGTTAGTTAAGCCGGAACGTGATCGGGAGCGACATCTTTACCTTGACGGGACGACCGCGCTGCTGGCCGGGCGTAAACGTTGCCTGCCGCACGGCACGGACGGCTTCTTCGTCGCATCCGGCACCGATGCCGCGGACGACGACGGGATCCTGCACGTTACCCTGTTCGTCGACGACGAACTGAACGATGACCCGCCCTTCGACGCCGGCCTTTTTGGCGATTTCCGGATACTTGATCTTGCTCTGGATGGAGTTCAGCCCGCCGATCAATTCGGGCATCTGCTCCACGATAACGAAGATTTCCGGCTCCTCTTCTTCTTCCTCTTCAACAGGCGGCGGAGGCGGCGGTGCCGCGGCCACCGGCGCGTCCAGATCCAGCGACGCATCCAGGTCGAGTGCTACATCTTCCAGGACCTCGTCGTTCGGTACCTCAACGGGGACCGGAGGCTTCGGCGGAGGCGGCGGCTGCTCGATCTGCGTCGTCTGCTGCACCTCTTCCATGGTAATCTGCTCCTGCTCCGGCATGTCGATCTTGAAATCTGAATTCGAGGACCAGTCGACGCGGAACCCGACAATCAGGACACCCAGTGCCACGACGAGACCGATCTCGATGTAGAGCGGATACCTGTTGTGCAGGTTAGCATTGTCTTCTTTGCGTACGGGCATGTCGGCGGTCTCTGTAAGTACGGTGTAAGTACGGCGTAAGTACGGCGATCGGATAAACAGGCCGGGATGAAACGTGGGATCCCCGCCGGTAACGTTTCACTAGAACTGCTCAACCTCCGGAAATCGAATTCGGTTCCGTGAATTCAGTCCGGGCGTGTGGGCTTAGGTGGTCTTTCTGTCGCCGCGCTAGACGTGGGGTCATGTCCACCGGAGGATGGGGGATGCCTGGAGGGGCGCCAGAAGAGGTAACCCGCGACGCCGCTGAGGAGTCCGGCCGTGTTGGCCAGGGCGTCGAACAGATCCGGATCGCGGTGGAAGGGAATCAGTCCCTGATAGATCTCCGTTCCACCGGCGAGCAGGAGTCCGGCTACGATTACGTTTCGCACGGCGGACGTCCGACCGTTGCGGGTCACGTGGAGCCAGAGGACGGCGAAGCCGACGAATAATCCGAAGTGAACGAACTTATCGGCTCCCACAATGCTCGTTCCGGGGAGGTTCTGGCCCGGGAGGGTGCACAGGGCTACGATGAGCAGCGTCCAGCCGACGGCGGCGGCAAATCTCCAGGTCATGAATGAAGTCGATCCTTCATGACGGGAGGAAGCGAATCGAGCAGATCCATGGCCTGCAAGGAGCGGGCGGATCGGTCCCGTGTATACCGGTCGGCTGCCGCTCCCCCCAGATGAAGTGCGGAGATGGCGGCCTGCTCCGGGCTGAGTCCCTGGGCGAGGAGTCCTACGCACAATCCGGCCAGTACGTCGCCGGTACCGGCGGAGGCGAGCGCGGGTCCGCCCGTGGCGTTGATCCATGCGGACCCATCTGGGGTGGCGGTTACGCTCGGCAATCCCTTCAGGATGAGCACGCAGTTCCACGCCCGGGCGAAGTGCTGCGCGAGGGCGACGCGGTCGTCAGGATCGATATCCACCGCATCGAGCTCGCGGCCGGCGAGGCGTCTAAATTCGCCCATATGCGGGGTAAGGATCCAGCGACCACGAGCGTGCTCGGTGATAAAATCTGTCTGTCCAGAAAGTGCGTTGAGTCCGTCCGCGTCGATTACGACGGGCAGCCGTGCGCTTTCAAGGAGCCGCCGCACGAACTCCTGCGTATCGGGAGCTCGCCCGAGGCCGCAGCCTACCAGCAGGGCGCCGGCTTTCTCGAGCCGCGGGCTCAGTGCCTCCAGCCCACCATCAGGACCGATGCCGCGGTCGGAGGCCGGTAGCGGTATGGTGGTAATCTCCGTAAGTTTGCCGGCGAGCACGTCCTGAATCCGTTCGTCGCAACCGCAAACGACGTAGCCGGCGCCGACGCGTGCTGCTGCCGAAGCCGCCATCACGGGGGCCCCGGTCATGCCCCTTGACCCTGCGACGACGAGGGCGAGTCCGACCGAATACTTATGGGCATCGCCCCCGCGCTCGGGCATCCACCCGCGAACGATATCATCGGAGGAGAGGCGAGCGCATCCGGATCCGTGCTCCTCGCCGGCGCGGAGGAGCGCGAAGTGCGGGATGCCGATTTCGAGGACCTCGACGCGGCCGGCGTACGAGGGGCCATCGTTGAGGAGCAGGCCGGGCTTGGCCGCGCCCATCGTATAGGTTTCGTCGGCACGGAAGGCCACGCCGAGCGGCCTCCCGACGTCGGCGTGCAGTCCGGTCGGAATGTCTACCGCGACCTTCTGGCCGGACGCTGCGTTAAGTCGGGCAACGAGTCCGCGCACGGGTTCCCGTAGATCGCTCGTCAGACCCGTTCCCAGCAGCGCGTCGACGTGCACGTCGACGTCCGGCAGCGGTGCGTCGTCTTCCAGCCGGGCGATATGCAGTCGGGAATCGGGCATCGTACTGCCGAGACGTTCGAGAAGCTCGAAATGGGCGTCGGCATCGGTGGACATCGAGCCAGGCCCGGCGAGATGGATGACGTGTACGTCTGCACCCGCGTCGCAAAGGTAGCGCGCGATGACGAATCCGTCACCGCCGTTGTTGCCCTTCCCGCAGTAGATGGCGAACGACGCGGCCGATCCGAAGCGGCGAAGCAGCTCGTACGCGGCACCGCGCCCGGCCGATTCCATCAGCGTGAAGCCCGGAATGCCGAATCGATCGATCGTGTACGCATCCGCCGCTCGCATGGCGGCGGCGGTCAAAACGGGTGTCATCGCGTGCTCCATCATGGATTTGAAATGACCTGGCTCTCGCGAATCCGAAGCGTATCGGCCAGGGATGTTTCCCAGCGTGCGCGAACACGTACGGAATCGGCCTGCCAGACGACGGGCTCCGGCGGTACGTACGGACGAAGCGAGCCGCCGTCCCAGCTCCCGCTGGCATTGCGATCGCCGTACGCGCGAAGCCTGTACGTGCCGGCTGGAAGTCCGTCCGATACAAACGAGCCCGTAGAGTCGGGCGTGAGGACGAAGTCGGGCACGTCGACCTCTACGGCGACAGGGTGAATTTCCACGATGACGGGGTGTACGTCGGACTCGACGATGCCCCGGATCTCACCCATCTCTGCAGGCGGGATGCGGCGGAATGCCGTCGAAAAGAGCGAGTCGATGCCGGCCAGTGCCGAGCCGTCGACGCGCAGCTCGATGGGATAGGTCGGTGAGAGCGGAGGGTCTGAGATAAACCGGTAGGTAGTGCCGTCATCGGTCAGCGCGGAATAGGCCAGCGGACGGCCCGTAGAATCGATTAGCTGGATTGCCGCTTCGAGCATGGACGCATCAAGCGGCACGTTGAAACGCGCTCCGGGCTCGACCCCGTGCGGAAGCACATAATCCGTCGCCTGGCCGTCCATCGGCAAGAAACCCAGGAATCGAGGCTGAAGCGTATCCGGGGCGATCGATGCCGTAAAGGTGACGACGTCGTCGACGACGGGATTGGCGCTCGTATCGGCGAGAGCCGACGGGCTAACGCGGTGCGACGTTTCATCGAGCGGCGGGGACGTGAAGAAGACCTGGCGGGGAGCGTCCGGGAAGATGTAGAGCTCGCGCAGGTCGATGCGGGCATCCGTCGTCGAATCCCGCAGCTCCCAGTTCGACGGATCGCGATCGAGGAAGCGCACCGGTTCGGAGAAGTACAGGGTGTGGCGGGTGGTGGACAGCGACTGAACGCGGAGGGGCAGCGGAGGCGTCGTGTCCAGTCGCGTCAGTACCCAGGGTCGGTCGAGTACCGTCGACGCTGAATCAGCATACAGCGCCCGTACGGGAGGTGCCGCAAACTCTTCCGTCGGATCGGGTGCCAGATTCCGATTTTGATCGCGAACGGCCGTAACGAAATAGAACTCCTCGGTGAGATATTCGAACCGAAATGAGCCGGACCGGTCGGTCTGCGTCCGGTAAGCGGGCGGACCCGCCGCCGTCCGCGGCGCGGCGGCGCCGGGATCGCCGTTCAGGAAGGCGTCGTCGATGGAAGCACTGTCTCCCAGCGCATAGGCAAAGACGTTCACGTCGGCGGCCGGCATACCCGTACGGGGATGCACCACGCGTCCCTCGAGCGTTCCGGCATTAATGACGGGACCGGTTGAAAACGCGAGGGTCAGTGGAGATGAGAGTGATACCCCGCGAACGTCGCTGAGGCTGTTGTCCAGGCTGACAACGTACGTCGTGTTGGCGCGAAGTGCTTCAGCAAAGCGTACTTCTACGCTTCGGCGGCTCCAGTCGATCTCGGGCGGTGCGGTGGGCGAGGGGGTGATAGACAATGCTCTGCTGAACGAGGTTTGATCGACGTATTCGGAGAACGTGATGCGGATCGACGAGCGCGATACGTTCACGGCTCCAGGCGACGGCACACTTTCCACGATGGTCGGAGGCGTGTTGTCCACCGGACCGCCTGCGGGAGGCATGGGGGTAGCACACGAGCCCAGCAGCAGGCCGACGAGCAGAAGTCCGACCAGCAGCGTCATACACGATCGCGTCATGAGCCGTCTCCACCCGCCGATCGGAGCGTAAAAAACAGGTACACGGCTACGGCGGTGGCTGCCGTAACGACGGCGGGCTCGATCAGGCGCCTGTAGCGGCCGGCAGGGGGCAGCTCGCCCTGTGTCTCGGGATACTCCTCGTGCTCCACCGCGTCTACGTCGCCCCGCGCGATCACGTCGGAGCGTCGCCCGGCGCACCGGTCGTCGACGAGGACGCGTCCGTCCGGGTTGCTGACCGAGTATCGCAGTGAAAGATGAACGTTTCGCGAGAGGCGGCTTGACGACCGGGTATAGGCGACGCGTGCCTCTTCCAGGGCGATCGTGACGCGTGCGCGATCGCCGGCCGTACCATCCGCGATATCCGCGATGAAGACCGCATGTCCGTTCGACTGCCAGACCGAGACGAGGGCAGAGCGCACGTACGGCATCTCATTCGGTGCGGTTAGCACCACGTCACGGACCCCTTGTGGCAGCTCGCCCAGACATTCAACGGCAATGTCCTGGAAGAGCGAGAGATTGGTGGATTGTGCACCGGCCGAACCGGTGCACAACGCAAGGATGGCGATCAGGAGCGGCACGGCCGATCGCCGGCCGAACGGCGCCGGGCAGATGGGCGACGGCCTTTTCGACGATCGCCGCCCGTTGACGGCCGCCCGCCTGCAGGTAGGTGCCCACGGACCCGCCGGCAGGCCCGCACGTCCGGCGGCGCAGCTCGACGTCGATTGAATGATCGGCTTCAAGAACATGCGTTGAACGCTGAATCGCATAGGCTCCGCTCCGGGCGAGGGCCGTGATGGTCGAACGTGTAGGCGGCCGAGATCCGTCGCCTGGTTCGGGGTTGATCGAGGGTTGATCGAGGCCCGGTCACGGGTTCGTCGCGGACTGATCCATAATAACAAACGACGGCACGGCGGGCATGGTATCTCCGCTAAAAGCGCCGACCGCCGGTCCACGGCCCGCCGGGTCGACCGAAGCAGGAGATCGCTAACCGGGGATCTAACCCAGTGTTTCTACGTCGGAATCGCACGAGAGGCAGAATTTCACAACGGGCACCTGGGGACCCCATTACGTATGGCTCGATTGTCCAATCGACGCATGAAGGAAGTTCGGTCCCTCGGCCAGAAAAAGTATCGTGACCGGTACGGAGAGACGATCGTTGAGGGCGTGCGAGCCGTGGAATCCGCGCTGGATGCCGGAGCGGCCATCCGGGACGTACTCGTAACGGCCGACCTGCGGCGGGACGATCGGCTGGCTCCCCGGCTGGACGCGTTGGGCGATCGCGTGCACGTCGTCGACGAATCGGACATCGGTGGCGTCGCTACGGTTGAATCCAGCCAGGGCATCCTGGCCGTCGTTGCCGTAGAACGGCTCGACGCGGATCGGCTGGCGGACTGCGAGCGCGTCCTGGCGCTCGACCGTCTCCGCGATCCGGGCAACGCGGGGACCCTCGTTCGGTCGGCGGCGTGGTTCGGCGTGGATGCGATCGTTACGGGTCGAGGGACGGTCGACCTGTATAATCCCAAGGTGGTGCGCTCGGCGATGGGCGGACTCTGGGATGTCGCGCACGCCGAGGTTACCGACGTGGTAGACACCCTGCGCGATCTCCAGGAAGCCGGCTTCACCGTCTACGGCGCGGATATGTCGGGGACGGCGGTCGAAGCGTGGATGCCCGTCGTGCCTTCGGTGCTCGTGCTGGGCAGCGAGGCGCACGGACTCTCGGACGGCGTCGAGCGTGCCGTCGTCGAACGCATCGTCATCCCGGGACGCCCTCGCCGCGGAGCGACGGAATCGTTGAACGTCGCCGTCGCGGCCGGCATCCTGATGCACGCGTGGACCACGGAGCAGCGATAGGAGCGGTGAACTCGGCCGGAGGCACCGGGGTGAGATCAGGCCGCGCAAATACGCTGGTGGCTAACGCCTATATTTCAGGTCCGTACCCCGCAACATGGTCACGATGTCACAGATGGAAATTCCTTCGCTCCAGGGCCTGAGTATTGACCCCGGACTCATGACGATGGAGAAGCCGGCGTCGCTGGGCGAACAGCACACCTCGCTGCGAATCGGCGTGCCCTGCGAAGTCTCCAACGAAGAACGGCGCGTGGCGATCGCACCGATCGGCGTCGCCGGTCTCGTCGCGAACGGCCACGAAGTCTACGTCGAGAAGTCGGCCGGATGGCAGGCTCATTTCCGCGACGACGAATATGCTGAATTGGGCGGTGAGATCGTGGACTCGCCGGCAGATCTTTACAGCAAGTGCAATCTGATCGCGAAAGTGGGTCCGCCTGCGGGAGACGAGCTCGACCTGTTGCAGGAGAAGCAGATCCTCATCTCCGCCCTTCACCTGGGCCACACGACTAAAGAGTTTCTGGGCCGATTGATGGAGCTGCGGATTACGGCCATCGGATTTGAGTT
The DNA here is from genome assembly GCA_040904565.1 of Rhodothermales bacterium. Lineage (GTDB taxonomy): Bacteria > Bacteroidota > Rhodothermia > Rhodothermales > VXPQ01 > JBBDTI01. Next base: position 77,991 of record JBBDTI010000031.1, read on the forward strand.
CATTCGGGATCCCGACGGCACCCTCCCGATCGTCCGCATGATGCACGAGATCATGGGCTCGATGTCCGTGCAGATCGCCGCCCGCTATCTGGAGAGCGGAGAAGGAGGTAAGGGTATCATGCTGGGAGGCATTTCCGGCGTACCGCCTTCGACGGTCGTCATTCTCGGAGCCGGAGTCGTAGGAGAATGGGCCGCCCGGACGGCCCTCGGGTACGGAGCGCACGTCATCGTCCTCGACACGGATCTGAGCGCGCTGCGCGGCATGGAGCATTACCTGGATCGGCGCATCACGACGGCGATGGCGTCGCCGCAGTATCTGCGACGAGCCGTGTTGACGGCCGACGTCGTCATCGGTGCGATCATGTCGGACGGTGCCCGCTCTCCCATGCTCGTCACGGAAGACATGGTCGAGTCGATGCGGCCCGGAACGGTCATCGTCGATGCCGTGATCGATCAGGGCGGCTGCATCGAAACCAGCCGGCCGACGACGCATTCGGAGCCGACCTTTCGAGCGCACGACGTCATTCATTACTGCGTCCCCAACATGCCTTCAAACGCAGCTCGCACGGCGACCTATGCATTGACGAACGTCCTGGTGCCGTATCTCGTACAGATCGGGGAGGTGGGGTCGATCAATGAGGCCCTCTGGCGGAATGTCGGACTGCGAAACGGCACGTACGTCTATCGCAGGCACCTGACCAAGAAAAGTCTCGCCACGATGTTCGGAATGCCGCACCGCGACATCGAGTTGCTGATCGCATCGGGCATCTAGCTCCATTCCCGTTGCTGTCGCGTAAATCCATCCCTTGCCGCGGAAGCCTGTTTCGATCGTCCTGAGATCCGCCGCCGCGCGCTCGCTTCTCTGGAGTCTATTCTGTTATTTACATCGCGGTTTGCCCTGTTGTGCATCTCTCGGCCGAAGCGTGGGCGGCGGCCGGTGATGAGGGTTACGAAACATAGCTGACTTTCTACCGACACTTGGAGACTCATGAGAATAGGTGTGCTTACAGGGGGAGGCGACGTCCCCGGCCTCAATCCATGCATCAAGGCAATTGTTCTTCGCGCCATCGAGCAGGGGCACGACGTGATAGGCCTTCGAAGGGGATGGGGCGGCCTCTTGTGGATCGATCGTGACGATCCGTCTGCGCGCGAGAAATATACGATGGATCTCAATGCACGCTCGGTCCGCACGATCGATCGAACCGGCGGTACGGTGCTCCATACGAGCCGCGTCAATCCGAGCCGCGTCGCTCCGGATGCCGTACCTGAATTCCTGCGGGATCCCGAACATCTGAAGGCGGAATCTGAAGATCCTCGTCCGCGCGACTTTACGGCGCACGTCTTAAAGAATCTGGAGCATCTCGGCATCGACACGCTGATACCGATCGGAGGTGACGATACGCTCAGCTACGGCGAGCGGCTGCACCGGGAAGGCTTTCCGGTCGTGGCCATTCCGAAGACGATGGACAACGACGTATACGGTACGGACTACTGCATCGGCTTCGGGACCGCCGTCACGCGCAGCGTCAAATTCATCCATCAGCTGCGTACGAGTGCCGGGTCGCACGAGCGCATTGCGGTGATCGAGCTCTTCGGCCGTAATTCCGGTGAGACGAGCCTGATCAGCTCGTATCTTTCCGGCGTCGATCGCGCCATCATCTCCGAAGTGCCGTTCGACCCGGAGAAGCTGGCGGATCTGATCATGACGGACAAGACGGCCAACCCGAGCAACTACGCGATGGTCACCATCAGTGAGGGAGCCCACATGGTCGGCGGGAAGGTCATCGAATATGGCGAGACGGATCCGTACGGGCACCGCAAGCTCGGCGGAATCGGCCAGATTACGGGTGAGGCGCTCAAGAACCTCACCGGTGAGAACATCATCTATCAGCAGGTGGCGTACCTCATGCGCTCGGGCGCACCGGATGCGCTGGACCTGATGGTAGGCGTCAACTTCGCCAACATGGCGATGGACGTGATCGAGAAGAAGGAAAGCGGCCGTATGGTCTCGTTGACTGATGGGACGTATACACACATTCCGATGAACGAGGTTACGAGCGGGCTCAAGCGCGTTGACGTGGATGAACTTTATGACGTCGATGAGTATCGACCGAAGGTCCACCACGTTATGGATAAACCGATGTTCTTGTACTGACGGCAGCCGGATCCCGCCGGGTCGCCACTGCGTTTCTTTTGCGTTCGTCTCGCCGCCCCTACGCCCACTCCACAAATCATCGGGCCGCCATGACACACGGGACCGTGATTACATACGACTCGGCTCAGTCATCCGGATACATCCAACCGGACAATGACGACGAGCGGGTTCCGTTCGATCGTGATTCGCTCGTCAACTATCCTGACGACGAAACGCCGACCGCCGGCGACCGCGTCCGATTCAATGTTGAGGGTGGCCTAGTCGGCCTCTGGGCGACCCACGTAGAACGATTGACAACATCAACCGAGTAGCAAGCCGAGGCCGTTCGCACGCGGCGAGCATAGCCGTTTAACCACGATCATTTGAATAAGACGAGTCCCTGGAGGGAGTTAGGAATCTTGAATCAGCTAGTAAAGGACAAAGTCATCCTCGTAACCGGTTCCACGACGGGCATCGGTGAATTTGTCGCCCGGCGCGTCGTAGCCGAGGGAGGCCGGGTGATGGTCCACGGCCGAAGCGAGCCGCGGGCCGCCGAGATAGTCGAAGAGCTGGGTGATGCCGCCGCCTACACGCTGGGGGATCTTCAGGATCCGGACGTTGCCGGCCGGCTCGTCGACGCCACGGTCGACCGTTTCGGACGACTGGACGGCCTCGTCAACAATGCGGCACTTCTGACCCGGTCAAATCTGGATGATACCGACGTGGAACTCTTCGATCGTCTCGTCGCCGTCAATCTCCGGGCGCCGATGCTCCTCACGAAGGCGGCCGTGGACCAGTTTCGCTCGCAGGGCGGCGGGGTGATCGTCAACGTCGGTTCTATCAACGCCCTCGGCGGCGAGCGCAACCTGCTCGTCTATTCGATGACCAAAGGCGGGATGCAGACCATGACGCGCAATCTATCGTCGTATCTCGTGCACGAAGGCATCCGCATCAATCAGATCAACGTGGGGTGGACGTTGACGGACAACGAGAAGGAGATCAAGATCCAGGACGGACTGGAAGACGGATGGTGGGAGAACATCCCGCCTGCGCACGCGCCGTCAGGTCGCATCTTCTCACCGGAAGAAGTCGCCGCACACGTCGTGTTCTGGCTCTCCGATGAAGCGGGCCCCGTCAACGGCTCCGTCTTCGAGATCGAACAGTTTCCGATGGTCGGGCAAAACGCATCCAAATAGTACCGGGGATGAGTATCGAGCTGGCCGGCAGGGAGGTCGAACTGGACGGGCGAGAGGTGCGCGTTGTGGGATGCCTCATCGAAAAGGAGTTGAGCACGCCGGACTACTATCCGATGACGGTGAATGCGCTGACGGCTGCGTGCAACCAGAAGACGAATCGCGAGCCGGTAGTAGCGTATTCGGAGTCCGAAGTCAGAGATACGCTCGATCAACTTCAGCGAAACCGGCTGGTGGGCTCCGCTTCGAGTCCGCATGCGAGAACCGGCAAATATCGTCATGCGCTGGCGGAGATGCTGGATCTCGCGGAATCGCATCTCGCCATACTATCGTCGCTCATGCTGCGGGGGCCGCAGACGGCCGGAGAGCTCCGTTTGAGAACGAGCCGCATGCACGCGTTCGAATCACTGGAAGCGGTCGATGCCGTACTGGACGAGCTGGCGGCGCGCGACCCATCCCTTGTCGCCGAGCTTCCCGTGCGCCCGGGGCAGAAAGAAGCGAGATTCATCCACCTGTTTTCCGGACGGGACGAAATCGAGCGCGAGCTCCAGCCGACGGACGCTCGTGACGATGGCGGGCGTATCGAAGAGCTGGCGCGAGACCTCGATGAGCTTCGGGAATCGGTCTCCCGGCTGGAGGATGAGTTACGAGCGTTCAAGAAACAATTCGAGTAGAATGCCCACGACGACGGGCGCGCGTAGGCCGAGTGGCGGTGCCGGAGAAGGCAAATGAGAGTCAAGATATTTACGACCGGCGGGACGATCGACAAGACGTACTTCGACGCGCGAAGCGAGTACGAGGTGGGAGAACCTCAGATCGTCGACATCCTCAAGATCGCGAACGTCGGCGTCGACTACGAGATCGAGATCCTCATGCGCAAGGACAGCCTGGACCTGACGGAAAACGATCGCGAGCTGATCGGACGCCATGTCGAAGAAGAGCCGTGCCGCAACGTGCTGATTACGCACGGTACGGACACGATGGTCGCGACCGCCGGACGACTCACGGCGGTGCCCGACAAGACGATCGTGCTGGTCGGTTCTCTATCGCCGGCCCGCTTTAAGAACAGCGATGCCGAGTTCAATATCGGGTTTGCATTCGCTGCCGTCCAGACGCTGGCTCCCGGCGTCTATATCGCGATGAACGGACAGGTCTTCCCGGCCACGCGCGTTCGGAAGAACCGCGAACGAAATCGATTTGAGATCGCGGCCGGCGATACGGACTGATGCCTCGTGACGTACCTCGCGTTTACGTGAACGTAGACGTGCGTCACAAAACACCAGTCGAACGCTACGGCTTCTCCGTCGCCACGAAGTCCGCCCGCTCGCCCGCGGGCGTAGACGTTATATTCGTGATTTCCACGCTGAAAGTCTTCTCCTTCTCTCGACTGCGATCGTACAGGATGCCACTGAACGTGACTTCGTCATCCTCATCGATATTGGAGATGTTCTCACCGAAGAAAACGCCCTGATACTTCTTTCCGAAAACGGTTTTCTTCGAGAAAGAAAAGCCCTCTCCTTCGATATCTTCGAGCGTGGCGTCGTGGAGGTCGTAGAGACTCATGCTACCGGTATCATTCGTTCGACTCACGTACAGGTCGCGGGTGCAGACGCGTCGCCGTTGCCCGCGCTAATCATTTCTTGTATGCACTTCTCTGTCTCAATGGTCCGGTTATCGGTACGACGTCGTGCACCATTGACGTTCGGTGAAAGAGCGTCGGCCGGACTTTTCAGGCACCGCCCCAGACGGTCAATCGGAAATTGATGCCGCCAATCGATCGAAAACCGTCGCAACATGAGACGATCCATCATGCGCGTCCCCTGCGGCACGGTAGCTGAAAGACGGTCTCGGCCCGCGTGAAGGCGACGAGTGTCGGGGTGCGTTGATGAGTCGATCTTCCGTAAGTCCTTGCTTAACAACGTGTTTTGTTTGGTGGCGGCGCGCTGGTTGCGGCGAAATGTCCGGTCGTGGTGACGTGCTGCCTACGCGTGCACCCAAACATGGTATGAAGATTGTATGACGGATACTGTGGCAAACGGAGTCGTCGATTCATTAGAATTTGAGCGTCGAAATGGGCGGAAGCTACGGAGTGCTGATTCATGGGTAACAGCTACAGTACGTTGTATCGACAGTCGATGGGCCTGTTATCCAGGCCGAAGTACGTCGTCGATCGAGTTCGAAGGGTCGCCGGAGATGCACAGGTTGCATCCAGCTTGACGAGGAGCCGGGTGCAGCTCTCGAGGCTGGTCCTGCTTGCGATGGTCGTCCTGTTCCTCGCGTTCAGTGCAGTGCTGTACGTGACGGATGTAAACGGTGTGCGAGCGTTCTGGCCCGAGGTCATCCTCGTCGTTAGCCAGTTCGCCGCACTGGCCGCGTCGTACACCGTCCCTTTCGTACGCCGTTTCATCAGCGACCTCATTCGCGCATTCTGCTTCATGACGGCCGCCCTTTTCGTGATGCTCGCGGCGGCCAACGGATTCGGTTCCAACTATGCTCTTGGACTTCTCTTCGTCATTCCCGGCCTTGGAGCCGGATACGGTGCCGTTACGCGCTCTCCACGGTCGCTTGCGACGTTCTTCGGCATCGTGTGCGTAGGGGCGATAAGTGCATGCCTTCTTACAGCGGGTGCTACGGCAAGCACGGTCCTGTTTACGATCTCCCTCGTGTGCATCTCCGTGCTGACTTTGTTTGTCGCCGCCGGCTGGCTCAACGCCCGCGAGCGGTATCTGGCCAGTGAGGAGCGCTACCGGGCCGTCGTCGAGGAGGCCTCGGATGGTATCTTCATGCTCGACCCCGATACGTTCGACGTCCTCGACGCTAACCGCGCCTTCTGCGAGATGCTCGCCGTGTCGCGCGCCGACCTGAGATCGGTTCGGATCAGTGACTATTTCGAGCGTACGTGCGGCATGGATCAGGGGGAGCGTTCGCTGTTTGACAGGGCCGCGAACAGGGTAGAATGTGTCATCCATCGGTCGGACGGATCGAACTTATTCGGAGATCTGAAGATCGACCGGATACGCCACGAGGGCGGAGACGTGTTGAGCGTCGTCGTGCACGACGTTACCTCCCATAAGGAACATGAGGAACGACTTCGGAAGGCTAAGGAGGGGGCGGAAGAAATTGCCCGCTTTAAGTCGGCACTGCTCGCCAACATGAGCCACGAGATTCGTACGCCGCTGAGCAGTATACTCGGTTGGACGTCCGTGTTGGGCAAGGAGGTGACCGACGAGCAGCGGGAGGTGGTTCGACTCATCGAACGAAGTGGAAAGCGGTTGCACAACACGCTGGATTCCGTGTTGGAGCTGGCGCACCTGCAGGCCAACGTCAAGAAGGTGTCGCCCGTTCGCTTCGATCTGCGGGAGACGGTCCGACAGGCGGCCGAGCGGTCACGGCCGGAGATCCAGCAAAAGGGACTTGCATTGACGATCGGTGGCAACGACGATCCAATGTGGGTCGAGTCGGACCCCGCTTGTCTTCAGCGTGTACTCATGCACCTGCTCGACAATGCAGTGAAGTTTACGCACGCCGGCCGCATTTCCGTCAAGACGGAGCGCCGCGGCGCGGAGATCGCGGTGTCCGTGACGGATACGGGCATCGGTATCGCGGAGGATTTCATACCCGCCGCCTTCGACGAATTCAGGCAGCAGTCGGTCGGACTACGGCGTGCGCACGAGGGGAATGGTCTGGGCCTGTCGCTCGCGCGCCGGCTGACGGACCTCCTGGGCGGTCGGGTGAACGTAGAGTCCGAACAGGGTGTCGGGACGACGATTACGGTGTATCTTCCGGCAGGCATGCTGTCCTCCCGGCGCCTCTGCGCCTGATCGGATGCCGTTACCTCATCAATTGTCCGCTCTGACGCGATGCTTCCAACCGTGGCGGCCGCCTTTCGACTCGTTCGGCCGCTCAACATCACCATTATCCTGGCCGGTGTAGCGGCAGGAGTGATTCTTTCCAACGGATCGGTCGTGCTTCCCGCGGAGATTCTGGCTGCCGGCGGACTCGCGGCGGCGGCGGCCGTGCTTGTAGCCGCCGGTGGGAATGCCCTCAACGATGTCGTTGACCTGCAGATCGATGCCGTCCACAAGGCGGATCGTCCACTCCCATCGGGACGCATCTCCATCCGGGCTGCCCGCCTGGTCTGGATGCTGACGACTCTGGCGGGAGTGCTGCTGGGCGCGATCGTTTCGGGACTGCACCTGGGCCTGGCCATCCTGGCCGCCGTCCTGCTCTACGTCTACAGCACGAAGCTCAAGGGGCGGCCGTTTCTGGGCAACGCTACCGTGGCTTTCGTCGTCGGACTGGCCCTCCTCTACGGAGGCCTGGTTGCGGCATCTCCCGAGCACGCCGTCGTGGGTGCCGTGTTTGCGTTTCTTACGACGTTCTCCCGCGAGGTGATCAAAGACGTAGAAGACATGGAAGCGGATGCTTCGGCCGGACTCCGAACCGCACCTGTCGTGTACGGCGTCGCCGTTGCACGTTACGTTTCCGTGGGGGGTGTACTGCTCACCGTGCTGCTCACGCCGATACCTTTTCTCTGGATGGATTACGGCCCGCTGTTTCTTTTACTTGTGCTTCTGGCGGACCTCCTGCTGCTTCGATGCGTCTGGATTTCCCCCGACCGTCCAGAGGACGCGGCGGCGGCGAGTGCCTGGCTGAAATGGGGGATGGTCGTAGGCATTGCGGCGCTCATTGCGGCATGACGATCCTATTGGATCGGTCTGCGTTCCACCGGCGGAACGTGCTCCATACCCATCTGCTCTTCTTCACGCGTATCTACCCATGACGACCTACGACGTGATCGTCGCCGGTGCCGGCCCGGGAGGAGCCACGGCGGCCGCCGTAGCCGCCCGAGCGGGATTGCGAGTCCTCCTTGTGGATCGTGCGCGGTTTCCGCGCGACAAGGTTTGCGGTGACGCGCTGAGCGGTAAGACGGTTGATGTAATGAATAGACTCGGGATCACGGATGCCGTCGCGACGGCATCTTCCGTCGATTCATGGGGCGTCCTGTTCGGGAGTCCGGGTGGCAGCGAAGTCGTCATTCCGTTTGCGGAGCCGAACGACGAGATGGATCCACCCGGATACCTTTGCGCCCGCGAGATCTTCGACGAACTCGTAGTGCAGTGTGCCGTGGAGGAAGGCGCGGATCTGTGCGAGCAGACCGTGGTAGAGGGACTCATCCGGTCGGGAGAGCGCGTGACGGGGGTTCGATTGCGCGAGGGCACGTCGCGCCGCGACGAACACGCTCGAGTCGTCATCGGCGCCGACGGTGCATATTCGGCCGTGGCACGGGCCCTTGGCTTCGTACAGCTGGATGCGCGGCATTACTACGCGGGCGTTCGAGGCTATTACCGCGGGGTGACCGGCTTCCGCCCGGGCAACGTGATCGAGCTGCACTTTGTGGAGGAGGCTATTCCGGGCTACTTCTGGATTTTTCCGATGGCTGACGGCATGGTAAACGTCGGCATGGGCACGCTGAGCGCGCGCATCAAGCGGAAGGACGTCAGGCTCAAAGAAGTGCTCCGGACCACGGTGGAAAGTCCGCGCTTCCGGGCCCGTTTCGAACGGTCGGAACGGATCGGCCCCGTACGTGGATGGGGCATGCCGCTGGGTTCGTCGCCGCGCCCGATGGCCGGCGCCGGATGGATGCTCGTCGGCGACGCTGCCAGTCTGATCGATCCGTTTACGGGGGAGGGGATCGGTAATGCCATGCTCTCGGGCGAGATGGCGGGCAGATGGGCCGCGCGAGCCCGGGAGGCGGATGACGCGAGCGCTGCGTTCCTTCAATCGTATGAACGTGACGTTCACCGAGCCCTCGATGCGGAATTACGGCTCAGCTATACGCTGCGCCGCCTCGAACGATGGCGGTGGCTTCTCGATACCGTCATCCGAAAGGCGGAACGTAATCCGGAGGTCGCGTGGACCATCAGCAGCATGTTTAACGATCTCGGCGCACGCGAGCGTCTGACCTCTCCCTTATTTTATCTCCGATTATTGATGTCCTGACGAGGTCCAGGCCGGCGGATGCTCCGCCTGTGCCATGAGGCCTCGGTGGAACGATCAGACCGCCTCTTCGCCGCTCGATGACCATGACCACTGCCGTTTATTTTTTTGCCGTTCCGGCTGCCACCTATCTCACGCTCGTCGCTGCCGGTGCCGTGGGATTCCGGCGGACGGGGATGGCGGTGCCTTCGCGAGGGGGCGATGGGTCGCTCCCGTCGGTCAGCGTCGTCAACCCGGCTCGCAATGAGGAAGGCGCCATCCGCGCCTGCATCGAATCCGTCCTGGCGAACGAGTATCCGGACGACCGGTTGGAGGTCATCGTCGTCGACGATGGTTCGGAAGATCGAACGCCGGTCATCGTGCGGCAGATGGCCGGCCGCCGGAGACGTGCTGCCGCCGGGTACGAACCGGACGAAACGGGCCTCAATGCGGGCGGCGAGATCCTCAGGCTGGTGAACGTTTCGCACGATCCGGACCAGCGGATCGCGCACAAGAAGGAGGCGCTTCGCCGCGGGGTCGAGGCGTCCAGGGGGAGGATCATCCTGACGACCGACGCCGATTGCAGGGTCGAGCCGACGTGGATCCGGGCAATGGTCGACCGTTTCGACGACGACACGGGCATGGTTACGGGCCCCGTCCTGTATCGTCGCGACGGCTCGTTTTTTGGAGACGTGCAGGCTCTCGAGTTCCTCGGACTCGTTGCCCTGGGAGGCGGGCTGGCCGCCGTCGGCCGCCCGCATCTGTGCAACAGCGCAAACCTCGCGTATCGCCGCGAGGTGTATGAAGAGATCGGTGGCTACGAAGAACTCGGACACGTTTCGACGGGGGACGATGAAATGCTCATGCATCGCGTGGCGTTCGATACGTCGTGGAAGGTGCGTACCTGCATGCAGGCGGAGGCCGTCGTGGAGACCGAGGCAAATCAATCCCTGAAGGAATTCTTTCAGCAGCGCCGCCGCTGGGCGTCCGCCCATGCCAGATATCCGCACGTCCATCTCGTCGTCATCAGCGTTCTGTGCTACATCTTCTACGTCGGACTGGCAGGCGGACTGGCTGCTGCGCTGTTTTGGCCGGATGTGCGAGGGATCGTAGCCCTGTCGTTCGTGTTGAAAGGTGCCATAGAAGCATCCCTCCTCGTCCCAGCATCAACGCGGTTCGAGCGAACTGCGTTGATGCGTCTTTTCATTCCCGCACAGTTCCTTCAGATCATCTACGTTCTGGTGATCGGTGTCGCCGGAACGTTCGGAAGCTATGAATGGAAGGGACGCCGCGTACCGCGGTAGTAAGGCGAACTCTCGAACACCCGCATGTCCGACAGCACGAGATTCGACGTAGCAGTCGTTGAGAAGGCCCGCAAGGGAGACGACGCGGCCCTGCGAACGGTCGTGGAAAAGGTCGAGCCGATGCTGCGGGCCTATTTCACGTCGCGTATAGGCCGACGTTCGGAAGTCGACGATCTGGTGCAGAATACGCTCGTCCGCCTGCATCGCGGCATCAGCGACCTCAATGACGCCAGACGATTGAAGTCGTTCACGATGAAGGCAGCCGTATTCGAGCTGCAGGACTACTATCGCGGGAGGTACCGTGCGAAAGAGCACCTCTACGATCCCGATCATCCGCCCACCGCTGCCTCTTCGTCGGAGCCACCGGCCGGCACCCACTACGATTTCGAGCGGGTGATGAGCATTCTGTCCGACAAGGCCCGCACTATTCTCGAGATGCGCGAGTACGGCTATCTGTATGCCGAGATCGCTGATGCACTCGACACCACGGAGGCTGCCGTGAAAATGCAGGTCAAGCGGGCGTTCGAGAAGCTTCGTGAGACGTTCGATGACACCTGAACTGGAAAAACTCCGTTACCTTTCGCGCGCTTCTGGCGGCTTACAAGAAGCACGAGCTACGGCTAGATCTGCCTCCGCCGGGGTGTCGTGCCGCCATCGATACGTATGTGTCGATATCCATTTATCGATTTTCCACCCGCAAGGCTAGCTAATGGACCCCTCGATCGAACATATCGTCTTCTACGACGATTTGTCTGCCGAGCAGACGGGCGAGTTGCGACGGATCGTTGCCATCGATCCGGAGGCGGAAGCCCTGCTGCTCCGCTGGCGCGCCGTTCGGACGGAGCTCGCGCGTGCGCTCAATACAGATATGGTGGACCGGGAGGTCTTTCTCCTTTACGTCCTCTCGCGGCACGGGCGCAGTCGTTCGCTTTCGCCTGCTGAACGAGACCGCGTCGAAGAGGCCGCTCCCGAGATCGAGAAGGCGCTCCGCCGCCGTTCGAGCCTGTCGATAATTGCAAAGCAGGTGCGTTCGGACGTAGAGGCGTTTGAGGCGATCTGGAGCGACTGGTTTGACGACACGGATGCAACGAAAGGCGACGGGCGTTCTGCATCGCCGCGACGTGCCGTTCGCCGCGCTCGTCCGGCCGTTGCTCGACGCTCCGGCGCGCGACGCTGGGTCGTTCGCGCAGGAATTGGAGTTACTTTCGCCGTTTTTGCGGCGCTCCTTATTCTTGTAGGTCAGCGTGAGTTCGCCTCTGAGACGATAACGACGGCGCCGGGTGAGGTGCACGTGGTAGAAATCGGTGGTGGCTCGGTCGTCCGCATGCTCGGCGATTCCCGCCTCACGTACGTCCCTCCGGGAAGGGGCTTCCTGGTGGATCGGCAAGCCGCGTTCGAGGGGCGGGGGTTTTTCGACATCGCGCCGGCGGCTCGGGGGTTTGTATTGAAGACGCCGAACGCTCAGGCCGTGGTGCTGGGTACGTCCTTCGGGGTGCAGGCGGACGAAAATGTGACCGAGGTCGTGCTTTCGCAAGGAAGCCTGTCACTGGCATCTCGCCAGACGCCGGACCGTGTCGTGGTGCTGTCATCCGGCCAGCTGAGCCGGGTCGCCGCCTCGCAGCTCCCGTCGGACCCCGTCGACGTGCGCGTACACGATCGGCTGGCATGGACCGGGCTGTTCGTGTTCAGGGCCACGACGGTCCGAGACATCCTGACGACGTTGAACCAGGCATACGACGTCCCGTTGACGGCGGACGAGCCCCTTCTGGAGGAACGCGTGACGGGCCGGTTCGAACGGACGCAGACGCTCGACGATATCCTCGATGTGATCGCGGCCTCCGTAGGAGCCCGGGTGGAAGCGACATCGGAGGGAGCCTATCGCCTCGCCGCCTCCCCGTCACCACGCCGGTAGAACGTGAAGGCCCGGTCGGCGCGCGCACGACAGCCGGCCACGCCCCGTTGAACAGCGACCGTCCCAGGATTATCTTTTGCCCCAGCCGAACTGGCGGCAAATCAATATCGTGGGCGGTGTGCGCAAGCTCTTTTCCCTTATAGTTCTCCTCCTCGTCACGGCACCGGCTGCAGCGCAGGCGCTTCGGGTGGATGTGGATGACGGCGCGTTGCGGGAGGCCCTACTTACGGTGCGCGAGCAGGCCGGGGTCGATGTCGTGTTCTCAGAGCGACTCGTGCGCGGTAAACGATCGACCTGCTCCTACGACGGATCGGACGTGGTCGGTGCGCTTGCGTGCGTGCTCCGAGATACCGGACTCGAAGCCCAGCGGGTTCGGCGCAACCAGTATGTCGTCGTGCAGTCGTCGGCAGAGGCCGCCTCTTCCGAGCCGGATCGGGTGACGCTTGCCGGATACGTCGTTGATGGGCACACCGATGAGGTCCTTCCGGGCGCACACGTTTATCTGCCGGATCTCCGGGTGGGGACCGTCACGAACGAGGCCGGATTCTTCGCCCTGCCGTCGTTGCCTCCCGTCGACTATCGCGTTCGGGTTTCCTATCTCGGATATGCGCCCGTGGAGAGGCGACTCACGGGTGGTGGGGTGAAGCATACGATACCGCTCGATCCGGCCACGCTGACGAGCGGCTCCATTCTGGTAGAAAGCGAGGCCGAGGATGAGACCGAGTTTACCAGCGTGCCCGGGCTCTTGGCGGAGTCACTGAGTCGGCTGGAGGCGCTGCCCTCCTTTCCCGGCGAGTCCGACCTGTTTCAGGCCCTGCAGTGGTTCCCTGGGATCCGGAAGACCGGCGAAGTGAACGGAGGGATGGTGATTCGTGGAGCGCCTCCCGACCAGAATCTATATCTACTCGACGGGGCACCGGTGTATCATCCCTGGCATGCGTTCAGCCTGATCTCCATCTTCCAGACGGAAACGTTCAAGAGCATCAAGCTGTACCGCGGATCCTTCCCTTCGGAGTACGGCGGGCGGATTTCCTCCGTTCTGGATGCGCAGATGAAAGACGGCTCCCGCCGCGGGCCGCGGCTCCTCGTGGGCCTGAGTCCAATCAGCGCCCGGTTCATCGTGGAGGCTCCGGCGGCGGAGAACAGCTCGTTCATGGTAGCGGGGCGGCGCTCGTATATCGACAAGCTCATCGGCCGCGAGCATCCAGTGGAGAATTCGTCCGGTCGCCGCGACACGCTGCGTACGGGGTATTACTTTTACGACGCGAGCGCAAAGTTTACACACCGCTTCCGGCGCGGCGATCGACTCTCCGTCAGCTACTACCACGGCGGCGACGACCTGGACCTGCGGCTGCCGTTCGATCTGTCTCTCGATTTTTCCTCCTGGCTGCGGCCCACCGATCTCTTTTTCGAGGTAGTGCACCGGTGGGAAAACCGGTTGATCAGCAGCCGCTACCAGCATCTGCTGTCCGATCGGCTGTTTGCGACCGTAACCGCGTATTCATCGTCCTATCTTGCCCGTGAAGGCGCTTTCTTGCGCCCGACGACGACGTCGGCGATGGAATCGGACTACCGGGTCGATCTTCGTGAGACGGGTCTCAAGCTGGATGTGGAATATTTCCGATCGCTGGATCACCAATTTCAGGCGGGAATACACGCCGTAAAACGGGATTTCGAGTCCTCGCTCGATGCCACCATTCGACGTTCTGCCAGCAGCACGGACGACCTGTCGCAGGTCAGTGCCGCGAACGAGTCCGAGGTGTCGATCTACGTGCAGGACTGGTGGCAACCGGGGGACAGGTGGACCGTTAGGCCCGGCCTGCGGATGAGCGTGTTCGGTGGGGGGCTCTACACACATGCGGTTCCCGGTCTTTCCTTCGAGTACGCCGTGGACCCGCAGTTTCTACGCCTCAAGATGGGCGTGGGACGTCACGTCCAGTACCTGCACCGTCTTCGCGACCGTTATGCCTTTACGTACGATCTGGTGACCAGCCGCTGGATACCGGCCGACGAGACCGTGCAGCCCTCGACGGCATACCAGGTGTCCGGGGGATTCGCGAGTCGCCTGTCGGACGGCGTGTTGGTCGAAGCGGATGCGTACTTTCGGGATGTCGACGGGGCGCTGCTTCCGGAAGACGAGTTCCGCACGAAGAACGATCTCGTCGGTCCGGGTATCGACGTGGGTGAACTTCTCGGTCAGTACGTCCCGGGGGAAGCCAGAGCCTATGGGATCGAGCTTTCCGCCCGGGTCGTGCGCCCGGACTGGTCTCTGCGGCTCATTTATGCCGGAGGGAGGTCGCTTACGCGCTCGGCGTTGCTGGGCGAAGACTCGTATCGATCGGCCCGGTACGACGTACCTCGATCGTTGAGAGTGCTCGGTTCGCGCGAGCTGGGCAATTGGCGGCTCATGGCGTCCCTGGACCTTCGCAGCGGTTACCCGACAAGCGTCCCTGTGGCCCAGTACGTCGTCGGCGACCCCCTCGACGAAGACCAGCGGTATCTTCATCGCCCGCAGGTGAATAACGGTCGCCTGCCTCCCTATTTCAGGATGGACCTCTCCGCGGAACGCGATTTTCGGATGCTGGGGGCGGACTGGACGGCCCGCGTGCACCTCTACAATGCCATGAACCGTCGAAACGTGATCGCCAGGCAGTATGTGCCGTCGGCCGACGGCCTGGAGGTTCAGAATCGTAGAGGACTGCCCATCCTACCACTTTTCGATATCGAAATGCGCCTCTAACGTGCACCTCCGGACCCACATATCGATGGTCTGCCTGATGGCCGCGCTGATGCTCTTCGGCACGGCTTGCGACACCGTGGCCCCGGTCGACGAATCGCGACTCGTGGTCGAGGGCTACCTGACCAGTGGCGGGCCACTTTCAACCGTTCAGGTCCGGCGCACGGTCTCCCCGAACGGTCCGTACGATCCCGCTCGAGCCGCCGTGGACGATGCGACGGTTGAGCTATTCATCGGGGGGTCCACGATTTCCTTTGCCCCGGACTCGAAGGAAAAAGGAACGTACCGTCCCGGCTCCACGGGTGAGACGATGGTGGCGGCCGGACAATCGTTTTCCTTTCGGGCGGCCTGGCGGGGTACCGTCGCGGAGGCTTCCGGCATCGTACCTCCTACCGTAAAGCTCGGTGAAGTGGACGTAACGGTGCCGGACGAACCGATATCCGCGGTGCTGCTGGATTCACTCGTGCTGTCCGACTCCATCGCTACAGGGCTTTACACCGGATATATCTATCCGATAGAGGTCGCGATCTCCTGGAACGACACGACGGTGCAGGGGTGGTCGCCGGAGTCGTCGTGGATCCGTGCACAGATCAGACCGTTTTCCGCATTCTCTTCCCCAGTGATCGATCTCTTTCTGCGATCCGACGAAATATTCAGAGAAGCAGAGCAGATGACGATCGACGGGAAACGAAGGTGGACCGGTCTCTATGCCGTCGGCGTCAGGAATGAGGACGACCCGCTACCACTTCACCGCGTGCGCATATCCATCATACGTTCAAGCTCCGATTACGCCCGCTTCGCGGCCAGCAAGGACGCCCCCGAGCGGCGTGAGCCGGTTACCAACCTCAGTGGTGCCGTCGGCATTTTCGCAGCCATCGCCGTCGACTCCGTAGACGTGTACGTGGAGCCGGACGGATCATCGTCGATAGCATCCCATCCGCGAGAAGTGGTACGATGACGGATAATATGGACCTGCGTCCAGGAAGCATCACCTCCATTCGAGCACAGTCCCAATCGCCGGATCGCGTATCCGTGTATATCGACGATGCGTTTGCCTTTGGCATGCATCGCGATCTCCTGCTGGAGTTCGACCTCGCGAAGGGTACGGAGCTGACCGTTGACAAGCAGCAGGAGATCGTGCGCCGCGACGCCTTCTTCAAAGCGCGAGCGGCCGCCGTTCGTTACCTGTCGTACCGAGATCGCTCGGCGGCTGAAATCCGACGGAGGCTGGAGCGCGGCGAATACGGAGCGCACGTGATCGAGGACGTCGTTCACGACCTGGAAGAGAAGAACCTGGTCGATGATCACCGATTTGCTCTCACGTATGCGGAGGGGCGATTTCACTCAGGTGGTTACGGCCCGGTGCGCGTTCGGTCCGACCTCATGAAGAAGGGCGTCAAGACGGAAGCGGTCGATGCGGCCGTGTCGACCGTCTTTTCCGAGCGGGACGAGGTGCTAGGACGTGCGCGGGAGATGGGCGTGAAGCGGTGGGGGCAGCTGGAACGTGAGGACGATCCGCTTCGGAAAAAAAAGAAAGTCTACGACTATCTGGCCCG
This sequence comes from Rhodothermales bacterium, assembly GCA_040904565.1. Taxonomy (GTDB): domain Bacteria; phylum Bacteroidota; class Rhodothermia; order Rhodothermales; family VXPQ01; genus JBBDTI01. Next base: position 94,806 of record JBBDTI010000031.1, read on the forward strand.
GCGCGGCTTTCCCTTCGACATGGCGCGGCGCATCGTAAATGAACTGCAGGACGACACGTGAGCTACGGTGACGACTCCCCGACGAAGAGCGCCGGGTCGTCGAGCGGATGCATGCCGGCGCATCTTTCTCGATCTGTCGTTCGTTTACGGCAACACGGGTGCGGCGTGCTCGGCCGGGCGCATCGGGCTCGCGAATTGGGGGCAGGCGGCGGTAGGGGCCCGCAGCATCTACGACAGCGTCGAGAGGGCGAAGTAGTCAGAGAATGCGATGAATGAAGGAAAGCACGAACCGAGTGAACCACGAGAGGGGGCGTACGAGCGTGAACATCCCTCCGAGTTCGCCTCCTCGGGTGAACAGTTGCCCTCCGGGTTCACCGTCGACCGAGTCATCCGGGTAGCGCTTGGGACAGGGCTCGTGGCGGCCGTAGCCTGGTTGATCTGGTACTTTTCGTCGCTCGTCCTTTTTCTCGTGATAGGCGTGGTGCTGGCCTATCTGATGCGCCCCCTGGTGGATCGCCTGCAGGGGTGGGGCGTGGCACGCATCCCGGCCATTATGGCGACGTTCGTCCTCGTCTTCGGCGGACTCGTCGTCTTGATCACTCAGCTTGCGCCCTTCGCCACCGACCAGCTTCGCGAGCTGTCTCAGCAGGTCAACTTTCAGCAGGCAGCGCAGATTACGGCGGTGGACGCGCAGGGACCGGCGGATGCTGCGGGGCTGGACGCGGGCGATGCCATCGTCGCCGTAGACGGGCAGCCGTGGGATGGGTTCAGCCAGTTGCAATCTATACTTCATGCGAAGCAAGCTGGAGATTCCCTCCAGGTGGAAGCCGAGACGCAAGGCGGAGATCGCGTCCGGCGGATCTTGATCTTGCGGGACCCTGATCCATCACGGGGAGATCAACCGGTCGGCGACGATGAGCGATACGTCGCTGCGCTGGGCGTAACCGCGCGCGACGTGACCCTCTCTAACGTCGCCATCGCCATCGAGCGGAGAATCCGGACCGTGCTTCCGATCGAGCGGGGCACCATTGTGAACGGCGTTGCGACCGGCCTCAATCGGATTTTTGGAGACGATCAGGTGGCCGCCGTCGCCGGGTCGATCGTCGGCTTGTTCACCAATATCTTCTACGCCGTACTGGTGATTCCATTCGTGGCCTTCTTTTTTCTGAAAGACGGCACTCAGCTGCGGAGAAGCCTGCTGCGCCTCGTACCCAATCGATACTTCGAGCTGACGCTCTCGCTGATCGGAAAGATCGAGACCATCGTCGGCCGCTATTTTCGGGCGCTCTCGTTTCAGGTGCTCGCGATCGCGGTGGTGGCCTCGACGCTGCTCTACGTCGTCGGACTGCAGTATGCGGTTGCGGTGGGTGTCTTTACCGGTCTGGCGAATACGATACCGTACTTCGGACCGCTGATGGGCTTCGTGGCCGGTACGCTGGTCGGCGTCGTACAGACGGGTGACTTTACGCTCGTGCCGGGTGTGATCCTCGCGATGGTGCTGACGCAGGCGGCCGACAACGTGATTTTCCAGCCGTATATCTTCTCGCGCGCTGCGCAGGCCCATCCGCTCGTCATTCTCTTCGCGGTTCTGATCGGAGCGCAGATTGCCGGCATCATCGGGATGCTTGTCGCGATACCCCTGATGACCATCGTCCGCGTAGCCGTCCAGCAGGTGCTCTGGAGCCTGCGCAACTATCGTATTCTCAAGTCGGCATGAAGGATGTGGATCATGGCTGGCGATGCTAAACGTGCGGCGAACGAGCTCGTGTCGCGCTTTGCCGTGCGCCCGGCGGTGGCGCTCGTTCTCGGCTCAGGTCTCGGTGCCCTGGCGAAGTCCGTCACCGATGCGGTTGTCGTACCGACGCACAACGTCGCGGGATATCCAGCCTCGACGGTAGCCGGCCACCAGGGTCGCCTGGTCTTCGGACGGCTGGAAGACGTCTCCATCCTGATCGTGCAGGGTCGCTTGCACCTCTACGAAGGATATAGCGTCGGTCAGATTACCTACCCGATACGCCTGATGCATGCGCTTGGCGTCCGCCGCGTGCTGCTCACGAATGCGGCGGGCGGTATCCATCCGACGTTGTCGCCCGGGACGTTGATGTTCATCACGGATCACATCAACGCATCCGGGGCAACCCTCACCGGGTCCGCTGCGCTCTCTGGCACGGCTGCGCCCGAGGCCGTTCGGACGCGCGATGACACGGTACCGTACGACATACAGTGGCTCGATCGTACAGAACGCGCCGCGCTTCGATTGGGCATTGCTACGAGACGCGGAACGTACGTGTGGACCCGCGGGCCGTGCTACGAGACGAAAGCGGAGATCGGCGCGTTTCGCCGGCTGGGAGGAGACGCCGTCGGGATGAGCACCGTCCCCGAGGCGCTCCAGGCTTCCGCCCTCGGCATGGACGTGCTCGGTATCTCGACGATTACCAACGCGGCCGCCGGGCTGTCCGATGCGACGTTGTCGCACGAAGACGTGCTGGCGGTCGGCGAACGTGTTCGCGGCGATCTCGAACGGCTCGTTCGCGCCACGTTGAAGGGATACTAGCGGTTCCCTGGGGGACGACCAGTCCTTCAAGATCTCCGGAAGACGTTCGCCGACACTGATCTTGTCGGATGAAGGATCCGTATATATTAGCTTAGCGGTTTCATGCGTGCTGCGTGATGTCGTCCTTTCATTGAATGCCGTGCCTTTGCCTAGTTCGTTGCCCATGCTTCCGATCGTATCCTTTGAAGACCGAAGGGACAAGCTGCCGCGCATCTTCGATCGCGGCGCCGTGTTCAGCGACGAGATCGATGCGGCGGTGTCCGACATCCTGCGAGACGTTCGCGAGAGGCGCGACGAGGCCCTGCTAGATCTCACGGAGCGTTTCGACGGCGTACGGCCTGCCCGTCTGCGCATCTCGACTGAACGATTGGCCGAGGCCTATTCCGACCTCGATCCCGAGCTGCGTGACATCTTCTCTGAGGCGGCTAGCAATATTCGACGTTTTCACGAGAAGCAGGTACGGAGCTCGTGGTTCTCGGACGAGGACGACGGGGTCATGCTGGGCCAGCGATTCGTACCGCTCGACCGGGCGGGCGTGTACGTGCCCGGTGGTACGGCGGCGTATCCGTCGACCGTGCTCATGAGCGTCATTCCCGCGCAGGTAGCCGGCGTACGCGACATTCAGCTGACATCGCCTCCAGGAGATGACGGTGAGCCGCATCCTTTCGTGCTGGCGGCAGCGCACTTCCTGGGTCTCGACGCTATTTACGCCGTCGGTGGTGCCCAGGCCATCGGGGCCCTGGCCTACGGAACGCAGACCATTCCTCGCGTCGACAAGATCGTCGGCCCCGGTAATGTCTACGTCGCCGCGGCCAAGAAACAGGTCTACGGTCAGGTCGACATCGATTCCATTGCCGGACCGAGTGAAATCGTGGTGCTGGCCGACGACGGTGCCGACTCCGGCTTTGCGGCGGCGGATCTGCTGTCGCAGGCGGAACACGACCCCCGGGCATCCGCCGTACTCGTTACGACGGACGCCGCGTTCGCGGCCAGGGTGCGTGAGCGGGCCATCGAGATGGCCGCCGACCTTCCCCGGCGAGAGATCGTCGAGGCGTCACTGGCCGATTTCGGCGCATGTATCGTGGCGGATACCATGGAGCAAGCCGTCGACGTCGTCAACGAACTCGCGCCCGAACATCTCGAACTGCTGGTACGGGATCCTGAGGGCGTCCTCGGTCAGGTCCGGCATGCGGGAGCCATTTTTCTCGGGCCGTACTCTCCGGAGCCCGTCGGCGACTATTTCGCGGGGCCGAACCACGTTTTGCCGACGGGCGGTACGGCCCGGTACGCGTCGGCGCTGGACGTCACCGATTTCCTTCGGCGCCAGTCGATCGTCGCCTATACGCGTGAACGGCTTGCGAAGACGGGTGCGCGGATCGCGACGTTTGCACGGGCGGAGGACCTGGAGGCCCACGCACGTGCCGTCGAGATACGGATCGACGACCGCTGATCGGCCCGGTCCGAAAGGGAGAGCATCTTGCCGACGCAACAGGTTGTGGTATCATCAACAGTGCAGACAAAACGAAGAGGAGTCGAGGGATCGTGCATGGCAGGTACGGAGAGTGACGGATCGGATGCGATCGCGCAGGTTTTGAATCGCATTCGTCCCGCGATTCGCGAACAGCAAGCCTATGTGGTTGGTGGGATAGAACGGCCGCCGGTGAAGCTCAATCAGAACGAGAGCCCGTATGATCTTCCGGAGGCCATCAAGGACGATCTGCTGGAAGCGTTTGCCGCGATCCCGTTCAACCGGTATCCGGACGAGCAGCCGGGGCGACTCGTGCGGGCCTACGCCGATCACGTGGGCTGTGACGCGGAGATGGTCCTGGCCGGAAACGGCTCCAACGAACTGACCTATACCCTGGGGCTGGCGCTCGTCGAAAGGGGTACGCCCGTCGTCCTCCCGAGGCCCATGTTCTCTCTATACGAAAAGGTCGTGCGGATGCACGACGGCGACCTGGTCGAGGTGCCGTGTCTTCCGGATTACCGATTCGACGCGGAGGGGTTGCTCGACGCGGTGCGGACGAATAGACCGGCCCTGACGGTGTTGACGACGCCGAACAATCCCACCGGTCTGGCCATGGAGGAGGGGGAGATCGAGGCTATCGTCGCGGCCTCCGATGGGTTCGTCGTGATCGATGAAGCGTACGTCGAATTCTCCGACCGATCCAGCGCCATAGAATTGCTGGATGCCTATCCGAACGTCATCGTGTTGCGCACGCTTTCGAAGGCGTACGGTCTTGCCGGGCTTCGCATCGGATTCATGATTGCGCGCCGCCACGTAATCCGCGAAATCATGAAGGCGCGGCTGCCGTTTATGATCGATCCTCTTGCGGAGGCCGCGGCGCGGACGCTGATAGCCCACGAGGATCTGCTGGACGGACGAGCACGCAGCCTGAAAGCGGGGCGCGCAGCGCTCCAGGATGCGCTGGCGTCGCTGGATGGTGTGGACGTCATCCCGTCTCAAACGAATTTCGTCGTGTTCCGTCCGCCGGTCGAGGCCTCGATCGTGATGGGCCGTCTCGCTGAAGCGGGCGTGCTCGTCAGAAACATGGCGGGGTACCGAGAATTGAGCGGATATCTCCGCGTCAATGCGGGAACGGAGAGCGAGAACAACGCATTTTTGGTCGCGTTGAAAAATGCATTGACTGAAAGCCGTTGATGCCGCGACGTTAAATGTGCCGGATGCGTGCTGCCGACGTGCTGCGGTGAAGGCACTTCGTCGAACTGACATTTACTCCAGGTCGCTAGTACTGCCATGGATTACATACAGGTAGATATCATCGGACTTTCGACGAGCCCGTCTAGTGGCGGAGCGTATGCTCTGGTACTCGGCGAGGTCGGAGGAAACCGGCGACTACCCATCATCATCGGAGCATTCGAGGCACAGGCGATCGCGCTGGAGCTGGAGAAGATCCAACCACCCAGGCCCATGACGCACGATCTGCTTCGCGATACGCTGGATGCCGTCGATGCCGAGGTCATGGACGTCGTGATCGATGAGCTGCGAGAGGGGACGTTCTTTGCCAAGATTCGGTACGTTCACGACGGCGACGAGGGGCAGCTCGATTCCCGTCCCAGCGATGCCGTAGCGCTTGCCGTTCGGGTCGACGCCCCCATCTACGTGGCTCCCAGCGTGATGGAAGAGGCTGGTATACCGACGGAAGAGGAAGGCACGGCCGCGCTGTCGACGGGCCAGGTAGAAGCAGCCGAGGAGTCGTCCATGACCCAGCTCGAACGCATGGAGCATCAGCTGGAATCGGCCATCGAGGAGGAAGACTACGAAAAGGCGGCCGAGCTGAGGGATGAGATTAAGCGATTGCAGAGTGAAAAGCAGAAGAACTGACGCCCGTTGATGTGGTCCCATGGTTCCGGGCGGGTCGAGATCGGAGCCGGGATGTAACGCCAATGCCGTCTTGAGAAACGTGAGAGCGAAGCTTTGGCACTCTTGGATTGTGCGAGAGCTTCGCTTTTCCTTTGTGCCATCATCCAACAATAGATCCAGATATGCCCGTCGGAGCCTCCGTTCATGCGTCGATTCGACGCATCCCTTTTTCTGAGATGGATGACTTCTCGACGCTCTTTCGGGACTATTGTACCGGCTTCGACGCGCTCTCATCGTTCTATGCGGGGGACTACCGGGCACCGGCCGCGCGACGTGCGGCCGTAGAGCGAGCGGCCGCTCATGAGCGGGATCGAGATACCCTCGCCGACGTGCTTCTGGAGCAGAACGAGCGTTGGGGGCTGCCGCAGGGCGTTCGCGACCATATCGAAGCGCTCCGACGCTCGGGGAGCGCGGCGGTTGTCACAGGGCAGCAGGTGGGTCTCCTGACGGGGCCACTCTACACGATCCTCAAGACGGTGTCGACGATCCAGCTGGCAGAACAGCTGTCGGCGGAGACCGGGCGCGACGTCGTTCCTGTATTCTGGCTGGGTGGAGAGGATCACGACTTCGAGGAAATCTCGAAGGTGTCGATGCTGCGGCGCAATGAACCGGTTGAGGTGCGGTATGTCGTGTCAGACGCGGGTTCGGGCGGCAACGTGGGACCGGTGGGGCGTATCGAGTTGAACGAGGAGGTGGAACGGATCGTGGGGGAGCTGGAGGACGTTCTTCCCCCAACGGATTTTCGAGATGAGGTGATGCAGGTCGTACGGACGTCCTACCGGAGCGGGACGACATTCTCCGACGCATTCGCCCGGATGCTGAGAGCGCTCTTTCCGAACGCCGGGCTCGTCATCATCGATTCGGACGACGTGCGCCTTAAGCGGCTGGCCGCGCCGCTCTACAAAAAAGAAATAGACGACGCGGAGCACGTGGCGGAGCTCGTTCGGAAGACGTCCGCCACCCTGGCCGACAGCTACCACAGCCAGGTTCACGTCCGCCCATCCAACCTCTTCCTTATCAACGAGCGCGGGCGCTTTCCGCTCGACCTCGACGACGGCGTGTTTCGCCTCCGGGATCAGGACGAAAGGTATACCCGCGCGGAGCTGCACGAACTGCTGGACGAAGCGCCGGACCGGTTCAGTCCGAACGTCGTGCTTCGTCCGTTGACGCAGGACCTGCTGCTGCCGACGGCCCTATACGTCGCCGGGCCCAGCGAGATAGCCTACTTCGCGCAGTACGGCGACGTGTACGATTGGGCGGGGATTCCCATGCCGCTCGTTTATCCGCGAGCGAGCGTCAGCATTGTCGAATCCAAGGTCTCGAAGGTACTCGAGAAATACGGTCTGACGGTCGGCGATGTCGGGGAGGATCTCGATCGCCTGTTCCAGCGCGTCGTCGTGGATGCGATGGACGTCGACGTGGACGAGGTGTTCTCGGATGCCGGGCGTCATCTGCACGAGGCCGTCAATGCCGTGAAGGGTCCGCTCGAGGAGATCGACCGGACGCTGTCGGGAGCGGCCGAAGCGACGCGAAAGGCGTTCATGGAGGAGTTCGATAAGCTCAAGGCGAAGGCCGTGCGGCTCGAAAAGAAGAACCACGACGTCGTTCGCGACCAGCTCGAGAAGGCGCAGTCGAACCTGTATCCTGCCGGTGTGCTGCAGGAACGGGCGATTTCCATTCTCTACTTTGTGAACAAATACAGCCTCGACTTGATCGGCGCGTTGCTGGACAACGTGTCGACGGACACGACGGAGCACCAGATCGTAGAACTCTGAACGCTTCCCGGCCGCGTACGTGCGTCACACCGCCGGCTCCATCTTCATGACCAGGCGGCAGAGGCGGCGCCAGGTCTTCAGGTCGCGCGTACATTCTTTCCGCAGCTCCTCCACCCGCTGGCGAAGCTCCCGGGCTCTGGTCGGGTCGGCATCCCGTGCCGCCCGGTAGCGGTCTCTCGCTGTCTTGGCCGCCGTGATGGTAGACGTAAGCTTGTCCGACGTCTTTTCTACGGCGTCCATGAATGCTTTGGCGTGCTGATCTCGCAGCCGGCTCAAATGGTCGATGAGCAGCTCGCGGTCTGCCTGAACGAGGCGCTTCTTGATCATGAGCGGATCCATCGTCTTCAGGTCCGACGCCAGGCCGAACTTGCTGAGCAGCCAGATGACGTATTTGGGAGGGTCGAATTGATACCACCGGACGCCGTTGCGGTAATCTCCCGAGAAGGTGTGGTGGTAATTGTGATATCCCTCGCCAAAGGTGAGCAAGGCAAGAATGAAATTGTTTACCGCCGAATGCTCCGTCGAGTAGGGTTTGCTCCCCCACATGTGGGCCAGTGAATTGATGAACCACGTGCAGTGGTGGGCAAGGAAAAGCCGGACGAGAATGGCGAACACGAATGCACCGGCAACATCTCCCGTCGCCACGCCCACCGCGGCGAATACGAATATGTTTGCGGCGGCCATGAGCAGCCCGTAATACCTATCCTGCAGTACGAGCAATCGATTCTGCTTTAAGTCCGCCAGATACTTCTCATCGAGGTCCTCCCGCCCCTTGAACATCCACAATACGTGCGGATGCCAGAAGCCGCGCTCCGTCTCGTACGGATCCTCGTCGGTGTCAACGTGCCGGTGATGCAGCCGATGGTCGTGCGCCCATTCGAATACGCTGCCCTGTGCGGAGAGCGTGCCGAAGAAGAGCAGAACGGCCTCGACGGCGGGGTGCACGTTGTAGGTTCGGTGGGCGTACAGCCGGTGATAGCCCGTTGTGATGGCCATGAGCGTGGCGGTCCACAGAAAGGCCGTGCAGCCGATGAGCAGCCAGCTCGGTGAGTTATGGATCAGATAAAGCGGCAGCGCGACCAACAGCGCGAGGTGATACCCTCCGATGAAGAGGAGCGCGCTCCAGTTGAGGCGTTTGCCGCGCCAGGCGGCGAGGAAAGAAGATGACATGCCAAGCCGGTTCGATTTGGTGGATTGCAGATGCGGAATCGCCGTGAGGCCGGCCTTGCGAGGTGTGCAGGGGGAGCTTTCGTGCACGATGGGAGTCCGGTCGGGACCTCCTGTTGCTCGGCCATTGTGCACACGCGCTCAACCCGTGTACGGTTTCCTCACCGAAGTCGAGAATGCGAAGTTCCATGCAGGGAACCGCAGGTATCGATTGTGGTGAATTGATCCTGACGGTGGCGTCGAGAATAGGAGACGCCGCTCCTCGCGTTTCCACATGATGCCATGCCGACCAACCTGATTCACAAGCCCGTAGTAGCCATGCCCAAGCTGTTCATTCTGTTGTTGACGATCGTTCAGATCCTGGATACGCGGCGGCAGGATGGGTGCATCCTCCCGGACGACATGTAAGGAGTCGTCAGAAGAGCCGGCTGTGTTCGACCATGATGCATCGGTTCTTTACGTACGGCAGATCGTGCTCCCTGGCGGTAGCCTCCGCATCCGGACTCGAAACACCGATCTGGGTCCAGACGACCGGGCGATGGCCGGTGCTTTCGGCCCGCTGCGCCGCTGCCTCGACCATGTCGGCCGTATAGCGCGGATTGCGGAAGACGTTTACGACGTCGATCTGCATGCTTTCCGGGACGGACAGCAGATCGGGGTAGGCTTTGTCGCCGTCACACGTCTCGTGATGCGGGTTGACGGGGATGACCTCATATCCGGCCGTCTTGAGATACCGGTAGATGGCGAAGCTCGTCCGCTCCGGCCGATCGGAGCACCCGACCACGGCGATGGTACGGGTATTATCCAGTATGGACGTGAGCTGGTCGACGCTGTTTACGACGGAAGTTTGCATGGCGTATCGTACAGATGGCGTGATAGGACGATCGATGCCGCTCGACGCGACGAAGGTCGTACGTGCGGCCGGCTGCGACAGATTGCGAACGCCGCCTGCCTCAGGTGTGTACCTGTCCGCACCCCCTGCGTTCGTTTCGCCCCGGATTTGTTTCAACCGGACGGTCGCCGGCTTTGCCGCGGGGCGTCTTCGAGGGACGCCGGGAAGGCAGCACGGGTTCAGCAGCCATCGAACAATTCGGCAAGGGAGGTCGTACGCCATCGTCACCATCGAATGGCCGTCAAATCAGGAGCATCCATGGCTGGATACCCCTTTACCGCGATAGAAGAGAAGTGGCAATCGTATTGGGACGAGAAGAAGACGTTTCGGACGCCGGACCGGCCCGATCCGGATCGGGATAAATTCTACGTACTCGACATGTTTCCGTATCCGAGTGGAGCGGGCCTTCACGTCGGGCACCCCGAGGGCTACACGGCCACCGATATCATCGCGCGATATAAGCGGATGAAGGGGTTCAACGTGCTCCATCCGATGGGATGGGATGCGTTCGGCCTACCGGCCGAGCAGTATGCATTGAAAACGAACACGCATCCGCGCGAAACGACCGAGCGGAACATAGTTCGATTTCGCGAACAGCTGAAGTTGCTCGGTTTTTCCTATGACTGGGATCGGGAAGTCAATACGACGGATCCGGCGTATTTCAAGTGGACCCAGTGGATCTTTCTCAAGCTGTACGAAAAAGGACTGGCCTATCAGAGCGAGGTGCCCGTCTGGTGGTGTCCCGAGCTGGGAACGACGCTCGCCAACGAGGAAGTCGTCGACGGGAAATCCGAGGTCGGCGGCTACGAATGCGTCCGCAAGCCGCTGCGCCAGTGGATGCTGCGCATTACGGACTATGCCGAGCGACTCCTGGAGGGCCTCGACGAGCTCGATTGGCCGACAAGCACGAAGGAGATGCAGCGGAACTGGATCGGCAAATCGGAGGGCGCCGAGGTAGAATTTCGCATCGTAGGCCATCCCGCCGAAAAGCTCCGCGTGTTCACCACGCGGCCGGATACGTTGTTCGGCGCGACCTTCATGGTACTGGCGCCCGAACACCCGCTCGTGGACACGTTGACCGAGAAGGAGCGGGAGGATGAGGTGCAGGCCTACGTACGCGAGGCCGCCTCGAAAAGTGATCTGGAGCGGACCGAGCTGCAGAAAGAGAAGACGGGCGTCTTCACCGGGGCCCACGCCGTCAATCCGGTCAACGGGGAGAAAATCCCCATCTGGATAGCGGACTACGTGCTGGCTACGTACGGTACCGGAGCCATCATGGCCGTGCCGGGCCAGGACGACCGGGACTGGGAGTTCGCAGCGCGGTATGAACTACCGATCGTCCGAACCGTCAAGCCCCCGCCCGATTTCGAGGGGAAGGCCTATACGGGAGATGGACCGACCATAAATTCCGATGCATCCAACCGAGAAATTCCAGGAATCGCGGAGCACGGCATCAGCCTGAACGACCTCCAGGTCGCCGAGGCCAAGGAGAAAATAATCGCCTGGCTCGAAGAGCAGGGCTGCGGGCGCGGCAAGGTGAACTACAAGCTGCGAGACTGGCTCTTCAGCAGGCAGCGGTACTGGGGTGAGCCGTTTCCCATTGTGTTTGTGGATGGAGAGCCGAAGCCGCTTCCCGAGGACGAGCTGCCCGTGGAGCTTCCGGAAATCGACGAGTTCAAGCCGAGCGGCAGCGTCGAAGGTCCGCTCGCTACCGTGACCGACTGGGTGGAGACGATCGACCCGGAAACGGGCAAGCCCGCCAGACGGGAAACGAACACGATGCCCCAGTGGGCGGGATCGTGCTGGTACTATCTTCGCTTTCTCGACCCGCACAACGACGAACGGCTGGTCGATCCGGAGAAGGAGAAGTACTGGATGCCGGTCGACCTCTATATCGGAGGATCAGAGCATGCCGTGCTGCACCTGCTCTATGCCCGCTTCTGGCACAAGGTGCTCTACGATGCCGGTGTCGTGGCCACGCCCGAGCCGTTCGGCACCCTGGTTCACCAGGGCATGATTCTCGGCGAGATGGAATACACGGTCTACGTAAAGCAGGACGGCACCTACGTCTCCGCGGATCACGTGGTCGACGGCGAAACGGAGTCCGGCGAGCCCGTCGAGGCCGAGAACGTCGAGGAGGCTGACGTAGCAAAGCAGGGCGACGTGTTCGTCCTGGCCGACGACCCGTCAGTCCGCGTAGATGCCCGCGCCCACAAGATGAGCAAGAGCCGCGGCAACGTGATCAATCCGGACGACGTGGTGTCGCGCTACGGCGCGGATTCGCTGCGCCTCTACGAGATGTTTATGGGTCCGCTCGAGCAGGTCAAGCCGTGGAGCATGCGGGGCGTCGAGGGCGTGCATCGATTTCTGAATCGCGTCTGGCGCCTGCTCGTCGACGAGGCGTCGGGCGATCCGCGCGATGCCGTCACGGATGCGGAGCCGTCGAAAGATCAGCTCCGCACGCTCCACCGCACGATCGAGAAAGTCGGCGGCGATATCGAAGACCTGAGCTTCAACACGGCCATCGCGGCCATGATGGAGTTCGTGAATGCCGCCAACAAATGGGACGTGGTGCCGGTCGACATCGCCCGGGATTTCGTTCTCGTTCTGAGTCCGTTTGCCCCCCACCTCTGTGAGGAACTCTGGCGTAAGCTGGGCGCAAAGGAGACGCTGGCGTACGAGCCGTGGCCGGAGGTCGTCGAGGAGTACCTCAAAGAAGACCAGGTAGAGATCGCCGTGCAGGTGAATGGAAAGGTTCGGGCGACGATCAACGTCGCTCCGGAGGTATCGAAGGAGAACGTCCTGAAGCTGGCGCGGGCCGAGGAAAACGTCGCGCGATACCTGCAGGAGGGCGGCGTGCATCGCGAGATCTACGTGCCCGGCCGCATCGTTAATTTCGTCGTGAACTAACGCCCGGGAGGTCGCCAGATGTCCGAACTCGACGTGCTCGCCTTCGGCGCTCACCCCGACGACGTCGAATTATGCGCCGGCGGGACGATCTGCTCGCTGACGAAGCGCGGCTACCGCGTAGGCGTCGTGGATCTCACCCGGGGGCAGCTCGGGTCGCGAGGTACGCCTGACGGGCGGGACGAGGAGGCGGCGCGCGCCTCGGAAATTATGGGGCTGTCCGTTCGCGAGAACCTCGGGATGATGGACGGAGCCATCCATAACACCCGGGAGCACCAGCTGCGGGTCATCCGCGTGCTTCGCACCTACAGGCCTCACGTCGCGCTCATCGGCTCCTTCGAATGCCGGCACCCGGATCACGGGGCGGGCGCCCGCCTGTGCGCCGACGCGTTCTTCTACGGCGGACTGCGAAAGATCGTGACGCACGATGACGACGGGAGCGAACAGGCGCCGTGGAGACCGCATCACGTCCTCCACTACATGCAGGCCATCGATTTCGACCCGACGTTCGTCGTCGACGTGAGTGACGTATGGTCGCAGCGCATCGACGCCCTCCGGGCGTTCGAATCGCAGTTTTTCAATCCCGACTACGAGCCGGACGAAGACGAGCCTGAAACGTTTGTCTCCAATGAGGGCTTCTCCCGATGGGTCGAAGCGCGGGCTCGGACGTACGGATACCGCATCGGTGCCGAGTACGGCGAACCGTTTCTGTACCGGCAAGGCCCGGTCGGCGTCAGTGACCTCTTTCGTATATTGAGCGAGGAGCGGCCGTTCCGTTGAGGCCACTCGCGATCACATGAGGGCTACCGTGGAAGATTTCAACCACTCCCCAGGCGAAGATCGTGACGTGCCCTGCCGTGAACGTCTCCGTCAGTCCTTCTCGTCCATGACGTAGGACAAAAACGCTTCGGCCGTTCGAAACGGTTCGCCGTCGGGAACCACGATGGCAGACACAGAGCGCATCAGGTAATCCGCCTGTTGCGGGGCCTCATCCAGCACACGCCCCTTCAGATGCGCAAAAAATCGGCGTGCCGCTCCCGATCCGGAATCCGACAGGAGGATGACCAGACGCTCGGCATCGAGGTCGACGAGCATGTCGTCCTCTTCGCGAAGTGATTCGGAAACCAGGTCGAGAATGAAGTCAAAGTCAAACGGACGGGTACTGTCTTCGTCGGGCCGATCCATGCGAAGGGCGACGAGGACGAAGGGTGTTTCGTCGATCTCTTTGCGAATGAACTGCTGCTGGAGTCGTGCCCGAAACGCCTCACGGTCTGTGTGGCTCGTGCGGGGACTCGCTACCCCCGCGACGGGTCGTGCGCCCGTATTCGGCTCCACGGTGCGACGCTCGATCGTTCCCGTCCAGCTGCTCGAGGCGTTCGAAAGGTCCGCTCCAGGACGGCGTTCGCGTCCCGCCGAACGTAAAGACCGCGAGCCGGAGCCGCCAAGGGGAATTCGTGGGATGCGACTCCCGCCGGCTTCCATACGTGCCTTGTGGTTCGGCGAGGAATCCGTCGTCTCCCGAGCGGTTCGCTCTCCGTGCCGACCCAGTCGAATTGCCCGTACGATCGTTCCACCATGGCGGCGGACGGTATCAGGCGCATCCCAGCGTGCGTTTCGCGGAGAGGAACGTCTGGGGTGTGTCGCTTCGGTGCGCGAACTCCGGGCCGACAGTGGGATGGGGGACGTGGCGATCCATCGGCGTACGTTCCATTCCCGCTCGACCTCGCATCCAGCGTGGCCGATGTTTGGGAGGAACGTCACGCGGCGCACGGCAGATGACAGGGCCTCCGCCTCTTCTATGTGCAATGCGCCCGTCATCTGCCGGTGCATGAATGTGATGACGGCATCAGATTCCTCATTGGCGGGTTCCGCCATCGTGAGTACGAGCGTGGCGTCCGCCGCATCGAGGCGATTCAGCATGTCGATGAACGCATTTCGAAACCGATCGAACGATATAAATCGAACGAACGGCATGAAGTCGTCGATGACGACGCGCGACGGGCCCACTCGCTCAACGGTAGCAGCAAGGGCTTCCAGGTGCATGGCTCGTCCGTCATCATCCGTCTCCGGCGAGCCGGCATGCAGGGGAAGGCGCTCGATCCGAGTTGCCGCGGGCTCATTCAGCACGATGCCTGCCTGTCTGGCCCGCTCGATCACGTCCCGCGTGGACTGCGAAGAGAGGTAGAGGGACGGCGCGGAGGCATCACCTTGCGCCGCAAATAGGAGCGGTATAAGGCCGCGGCTGCTCTCTGAACGGCCGAAGACTAGATACGACCCGCCTTCGTACAGTCCCCCCCAGGCATCGTCGATGAGATCGACGCCAGAAGATAATTTAGGTGCGTATCCCACGTCGGTGGTCATGGCCTCGTAGACGTTCCTGCTAACTCCATACCGGGTGAGCACAAACGGCATGCCGACTTTAGGAAAACGGGCTAAAACGGGCCTTCATGGGCTAAAATAGATGGAATCGATCCGTTTTCGGCTGAATCGTCGCGCCGAGAATCCCTTTTTGAGATATAAGCATTCGCTAAATGAGATAATTAAGCGCGCGCTTACAGGGATGTTGAGATCTCTCGTCGCCGGATGTTCTTTAAGCGGCGCCTGGACGAGATAGGGCCGGGAGAGGATACTGCGACGGTGACGTACCGCGGCGCGCGTACGTACAAGACCGTCAATCCAGGACGAAATCGACGGTAGAAGAGCTGCGGATGAGGCGGTTCTGGGGATCTATGGCGTCCACACGCAGCGAATACGCGCGGCCTGGACTCAGATCTTCACGCATAGTCTGCATGATCGAATCCGACGCCGCAACGTGCTCCTCCATGGTTTCGTACGTGCCGGCCACCCGAGCTTCGTCGATATCCCACACGACCAGTCGGTATTTGTACGCATTTTCAACCTCCGGCCACTCGATGGAAGGGCCGGGGAGGGACACGTCTACCGTCAGCTCGGCGCCTGAACGGGACGTGGTCGAACGCAGCGCATCGGTTGGTGGACCGAACGACAGGCGAAGTATCATTCCGACGACAAATACAAAGAGGGTCGCAGCCACATAGCGTTTCGCTCCCTCCATCCAGCCCGGCCGACTGCGCCGCTCGCTCCGGGCGATAGTCCGACGGGCAGGCCTTCTCCCTGCAAACTTTTTCTCTGCAGACGTTCTATCGCGAGCGGCCGGGTCATCGGCCCCTGAGCTGCGAGCCGCCTGAAGCGCATCGGCAGCCATGCGCACGACTTCCCGAGCATCCGAATTCCCGGCAAGATACTCGACCACCTCTTCGCGTTCGTCGTCGCCAAGTGTACCGGCGAGGAAGGCGGCAAGCGTATACTCGTCGATTACTCGATCAGATTCTTGCATATGACCTGACGCACCATCATGACTTCGGCACACGGGGGTGTTCGGCTGCTCCGTACGAGGTGGCGTACGCTATAGTGTACGTATTAGCGCACCGGTTCTTGTGCTCACTCTTTGTGCACGAACTCTCATGTACCAAATTTCGTGCACGCAACTGCCGCGTTCAAGTGCGGCAACCTCGTCTTTCGCATGTACTTTTCGTTCGTGCGCTTCTCCTATAGAGTTACGAATAATTATCCGAAAGTCGGAGTGTAAAGTGGAAAATTTCTGTATCTATTGGGGGCGGAACGGTGCATGATGTCGAGCGAGACCTGCGTTCGTCTCACGATATCACTCCGGCTGGGACGGGTATGGGGCGAGGAGCGTTGGCCAGATGAGTAGGGCGCCGTACTGATGCGGGAGCGATCCGAGGGTCTGGGCGTTATTCCCGACAAGGAGGGCTGGAACGGGAGGCCGAAGATGCTGTAGCGACGCGTTGCATGCGGCCTTTTGAATTGTTTGTGAGGCGGGAGAACGTGCCGGTTCGCGCGCGTTCGCAAACGCCGGCGCGATTGACTCCCAGGCGAGCCTGAGGGTATATTGATGTTCTTGAGGGGAAACGTGCATGAGGCATGGTTGCCCGCGAGTCGCTACCTCGCCACGTTGCGGGAGAAAGCTTCGTTCGTTGCGTACCGCGCATTCAGAAATCTAGGCGACATGGCTGATACAAGTGATTTTAGAAACGGGCTCACGCTGGTCTGGCACGGAGACCTGTGGTCGATCGTTGACTTTCTTCACGTGAAGCCTGGTAAGGGCGGGGCCTTCGTGCGGACGAAGCTGAAGAATGTTCGTTCCGGAAAGGTAGTGGATAATACGTTCCGTGCCGGCGAAAAGGTGGAAACCGCACGTATTGAGCGCCGACCGCATCAGTATCTGTACAAAGATGATCTGGGGCTTCACTTCATGAACACCGAGACCTACGAACAGTTTTCGCTGCCGGCCGAACGGGTTGCCGGTCGGGAGTTCATGAAGGAGGGTGGCATGGTGGACATCCTGTTCTATGCGGAGAAAGAAGAGCCGCTGACCGTAGAGATCCCGGAGCGTGTCGATTACGAAGTGGTGAAGACCGATCCGGGGCTCAAAGGTGATACGGCTACCGGAGGCAGCAAACCCGCCACGGTGGAGAGTGGTGCGGTGGTTCAGGTGCCCCTCTTCATCGAGGAGGGTGACGTGATCACCGTCAATACGGAGACGGGTGAGTACGTTACGCGCGTTTCGACAGCCAACAAGGTCTGATCGGAGCGTGCCGTTGTCGCCAGCACCCATCGATATCCTGTACATTCAGGTTCGTCATAATGGATCTCGCCAAGATCAAAGAGCTACTGAGAATAGTCGCCGAGAGCGGCGTTGCCGAAGTCGAAATCGAGGAGGATGAGTTCAAGCTCGTCGTTCGGAAGAACGCGCCCTCGGTAATGATGCAGTCTCCGCCGATGTATCCGTCGTACGGGATGCCGTACCCGATGGGAGGCTTTCCATCCGAGGGGAGCGCGCCGTCCGCGATGTCCGGAGCTCCCGCCCAGCCTTCATCGCAGCCGTCTTCCTCGGCCACGTCAGATGCTTCAGCGGGCTCGGAGGCAGGCGGACAGGACGACTCGGCGTCGGCTTCTGCGGAGAATGAGGTGGTGGTAAAGGCACCGATTGTGGGCACGTTCTACCGGAAGCCCTCGCCGGACGAGGATGATTTTGTGGCCGTTGGGGACGAGGTGAATGCCGGCGACGTCCTCTGTATCATCGAGGCGATGAAGCTGATGAATGAAATCGAATGTGAGGTACATGGGCACGTCAAGAAAATATTCGTCGAGGATGCGCAGCCGGTCGAGTACGACCAGCCTCTTTTCGTGATCGAAACTCCGTAGCGCGGTTTCCAGCCTATCATTTCTTCCGGCGGTGAACGCCGCTAATCCACGTAAAAGCTAAGGTCGAAGAGTCCGGCACGGTGATCAAGAAGGTCCTTATTGCAAATCGCGGAGAGATCGCGCTCCGCATCATTCGTACCTGCCATGAAATGGGCCTGCGTACCGTCGCGGTGTTCTCGACGGCGGATCGCGACGCGCTGCACGTCCGTTTTGCCGACGAAGCCGTCTGTATCGGTCCGCCGCCGTCCAGGGAGAGCTATCTTCGTCCGGATCGTATCATCTCTGCCGTGGAAGTCACGGGAGCTGATGCCGTTCATCCCGGATACGGCTTTCTGTCAGAGAATGCCGATTTCAGCGCCATCTGCGAAGACCACGGTGTCACGTTCATCGGCCCGCCTCCGGAAACGATCCGCCTGATGGGAGACAAGAGCGAGGCCAAGGCGACGATGGACCAGGCGGGCGTGCCCACCGTTCCGGGCTCGAAGGGCATTGTTGAGGACGTGAAGTCAGGTAAGCGGGTGGCTGCGGAGATCGGATATCCGGTCATGATCAAAGCGTCAGCAGGCGGCGGTGGGCGGGGGATGCGCGTCGTTCGCACGGAGGACGAGTTCGCGCGCCAGTTCTCGGCGGCGCGGACTGAGGCGGAAGCGTCGTTTGGCAATCCCGACGTCTACCTCGAAAAGTTCGTCGTCGAGCCACGCCACGTCGAGATACAGGTGCTCGGCGACGGTCAGGGTAACGTAATTCATTTTGGCGAGCGCGAGTGCTCCATCCAACGCCGGCACCAGAAGCTGCTCGAGGAGGCGCCGTCGCCGGTCGTAGATGCCGATCTCCGCCGGCGTATGGGCGAGGCGGCGGTGGCGGGCTCCGAAGCGGTCAACTACACGGGAGCCGGAACGGTGGAATTTCTCGTGGATGCGGATCGTAACTTTTACTTCATGGAGATGAATACACGGATCCAGGTAGAGCATCCCGTGACGGAGGAGATCACGGATTGCGACCTGATCGAGTATCAGATTCGTGTGGCGATGGGTGAAAACGTGCGAAAGCGAGACGTTGCGATGGACGGCCACGCGATCGAATGTCGCATCAACGCAGAAAACCCATTTAATAGGTTCAGCCCGTCCCCCGGTAAGATCACCGCGTTTCATCCGCCCGGAGGTCACGGGGTTCGGGTCGACACGCACGCGTACGGCGGATATTCGATACCGCAGTACTATGACTCGCTCGTAGCGAAGCTTATCGTACGCGGGCGTACCCGCGAACTGGCGATTCGTAAGATGATGCGTGCGCTCGATGAGTTCGTCATCGAGGGCGTGCATACGACCATCCCGTTTCATCGCCAGCTCATGGCCGATTCCGCCTTTCAAGCCGGTGAATTTACCACGGGCTTTCTGGATACCTTCGAACTCAAGGACCCCGGAACGGGTATCGACGCTACCCAGCCCGTGCGTGGCCTGTAGACGTACGACGTCTCCACTGCAGGTCGAATCTTACATACCTTCAACCACTCAGGCAGTACGTACAGCTCCATGAAGATCCCGGATGAACTTCGATATACGAAAGAGCACGAGTGGATTCGGATCGAGGACGACGGTGAAACGGCTGTCATCGGTGTGACGGATTTTGCGCAGGGAGAGCTCGGCGACATCGTGTTCGTGGAGATCGAGCCGGTTGATTCCGAAATCGATAAGGACGAACCCTTCGGTACGGTCGAGGCCGTAAAGACCGTCTCGGAGCTGTTCATGCCGTTATCGGGTCGTATCGCTGAGATCAATGAGGAACTCGAGGCACATCCCGAATACGTTAACGACGATCCATACGGAGAGGGCTGGATGGTCAAGATCCGACTTTCGGATCCCGATGAATCCCACGATCTCCTGGACGCCGATCAGTACGCGTCGATGATCGGCTAGCTGCTGGTGACAGCGCGGGTTGCGCGGCCCGATTCCCGTACCCCATCCTGGACGTCGATACCCGTAATTCGCAAACGGACACGTAATGCACGAGCGCATCATTATACTCGACTTCGGAAGTCAGTACACGCAGCTCATCGCGCGGCGCATCCGCGAAGCGGGCGTGTACTCCGAGATTCATCCCTGCACGGTTTCTCCTGAGGAGATCCGCGAGATGAACCCAAAGGGGCTCATCCTTTCCGGAGGCCCCTTTTCCGTGTTCGATCCGGAGGGACCGCAGCTCGATCCCGCGTACCTTGAAATGGAGCGGGGGGATGGTGGGTTGGTCCCTGTGCTCGGCATTTGCTATGGGTTGCAGGCGATGGCGCATCTTTTGGATGGATCGGTCGAGCGGGCAGATCGCCGCGAATTCGGTAGGGCGAATCTGCTTATCGACGATCCGTCGGGATTGTTTGAAGGAGTGCCGAGCGGTACGACGGTGTGGATGAGTCACAGCGACCATCTGACGGCCCTGCCGGAGGGATACACCGTCATCGCGCATACGGATAATGCGCCGATCGCGGCCGTAAAATCCAATCTCCTGCCCCATTTTGGCGTCCAGTTTCACCCTGAGGTCGTGCACACGGATTCCGGGCGTCTCATTCTCGAGAACTTCGCGCTGGACATCTGCGCGTGCCGGGGCGACTGGACGCCGTCCTCGTTTGTCGAAGAAAAAACAGCGGAAATTCGCGAGCTGGTCGGTGACGATCACGTTATCCTCGGATTGTCGGGAGGCGTTGATTCCTCCGTGGCCGCCGTCCTCCTTTACGAAGCGATCGGCGAGCAGCTCACGTGCATTTTCGTCAATAACGGGGTACTCCGGAAGGCGGAATGGGGACAGGTCCAGAAAACGTTTCGAGATCACTATCATATCCGCCTGAAGGCCATCGACGC
Source organism: Rhodothermales bacterium (assembly GCA_040904565.1). Lineage (GTDB taxonomy): Bacteria > Bacteroidota > Rhodothermia > Rhodothermales > VXPQ01 > JBBDTI01. The sequence goes on from JBBDTI010000031.1 coordinate 115,582, forward strand.
GAGCAATCTGTTCCTCGATCGGTTGGAGGGCGTCGCGGAGCCTGAGAAGAAGCGAAAGGTCATCGGGAACACGTTTGTCGAGGTTTTCGATACGGCAACGGATGAGATCGCGAAGGAGATCGGTACCCGGCCCACGTATCTGGCGCAGGGTACGCTTTATCCCGACGTGATCGAAAGCATATCGTTCAAAGGCCCTTCGGCGACGATTAAGACGCATCACAACGTCGGAGGCCTGCCTGAGAAGCTTAATTTCGATATCATCGAGCCGTTCCGGGAGCTTTTCAAGGACGAGGTGCGCGAAATCGGACGGATTCTCGGCGTGCCCGACGCCATCATCAACCGGCATCCGTTCCCGGGGCCCGGTCTGGCGATACGCGTGATTGGACCCGTCACACGTGAGGATCTCCAGATACTCAGAGAGGCCGACGCGATCTTTATCGAAGAGCTCCAGCTCAGTGGTCTGTATCATACCGTCTGGCAGGCCTTCGCCGTGCTGTTACCCGTGCAGACGGTCGGCGTAATGGGGGATGAGCGGACGTACGAGAACGTTTGTGCCTTGCGGGCTGTTACCAGTGTGGATGGGATGACGGCCGACTGGGCCCAGCTACCCTACGACTTTCTGGGACGTGTGTCGAACCGAATCGTCAACGAGATCCCCGGTATCAACCGCACGGTATACGATATCAGTTCAAAGCCCCCCGCGACGATCGAATGGGAATAACTAGACGATGGCTCTTTACCGCGTGCCGGTTCGTGGTCCTTGCCGGCCTCATCGCGACCGCTACGCCTGCGTCCGTCTACGCACAGGACGCGATTCCGACCATTGAAGATGCCGAGCTCGTATTCGGACAGGGCGTGGACGCCTTCGAGTCCGGCGACTATGAGACGGCGCACCGCCGTTTTCGGGTGGTCTTCGAAACGTACGAGTTGAACCGGAAGACGACCGCCGCCTTGCTGATGGCTGCGAAGGCACTCTACCGCGCGGATCGCTTCGAGGAAGCCGTGGATCTGTCGGAGCGGCTGATCGAGGAGTATCCGAGTAGCGGCTACCTCGAGGAGGCCCGACGTGTGCGTCGACTCGCTAATGGGCAGCTCGATCGTGAGGCAGCGAGGCGGGAGCCCAGAGAGATCGGTGTGCTCCTTCCCCTGCGGGACGATGACGCTACGCTCTCGCAGGCTCTCTTTACGGGCGTGCGGATCGCCGTCGACGAACACAACAGATTAAATGAGGAGCATCCCGTCCGGCTGGTATTCCGGGATACGTACGCGAATCCGTCGAGGGCCCCGTCGCTGGTCCGCGAACTCGCCGCTGCGGACGTCGACGTTCTCATCGGGCCCCTCTACAGTTCGGAAGCGATGGCCGCCGCGGAGGCTGCCGAGCTGGCACGTGTCGTATTGGTCGCGCCGCTGGCGAACAACGAAGCCGTATCCGAGGGCCGCGAATACGTGTTTCAGGCCAACCCGACATTCACGATGCGTGGTCGCCTGATGGCACGATTCGCGATGCGCGGGCTGCTGCTGGACAATTTTGGGATCATCGCCGAGCGGGACCCCGAACAGATCAGCGAGCGGATGGCCGAAGGATTTCAGGATGAGCTGATGCTGAGCGGCAAGCAGACGCACTATTACCGGCTTCTGCAGTCTCAGAACGATTGGGGGCAGCTGGCCGATACCGTTGGAGCAGATACACTTGGACGCGCGGAAGCCGTCTATTTGCCAATTGCCGGTGGCGAGTCGATCGCCCGTATCGATGCGGCCCTTTCCAGTTTCGATCGTATGGGGATGAGCAATCAGATTCGCGTTCTCGGCAACACCGAATGGCACGATGCACCGAATGCCTCGCGCGCGTCCCGCTACGCAACCACGTATTCGAACGATTTCTACGTGGAGGGAGAGGACGCGTCCGTTCGAGCCTTCAGTCGTCGGTTCGAAGAGATCGTTGGGGAAGCACCGGATCCTGAAAACACCATCGGTCGACTGGCCTATACGGGATACGACCTTACTCGTTACCTTCTGCCGCTTATTACGTCGGGTTCAGCGTCCAATCTTTCCGATCGCATCCACGCGGCTTCGACGTACCAGGGGCTCGGGATCCGGCTGGATTTTTCGCGGGGTAACGTGAACGAGGCTCTGTACTATTTTCGCTACCAGGACGGGAGACTTCGGATGCTTCGATGAAACCCTATCCGCCCTCCCAGAACGGAACTGCCGTTAGGAGGTAACGTACCAACTCAGCCGTTCTTCCGGGGACATACCGGTCGTCGCGCCGCGTGTGCGTCCAGATCAGTTCCAGCGCGTTTGGCAGCCTTGTAGATCGATATCGTGGCGCACTATTTCCGACTTCAGGAATTGAAGGTACCGGCTACCATTTTGAGATATATGCGTGTTCGACACTCCATTTCCGTATTCCTGCTGCTCGCAGCGGTCCTGCTGGCTTCCTGTGCCGGTGCCGGGCGTATTCGCTACGATTCGCCGGAAGAGGCCTACAATCGGGGAATGGAGCATTTCGAGGAGGGACGGTACGAACGTGCCGCGCAATATTTTCAGGGCGTGTTCGACTACGGACGCACCACGGACGTCGCCGCTGACGCGCAATTGAATCTCGGCCGCGCGTACTTCGAAAACGGGGACTATCTGCTTGCAGCCAACGAATACACGAGGTTTATAAGCACGTATCGTAACGATCCGCGTGCGGAGGAGGCGGACTACGAGCGAGCCCTGGCCTATTACGAATTGTCGCCCCAGTATCAGCTTGACCAGACCAACACGCGTCAGGCGATTACCTACCTGCAGCTCTTTCTGGATCGATATCCAAACTCTGATCTCAAGGACGAGGCAGAGGCACGGATTGCCGAACTTCGAGAAAAGCTGGCTCACAAGGCCTATGCTGCCGGCGGTTTGTACGAGCGCCGGGAGATGTACGAAGCCGCTGCGCTTCAGTACGTACGAGTCTTCGACGATTACCCGGATACGGCGTGGGCAGACGATGCGCTGCTCGGCGCCATTCGCAGCTACATCGGATTCGCACGAAGAAGTGTGGAAGCGAGACAACCCGAGCGACTTCGAAGAGCCGTCGAGAATTACGAGCGGCTGGTACAGCTCTTTCCAGATAGCCCGCTCATCGAAGAGGCTGAAGGCTATTATCAGGATGCCGTAGGCCAGCTCGAGCAGCTCATCAGCGGCACCTGATTTGTCTCGTTACAACGATCGTCTCACGTTGAGGTACGCGTGACATCATCCGCTACGGACAGACAGCGTGTAGGCATTTTCGGGGGCTCGTTCAACCCGCCGCACGTCGCCCATTTGATCGTCGCGGAAATCGTCCGCGAGCAGTTCACCCTCGATCACATCTTGTGGATACCGAACTATCGGTCACCGCTGAAGGATGAGGCCGGTCTGGTCGATGCAACCGACCGCCTTGCCATGACGCGGATCGCGACCGAGGCGAATGATGCTTTTTCGGTATCGAATATCGAAGTGAAGCGTGCCGGCGCCTCCTATACGATCGACACGGTACGTGCTCTCCAGGACCAGCGGCCGGAGACCATCTTTCATCTCATGATCGGCAGCGACAGTCTGGCCGATATCGATCGGTGGCACGAACCGCGCAGGCTGCTCGAGCGCGTCCCATTTATCGTTTATCCGCGGCCTGGGGACGAGGACGTTGAGGCTCCGAACGATATGCGCGAGCGCATTTCATTCGCGGATGCGCCGCTCCTCGACCTCTCGAGCACGGGCATCCGCGAGCGGATACGAACCGGCCGTTCGATTCGCTACATGGTTCCGGAAGGTGTGCGCGACTACGTCGACACCCACCGATTATATCGGTAGCGAGAGCAAGAACCGTACGGTGTGGTATCTGAAGCGGCTGCCAGGTACCCGGGCATCGAGGACCTGCGGCCTCACGGGGGGCGTCCGGTGCATCGACCCCCGAGGTGGAAACACGTCCGCTTCGATCCGGTGTACCATGTGAGGCGAGACACTTTGAATAAATAGCGTGACGAGATGGCTGCGACGCAATCGGTAATGATCGAACTGGGAATGCAGGCTCCGTCGTTCGAACTGCCTGCAGCGAACCCGGCGGTGGACGAAAAAGGTGAGACGAAGCGGAGGCTGGCGGACTACGACGATGCGGAAGCGCTCGTCGTCGTGTTTACGTGTAATCACTGTCCGTACGCCAAGCACGTGGAGGACCGACTGATCGAGGTCGCCGAGGCGTATACGTCACGCGGGGTACAGGTCCTGGCCATCAGTTCGAATGACGCGGATAAGTATCCGGATGACTCCTTCGATGCCATGAAGCAGCGGGCGAGGGAGAAGGACTATCCCTTCCCGTACCTGTATGATGAATCGCAGGAGGTAGCCCGTGCGTACAGCGCCGCGTGCACGCCTGATTTTTACGTTTTCGACGGCGACAGGAAACTCGTCTACCGGGGCCGGTTCGATGAGACGCGGCCCGGTCAGGGCAGGCCTACGGGCGAAGATTTGCGCGGGGCGCTCGACGAGCTGCTGGAGTCGGGACAGGTCTCCCGTGCGCAATATCCGTCCATCGGATGCAACATCAAGTGGAAACCAGGCAACGCGCCTTCGTAATAGGATCCCCCGCGTTCTCACTCATCCCGGACGCATAGCACATTGGACTGGATCGTACTCCTTCCGCCGGTCGCGGCGATCGGGTTGGCGATGTGGACGCGGCAGGTCTATCTGTCGCTTCTCTTCGGCATCCTGATCGGAACGGTCCTGCTTGCAGACGGTGACCTGCTGCTCGGACTCCAGGGGCTCTTCGAACAACTCGTCGCCGTATTCTCCGATTCGGGCAATACACGCGTTATTATTTTTTGTCTGCTTGTTGGCGGACTGATCGCGCTGGTGCAGGTGTCCGGTGGAGTTCGAGGCTTTATCCATTGGGCGCAGCGGAAGGGCTGGGGTAGATCGCGCCGCGGCGCAGAGCTGCTGGCGTGGGGTGTCGGACTCGTCATTTTCGTCGAGTCGAGCATCACCTCATTGACCGTCGGTGCGGTCAGCCGGCCCCTGTTCGACACGCTGAATCTGCCGCGCGAGAAGCTGGCTTATTATTGCGATGCCACCAGCGCACCCGTGTGCATGATGATCCCGCTCAACGCGTGGGGCGCCTACGTGCTCGGGCTGCTCGCGTCGCAGGGCATCACGGACGGGGCGGTATCCCTGCTGGTCCGCGCGCTGGCTTTCAATTTCTTTTCGATCGGAGCGATAGGGTTTGCGCTGGCGCTCGCCGTGACGGGATGGAGCTACGGCCCGATGAGGAGCGCCGAGCGTCGAGCCCGGGATCGAGGCGAGCTGATCCGGCCCGGTTCGCATCCGCTGATTGCCGAGGAGATCGCTGACGTGAAGCCGGTGGCCGACGCGCCGAATCACGTGAGAGATCTGGCCATCCCGATCGTCGTGATGGTGGGAATGATCTTCGTCGGCCTCTTCGTAACAGGAAGGGGCAACGTCATGGACGGCAGCGGCTCCACGGCCGTATTGTGGGCCGTGTCGGCGGCCGTTGCTGCTGCCACCGTCCAGTATGCGATACCCAGGGGAGGACGACCGATACTCACGATCGGTGAGTCGATGGACTGGATACTGAAGGGATCGTCCGGTCTCGTAGGTGTGACGATCCTGGTCGTCCTGGCCTTCGCGCTTGGTCAGGTAGCTCGCGCCCTCGAGGTGGGTCCCTTCGTCGTCAGTCTTCTCGGGAGCGGAGGGTCGACGTGGTGGCTGCCGTCAGCCGTTTTCCTGATCGGCAGCTTCGTCTCGTTCACGCTCGGTTCGTCGTGGACCACGTTCGCCATCGTGCTGCCCGTGGCGATGCCGCTGGCTGAGGGTATGGGTATCTCGGGGCCGCTGATGCTGGGTGCCGTTCTGTCGGGAGGCATCTTCGGGGATCATACGTCTCCGCTGTCCGACACGTCCATCATCTCCTCGATGTCGGCAGCGTGCGACCACGTCGATCACGTGAACTCGCAGATGCCGTACGCTCTCACGGTTGCCGGCCTCTCCTGCGCTGCCTTTGCGATCGCAGGGTTGGTGACCTGACACGCACGCCGCGGCTTGTATCGTTGGCCGGCCATTCGTAGCATACCACTGCATTCCATCACACGCAGCCCGTCTATGTTTACCAGCCGTGCGTTTGCATCCTGGCCCCTTATCATTCTGGGGGCACTCGTCTTCGCGACACTGTTCGGTACGGCGACGTTTATGGGGGACGCCCTGCTCGTCGAAAGTCTGGTTCGTCCGGGGCGAGCCGTCGTCGGCCTCGGACTGGCTGCCTTCGCAGGCTATATCGGTGTAGCCCTCCTTATCCGATTCGAGACGCGGGATATTTGATGGGCCAGGACGCGGCGGTGGGGCCGCGCCGCAGACTCATTCATGCGTCATATTCGAAGTAGAAGCGTCGCCATGCCTCGAGGTACCGAGAAGTTGGACGTCCGTATCATCGGCCGGGTTCAGGGTGTCGGATTTCGTCATTTTACGACGCAGCAGGCGCGGCGACTTGGCGTAGATGGTTGGGTTCGAAACGAACCCGACGGGTCCGTGCGCGTGGTGGCGGAAGGATCGAAGGACGCGCTCGACGAGCTGCTCGATCGACTGCAGGAAGGACCTGCTACCGCACGCGTGGATGAAGTGGGTATTGAGAGGTCGGCCGGGTCGGGCGGATTCAGCGGTTTCATGGTGCGGTATCACTGACGCACGGACCGGCACCGTGTGCACGAACCACGCCGGGCGGAGCGTTATCTTTCCCCGGCCAGCGGCACGGCATCCTCAGCCGGCGCGTACATTCGTTCCACGTAATCGCCCACCATGCGCCGGGCGCTGAACTGAGGGACGAGCTCTTTCATCGCCGCCCTCATACGCCGTATCCACAGCGTCGGAATGCCACGCTCGTCCCTATCGTAGAAGGCCGGAACGACGGCCTCCTCGAGACGCCGGTACAGACTTTCCGCATCGAGACGGTCCTGTTCGAGCGTATCCAATGCCGTGTCGACGTGTTCTTTACCGATGGCCCATCCATTCAAGCCATTATATCCTTCAGGCCACCACCCGTCGAGAACCGACAGGTTGAGTCCGCCGTGTACGGCAACTTTCTGGCCGCTCGTGCCGCTTGCCTCCATGGGGCGGCGCGGATTGTTGAGCCATACGTCGCATCCCGAAATGAGCATGCGCCCGATCTCGATATTATAGTTTTCGAGAAAGACGACGCGCCCTCTCAGTCCGGGGTGGTGAGCCGCCTCGACGATCTGTTGGATGTAGCGCTTGCCGCCGTCGTCAGCGGGATGAGCCTTGCCCGCGTAGAGGATCTGCACCGGCCGATCTTCTCTGCTGAAGATGGAAGCGACGCGTTCTACGTCCGAGAACAGCAGGGGAGCACGTTTGTATGTCGCGAAGCGGCGGGCAAAGCCGATCGTAAGGGCATCCGGGTTCAGATCGCACACCATCGGGAGGGACTGTCCGGCAACGTGATCGGACGCGAAGCGCAGCAGCTGAGCGCGCAGCTCGTTACGATACTGCCACAGCACCTCATCGGGGACGTCGTCGATCCGCGCCCAGAACTGCGGGTCGTCTACGGAGCTCTTCCAGTCGCCTAGCCGTTCGTTGAGGAATGCACGCGCGATGGGCACGGTCCAGGTAGGTACGTGAACGCCGTTCGTGATCGAACCGATCGGGACGTCTTGGACCGGCCGGTCAGTGAACATGGATTGCCACTGTTCGCGGGCAACCTCCCCGTTAAGTCGCGACACACCGTTGGCCGTTCGCGACAGTCTGAGGCCCAGAACCGTCATCGTGAACGACTCGTCGTGATGCTCGGAGTAAACGCGTCCGTAGGCCAGTAGATCGTGCTCGTCGTACCCGAGATCTCGGCGCATCGTGCTCATCTGATCGAGCAGGAGATCCGGAACGAATCGGTCGTGGCCCGCAAGGACGGGGGTATGTGTGGTGAACACGCAGTGCTCCCGCACCCAGCTCTCCGCCTCATCACGGGAATCCCCCGCGGCCAGGCGCTCGCGCAGCAGCTCGAAGGTCAGGAAGGCACAATGCCCTTCGTTTATATGGTAAACGTCCGTCGGAATCTCGAGCGCTCGGAGCAGGCGAATGCCGCCGATACCGAGAATGATCTCCTGATGCAGTCGGGTTCGGCGGTCGCCCTGATAGAGTCGCTTGGTGAGATCACGCAGGTGGTCCGGGTTCCCGTCGACATCCGAATCCAGCAGGAAGAGCGTTGTTCGCCCCAGGCGGAGCCGCCACGCCTGGAGGAGGGCCGGCTGATCGCCCATGTGAACGGTCACGTGAAGCGTTTGACCGTCCGCGTCGGTCACCAGCTCGAAGGGATGATTCTCGGAATTGAGGACGGGGTGCTTGTCGAGCTGCCAGCCGTCGGGCGTAAAATGCTGCTGAAAATACCCCTCCTTGAGGTAGAGTCCGATGGCCGTGAACGGAAGCCCGAGGTCGGAGGCCGCCTTGGCGTGATCGCCGGCAAGGATGCCCAGACCGCCCGAATAGGTGGGTAGACTCTCGTGCAGGCCGTACTCCATGCAGAAATAGCTGGTACGGGGCGCATCGGAGAACCGGCTCGGCGTGATCAGATACGTGTTGAGCGTCTCATAGGCCGTATCGATATCTTGCGCCAGGGACGAACCGTCTACCTGCTCGGGTGTAACGGCCTTGAGGACGGCAAAGGGATTGTGCCTGGACGTTTCGAAGGTGTCGGGATCCAGACGTGCGAACACGTCGAGCACTTCCGGATTCCACGTCCACCACAGATTCTCAGCGAGGGCCTCTAACTTGTCGTACGTAGTCATCCGTAATCTCTTCGTCACAAAAGGTTTGGTGCTGCCATCTATACAGCAAAACCTCGCGTACGTTCGTGGAAACGAAGCGAGGTCTGGATGCAATCGGCTGTAACCACTCAATATAAAGCGCTATTCCGACAAATGACCAGTGCCGTGTCATTGGATCGGCGGGAAGGAGTGAATGACAGGGGTGGAAATCCGATGTTTGCTGCTCTGTCGTTCCGGCGAGCGGAAGATTTGGCGAAAATAGTGATAGCCACGCTGAAACCGGTTTCGAGGGGGGACGCATGAGTGCGCGTACGCGTCGCGAACTGCTTGATGATGGTGTGCGGCGGCTCGCGGCGGCGGGCGTCGAAAGTCCCCGTCGGAATGCAGAATGGATACTGTGCGACGTGCTATCCGTCTCACGCGCGAGTCTGTATGCCGATATATCGAGTCCCGTCGGAGGGGAACAGGCGCAACGGTTCGAACGCATGCTTCGGCGTCGTATGGCGCGCGAGCCGCTGCAATACGTGCTGGGTCATACGGACTTCGTCGGGTTGCGGCTTCGGGTTACGCCGGACGTATTGATCCCGCGGCCGGAGACGGAAGAACTCGTCGAGGTGGCGCTGCAACTCCTGCACGATGCAACGAGTCCGTGCGTACTGGATGTGGGTACGGGGAGTGGGTGCATCGCCCTGGCCATAAAGAGCGTCCGACCAGACGCCGCCGTGTACGGGTGCGACGTGTCGGAAGAGGCCCTGGAGGTGGCGCGAGGAAATGCGGCAGCACTCGAAATCGAGGTCGAATTCATGAAGGTCGACGTACTGCGTGATTCGATTCCCGCGTGCGTGCCTCGGTCGATCGACCTCCTCATATCAAATCCGCCCTATGTTACGGAGGAGGAAGAGGCCGAGCTGTCGGAAGAGGTCCGCCGGTTCGAGCCGCACGTTGCGCTCTTTGCCGGGAACGAGCCGCTGGTGTTCTATCGGCGCATTGCCGCCCACGGCCGGCACCTGGTGCGGGATGGAGGTTGGGTCGTTCTCGAAACGCACGCGGACTACGGGCGCGAGGTGTCGAACCTCTTCGAGAAGGCCGGATACCGTGACGTCGAATGTCAGCAAGACCTGGCAGGCCGCGATCGGATCGTACGGGCGCGGCGCTAGGATCGACGTGCCGCCGCTACGTCACTCGTCCCGGGTGCGATACTCGTCGAAAGAGACCTGCTGGAAGGCGTTCGAACCGACGTACGACAGGACGGAAAGGAACGACGAGGCTTCCGCAAATCCAGGCAGCCGGGTGATGTACTCCCCATCGGCGTCGAGGAACACCGTCGTCGGATATCCCTGAGCCCCGAGCCCTATAGCGAGTTCCGACGGCGTGAGGGTATACTCGCGAAAGCGAAGGCTGTCCGACTGATTCTCGCCGTCCAGACGCGTCAGCACGAAATGCTCCTTGACGTAATCCTGCACGGATGCATCGACATAGACCTCGCGCTGAAGTCGCCGGCACCAGGGGCACCACGGAGCATAGACATCGACGATGAGCTTCTTGTCGAGCCGTTCCGCCTTCTCGACGGCCTCCTCAAAGGGGATCCAATCCAGTCCCTCGGCAGGCACGCTTGCATCTTGGGCGCTCACTCCCGTCGCTACGATGCACAGGACGAGGAGGGACAACAGGTGCTTCATGGAGTAAGGCCGAGCAATGTTTTATATACGTGCAGGAATTGTTCAGATGCCTGCCTCCAGTTAAAAGTTTCGAGGGCACGCGGGATGTTGCGCCGCCACCTTTCGCGGAGCGTCTTGTCGATTACGGCCTGGTTCAGGGCGGCGACGAGATCCGTACGATTCCCTGGCTCCACGACCTGTCCGACGTCATATGTCGAAACGACCTTCCGAATCTCGGAGAGATCGCTGGCGATGACGGGTACGTGAGCGGCGAGATATTCAAAGAGCTTGTTCGGCAGAGCGAGCCGGTGATTGAGACAGGTGTCTTGAAGGAGCGTCACGCCGATGTCGGCGGATGCCGTGTAGGCAAGAAGCTCGTCGGGAGGGACGGCATCCACAAATACGACGCGGCTCGATATACGCGCCGCGGCTGCCTGGGCTTCTAGTCGTGGTCGAAGTGGACCGTCTCCGAGAAAGACGAGAATAGCGCCGTCGACGTCGCGCATGGCATCCACCAGCAGTTCGCAGCCTCGATCCGGGCGCATCTGTCCCTGATGTAAAATCAACACGCTGTTGAACGACAGATCGGACGTGCCCCGCAACGATCGCCGTTCCGGAATGGCCGTGATCTCGGGTACGTTGTAGAGCAGGGTAGGTCGAGGGATGTCGTACAGGTCGGCGAGTTTGTCCGCAATCCCGTTACTGACCGTGAGGACCAGATCCGCTTTTCGAATGTGAGACCGTTCGACGAGCCACCAGAACACGCGAATCCATGGTCGACCCACCGTAGATGCGACGTAGGGATACAACTCCCTGGCATCGTATACGATGCGTGCCTGCTGCCGTCGCGCTACCCCGGTTAATGCCGGCAGGACGTATAGATCGGAGGCATGGTAGACGGCCGCGGGACGAAGAGATGCTTCACGCTTTACCGCTCGGTGAACGTTCCAGAAGTACGCGGGCCCCGTTCCGACGGGAGGGGCAATGGCATGAACCGTGATGCGAGGTATTCCGAGGCGATCGGGACGCGCATCGCCGAATGAGAGCACGTCGACCGTCAGGCCCATATCACTGAATGCGCGCAATTGTCTCAGCGCGCGAGAATTACGACGAACGTCCCCCGTGAGAGCGAAGACTATGTCCGTTCGATCTGTTCGGTGCAACGGTGGGCGTGGAATTACTCCACGGAATAGTGCCGAATGACGAGGCATGGTACGACCGTTCCATGTGTATCCTGTCGTGCCTGGAAGGTTCGATTGGGATCGGAAAGTGACCTGAAAATGAGTGAGCCGCACCCCGAATACATCGGAATGCGGCTCACCAGATCATCATCAAGGCTGCCGACGGGTAGGGTCGCCCAGTGGGGCTCTCGGTATTCTTGGTAGGTAGGAGTTATCAGGAGCTACCGAAAGCGCGGCCTTAATGAGATGCAACATCATGTCTCATTTGAAGGTGTCTGTGGAACGTGAAACAAACGTGCCAACGTCCATCTCCTCGAGGGCGACCGGGCCGACCCGCGCCGGAATCGGAAAAATTGTAACATTTGGGGTTGCCCACGTGAAAATTCTACCTGGTACAGGAACGGCCGGACGGGCATGGCCCATCCGGCCGTAATAGTATGCACGTTGTGCGTGTCTGGCTACGGGTTGAAATAAGAGGGAGCTTCCTGCCTCTCAAATTGACGCCCAGCTGGTTACGTTCTGCGCCAACTTTGGCGGTCAGATGCTAATTATGCTCGGATCCGTCAGATCCACCACCGTTGTCGCCATCAAGACCACTCTTGTTGTGTTCAGAGCCGTCGCTGCCGCCGCCGTTATCGCCTTTATTATGTTCGGATCCGTCGCTTCCCCCGCCGTTGTCTGTCGCATTGTGCTCGGAGCCATCACTTCCGCCGCCGTTGTCACCACCCGCATATGCTTCGATAGACGGTCCGCTAAGCGTGTCCGCGGCACATCCTGTTAGAATCGTACTGGCGCCTGCTACGAGCGCGAGGGACATGAATGCTGAGAGAATGGCCTGTGTAAGTCGTTTCATGGTGACTCCTGACTTAAATGTAAGTGCTCCTACCTGGCAAGAAGATAGACGCACCTCCCAGGGCAGTCAAGGTTCGTCGCGCCGCAAATAGCCACTTTTTAAGGGTTTGTCGGGAATGAGTTGTCATCCGTCGCATGGGTGTCAATGAGCTTACGACGGTGAGGTTATTGAGCGTCCAGATGACCAGTAATAGGCCTTAATATTTGTCGCATTTGGCTGATACTAGACGGAGCAGAGGCCTCATCGTCGTCCGCTTTGGGGCCGTCATCCTAAGACCATCCAAGCTATAATGCCGCATTTATTGCGTCACGTCCTGGCTTTTGCATGCCTGTTGTCGATCCCGGCACAGGCTCAAGTAGGTGGGGTACATCTTTCTGAAAGCGGTCACCCGTTCTATTTGGAGCACTTTCCTCCGCACGAGTATGGTGCGTATCCGCAGAATTGGAGCGTTGTCCAGGACGTTAGCGGTCGCATCTTCGTCGGCAATTACGATGGCATTCTCGTCTATGACGGCGTTTCGTGGGATCTCGTCGCCACACCGACAAATACGACGGCCCGGTCGCTGGCGGTTGGTGATGACGGAATTGTCTATGTCGGACTCCAGGGGGATTTCGGATATCTCGCACCCGATTCAGTTGGATCCTATGCCTATACATCTCTCGCTAATAGGCTGGCACAGAGCGAACGAGAGTTCCGTGATGTGTGGGCGACGCATGTGGTTCCTGGTGCCGTCTATTTCCAGGCAGCGAGCCGACTTATCCGATGGGACGGCGAATCTTTTCATGTTTGGCAGAGCGAAGAGGGCTTTCACACCTCGTTCGAAGTGGACGGCGAGATTTACGTACGCGAGATCGGTAGGGGACTATTGTGCGTCAAGGATGACGACCTAACGGTCGTTCCCGGTGGAGACCATTTTAGCGATACACGCATTTATGTTCTCGATGATCTGGCTGACGGAAGCCTGCTGGTCGGGACGCAGGAGAAGGGATTCCTTGTCTACGACGGATCAGGTTTTCAGTCTTTTGAGACAGAAGCAGACGCCTATCTCGCGAACCACCGGCTTTATCATGGCACGGTCTTGCCTAATGGATACATCGCACTCGGCCTCCTCGATGGCGGTGGTCTAATTATACTCGATCCTAACGGACGTATTAGCGCTCACTACACCGAAGAGTCAGGTCTCCCAGACGGCTGGATCAACTTCCTATATCGAGACGCGCAGGGTGGACTTTGGTTGGCTCTTAATAATCGTGGCGTTGTTCGTATAGATCCTTTATCCCACATCACAAAGTTTGAGGCGGAGAGTGGACTGGACGGTGTAGTCGGTGATCTACATCTCTACGAAGACAGCCTATACGTTGCTGGCAGCACCGGTCTGTTTAGATTAAATCCGTCAAGATTATCACACGAGAGAGCTCGCCTGGTAAAGGTTGATGGGATTCACGTCGCCACGTCGCTTGCTCAAATACACGACAAGTTGGTCGTCGCGAGTCACGACGATATACGCGTCCTGGATGGTACGAGGATTGAATTTGTCGCTGAGGGGACGTTCTATAGCGTCGCCGTCTCCAGTGCGTATCCGGATCGATTTTATGCGGGGTCAAAGACCGGCGTGGCGCTTTTTGAATTGCGCGACGGAGTATGGAATATTGAACCTGACTTTGTTCGGATTAATGATGAGGTCCGAAGGCTTGTCGAGGGGGATGATGGCACGCTCTGGATTGCGAGTCGTTCAAATCGTGTGTACCGAGTCGACACCTTTAGTGGTAAGAGTAAGATCCGGGACGTCACTCCTTCCGACCATGTGATCAATCGGACGAGCTTGCTGAAAAACATATATGGCCGCACGTACTTACTCGGTGAATCGGGACCCGTCATTCTAGACGATGGTGGAGAAGCGTTATCTACCAGGGATCGAGAAGTTGCACGCATACTATCTGCCTCGACTGACTCACTTCTTTACCTCGGGCACTCACCGGACGGTAGACTATGGCGAGTCTATGCAGATCGCGTTGAAATCACGGCGTGTGGTCTAGCGTGCTCCACCAATGTGCCAGAGGTTCTCAGATATCCCGAATGGTCTGGTCCGGTCAACGTCCACGTCGATTCTGTGGGCGTTGCATGGATTTCTACACGGAGCACGCTGCTACGGTATGATCCATCGATCGAGACTGAAAAATCGTACGACGCGATATTCCCTGCGATGCTTCGCCGGGTTAGGACAATCGATACGAATCGCCTACTCTATGGCGGTGTTTGGGATGAAGAGCGTGATATCGCCGAGCCACTCTTCCAAGATCTACCGTTCAGCCAGAATGCACTCCGCTTCGAGTTCGCGTTTCCCAGCTACAACGATCCGGAAGAAAACGAATTCCAATACTGGCTGGAGGGGCGTGAAGCAGGCTGGTCGGCGTGGACGAAGGAGACCGGCAAGAATTACACGAACCTCTTCGAGGGAACCTATCGCTTCCACATCCGGGGGCGCAACGCGCAGGGTTACGTGTCGCCCGCGAGCACGTACACGTTCACCGTCTTGCCGCCGTGGTACCGGTCGAACTGGGCGTACGGTATATACGTGCTGGGTCTCCTCGGCATGGGTCTGTTCGTTCGCCGCCACCAGAGAATGGTTGTGGAAAATCGACGTGCCAGGAAGCAGGCGAAAGAACTGGCTCGAGAACGCCAGGTCAACGAGCGACTGCAGGATCTCAACAAGCGTCTCGAGCAGGCCAACGAGACGCTGCGTCAGGCCGATCGGCTCAAGGATGAGTTCCTGGCCAATACGTCCCACGAGCTGCGTACGCCGCTCACGGGAATTCTGGGCTGCTCCGCCATTCTTCGCGAGGAGGTGGACGAAGACCATCGCGAGTTCGTAAACATGATCGACGAGAATGGGCAACGTCTCCTGAATACGCTCGACTCGCTGCTCGACCTCGCACGTCTCAGGGCCGGCCTCATGGAGCTCGACTTCAAGGAGATCGATCTGGGTGTCAAGGCCGAAAGCGTCTTGCATACGTACACGTCCCTTGCTGCCAGCAAGGGGATCGATATCGACGTGGAGGCCGAAGGTGACGTAACCGGCTGGTTCGACGATCACTGCGTCGACTGCATCCTGAATAACCTCGTCGGCAACGCGGTGAAATTCACCGATGAAGGCCGCGTACAGGTCACTATCTCAGGGACGGGAGAAGGCGTTGTGATTCGCGTACTGGATACCGGCGTCGGTATCGACGAAGAGTTCATGCCCTTCCTTTTCGATGAGTTCAAGCAGGAGTCTACGGGGCTGACACGGTCACATGAAGGGAACGGTCTGGGCCTCGCCGTGACCGCGCGCATTGTCGATCTGATGGGGGGCGACATCGACGTGCAAAGTACGAAACACGTGGGTACGACCTTTACGATTCGCCTACCGCTGGAGCAGGTGCGTCCCGAGTATGCAGGGCATGGCGACGGCTTGTCGTCCAATGGCGTAGTCGTGGAGGCCTCCGAGCCCGGAGCTGAAGCCCCGTCTGCATGATGGAGCATCGTTACGACGGCTCGTCCGCCGCGTGCGGCCGAGGCGACGTGGCATACGGCCGCATCTTCTGCGGCGACCGTGGGAACCGCAGAGCCGGGTATGCCGTGACGATAGACCCTTGGAATTCTCTTGTTGTCGGCAGCACTTGAAGCGCCCGACAACCCGTGAGAACTGCTCTACGCCAGTCGTGCTCCGCTATTTTCTCTACGCCTCATGCTAAGAGCCTGGAAACTGCTGCGCGTATTCTGGGCTATGTCGACGCGTACGCCGTATGTCAATCTCCGTGCGTGGCGGCTTTCGCGGGACGAGGAGATCAGGTACCGCGCGCACCGCATTCAGGTCGGGTGTTCGCTCTTGTGCGACATTCTGGGTGTTTCGGTGCACGTCCGAGGTTCGGTGCCGTCCCGAGGCGGCATGCTCGTCGTGTCAAATCATTTCGGCATCCTCGACCCCTTGATCCTTTCATCCGTGCTCCCATCGGCGCCAGTCGGAAAGGCAGAAGTGTTAGCGTGGCCCTTTCTGGGCTGGGTAAGTGCCGCGCACGGGATGATTCCTGTCGAACGCCGGCGACGCAGCACGGTCTCCCAGTTTACCGAGCGCGTCCGGAAGCGCCTGGATGCCGGCGTGAACGTGGTCGTGTTTCCGGAAGGAACGACGACCGCCTCACTCCAGGTGCGCCGCTTCAAGACAGGCGCCTTCGAAGCGGTCGCCCATCGGGATGGCGGTGCCGTGCTGCCAGTCTATCTAACCGTGCGGTCCATCGATGGACGAATGGCAGACGAGGCGGTTCGGCAGCGCGTCGTATGGGCTGATGGGGGGGCGCCTTTCGTCGAACATGCCCTGGATCTGGCATCCATTCCACACATGTCGTTCACTGTATATCTGGGCCGGCCAATTCCGACCACGGGACGTGACAGAAAGGAATTGGCACAACTTGCGCGGGAAGCGGTTGAAGCCTTACGGCTGCACGGAGAAACAATCGATACATGAGGCAACGTCACAGGGAACGAAGGGGTGATCGACGAGGTGATCGACGGGGTGAACGTCGATGTACCGTGCGAATCCTCGCTCAACGCCGATTCAGACCGCAACCATGAAAGATCAGCAGCAGATATCAAGTGTCAAAATCCTGATCGGCGTCGGGCTCGTACTGGTCGGCTTGACGACAGGCATTCTGTTCATGTTGATCGCCGGTAGCCATCCCGAGAATGTAGATGGTGGGCAGCGGGTCGTCGAGCGCGTGCAGCTGGGAAACCGGGAAGCCCCGGCGAACGTGCCCGTGCTTGACTCTCTCAACGCATCTCTCGATCCACGCACGCTGAACCGGATGTTCCGGCACGTTGCGGACGATGTGACGCCGGCCGTCGTCTATATTCAGGTTGAGGTTCCGCTCCAGCAGGATGGACAGCGTGAGTGGTACCACAATTTCGATGAAGACGCTCGCCGCCGGTTCTTTCAGGACGATCCCCTACGACAGAGCGTCGGAAGCGGCGTGCTGATTAGTCCACAGGGATATATCGTTACCAATCACCACGTCGTCGAGAACGCCGAGAGCATCCAGGTAACGCTTTCGGATAAGCGACTGTACGATGCGCGCATTGTCGGTACCGACCCGTCGACCGATCTGGCCGTTCTGAAGATCGAAGACGGAGGGAGGGATTTTCCGGCGGTACGCCTCGGTAATTCCGACGGCCTTCAGGTCGGCGAGTGGGTACTCGCGATAGGTAATCCGTTCCGGCTGACATCTACAGTCACAGCGGGGATCGTGAGCGCAACGGGGCGTCAGGTGAACATCATCGACGGTGATTTTGGTATCGAGGATTTCATCCAGACGGACGCGGCCATCAATCCCGGCAATTCGGGCGGAGCCGTCGTGAATCTTAACGGCGAGCTCGTTGGGATTGCCACGGCCATTGCTACGGAGAGCGGCTCGTACGAAGGATACGGCTTTGCCGTCCCCGCCAATCTGATGGAACGCGTTGCAGGCGACCTCATCGAATATGGCGAGGTTCGGCGCGGCTATCTTGGGGTCGTCATACAGAACGTAGATGCGGGCGTCGCTCGTCGGCTCGACATGGAGGAGATCCAGGGGATCTACGTCAACGACGTTACCGACGGTGGCTCTGCGGCAAATGCCGGAATCAGGCAAGGTGACGTCATCGTTTCGGTCGACGATCGCGCCGTGAATGCCGCGAACGAGTTGCAGAGTACGGTCGCGCGGAAACGACCCGGAGACGTGCTCGACATCGGCGTCTGGCGTGAGGGAAGCGTCATCCAGTTCGACGTCGAACTGCTGGGACGAAACACGCCTGCCTACGAACGCTGGTTCAGTGAACTGCGGGAGCAAGGAGAGGAAGAGGCACCGGAGGCCGAACGGGCGCCGCCCCTCGATCAGGACAACGTATTCGAATTGAGCCGGTGGGGCGTCGGGCTGCGAAATCTCACGGCGAGAGAACTCAATGCGTTCGATGTGCGGGCCGGGGCATACGTGGCATATGTCGAGAATGGCAGCGTCGCGGATGATGCCGCACTACCACGCGATGCCGTCATTACCGAGATTTCCGGTTCCCGAGTCGAGTCGACGGAGCAGGCCATCAACCGCCTCGAGGAGGCCGCACAGGTCGACGAGACAGTTCTGATCAAGGTCAGGCGCCGAGATGGGATTTCTGCGTATTATGAAATGGAAGTACCCGCAACCGCCGGTTCATTATGATTCGTTACCTCACGGCCGGAGAATCTCATGGCGAAGCGCTCATAGGGATCGTCGAAGGGATGCCGGCAGGCGTTCCCGTCGATCCTGAAGACATCAACCATCATCTGGCCCGACGGTGGCTGGGATATGGTCGAGGAGGTCGGTCGAAGTTCGAGCGCGACAAAGTACACATCTATTCCGGTATTCGATTCTCCCGGACGATGGGCAGTCCTATCGCCATGCGACTGGATAACGCGGCCTATACGAAGGACCGGTCCGGTTGGCCCGATGTGATGGCCGTGTCCGGGTCCGGGGAGGGTGTGGACAAGGTGACTCTGCCGCGCCCCGGGCACGCTGATTTGACGGGTCTGCAAAAATACAGGTTCGACGATATCCGGCCTGTCATCGATAGGGCGAGCGCACGGGAAACGGCCATGCGCGTAGCCTGTTGCACGGTGGCTCGTCAGCTCCTCAAGCAATTCGGCATCGAGGTTGGCAGTCACGTCGTCCGCCTCGGCGAGGTCGGCATGGATGCTCCCAAGTCGTGGTACGAACGCGTCGCCGAAATCACCGATGAGGGCGCGGAGAACCTCAACCGGTATGCCGACGAGAGTGCGGTGCGGATGCTGGACGAGGAACTGACGGACGCCTGCATCGAGCATATCGACGAGACGAAGAAGCGCGGTGACTCGTTGGGAGGTATGTATGAAGTCGTGGTGACGGGCGTGCCTCCGGGGCTCGGCTCGTACGTTCAGTGGGACCGCCGGCTCGATGGGCAGCTGGCGCAAGCGATACTTTCGATCCAGGCACAGAAAGCCGTGGAGATCGGAGACGGTGTCGTGGGTGCGGAGCGTCCGGGCTCTCACGTTCACGACGAGATTACCGGCTCAGAGAAGGGATTCTCTCGTCGAACCAATCATGCGGGTGGCGTCGAGGGCGGCATGTCAAACGGTATGCCCATCGTGGTCCGCGGCTATATGAAGCCCATTCCGACCCTTATCAAGCCGTTAGACTCGGTAGATATAGCGTCCGGTGAATCGCAGCCGACGCGGTACGAGCGAAGCGACGTAACGAGCGTGCCGGCCGCCTCGACGGTGGCCGAGGCTACCGTCGCGCTGGCGATCGCGAACGCCTTTCTCGATAAATTTGGCGGAGATAGCCTCGACGAGATTCGGGGTCGCTTCGACGCTGAAATGGGGAAACGCCAGCAAAACGGCAGATAAATCGAGCGGAGATCTGCGAAATCCACCCTCCTGGCTTGTCGAGCCGGGATGGAGCGGGCGCCGCGCACACAACCGGTATCGTAGCTGCGATCGCAATCTGAATAGAACATGTCCGGGAGTACCATCCTGAAATCAAATCCGATATCCGTCTTGCTAGCGGAGGACGATCCTGACGATCGCATGTTGACTCGGCGCGCATTCGAGGTGAGCGAACTCAATAGTGAGTTGCGCACGGTCGAAAACGGCGAGGACCTGATACAGTATCTTCGAAAGGAAGGGAAGTACGCGGGGGTCCGTGAAGCTCCACGCCCCGGACTGATTCTCCTGGACTTGAATATGCCGCGCCTGGACGGACGAGACGCGCTTCGGACGATTAAGTCCGATTCGGATCTTCGACGTATTCCGGTCGTCGTGTTCACAACGTCCGATGCCACGCACGATATAACGCAATGCTACGATCTAGGCGCTAACGCCTTTGTGACGAAGCCCGTCACTTTTGACGGCCTGCAATCGGCCATCCAGCGGCTCGGCGCTTTCTGGTTTGAGGTCGCCAATCTGCCCGTGGAGATCTAGAGGAGCTCGAACGACGCCAGGTTTCACCCACTCTTTTTCGCCGTATGGAGAGCAAGGAACGCGTACATATTCTTCTTATCGAGGATGATGAAGACGATTACGTGATAGCGCGGCGTATGCTTTCGAAGACCACGGGCATCACGCCTGACCTTGATTGGGCTTCCAGCTATGACGAAGGGCTCGCGAAGCTTGTCGAGCTGTCATACGACGTGTGTCTGATCGACTACAGACTGGGTGCTCGAACGGGCCTGGATCTCCTCCACGACGCCGGCGATCGCGGTGTCAGAACGCCAATAATTCTGCTCACCGGCCAGGGCGATTATAATATCGATCTCCGGGCCATGATGGCAGGCGCGGCGGACTACCTCGTGAAGTCGGAGATCGACGCCTCGGCCCTCGAACGCTCGATTCGGTACGCATTGGAACGCCGAATAGCAGAGGATCGAATTCGCGATCAGGCACAGTATCTCGACAATGCACGAGATGCGATCTGCGCGTACGACCTCGACCGAAACGTCATTTACTGGAATAAGAGCGCGGAGCGGTTGACCGGGTATTCGCTTCAGGAGATGCAGGACGAGGGGGGCGATGCCTGCCTGTATTCGAGCGGTGGGCAGAAGATCGAGGAGGCCTGGGAGGAGGTTCTTTCGGCCGGTGAATGGACGGGCGAATTGCGTCAGAGAACCAAGGATGACGACGAACTGATCGTCGAGAGCCGCTGGACGCTTGTAGGGGAGGATACCGGTACGTCGAGCTCCGTTCTGGTTATCAATACGGATATAACCGAACGCAAACGCCTCGAGTCGAACATCCTCCGAGGCCAGCGCATGGAGAGTATCGGGACGCTCGTCGGAGGGATCGCACACGATCTGGGCAACCTGCTCGTCCCGATCCTCCTGGGCGTGAACGTGCTGTCGAATCGGTACAGCGACGACGAAAAATCGATGCGTACGCTGGAAATGATTCGGCGCAGTGCGGAGCGCGGCTCCGAAATGGTAAAGCAGGTGCTGGCCTTCGCGCGAGGTGTAGAGGGTGAACGAGTCCCCCTCAAGCTCGATGAGGTCTTCGAGGAGGTCGAAAAGATTACGACGGAGACCTTTCCGACGTCGATCAACGTCCGCATCGATATCGATGACGACCTTCCGCATATCGTTGGGGACGCTACGCAGATTCAGCAGGTCATCATCAATCTGTGCGTCAATGCGCGTGATGCCATGCCCGATGGTGGGTGCCTCGACGTGCAGGCGCGCCCGATACGACTGGATGCGTCCGACGCCCGCGCGAATCCGGACGCGGAGGACGGAGAATATATCTGCATCAGCGTAAGCGATACCGGCGTCGGCATCTCGCCGAACGACCTCGATAAGGTGTTCGAGCCCTATTTCACGACCAAATCGGCCGACGAGGGTACGGGCCTCGGACTTTCCACCGTCTACAGCATCGTGACGAGTCACGAAGGATTTGTGGATGTCTACAGCGAAGTAGGGAAGGGAACGACGTTCAATTGTTTCCTGCCGTTGGCCGATGAGAACGTAGGAGAGGCCAGGGCGGACGGGTCGGCGAATATAGATGTCGGTACGGGCCATGGCGAGGCCGTAGTGCAGGGGCTCGAAGAATAGACGTCGCCTGGCAAAACACCACGTTGACGAGTCGACCGATGCCGATTGATTCCCCGTCTCTTAGCGACGCGATCAACGAGCATCAGTACCCTCATTTTCTCTGTGTGTGGCCTCTCGCGCTGCGAGCGTACCACGCACTCGTTCACCTTACTACCCTCCGGAGCTGGTACGTCAGGCGCGCATGGCGGCGGATCGAAACGCCCATTCCGAAAGGGGCGACGCTCCTCGATGTGGGGTGCGGCTCGGGCGATCATCTCTTTTACGCTTTGCGGCGGCGGCCTGATTTGACTGGGATCGGCATCGATCGCTCGGGCGAGGCCGTAGAGCTATGCAGGAGCTACGCGGAGGCGGTGGGGAGCGCCGGAGCGACGTTTCGCCGGCAGAACGTAGATGCCGATTCAAGCATGCCCGAGCACGATCTGGCGCTGTGCATCGGCATGCTCCAGTACGTCGTACGGGACGCGCAGCTGCTGCGGGCGATACGACGCTCGCTGTCGAACTCCGGGCGGCTCCTGCTCTATCTCCCTGTACGCAACGAGCGGATCTGGCCTATTTACGATCGGCTCATAGAAGGAAGCGAGCACGACTACGATGCCGTACAGGAACGGCGGCGGGTCTATCAGCCCGATCACGTGCGCCGTCTGCTTGATACCTGCGGCTTCCGCGTCGTGACGGAGGAATCGACCTACGGTCCCTTTGGGAAGGCGGCCTTCGAGCTGCACGCCCTCATTCTGCACGGACTCACCCGCCGGAACGTGGTGCTTAAGGTTGCGGCGTTCGTGGTGGGGGTTGTGTCGATGCCTGCTATGCTCTTGCTGATGCTGGCCGACTATATGCTCCCGGTCTCTCGGGGCAACGGTATGGTCGTCGTAGCCGCACCTCGAAGGGACGAAGAGCCGGGAATATTTGAGAGCCGCTCGCGTACGTAGTGCTTGCGGACGCAATTATCACCAGAGATTGTATATGTCGACGAAGGACGTGACCAGGACGGCTAAAGTTCAGCGAAATACGGCCTACGAACCATCCGAAATCGAGGACAAATGGTACCGGTTCTGGGAAGAGAACGACCTCTTTCGGACCGAGGTCAATCCCGAGAAGCAGCCGCACGCTATCGTGATGCCGCCGCCCAACGTAACGGGCGCGCTGCACATGGGGCACGCATTGCAGGACTCCATTCAGGACGCTGTAACCCGGATCCGGAGGATGCAGGGGTACGAGGCGCTCTGGGTCCCGGGGCTGGACCACGCAGGTATCGGCACCCAGAACGTCGTCGAGCGCCAGCTGAAAGAAGAGGGCACGAGCCGTCACGAACTCGGGCGCGAAGCGTTCGTAGAGCGCGTTCGGCGTTGGAAGGAGGAATACGGGGGAAGAATTCTCGAACAGAAGCGCCGCCTGGGCGACTCCTGCGACTGGCATCGGGAACGGTACACGATGGACGACGGCTTCACGCGCGCCGTGCAGGAAGTGTTCGTCCACCTCTACGAGGAAGGGCTCATCTACCGGGGTAATTATCTCGTCAACTGGGATCCCGAGAACGAGACCGCGCTGTCCGACGAGGAGGTCGAGAACGTAGAGCGGGAGGGTAAGCTGTGGTACGTCAAATATCCCATCAAGGGCGAAGACGGCCACGTCGTCGTGGCCACGACGCGTCCCGAGACCATGCTTGGCGATTCGGGCGTCGCAGTCCACCCCGACGACGAACGGTATACCGATCTGGTAGGCCGCAGCGTCGTA
This sequence comes from Rhodothermales bacterium, assembly GCA_040904565.1. Taxonomy (GTDB): domain Bacteria; phylum Bacteroidota; class Rhodothermia; order Rhodothermales; family VXPQ01; genus JBBDTI01. The sequence goes on from JBBDTI010000031.1 coordinate 139,427, forward strand.
CTTCCCCTTCTGGATCGCGACCTTCCCGTCATAGCGGACGACTACGTCAAGTCGGAATTCGGCGCCGGGGCGCTGAAGGTCACGCCCGCGCATGATAAGAACGACTTCGAAATCGGCCGCCGGCACGACCTCGAAACGATCAACATTATGAACCCGGACGGGACCATCAACGAGCACGGTGGGCCGTACGAAGGGATGGACCGATTCGATGCACGCGATCGGATCGTCGCCGATCTCGATGCACTCGGGCTCCTCGTCAAGACCGAAACGACGCGGAATACGGTTCCGATTTCGAGTCGCTCCAAAGCCGTCGTCGAGCCTCTCATCTCCCGGCAGTGGTTCGTGAAGATGAAGCCGCTCGCGGAGCCGGCCGTCGAAGCCGTCCGCGGCGGAGAGATCACCTTTCATCCGCAGCGTTGGGAAAACGAATACTTCCGGTGGATGGAAAACATTCGCGACTGGACGATCTCCCGGCAGCTGTGGTGGGGACACCGCATCCCCGTCTGGTACTACACGACGGAGGACGGCGAGATCGACGAAAACCGCGACTTCGTCGTCTCCGTCGATCAGCCCGAGGGGGGTATGGTGCAGGACGAAGACGTGCTCGACACCTGGTTCTCGTCGTGGCTCTGGCCCTTCGCCACGCTCGGGTGGCCGAAAAAGACGCCGGAGCTCGAGTATTTTTATCCGACGAGCGTGCTCGTTTCGGGCTACGACATCCTCTTCTTCTGGATCGCCCGGATGATCATGGCGGGCTATCACTTCATGGGAGAGAAACCGTACGGAGATGTCTTCATCACCGGGATGATCAAGGACAGGCAAGGCCGGTGGATGTCGAAGAGCCTCGGCAACGGCATCGACCCGCTCGACATGATCGACCAGTACGGCGCCGATGCCGTGCGATTCTCGCTGACCGTCCTCTGCGCCCAGGGACAGGACATCAAGCTGGATCCGACGAAGTTCGAGATGGGCCGCAACTTCGCGAACAAGATCTGGAACGCATTCAACGTGTTCGGTCAGTTCATGGAGGAGGAGAAAACGTACCGCCGGACGCGCTCCTTCGAGGAACTCGAGCTGGTGGAACGATGGATACTGCATCGACTCCACGAAACGATTCGAGACGTCGACGAAGCGGTGAGTCGCTATCGGCTCAATGAGGCGGCCGGACTCATCTACGATCTGTTCTGGAAGGATTACTGCGACTGGTATCTGGAGCTGATCAAACCGCCATTCGGAGAAGAGCTGGAGGAAGACAAGATTGCGCTGGCCGCCGAGGTCTATGAAAAGATGATCCAGCTCCTGCATCCGTTCATGCCGTTCATTACGGAAGAGTTGTGGTCGAAAATACGGCCCAGAGAACGGCTCGACGTTTGTATGACGTCATCGTGGCCGGAGGTGGACGCCGCGGAGATGGACGAGGAGGCGGACGAGGTGTTCAGCCTGATGCAGGAACTCGTCTCCGGTATCCGCAACATCAAGAGCGAATACGGCGTGGCGCTAAACGCCGACATCGAAGCGATGGTGAACCTGCCTTCCGGAGCCGAAAGGCTCGAGGAGATGCTCTCGACGCACCGCGACTATTTCGAGAAGCTGGCCGGCGCGACGGATCTGATGATCGGACGCGGACTGGATCGGCCCAAAGCATGCGCCGCTCACGTCGCGGGTCGGCACGAAGTGTTCGTCCCTCTCGCCGGCATGATCGACCTGGACGTGGAAAGGGAACGGCTTCGCAAGGAGATCGAGCAGAAAAACGGTTTTCTGGAGAGCGTCCGAAAAAAACTGCGGAACGAGCAGTTCGTGACGAAGGCGCCGACCGACGTCGTCGACCGCGAGCGACAGAAGGAAAAAGATGCCCGAGAGGAACTGGTGCGTCTCGAGGCTAATCTCGAGGAGCTGGAGTAAGGCACGCTCCTTGCGTGGTTTGTTTCGGAACAACGAATCCCTCGAAACGGACCAACGGCACGGCCCCTCCTACACATGGATATTCTGGGTATCTCCTGCTGGTACCACGACGCGGCGGCGTGCCTGCTGCGGGATGGCGACATCGTGGCCGCGGCACAAGAAGAACGATTTACGCGCAAAAAGCACGATCCTTCTTTTCCCAGGCAAGCGATTGCGTACTGTCTTGAACAGGGGGGCGGCAGGGAACCGGATATCGTCGCATTCTATGACAAGCCGTTCCTCACCTTCGAACGGTTGCTCGAGACGTACGTGACGGTCGCCCCGAGGGGCCTCGCATCGTTCGTCAAGGCAATGCCGGTGTGGCTGAAGCAGAAGCTCTGGATACCGGATCTGCTCAGGAAGGAGCTCGATTTTGACGGTCCCGTCATCTTTCCGGAGCACCACGAGAGCCACGCCGCGAGCGCCTTTTTCCCGTCGCCTTTCGAGTCGGCCGCATTTCTGACGACGGACGGGGTCGGCGAGTGGACCACCACCTCGTACGGCGTCGCACGGGGTAACCGGCTCCGCATCCACCGAGAGATACATTTCCCCCACTCGCTCGGGCTGCTCTACAGCGCCTTTACGTATTTCACCGGATTCAGGGTCAATTCGGGGGAATATAAGCTGATGGGATTGGCACCCTATGGCGAGCCGAAGTACGTAGATGCGATCTACGAGCATCTGATCGACGTGAAGGACGACGGATCGTTCAGGCTCAACATGGACTATTTCAATTACGCCCACGGCCTCACGATGACCGGGAAGGGCTTCGAACGGCTGTTCGGTGGTCCACGCCGGGCTCCAGAAGCACCGATGACGCAGCGGGAAATGGATCTCGCACGGTCCGTCCAGGAGGTTACCGAAGAGGTGATCGTACGCATGGCGCGTCATCTTCGCGCGGAGACGGGTGAGGAGAATCTCGTCCTTGCGGGGGGCGTCGCCTTGAACTGCGTAGCCAACGGTCGTCTGGTTCGCGGCGGGCCGTTCGAAAATGTGTGGGTCCAGCCCGCGGCGGGGGACGCCGGGGGGGCGCTGGGCGCAGCCTATATGGCCTGGTACGACCATCAGAACGCCGAGCGCTTCGTCGATCAGACGGATTCGATGAAGGGCGCCTACCTCGGACCGTCGTTTTCCGATCGGGAGATCGCCGCGTTTCTCGCGGCCGAAGAGATCCCCCATCGAAAGCTCGACGAATCCGATCTGCTGGCGCGTACGGCGGAGCTGCTGGCCGACCAGAAGGTCGTCGGATGGTTCCAGGGACGCATGGAATTCGGGCCGCGGGCCCTGGGCAACCGCTCCATTCTTGCCGACGCGCGGGGGCGCGACGTGCAGCGGACCGTCAACCTGAAAATCAAATTCCGCGAAAGCTTTCGTCCCTTTGCTCCCGTCGTGCTGCGCGAACGCCAGTCGGAGTTTTTCGACCTCGAGGCGGACAGTCCATATATGCTGCTCGTGGCTCCCGTCAAGCACGCACGGATTCACGGTGAAGGATTCGAACGCCGGCGGAACATCGATTCGCCCGTACCGGCCGTCACGCACGTGGACGGGTCGGCGCGCGTTCAATCCGTTCACGAAGGTACGAACCCCCGATTCTACAGGCTCCTGAAAGCCTTCGAAGCGCACACGGGCTCTCCGGTACTCGTCAACACCAGTTTCAACGTTCGCGGTGAACCGATCGTATGCACGCCGAAGGACGCGTATACCTGCTTCCGTCGGACGCATATGGACGCCCTCGTGCTGGGCGGGCATCTCATCACGAAAGACATGTTTCCGGACGCGGAGGCCGCCGTCTTCTCAGCGGAGGAGGTGGCCGAGGAGTACGGCCTCGATTAGTCCGTCGCCCGACCCGGTGGCGGTCGGCGGAGAAACGCTGCGATCACTTCTTGCGTATCCTTTTAGATATGCCGTGAAAAGCTTCCTGGCCAACGACCAGGGAAGCAATGCCCTATTCAGGCAGGCTTATCCGCAGAGCCGAACCCCGCAGCGTCCGTTTCGACTATGGAAACCACCACCAATTCTCGTACATCTTTTGAAGCGCTCTCCGAGATCGCGCTGGCCGTGAATTCGATCCACGAGCCGGATGCGCTTCTGGAGAAAGTGCTTGCGATCGCGATGCGCGAACTGGAGGCCGAACGCGGCTTCGTTCTCCTGACGGCCGAAGACGCGGAGAAGGGGTTCGAGGTAAAAAACAGCCGTAATTTCTCCGACGATCAGATCGGCGAGATCGTTCGTATCTCCACGAGCGTCGTGCTCGAGGTGCTTCAGACAGGCGAGCCCGTGCTCGTATATGAAGCGCTTCAAGACGACCGGTTTCGCGACACGGAATCCATCGTCGTGCAGCAGATCAAGTCGATCGCGTGTGTACCGCTGCGCATAAAGAATCGACAGATCGGCGCCATCTATCTCGACAGCCTGACGAAGAGGGGGCGATTTACCAGCGAAACGCTTCCGTTTATTTCGGCCTTCGCCAATCAAGCCGCCATCGCCATCGAAAATGCGCGCTTGGTCAAGAGGCTCAGCGAGGAAAACAGACGGCTTCGAACGGAAGTTCAGCGCGTACACGGCTTCGACGAGATCATCGGACAGAGTCGCGCGATGGACGAGGTCTTCGATACAATGACGCGCGTGCTTGACTCGGATGCGACCGTTCTCATCGAAGGTGAAAGCGGTACGGGCAAAGAGCTCGTTGCGCGGGCCATCCACTACAATGGACATCGGAAAGACGGTTCCTTCGTGGCTATTTTCTGTGGATCACTCCCGGAAGAGCTTTTGGAAAGCGAGCTGTTCGGTCACAAGAAGGGCGCGTTTACGGGGGCGGTCGAGGATAAACCCGGTTTGTTCGAGGAGGCCGACGGCGGAACGGTGTTTCTGGACGAAGTAGGCGATCTGACGCCGCGGGTTCAAACGGCGCTGCTGCGCGTACTCCAGGAGGGGGAGATCAAGCGGGTCGGTGAAACGAAAATGCGCAACGTGGACGTGCGCATTATCTCCGCGACCAACAAGCCGCTGAAGGGGCTGATGCAGGAGGAGGGATTTCGAGAGGATCTGTATTATAGACTGAATACGATTTCTATATCGATGCCGCCCTTGCGTCGTCGCGGCGCCGACGTCCACCTGCTGGCGCACCACTTTCTGGATATTTATGCCCGCAAGAAGGACATCGACGGTTTTACGGAAGATGCGCTGGAAGCGCTAAAGAACTATTCGTGGCCGGGGAACGTCCGCGAGCTGGAGAACACGATTGAGCGCGCCGTGGTATTTGCCCGCGGGAACTTGATCGAAAAGGAAGACCTGCGCCTGCCGGATGAAGACGAGCTGGATCCGTTCGAGCCGGGCACGACGCTGAAACAGGCGGAACGGTTGGTCGTGGAGCGAACGATCGATGCCTGCGACGGAAACATTTCGGAGGCGGCGCGGACGCTTGACGTTTCGCGGCGCTGGTTGCATTATCGGCTTAAGGAATGGGAGGAAGACAACTAGATACCGACGTTGTCGTCTCTAATGGGTACACCTGGCACCATACAGGACATCCGGCCGTTCGCCGAGCTGTCGCGTAATGCGACTACGTCGGTCTATAAAGCCTATCAGTCGACCCTCGAGCGGTTCGTTCTGTTGAAACGGCTTCGCCCGGAGTTCAACAGCGACGACGATCTTGCAGCCCGATTCCAGGAAGAAGCGCGGATCGCGGCCCGGATTCAGCATCCCAATGTCGTCTCTATTTATTCGTTCGGTCGTGACGACGAGGGAGCGTATATCGTTGCTGAGTTCGTGGAGGGTGTGGATCTCGCAAAAGTGGTCGCGAAGTCGGCACTTCCTCCCGATCTTGCACTCTTCGTCCTTCTCGAGTCAGCTAAAGGGCTAAAGGCGGCGCACGACAAAGATGTGCTGCACCGGGACCTGAAGCCTGCCAACATGCTGGTTTCACGATCGGGTGACGTGAAGATCGCCGACTTCGGGCTTGCGTCCGTGTCGCATTCCGCTGGAGAGGGCGCTCGCGAAATTCGCGGTACGCTCGCCTACATGGCTCCCGAGCAGGTGACCGCGAACGAGCTCAGCGTTCAGACGGATCTGTTTTCACTTGGTGCGACGTTCTTCGAAATCGTAACGGGCCGCCGGGCGTTTCCGGGTTCGAGTTCCAGGGAAATCTTTGATGCGATACTGCATCGGGATCCCCTTCCGAGACTGCGGGCCACGCGCGATGTCGATGAGGGCGTCGAGCGAATCTGCGCGCGCCTGCTCGCAGTCGAACCCTCCGATCGGTATGCGAGTGCGGACGAATTGATAGCCGACGTCGAATCATGTCGGAGCGAACGCAACGTGCTTCCGTCGTCGGTCGAGCTCGCGGCGTTTATCGAGAACCCCGAATCGTTCGCGTACAAACGGCCGGATGGGACGGCCGATCGGCCGCCCGATCCCGCCGGCCTTCATCCGGGCATCGCCGCGGCGCAAAACGGTACGGATGCAGACGGACCGGGTGCGCGCGGACCGGCTGCGGACGATCCAGCGAGAACGAAGGGATTTGCGGCCGTGTTGGACGAAATCATGCCGTTCGGGTCCTCGAAAATCGTTGCGGGATCGGTCGCGCTCGCGGTCGTGTTGGTCAGCATCATCGTAGGTCTGACGTTGATGCGCTCAGATGGCACGGACGTCACGCCGGATGCAAGCAGCGCGACCGGATCGACAATTGCTGCGCCGTGGGGCACGGGCGGCACGCTGATCGGCTCCTTCCCGTCGTTCGGAGTCGTAGATACGACCATCGTGACGTCGCTCAACGCTGCGGCGGTCCGTAGACAGGCTCCGATCCGGAGCGGTGCCCAGACGACGGTACCCGCATCACGCGCGGCCGGATATCGCGCGGCCGGGTATCTCAACGTCACGGTAGATCACGAAGCCGTCGTATTCGTAGACGGCGACTCGGCGGCAACGGCCGGCGCCTCCAATCCTATCACTGTGGCTTTAGAACCGGGTGAACATGAGATCGTCCTGCGGAACGCGTCCTTTCCGGATGATCGGCGAACCATTACTATCGAATCGGGCGACACGACGTCGCTGCATGCTACACTCTGGTCGGCGGTAGGCGGTTTGTCTCTACAGGTATCGCCCTGGGCCAACGTCTACGTGGACGGACGGAGCGTGGGGCAAACCCCGTTTACCGAGCCTCTCGTCCTTCCTGCCGGCGAACGAGAGCTTCGCCTGGTCAACCCTCAGATGGGCGTCGACTCTACGACGACCGTCACGATTGAACGCGGACAAACCGTATCGCACCGCATCATATTATCCGAGGTAGAGTGACGGAGGCTCTAGCCCCGGTACGTGCCACACATTTTATGTTTTCGATCAGTTGACGACTCCACGTATGCGAATGATTCTCTTCGGGCTCCTTCTAGCGGCACTGGCCGTGCCGGTGGTGTACGCGCAGGATGCCGGCGATATGGTGGCCGACATCGACCGGGCGTATCGGCAGCTGAAATACGAGGAAGCGGAGGCGCTAGCCGTACGTGCGCTCGGACGATATCCCGATTTCACCATCCAGGAGCTGTCGGATATACACGTCTACCTCGCGCTGATCGCTTACAGCCGGGGCGACATCGACCGGGCGGGCTCACACTTTATGTCGGCCCTACAGCTATCTCCGGATCTCCGACTCGACCCCGTTCTCGTGCCTCCGAAGATTCAAGAGTTCGTGGAGGATCTGCGTCGTGATGCGGTTGCAGGTGAGGTGGATGCGTACGGGCCGGCCGTGCGCTACGTGCTGATCAGGGATCCGCGCGTCGACGCGGCCCTTCGTTCCGCGCTGATACCGGGATGGGGACAGCTGCACAAGGGACACACGGTAAAAGGTCTTGCCTTCGCCGGGGCGTTCGTCACGGCGGCGTCCGCGGCCGTCCTCGCACAGTCGCGCCGCGTCGATGCGCGGCGGCGATACGACTCCGCCCCAACCCGTCAGTCTGCCGAAGGCCACTACGACACCTATGCCGATTGGGGCCGCACGCGAAACGTGTTCGTGGCAGCGTCCGCCCTCATCTGGGGCGTCGGATACGTCGATGCCCTGTTGACGCCTCCTGCCCGGATGCCTTCCAGTTCTTTTTCTATCCAGGCCTCTCCGAATCTCATATCGTTTCGCATCCGGCTCTGATAGGCGCGCACCTCGTGCACAGTACATGTAACGAATGTGCACACGTCGAGTCCGTCGGCAAGCAGCTGGGGGAGAGCCATACAGGATATTGTCTCGAGGCGGTGCGAGAAATTCGACCGTGAGTACGGGATTCGGCATCGACCTTGCAATACCATTCTCATACAGCGAGGCGCTGAAGGCCGAACGGACTATTCCGTCGCGGCACATGGTGAAGCGGTGGCGGAGGTGGGCCGCTCCTTCACCATGCAGCGCACCGCTGGATGTTATAGACAAAGGAGACGACCTGGTGGTGGTCAAAACCCGGCCAGGGGGTTTGAGCCTCCCGTC
>JBBDTI010000031.1:147930-149848 GCA_040904565.1 Rhodothermales bacterium
AAGGAGACGACCTGGTGGTGGTCAAAACCCGGCCAGGGGGTTTGAGCCTCCCGTCGTCTCTTCGCCCTCATCCGCTGAAAATTTCGGCGGATGAGGGCTTTTTATTTACGTTGCATACTGCTGCGGATCCCGTCTTGTGGTTAGGTGCGTGATGTCATTTCTTACCCTTCGGGGTACGTACCATCCACCAGATCGTCAAGCTGCGATATGCCATTGAACGGCACCGATTCTCGAGCCGACATTCTTCGACGTGTACTAGCATCCGGAGCCGTCGCGGTGGTTCGCATGCCGGACTCCGACCGGCTCGTCCGCGTGATCGACGCCATCCGCAAGGGAGGCGTGACGGCGATCGAAGTCACCATGACGACGCCGAACGCGCTGCAGGTCATCGAGGAAGTGGCCCGCCGTATGGGGGACGTCGTCGAAATAGGGGTGGGGTCCGTTCTGGATGCGGAAACCGTTCACCGCGCCGTCGACGCCGGAGCGCGTTACGTCGTCAGTCCCATCTTCAAAAAGGAGCTCATCGACGCATCCCACGACCGAGGCGTGCCGGTGATGCCTGGGTGCTTCACGCCGACGGAAATCCAGACGGCGACGGAGTTGGGGGCGGATGTGATCAAGGTGTTTCCGGCAGACATCGTCGGTATGCCCTTCTTCAAGGCCGTGCTCGCGCCGCTTCCTCATCTGAAGCTCATGCCGACGGGTGGGGTCTCGCTTACGAACGCGGGAGACTGGATGCGCGCCGGCGCCGTGGCCGTCGGTGTCGGCAGTGCGCTGCTGGACAAGCAAGCCATCGCCGAAGGCAACTTCGAGAAGCTGACCGAAAATGCGCGGCAGCTCCTTCGCAGCGTGGAGGAGGGACGCGCAGCGTAGGGCGCGCATAACGTGCAACGCTGCGATTCCGCGCGGCGCTTCATCCGCCAATGAGGATCTGGACGGCCGTCATGACGATGACCGCCAGCGTGAGCACGACGGCAACCGGACTCGCATCACTCTCCTCGAGGGCCTCGGGGACGATCTCCGAGAATACCATCCAGATCATCGCGCCGGATGCAAATCCGAGTCCGACGGGCAACACCGGTTCGAAGGCGGAGACGAAGATAAATGCGGGCACGGCCATCAGTGGCTGCGGCAGGCTCGAAATGATGCTCCATACGCCCGCACGCCAGACGGAGACGCCGTCAGGTACCAGGACGAGGCTGATGGCGAGTCCTTCCGGGATATTGTGAACGGCGATCGCGAGCGAGATAAAGATCCCGAACGTCTCGCCTCCGCCGAAGGAGACACCGACGCCAATGCCTTCCGCAAACGAGTGGATCGTCATTACGCCGACGATCAGTAGCGCGCGCAGCGGGTCCGCGCTGCGGAGCTGACGAATCTCGATCTCACCTCTGCGGTTGAGGAAATTTCGACTGAGGATGATGAACACGAGCCCCAGCGTCATTCCCAGCAGCACTCGGATCTTGTTGTACGCAAAGCCCTCATAGATCAAATTGAAACTGACGGCAAGCATGAGTCCGGCCGCGATCGCGTTCGCCAGGCCGAGCCAGGAGCGGGGGACGTGGCGGGCGAAGAACAGCGGCAGCGCACCGAGCCCGGTAGCGAGTGCGGTAATAAGGGCATATATGAAGACAGTCGATACATCGGGAGCCATAGGCGGTCGAGCCGTGTTCATTTGCAGACGCTGGAAGATAGGGAAGCCGTTCCATGTGAGCTGGTTCGCCACGTAGGCTGGAAACCTGGATTGAGCCGTGGCCGGTGCCCCTGGCTGCATCAGCCGAATTCAGAAGAGCAGTAGCGCAGGTGTCTCCACGTCTCCTATATTCATCTCGACAGCTACGAAGTGATAATCGGCGCGGATCACCATGATGCATTTGCCCTCCACAGCTTCGACGTCCACAGCTTCGACGTCCAAAGC
>JBBDTI010000032.1:0-8030 GCA_040904565.1 Rhodothermales bacterium
AAAGCAGGTGTGCTACCGGACCCCGCGGAGCCGAGTTCCAGATGCCGTCGGCCGGCCTGGGTCGTGCTTTGGACGGAAACAGGCGTCGTGGGCCGTTCAGTAGGGCTAGGCCGGCGTGATGATGGACGACGGTTCTTGCCGGTCCATTTCGGCGGACTCCTTCTCCTTGCGAAGGGCCTCCACTTCTTCTTCGAACGCGTCGGGGTCCTTGTCTTCCACCGTGAACAGCTCCGCGAGCCGGTCGAAAACCTTCCGGCTGAGCAGCTGCTGCTTGACGCGCTCGATCATATTCATGCTCTGATAGTACTGCCGGATCATCTGCGGAGACAGCTCTTCATTCTGTCCGGCCGCCTCCTCGAAGTACGCGTCGAGCTCCTCGTCGCTGATGTCGATCTCTTCCCGCTCGATGAAGGCGTCGCGGATGAGCATCCACTTGGCCTGGCGCTCCGCCTCCCCGCGATTGGCCCGACGAAAAGCCTGTTCGTCGAACCCTTCCGGAAGGTCGCCGTCGTTGCGCTGCTTGACGTCCTCCACGAACGAGTCGAGATACAGCTCGACGGCCGACTCCGGGACGGGTACGGTGTGGAGTTCCAGCATCTTTTCGACCATACGACCGTCGAGAAGCTCGCGCGAGCGCTGCTCCCAGGCTTCTTCGAGGTTCTCGCGGATGTTTTCCTTCAGCTCGTCCAGGCTGACGAATTCGTCCTTCGTGACCGCTCCGACGAAGGCATCGTCGAGTTCGGGCAGCTCCCGCCGCTTCGCGTCTTTCATCGTTACCAGATACGTCTGCGTATGCTGGTGATCGCCCTCGCCGTGCGGCAGGTCTACCCTGAAGGAATCACCGATCCTGGAGCCGAGCAATCCGTCGCGCAAGTCGTCGTGCAGCCGTTCGTCGTCCACGAAGAACTCGACGTCTTCCTCCTTCTCACCGATGATCGGTGTTCCGGACTCCTCATCGATCTGCTGGAGATCGACGACGACGTGAAAGTCTTCCGCGATCTCGGCGTCTTCGGCCGGCACGAGCTCCGCATTCTCGCGGCGGAGGTTACCGAGCTGTTCGTCAACATCCTCGTCCGTGATCTCGCGCTTCAGTCGTGAAACGGTCTCTCCGGAAACGTCCTTCAGGTCGACCTCGGGCCGGACGCCGAACTGGACGACGGCATGGAGGTCGCCATCGAGCTCGTAGTCCAACGTCGTCAGCGTAGGCTGCCCGAGCACGTCGTACTCGTCCGGTTCCAGGATCTCGCTGCGGAAGGCTTCCTGGACCTTCTGCTCCGCGATGCCGAACCCGATGGCTTCGCCGTGCATCTTCTTGACGAGTCCGAGGGGCACCTTGCCCGGTCGGAACCCCTTCATCTGGGTCTGTCCCCGCTGGCGCCGAAGCGCGGCTTTGATCTCGTCGGCCAGTTCCTCCGCCCTGGCGTCGATCTCGAGTTCGTAGGCAACGTCACTGACTTTATTAAGGGTGATGTCCATATTCCGATCTTAGTATTCGGGTTGTGGGCCGGAGCCGATGGTCCATATGCAAAGAAAGACGGCCGGGCCTGTGCATACGATCAGGCGCGTACGATCAGGCAGTGGGGCCGTCTGCCAAAATCGGATTCGCTATAACGCGGCGCCGCGAGAAAAGATCAGCCGGGTACGATGGCGCCCGCCGCGTGATACGTTGGAACGGGCTCCGATCAGAAGTCGAGTCCGATAGAAAAGTACACCTGCCGGTTGCCGAAGCGTCGACCGTCGTACGGCCAGGCGTAGTCGATGCGCATGGGATATCCCAGGAGGATCGTGCGTAGTCCGAACCCGGCGCCGGCGAGCACGTCGTCGAACACGCGCTCACCCTCGGCATCCTCCCTGAAGACGTTAAACCGCGTGTCGGCACCTTTGCCGCCCCAGATGGCCCCGGCATCCAGGAAGGCGGATCCCTGAATGTTGTATAGTGGGACGACCGGCAGCGGTCCGGGAAGAATGGCAGCGAACAGGGGGAAGCGGAATTCGGCGTTAAACAGGCCGAAGTGCGAGCCGTTTACGGCATTGATTTCGTATCCACGCAGCGGAAGAACCGGACGCGCGAAGATGAAATCCGTCACGTCCGTAATGGGGAATCCGTTTGCGTCGTCGAAGCTGCGGTTGATCCAGTTCTGCACGCCGGACGAGTAGAAAAGCTGCTGGCCCGGTCCGACCGACGTACCGCCCGAAAGGCGGAAGGCGAAGGAGTACAGATTGCGCCCGAAGGACGTGTACGCACGGGCATCGGCCAGGAGGGAGGCGAACTGCGCGTCACGGCCGGCAACGAGCCCGGGTGCACCCGAAAGACTGACGGCGAGCCGATGGCCGCCGACGGGGTAGAGGAATCCGGGCGTCGTAACATCCTTCGTCAACGTAAGAGACGGATTGAAGAGCGTCCGGGCGACCGGGTCCGTGGTCGGGTCACCGATGTCGGCCTGGCTGACGCCGACCATGGACACGTCCACCTCCGCCCGTCGAAACTTGTCGAGCGGATAGCTCGCCGAAATCCCCGCGCCGTACTGCCGGTACCGGTAATAGGTGAGACGTCCGTAGTCGGGCAGGAGTCTGGAAATATGATACCCGCTGACGCCCCAGTCGATGCGTCTGGGGAGATAGTCGTAGGCCAGCACGTAGTCCGAGTTGCGCAGGTCGATCAACAGGTTGGTCGCCACGAAGATCTTGTGGTTGCCCAGCATGTCGCTGAACATCATCTGCGTCACGCCCTGGACGCCGTACAGGGCGTCATAGCCGGCCGTACCGTAGACCAGGTCGGGCGAAAAGCTCAGTTTGTAGCGCTTCGGTACGTAGTCGCCGTCATCGTCTACGTTGTCGGAGGGAGCGAATCGACGCACCGCCGGATCGGGGGCGTCTTCCGTCGCCTCGTCGAACGAATCGCTGAACACGTAGTTGCGGAAGTCGACCCGCACGCCGCCGTAGGACGACGTGTCGGATGGCGAGGCATTGTCCGCCGCTTCCTCGTCGTTCCGCTCGGCGTCCGCGTCGGCGTCCGCGTCGGCGTCCGTTACCGGTTCCTCACGGATTGGAGCGCGGCTCGCGTAGATATCCTGCCTGCGTCCCGGCGCGTAGGCATACGCGATCCCGTCGGAGGCATCTCGCAGGAGCGGATTACTCTGCATCAATGCGGGGCGAGCCAGCGCCACGGCCGGCGCGGGCTCCATCGTTTCCTGCATGACGCGCTGGGCCCAGACCGTCGGTGCAAGCGATTCACGGTCGATCGACCGCTCGAACGGCGTTCTTAGCGTATAGATGGACGGCGTGCCGTCGCGCAGGCTGACGAGAGCCGCGCGGTTACCGTCGGCGGAGAGCGCCGCCTGGATGATGCCGCGCGAAACGTTAGTCAACGGTCGAATGCTTCCCGAGTCGAGATTCTTTTCATACAGGTTGAAGATACCGTTGCGGTCGGAGATGAAGAGCAGCCTGTCGGGATCCGCCCCGAACTTGGCGCTGCGGTCGTCCCACAGCTCGTCGAACGTCAGGCGTTCGGCCCGGGAGGCGTCCAGCGACATGAGATAGATGTCGTGCTGGCTGTAATCGTACTCGACCATCTGGAAGTTTTCCTCTCGGAAACGACCCAGGTCGGTGTGGGACCCGCGGTCGCTGTGGAAGACGATCGATTCGCCATCCGGACTCCAGGATGGCTCGTGGTCGCTGAAGACGTCGTTCGTGTAGTTGATCGTCTCACGCGTCGTCATGTCGAGCACGTAGATGTCGCTCTGGGCGTTCATGGACGCGGAGAAAGCGATGCGCTCACCGTTCGGGCTCCATGAGACGGTAAGAATCTGGTCGATGTCCGGCACGCGGTAGTGGACGGAGGACCCGTCACGGACGTTGACGACGGCGATCGCGTCGGAAGGCCCGCTCTTGACGGCCACCGCGATGCGCTCGCCATCCGGACTCCACGATATGCCCGGCGTCAGGATGCGAAGGCTTTCGAAGGCCGTGTTGTCCTGCCCGTCGATCACTTTTCGGATAATGCGGCCGTCGTTGGCGTCGGCGACGTAGACGTCGAAGAAGGCACCGCGCGTCGTGATGTAGGCGAGGCGGTCCCCTTTCGGCGAGAGGGCCGGACTCGTATTGTAATAGCCCTCCTCCACGGTGATGAGCGGCCGGCCGATCTGGTCCAGGTCTTCCCGAGCCGTCAGTTCCGGAAAGTGGATCTCCTTGAGCGACCTCTGCCACTTCTCGGAGAGGTCTTCCAGGCTCATACCGGTCGCGCGCCGAAAGCTCGTCTCGACCGAACGGGTCAGGCGAAGGCGCTGGAGAATCTCGCCGATCTTCTCTCGACCGTACTGCTCGGCGACGTAGTCCCACACACTCTGCCCGCCTCGATAGGCGAAGTACCCGTTCAGTCGCTCGATGGGCGCCAGATAGTCCTCGAGGATCGCATCCCGAATGTACATGTCGGAGTCGGTGTCCCAACCCAGCGCGGAGTACTCGGCCAGACCTTCATTAAACCACAGCGGGATGCGGAGCTGGATGTTGTTCTGAATGATGGACTGGATGGATCCACCATAGAACATATCGTTGATGACGGCGTGGACGAGCTCGTGATGCACCACGCGCCGGTAATCGCGGTAATCCCCCGTAAAGGGAATGGCGACGCGATTTTTGAACAGTTCGGTGACCCCTCCGATCCCCTCCGAATAGGTGGGCAAGTCGACGGCATTCGTCACCGCAAAGTCGTTATGGCTCTGGTAGACGATGAGCGGGATGCGGTCGGAGATCTCGTGCTGGAAGAGATCCGTGATCTGCTGGTACGCATCCTCGGCGGCCTTGGCCGTGAAGTTGGCGAGGTAGTACCCGCCCCCGTAATAGTAAACGTCGAAGTGCTTCGACTGGACGAAACGCCAGTCGTGCGATTCGTACTGTACCTTGTTCTTGCCGTAGCGGAAGTACTGCGCCGCGCCGTCTGTCGGAAGCAATCCGACGAGGGAGAAGACCACGATGAAGGCCAGGATGCGGCGGCCCGTGTTCGACGCGATGTCCATAATCTGAGCGAGGAAGCCAGTGATTCTTCCACCAACTCGTCGATGAAGTGGAAGAAATCCAACAATATAACCAGGTTACTTTTCTAGGCAGGCCGGGAGTGGAGGTTCCTGTCGGCAAGGGCAAAAACGGCGGGTATCAAGAATGGCGCAGCCACCGGGCCAGATCGCGGTAGGTCGGCTTCTTTCCGTACATCAGGATGCCGATGCGGTAGATGCGTGCGCAGATCCAGATCGACAGGACGAAGGCGGCGCACAGCAGGGTGTAGGACAGCAGGACCTGCCAGAAGGGGACGGACGTCGTCGCGAGGCGGACCACCATCAGAATGGGTGAAAAGAACGGCACCATCGACAGTACGACGGACAGGAGTGAATGGGGGTTCTCGATGAGTACCGTGATGAACAGAAGGGGAATGATGATGAGGATCGTGACGGGAAACATCAGTCCCTGCGCGTCCTGCTGGTTATCCACGAGCGATCCGATCGCTGCGAAGAGGGAGGCGTAGAGCAGATAGCCGCCGAGGAAGAAAAGGAGAAACCAGGCGACGAGGTCGGGCGCGACGTGCGGGAAACTGATGTTCGCCGCGTCGACGAGCTCCGCGGCGGAGGCGGTGTCGGGTAGATTGAAATCGGATGGATCGAGAAACACCGAGGCGATACCGCCCGCCGACAGTGCAAGTCCGACCACGAACACGATCCACGTCGCCATCTGCAGCAGTCCCATGGCACCGATGCCGAGGACCTTCCCCATCAGCAGCTCGAAGGGGCGGACGGAGGAAACGACCACCTCGAGGACGCGGCTCTGCTTCTCTTCCATCACCCCGTGCATTACGTAGGCCCCATAAAGAAACATGGTAAAATAGATGACGAAGCCCATTCCCAGTCCGATCGCGGAGGAGGCTGCGGCGCTGTCGGGCGCCGAGCCGCCGTCAGTGAGCTTGAGGAGGTCGACGGAGATGCGGTCTTCCATGATCGCCCGTACGTCCAGCGGGACGTCCTGTGCGTCGAGACGGTATCGGGTGACTTCGTCGTTGACCAGTTCGGCCAGCCTGCGCCCAAGGGAGAATCCGCCGCCGTCCACCGAATAGTACGCTGCACCGGCGTCGCCCTCCAGCATCCCGTCGCGCAGGACGAGATAGCCATCGAAGCGCCCGGACAACACGGCGGCACGGACGGAATCGGCGGGGGTGTCGACGGGCACGAACGTGAACCGCGGCGCGTCGCGCTCCGCCAGCCGAGTGCCTAGCACGTCCGTTTCGTCGACGACGGCGACGGTCCACTCGTTGTTTTCCGATGCCATCATGCCGACGACCGGTGGAAGCACCATCAGTGCGAGCAGGACGACCGGTGCGAGGACCGTCGTGGCGATAAACCATTTCGACGTGACGCGTCGGACGAACTCGCTGCGAAGGACGATCCAGATCTTGGTCATGTGGGAATGAGTCCGGGCGGCGTAAGGTGCGTTGTAGCGTGCGGTTTAACGTGCGGTGTAAGGTGCGGTGTAGCGTGCGGCGTAACGTAATGTCCCGGCTCAGTTTCCTTTCCTGACCGACGACATGAAAATTTCAGAGAGAGGCGGCTCGGTTACTTCGAACTTCCTGATCTCGTCGACGTGCGACAGCGCGTAGTCAAGTACGCTGCGCGGCGACGTGCCGTCGCTGAGCATCATTTCCAGCCGGTTGTGCGACCGGGAGATCACGCGGACGTCGCCACGAGCCTCCATATCGTCCATCGCATCGGAGCCTCCCTCAAACTCGAGGATCACGGTGTTTCGGGCGAAACGCCGTTTGATCTCCCGAAGGGACCCGTCCAGCACGATGCGCCCGTTTGATATGAGGCAGATGTCATCGCACAGCTGTTCGACCTGCTCCATGCGGTGTGAGGCGAAGAGAATACAGCGCCCGTCATCTCGCAGCTCCCAGATCACCTCACGGAGCAATTCCGCATTGATGGGGTCGAGTCCGCCGAACGGCTCGTCCAGGATGAGCAGCGTCGGATCGTGCAGGAGGGTGGCGATGAACTGGATCTTCTGCTGCATGCCCTTCGACAGCTCTTCCGTCTTGCGGCCGACCCAGTCGGTTGCCTCGAAGCGTTCGAGCCAACGGGCCATCTTGCGGCGGGCGTCCTCGCGGGCGACCCCTTTCAGTTCCGCGAGATAGAGGAGCTGTTCGCCAACCGTCATGCGCCGGTACAGGCCTCGCTCTTCGGGGAGGTATCCGAGCCGCTCCTGGCTCCATCTACCGACCGGCCGGCCTTCGTACAGGATGCGTCCGTCGTCCGGCGCCGTAATGTGCGTGATCATCCGGATGGTGGATGTCTTGCCCGCACCGTTCGGCCCCAGCAGTCCCATAATGCGTCCGGGTGCCGCCTCGAAAGAAACGTCATCTACGGCGAGAAGGGGTCCGTAGCGCTTTACGACACGCTCAACGACGAGCTGACCCATGAAAGGCGGGAGGTGAGTGGTGAAGTGCGAAGGCCACGCAGATCGCGGAGGCTCTAGAGCGGAGATCCGGACCGGCTAGAGCAGCGTCAGCTTGTTCTGCGGGATGGGGATGAGGTACTGGCGCTCGAACACATCCTCATGAATGCCGAATTCACCGGTACCTCGAAAGTCTACGGCCACAAAGGGTCCGACGACCCGCTTCACTTCACCGATACCGTAGTAGAGCGGCTGAGGGCCGTAGTAGACGAGCTGCCCCTTGTCGAAATCCTTCTTCTGGCGAGCGCGCCGATGAAACGCAGGGATGACCGGAAGCAATTCCAGCCGATATGGAAGTGACTTCTTGTTACCCACGATGTCGTGAAATAGGTATTTCACACGTCGGGCGCTCAAACGCCCCGGTCGGTTGTGATGTTCAGTCGCGGCGCTGCACGGCGAAGCGACGGGACGCAAGCCCCCGCGAGCTGCCGTGCTCACCAAGGTACGGTATGTATACGACCCCGGCCACCGTAACGCGTCGTATTAACACGCCGCGAAAATGACGCGAACGGGGCCGTGCCCGGGCGTCACGACTTGGT
>JBBDTI010000033.1:0-42687 GCA_040904565.1 Rhodothermales bacterium
ATCCCACGGGCCCGTCAGTTCCTTGAGTGCTGCGCGGCCGGGTTCGAGTGCGCGGGCTCCCGGTCCCCATCCGAAGACCATGTCCCAGAGTACACGGCACCGGTAGGCGAAGCCCCTTGCTGACTCTAGGATGCCGCGTCGGACATTGGAGGAGCTCTGAAAAGGTGGGGGAAAGGCTGATGTCTTCATGGACAGTACCGCCTCATACCAGTCGAGTCGTAAGCTATACGTTACACCTATGACCGAGCCCATTGATACGCCTACGATGGCGTCCGGTACGAGCCCTTCGTGCTCCAGGGCTCGCAGCACGCCGGCATGCGAGAATCCGCGGGCGCCGCCGCCCGCCAGAACCAGCGTAAAGGGCCTCGGATGATCGATGCGATCAACGTCCATCGAATGGTCTCAAGTAACGTCAAATCACGATTTCATCGGATGATGTCCGATAATGTCGTCAGAATGACCTGAACACCACCTTAAGTGCATCTTAAATTCCTTTCAGGTGAAGTGCGGGCCTCCGTGTTCACCGCCACAAACGGACCCCGAAGACCACCGCGCCGTCATTCGGATCCTCGCCATCGCCTCGGGCGAGATCGGCCGTCTCTCCGAACATCCACCGCTGCGTATAGCCGACGTAGGGTGCGAACTTGCGATGGAACTCGTAGCGAAGGCGTACACCGAGCTCGACGTCATTGACGCCTGAGCCGACGCCCCAATCGGGCACCGACTGCACGGCGGCACGAGCTTCCACTTCCGGTTCCAGGATCAGTCGCTGCGTGAAGAGCACGTTGTACGACGCAGTGAACTCGGCGGAGACGTCGCCTTCATGGCTGACGTAAAGCGTCGGCTCGACCTCGAACAGGTAGGGAGCCAGGCCCTGCATACCCGCGGCGAGAAATCCGCGCCTGGCATCGTCGCGCCCCCAGCGTACGTCGGTGCGGACGCCGGCGACGGCATCAAAGTAGGGCGTGACGAGCCGACCGTACAGAGCCTCGATCTCCGCCTCGCCCTCGCCGTTCAGGCCTTCCCGGGTCGACTGTTCCCCCTCGGCGCGAATCCACGCTCGATTGATGTCGCCACCGAACCAGCCTATCGCTTCCAGTCCGATCGGACGTTCAGACGGCTGCGGGGCGTACTCCAACTGGTCGAAAAGGAAGAAGACGTAAGGTTTGTCGTCGGGGATCTGTGCCGACGCCGACGGCGGCGCGGCGACTCCCGCCACCAGAAGGGCAGTAACGACCGTCCAGTATGCGCATTCGAGGTATTTATTCATCTCGTTTGATCTCTTACTGAGTGAGTGACGGCAGGTGCTCCAGGCTTTGTCTCTCATTCGTGTCACCGCTCGGCACGTACGACATCGTAGTAGAACTGCTCGTCGGATCCCGGTCTCGGTCCGACGTAGAAGACGCGTGCCATCCCCGTGTCCATGTGGTAAAGGATGTGGCAGTGGAAAAACCAGGGGCCCGACTCGTTCATCGTTATCAGCCCCGAAACCCGCTCGGCGGGCTTCACGAGAATCGTGTCGATCAGCGGACATCGCTCGCCATGGCCGTTCTCCAGCTCCATGAACATGCCGTGCAGGTGCATCGGATGGTTCATCATGGTGTCGTTGACGATGGTGAGCCGGATGCGCTCTCCATATTCGGTAAGGATCGGTTCGGCCTCGGAGAATTCGACGCCGTCGATCCCCCACATGAAGCGCTCCATGTTACCTGTCAGATGCAGCTCGATCTCGCGGTCGGGGGCGCGAAACTCGGGCTTGCTATCGAGCGCTCGAAGATCGGTATACGTCAGCACGTTGCGCCCATCGTTTCCCAGTCCTATGCCCGGCTCGTGAAGCCGGGAGCGGGTCATCATCGGGAGGCCCGCATGGCCCGGACCGTGCCCGCGGTCGGGATCGTGCGTCACCGGTTCGGGTAGAGTGCCGGGCGGACGCAAACTCCCACCGCTCATCTCGTCGTCATCCATCCCCTCGTGACCCATCCCGTCGTGCCCCATCCCGTCGTGATCCATGCCCCCGTGCTCCGCGCCGTTCATCTCTCGGCTGTCGCCGCCGCCATGGTCCATCCCGTCCATTCCTTCCATACCGTCGTGCACCATGCCCATGTCGGCCATCGTGAGCACCGGACGCTTCCGGGCCTCGGGAATGGGAGCCTGCATCCCTTCTCGCGGCGCGAGCGTTCCCCGCGCGTAGCCGCTCCGGTCGATCGCCTCGGCGAAGACGGTATAGGCCCGATCCTCGCTGCCGGGCTCGACGACGACGTCGTAACGTTCCGCGACACCGATGCGGAATTCCTCGGTCCGAACCCGCTCGACGTGCTGACCGCTCACCTGTACCACGTCCATTTCCAATCCCGGCAGACGCACGTCGAAGATGGTCGCGGCGCTCGCGTTGACGAAGCGAAGGCGGACTCGCTCGCCGGGATGGAAGAGTCCGGTCCAGTTCGCTCCGGGCGACTGGCCGTTCGTGAGGAACGTGTACGTGGCTCCCGTCACATCGGAAATGTCGGTGGCTTCCATCCGCATGCGCTTCCAGGCGAGCCGATCGGCCACCGTGTCCCACAGTCCGTTTTCCCCTACGTCGTCCCAGAAATCGCCTACCGTGCGTTTCTGGAAATTGTAATAGCCTTCACCTTTTTTCAGGTTGGCCAGGATGGCATGGGGATCCTCGAACGTCCAGTCCGACAGCACGATCACGTGCTCCCGGTCGTACGTCACCGGATCCGAACCGGCCGGGTCGATCACCAGCGGACCGTAGTGCCCCAGCTGCTCCTGAAGGCCGGAGTGGCTGTGGTACCAGTACGTTCCGTACTGGCGAACGGGAAATTGCACCTCGAACGTCTCACCGGGTGGCAGGCCGGGAAAGTTGATCTCCGGCACGCCGTCGAAGCGGTTCGGAATCAACAGGCCGTGCCAGTGGATGGACGTGTCCACGTCGAGGCGGTTCGTGTACCGGAGCACGGCCTCCTCGCCTTCCTGGAGGCGAATGAGCGGGCCGGGCACGCTGCCGTTGAGTGTGATGGAGCTCGTACGCCGTCCGTCGATCTCGAAGGAAGTCCGGCTGATCTCCAGGTCGTATTCCACGCGGTTTCCGACACGCCGGGTTGGCTCGAGAGCGGCCGGACGGACGCGACCGCCCGAATTCTCTAGAGGCGGCACGGTACGAGCCCAGGCCGGCAACAGCGACTGAATGCCGGTTAGGGCTGCTAGGGCGCCGGCGCTGCGGAGGAAGTGCCGTCGTGAGAGGGCGTGTTTCGTAAAGGATTGCGACTCTCGTGCGTTGCGCATCATACGTTCGTTCGTGTGGTAGGTCGGAAGTCCGGATGGACGCGCCGATACACGCGGCGCGCGGAAAGTTAGATGAGCGGGTCTCGAGAGGCGACGAAGGATAGCTTATCGGAGGGACGATGCTTCCAGCGAACGCACGTAAAGGGTGCCGTCACCGTGTACGAAGAAACCGGCCGGACCGGCCTCGGGTGCGCCGGCGTGTGGATGCGTGACAAGCTCCTCGCCGAGATAGCCGCGAAAGTGTGTCCCGTCGGCTACAGCCCGAAATCCGAGCCACCCGGAAACGTCGGCGACGGCTTCATCGAGGACTTGCTCGGTCCCGTTCTCCACAAGGCCCTGCAACATCCGGTCGTCACGAATCTCGAGATAGTGGTAGTTCTGGGCGTCCTTCACGTGATGGACGAGTCGAATGGAGCCGTCGAATTCGTCGAGGCGAACCTCGCCGCGCACCTCGACGCTGCCGATCGCCCCACCCGCCGTGAACAGGGTTGGACCGCCGACGTTGCTAATTGCCAGCGATGAATCGGCCTCTGAAAATTCGATGGTGGGAGGGTTGTCTCCACCCTGAACGAGTGAGAGCTCGCGCTCGAAGAGATTGGAGGGGTTCCGGCCCGGGACGATGCGCCATGCGTTCTCTCCGAAATATTCTACACGCGCCTCCATGCCCGGTTCGATGGTGGGCCCGCGATTATCGATCGTGCGTTCGACGGACTGTACGCCGAGGCCGTGCTCGAATACGAGCCGCGCGCCCAGATCTCCGGTACGGACGAGGAGCGCCAGTCCGCCGGCTCCGACGACAAACAGGATCACGTGGGGCCAGGCGGCGCCAAGCTCCCGCCGCCGGCTCCACCAGTAATACGCGATTCGAAGTACGGCGTAGACGCCGAAGAACCAGAGCGTCAGCTCCGCTGCATCGGCGTGGTCCGTGACGTGGGGAACGAGCTCCGAAGGAAGGTCGAATCCGTCCGCGGCCGCTTCCCCGGTGAGGTAGGCGGCGAGGGCACCGATCGCTCCGAGCACGAAGGCAGCGACCGCCGCGCCGTGGACGGCGACCTTCTTGCGCATCAGCACCGCAATCAGGTCCACCAGTACCGCAAGAGGCAGCAGCGCCACCGGGAAGTGCACAATGAGGGGATGGAGATTGGGGGCCCACTCCGGAAGCTGAAGCATATCTATGGGGGAACGGCGTTAGTGGGGTTTAGAGGCTTCGATCATCCTGAAGATGCCGTTTCCGGTTAGCGACGTGACGTTCTGGATGGTCCAGCCCGCTTGCCGCACGTTGTCAACCGTGCGACGGGCTACGTGCACGCCGGAGAACCAGTGTACGACAGGGTCGAGGGCATCCATGAGACGGCCCGGCCAGCCGTCGGCTCGAACATGTTCGAGGAGCAGGAGGCGTCCGCCCGGTCGAGCGACGCGGAGCGCCTCTCGAAGCCCCTGGACGGGATTCGGCACCGAGCAAAACACGAATGTGGCTACGACGTCGTCGAATGTGTCGACGTCGATCTCGAGATGCTGCGCATCCATTTTCAGGAGACACGTGCGTCGGTCGGGATACCTCTCTACCGTGCGGCGAGCGCGCCGGAGCATCCGCTCGGACAAATCGACTGCGACAACTCGAACGACCGGCGGATAATACGGGACGTTTTTGCCTGTACCCACACCGATCTCCAACACGTCCGGCCCTCGAACATTCGACCAGAGGTGCTCTCGCCAGGAAGCATAGAGCATGCGCTCGATGGGCACCTCTAGCAGATCGTAGAACGGTGCCACGAGATCGTACCGTCGCCGTGTATGACGCGTGGCGTGATCATCACCAGCGCCACGACGGGCGCTACTTTTGCCGGCCGCTTTAGAGCGGGCGGTGGTGTGAGTTTTCGACTCACGCGGAATCGTCATTCGAAGTCACCGTTCTTCTGGAGCCGAGACTTGCGCTCCTCATAGTCCTCCGTCGAAATCTCGCCGGCTGCATACCGCTGCTCGAGTACCTCAAGCGGAGTTTTTCGTCGGGGTCTCGTTGAGCGGCTTCGGGCAATTAAGAGGACGATCGCCACGGTGGCGACAATCCAAAGGATCAACCACCCCCAGTGCATGCCCCACATCCAGTCGTGTCCGTTAAACATGGCTATATTTCTGGCAAGTCAATTGGCGTAACGATGATGCCCTTATCGTGAAAGCCGGCGTCTCCGTTCTTCGTACTCCTCCGTAGTTAGCTTCCCCGATGCGTACTGGTGCTGGAGCTTTTCGAGTGATGTTTCTTTCTCCTCGGTGCTCGGCATGAGGCCTGGCGCCAGGCGTAGAAGCATGACGAGCACGACGATGAGCAGTATCGACCAGAAGATCATCATATGATGGGTCTTGCCGTGAGACGATTGTTCGGGACCCGACGGCAGCGACGGGATTATCGGTGATGTTGACCTCTCGGCGCAGCGTCCCTTTGCATCGCGCCTTGATCCATCATGCCACCTTGCATCATGCCACCTTGCATCATGCCACCGTTCATCATACCGCCATGCATCTTGTTCATCATCTGCATCATGTCCATCATCGACATGTTTTGCATCATGTGACGGTGCATGTCGGCGGGCTCCATCTCGCCGAGTGCGTTTTGCTGTTCGGTGGAGAGCACATTCTTCATCTGCTGCGAGATGGCAAACATCGAGGCCTGCATCTCCGCATGGGCTTCGGCCGAACTCTTAAGTAAGGACGCAACCCTGGAGGCATCCGGCTCTTCCTGCGCCAGCAGATCGTCCAATTCCGACCTCCTTTCCTTCATACGTTCGGCGAGATCGGCGTGGGAGGCCATGAGGTTCTCATGGAGCCCTTTCAGCCGGTCGACCTGAGCCTCATTTAAGTTCAACGGCTCCTGCATCGTTGGAAGCATGTGGACGAGCATCATGGCGCGGTGCATCGGCTGCTGCATCATACCCGTCATGCCTCCGCCCATTCTCGACCCTTGCATGCCTGCGCCTTGCATCCCGTCCATCATGTCGCCCATGTCGCCCGCATGCATTGCCTGCATCATCATCATACATGCCTGCATGCCTTCGCCGGACATGTCCATCATTCGCTGGTTCTCTTGCATAGCGTGATTTTCGCCCTGCTGTGCCGCGGCCGGCGCGGCCACGAATAGAGCCAGTACGATTGCGAATCTCGATAACGTTTTCATTGATATCACCTATTCATTTGTCTTCTGTAATGGTGGTGTCGCGACCGGGCCGGTGGAACGCTTCGCGTCGTGCCGGATGCCGGTCGCTGCTTCTTCGCACGTTGCTTCGCTCGCTCTCCTCTTCGTCAATCGAACAATCGAGCCAGACCCAGCAGAGCAGCAGCAGCGTGATCCATAATGCGATACCGACAGCGAACCATGTCATCATACTGGGCATCAGGCAGTGGAGGAGTGTTTCGGTCTGACTAGAACTTCGCCAATCGTGCCTGAAACGAACCTTAATACCGGCTTAAAATCCTTTCAGCCGCGTGACGCATGTGTTACGGATGCACGTTCAGACTGACGGTGCGCCCGGAATTCCTGGATTGAAGAAGTCGCTCCTGCGATTCATTTCGAATACTAGATAGCCCTCATACTCTTAAATCAGGCTGAACCGTGTCTTAAACTTTGTTAAGGTCTGAAACATTGCGGGCCCATGGGGTTCTCGTATCTGGGCGTGTTGGATCACGAAAGGTCATTTGGACAGAACGACCCGTAATCATGTGGATTCTGCTGATCGAGGACGAGGAGCGGCTCGCGAATTCCCTGGCGACCGGCCTTGAGGAGGAGGGCCACGTTGTGGACGTGTCCGGCGATGGAATCGAGGGCCAATCCATGGCGATGGTCAACGCCTATGATGCCCTGATCGTCGATTGGCGCCTACCGGGACGAGACGGTAAGGCAGTCATCGAAAACGTGCGCGAGGCTGGACGGAAGTATCCCATCCTCATGCTGACGGCGTTGGGTGACGTGGAGCACCGCGTACAGGGTCTCGATGCGGGAGCCGACGACTATCTTCCGAAACCCTTCAAGTTCGAAGAACTGCTCGCCCGGTTGCGCGCCCTCCAGCGAAGGCCCCCGTTGGCCGCTCAGGACGACGTTCTGTGCGAAGGATCGCTGGAGGTTGACACAAAGCGTCGGCAGGCCGCGCTGAACGGAAACCGCCTCGACCTCCGTCCGAAGGAATTTGCCCTCCTGGAAGATTTCATGCGGCACCCACAAGAGGTTGTCTCGCGCACCGTAATTGCCGAGCGGGTGTGGGGCGATCCGTTTTACGTCAGCGATAACGTGATCGATGTCACCATATCCGGCCTTCGCCAAAAGCTAGACGATGCGTACGACGCCGATACGCCGAAGGTGCGGATCGAAACGATTAGAGGCGTAGGCTACCGGCTCGTTAACGACGCGGGATCAGCCGAATAAAGCCATGCTGAAGCTGCGCACGGATCTCAGACTTCGCATTTCCACACGCCTCACGCTGTGGTACGGGCTGACGTTGCTCATCCTCTTGAGTCTGTTTGCGCTCTTTAGTTACCTCTATTTCCACACGAGTCTGCATCGCGATTTTGACCGCCACCTCGCTCACGAGAAGCGGCAGCTGATGCCGTTTGTCCGGACGACCGGCGACGTTCCGACGTTCGCCGGACTGAGCGAGCTTCGTTCCGTCGCGTACCAGACCGACGGCGTCTATGGGACGTACGTTCGACTGGCCGATGCGGACGGCGGGGTCGTCTACCGAAGTCCGAACTTCGAGAACCACGATCCGTTGCCTCTCGATTCGCCCGATACGCGGGAGGAGGCGACGCTCAGTCGTGTATGGGAGGGAGATCCCATTCGGAGTGTGTACACGCCAATTTTCGACTCTGATGGAGGGCTTCACGGCTGGTTGGAGGTGACCGGCTTCGAGTGGACGCTGCACCAGGAACTGGAGAACCTCCGTGTATCCATGCTGGTCAGCATCGTGCTCGGTGTAATTCTAGCTATCGGAGGGGGGTATATGCTCGCTCGACGAGCCCTCCATCCGGTAGCGTCTCTCACAGAAGCCGCGAAGGAGATCCACGCGACGGATCTGAGCACGCGTTTGCCGACGAGCTTCGGCGTGCGGGACGAGCTGACTGATCTCGCAGAAACGTTTAACAACATGATCGAGCGGTTGGAGGCTTCGTTCGATCGAGAGCGCCGCTTCACGAATAACGCGGCGCACGAGATTCTTACGCCGCTGGCAACGATCCGCAACAGCGCCGAGATTGCCCTTCGACGTGGTCGGACATCCACGGAGTATCAGGAGACAATCCGAAATATCCTGGCCGACGCCGAAGAGATGACGGATACGGTTAGAGGTCTCCTTCAGCTCGCCCGCGTAGATCGCATTCAAGAGCTGTCGCGCGAAAACATCGATCTGTCGGCGGCGGTCGAAAGGCACGTTGCCAGGGTGCGCGAAAGAGCACGACGGGAGGGGATCGAGCTCGCGGTGAATGTGGACCCTGGCGTGACGATCCTTGCCGACGAAGGTCACGTCGGTGAAGTAGTCACTAATCTGGTGGACAATGCTGTCAAATACACGCCGCGAGGAGGACGGGTGGATGTCTCTGTGCGGCGTGTCGATGGAAAGGCCCGGCTCGTCGTGTCCGACACGGGCGTCGGTTTCGAGCCTGAACAGGCCGAGCACCTTTTCGACAGGTTCTACCGCGCCGACGTGCCGGAAGTGCAGGCGCGGAGCGGCAGCGGGCTGGGACTCGCCATTGTCAAGGCCATCGTGTCGGTCTATGGCGGCCGGGTGACCGCCGTCAGCGAGGGTATTGGGAAGGGCAGCACGTTCGTTGTGGAGCTCCCCACGGTTTCCTGAGCAGCGTCGACGGGCGCCGAGGTGCTCGACCCGGAATTCATTGCGAGGTCCCATGCCCTCGTAGCATGCCTCACCGAGTCCGTTAATCCGGGTGATGACGAGGGGTCGGCACCGGGGTTCGATCCACTCTTGCGTCACCGAGCCTATTGCCGTGGTCGTCGAAAACGACCCGTCCGGTCACGCCGTCCCCATCGATTTTTGCCAGCGCCTTTCGAATCTTGTCGTGGTCCAGCCCACCTGAGCGAATCGCTTCGATAACGGCCCGGGTACCGTCGTATGAGTAACCGGCGGCGACGTGCGGCTGCCTTCCGAATCGCTCGCTATAACGCTTCCTGAAGGAAACGTAAGTCTTCGTTTCAGGGATACGGAAGGTGGTGAAGAGAAATCCCCCTTCTCGAGCGACCGCGGAGAAGGATGGATCTGATAGAGAGACGGGACCGAACAGGGAAGGGCGCACGTCCGTCGCCGCGAGTTCGCGTACGAACCCTTCTGCCGCTTGATGGCTGCTGAAGAGGACGACAGCGTTTATGGGCGTTCGCCGGATCGTGGAGACAGCATGTTTTACCAGAAGACGGTGTTCGATGCTGCGCCCACGCTTCGCCGCTTCATCGGCGAAGACAGCCTCTGCCGCTTTTGCATCGGAGGTTTTGTCTCGGACCGTGGCCATGCGTGCATCGGCAGGAATCGTACGAAGGAGCATCTCCGCCTGCCGCCTGTCGTCGGGCACGACGCGAAACATCCATGGGACGTATGCCCCCGTAAGAGTGGGATCAGAGGCCCACGGAGTGACGAACACGACGCGTCGCTTGGTCACAATTTGTTCGATGAGATGCGCCTCGCGACCGCCGATACCCCCGAGCACGGCCCAGACGGGCTCATCGAAGACGAGACGAACGATCTCGCTGCTGCCGGCGCCCCAGGCACCCTGAACCGTTCGCACGATGAGCTCAAACGGCCGACCCGTGTATCCGCCATTCGCGTTGGCATCGGCGACGGCGAGCTCCGCTGCATTACGGACTGCAGCGGCTACCTCAGCGTGAACCTGGTTACCAGGCAGAAGAAGGCCAATCTTCACCGTCTGCGTCTGCCGTTCACGCGTCGGAATCCGCGATGCACCTGCCTGCAGCTGCGATGCACGCATTTTCACCTGTGCCTCCCTCGGAAAGGTCTGCGACATCTCCATTTGAAACATCAGTTCCTGCGATGAGACCTTCCGTGCGGGGCCCATCAGGAAAAAAAAGAGGACAAGAACGATGAGGCCTCGCCTACACATACATCGTGTTGATGATTACGGTGAATTCGCGTACGGCCCCTCTCGTTCGCTACGGGCGATGCGCGGTGCATATCGGTTGGAAGGGTGAACTCACGCCGGATGCTGACGGCCGATGTCACGCCGGACGGGCGGCAGATCGGGACGGGTTGGGAGAGCTCATGCCCGGATCAAGACCCGCTATCGATCCGGCAGCGGCGACGGGATGAACTCGAACGTTCCGTCCTTCAGCCGCGCCAGCATAACCGGCCCGATGTCGTTCCGGGTCGGATCGAGGATAATTTCCCCCGTTATCCCGTCGAACCGATGGTAGGAAGTAAGGACGTCGCGAATACGCGTGCGATTGAGTCCACTTCGCTCGATACTCTCCAGGATCAGGCGCATGCCGTCGTATGCGTGTGCGGCAACCCAGTCGGGTTTTTCGCCGAAACGCGCCGCATACTTGTTGAAGAACGATACTCTATCGGCATCCTTTCTTCCCGGATCGTAGGGATAGGCGGCAACCAGCCCTACCGCAGCCTCCCCCGCGTTGGCGATGAACGAAGGCTCGACGATGCGGTCGTTGGCGTAGACCGGAAGCTCGATTCCCATTTCGCGCATCTGTTTCAGAATAAGGGCGCCTTCCTCCGGGTCCGTCCAGAGCAGCAAGGCATCCGCCGAGGATTTCTCGATGCGATCCAGCTGCCGCCTAAAATCGGTATCCCCCTTTTCGTAACGAAGTTCGAAAAGTAATGGGTGACCGAGCCGGCGCGATCCGTCTTGAAACTCGACCACGCCTACGCGACCATACCGATTGTTCACGCGCAAGACCGCGACGCGCTGATGCCCCATAATCTTATACACATACCACGCCAGGGCGTAGCTCATCTGCCGGTCGTCGGCATTGACGCGGACGAGCCAGGGAATCCGCGTCTCGGTGAGGGTCGGGTCCGTCGATCCGCTGGTCACGATCGGGAGTTCCGCCTTCAGGGCTGCTCGGAGTGCGATGTGGGTGCTCTGCCCATCGATCGAACCGAGAACCGCCCAGACGCTCTCGTCGTTCAGCTCGACGAGCTTGTTGCTGGAAGCGCCCCAGGGCCCGACGTCGTTACGGACGACGAGCTCGTAGGGCAGCCCGCCATATCCTCCTTGCTGGTTAGCCTCTTCGATCGCGATCGCCGCACCGCCGAGCATGCGTTCGCCGAGGTATGCCTCGTGAGACTCAGCGAGCGGCGCGAGTACGCCGATTCTCACACTTTCCAGATTAGCCGGAGGGGCTTTCTCGCGTCCGCTACCCAGAAAAGGCTGCTCATAAATGAAGAACGACTTGTAGTGGTCGTGGAATCGGTCGTACGGGCGCATTTCGACGGGCGTGCCCGCATAGGGGCGCACCTGTTCGTTCGAAGAAGCCTCCTTCGATGCAGCGTCCTGACCGCCGGCAGGGGACAGTCCGCCGATCACGAGACCGATCACGACGAGGGAGAACGCGATTCGCCGTGCGATCATCTCGATCCCTCGGATTTCTTTCGCTGTACGGCGATAGCCTCGATTTCGACGAGCAGCTCCGAACGGCAGATGCGGGCCTGGATCGCGGTGCTGGCCGGAAGCGGATCGAGTGCGAGCCATCCGTAAAACCTGTTCCGGATATCGTTGAAGTCGCCGTAGTCACGCTCGATGTCGCGGAGGTAACAGGTCGTACGCACGATGTCGTGCCAGGTAAGGTCTTCGGCTTTCAGAAGCTCGGTGATGTTTCTAAAGGTTCGCCAGAGCTGCGCGCGAAAATCACCGACGTGAATGGTGTCGCCCTTCTCATCGACGCTTGCAGTACCGGAGACGAGCACGACCCTGGTATCGGAGATGTCGAAAGCGAGGGCTCTAGAAAATGCGGATCCATAGTCGTATGCCTCATTTAGAACGCTTTGAGCTACGACGGCACGGCGGGCTACGGAGGGTCCTCCATCCGGCCGAGGAGGCGCAGATAGAGGTTCACCGCGGGATGAATGAAGCCCGATTCGCCTCATCTCGTCATCTTCCGCGGTCGTTCCGGTGTCCAAATCTGCTTTACTTTCGATTACGGCATTCATCGACATTAAACTATCTGTGAGGTTATCCGCTCAATTAAACTGTATGTCGAGGGAGTCGACTGGAATGGTACGGTCGGGCGTCCCCTTCGAGACGCCGTGATGTGTTGCAACCCATACCGTGTCTCCCTCAAAGTCGACGCCGAGCACAAAATTATGGCTGAGCGCCGTCGCGGTGTTAATCCGCCGAAGTGTGTTGCCCGTCTCATCGTAGACGGCCATCTGACCGCGTCCGTCGGGTAGTCGCGTGTAGGTACGCCAGATCCGCCCGTCGAACACACTCAGGCCGCGATCCGTGCAAAGAAAGCCGACCGACTCGTCCGTTCGGACGTAATTGATGAAGTTGGATGCAAGTCCGCTGTCGTCGTCGAAATATCCCTTCCATCGTGCGCCGTCGTACAGGCTGAGGCCGAAATACGTCGCTGCCCACACGATTCCGTTTCCGTAAGAGACCGAAGAAATGATGTCGTGGACCAGTCCGTCATCCGGGAAGATGTCCAGCTCCATTTCGCCGTCGGGATCGACGTAGTCCCTCCAGCGCTCCGTTTTCTTATTCCATTCCAACAGTCCTCCGCCCCAGGCGCCGACGTAAATCTTATCGCCGCCCGCGGCGAGCGCGTAGGTCCAGGGCTCGTGCATGGGGGCGTTCTGCTCGTTGTGGATTCGCCACCGGCCGGTGTACACGTCAAGATCACTCGCACCGGCCGCGGTAGCCGCCCATACGTGATGTCCGTCGACCAGAACCCCATAGACCACGTTGTTGGCCAGACCACTGTTTAACTGGGTATACGTCTCCGTGCGGCCGGCGGAGATGCTCGTCAATCCGGCCATGGTTCCAGCCCACACGGTCCCCGTAGTGGAATCGACATCGAGCGTCAGTACACTGTCGTGAGCGAGCCCGTCGTCCGTCGTGTAGACGCGCTGCACGCGACCGTTTTCGTAGAGCGCCAGACCCTCATCGGTACCGAACCAGACGCGGTCGCCGTCCACCCGCACGCTGAAGACCTTCTCCCCAGGAAGACCGTCGTCGGTCGTCAACGTCTCCCAGCGATATACGACGGGGGGCGTCGGCGTGAGGTCGGACAGCCGCTCGGACGATGCCGTGGCAGTAGTTCCGCCGTCTGCCGGCGAGGCGGAGTGCTCCTGCACGGGGGCCGGCGACGTCATCTTCATCAACCCCGCAGTCCCTACCAAAACGAACAGGGTTGCCGCAAGCACCAGATACATTCGGAGGTCCTCGTTCATGGTCATCTGATCAATCGGTCGGAGGGGGCGCGAGTGTCTTCAAATACTCGACCAAATCGTTGAGCTGGTTCTTCCCTAAATCGCTGACCACCCCGTGCTCGTCGTTTACGCTGTTTTCCGTCCAGATCTGTTCGAGCGTTGACGCGCTGCCGTCGTGCAGATAGGGTGCCGTGTCGTAGATATTCACCAGCTGCGGGGTGTCGAACAGGACGCCGGGCGTGTCGGCGCTTCGGCGAGTGCCGACGTCGAACTTTTTCCCGTTCGTGAAATAGGTACCGCTATGGCACGTACTGCATCGGCCTGCCGGCTCGATGGGTACTCCGGTGAGCGTTTCCGCACGCTCGAAGATGTTCTTGCCGCGCTGCTGCTCTTCCGTAAGCTGCTTTTCGTTGATCCGCCGGTGGCGGTTGGGAGGTGCCGGGATCGAGTATACGTAGGCGACGAGCGCCTTCAGGTCGTTTTCGGGAAAGACGGCCATGCGCGTCAGAAATTTCGCGAAGCGGACGCCGTCCTGCATGTACAGGCTCGTATTCGTACCGGTCCACTTGAACGGAGCGGTTGCGCCGATGTCGCGCAGCGTCATCGTATTGACGACGTTTTTCCCGATGCCGTCTCCTCCAAAATCCCAGGAAAGCCCATCTTGATCGCCGTCCGGATGGCAGCCGCGGCAACTGAACTGTCGCTGAAACGCGCGCGCGGTATGAAATATCTGTGCACCTCGACGAACGACGGTCACCTCATCCGGTCCGCCAAGGGCGATGGAGTCAACCGGCTCCAACCGATCGGTGTCGACGACTAGAATACGGTCGTCGAGGCGCTCCGCGATGTACAGTTTCTTACCGTCGGGTGAAAGGGCCAGGCCTTTCGGATTGTATCCCGTCGGAATCCTGGCTGTCACGAAGCGGCTACTCATGCCGAGATGGTTAGGGAGGATGCGGAGGCTGTCCTCGGTCGCGTCCTCTACAACACGGCGAATCGCGTCCACATTGAGAACACTCACGGTTCGGGCGGCTGCGTGCGTCACGTACGCTTGCCGCCCGTCGGGCGAAATAAGCACGTCGTGTGGATCGGCGTAATAGGCATTGGCGTCGTCCGTCAGCAGCTGAAGGACTCGCTGCTGGCCGCTCCGTTCGATGACCCCGATGCCATAGGTGAGCATCCATCCGCGATGGAGCTGCGTGCTCGGAATGAGATTTTTCGGACGAACGAGCGTAGTAAGGGCGAGATCGCCCTGTGGTGTAAAATCAACGCCCTCCACTACGTGGGCGCCCTCCAATGCCTTTCGGTCGGCGATGCGGCCGGACTGTGTGTCGACGACGGTGATTTCGGTCTCGGGCGTGTCGCGCATGTGCGAGCTCGCCCGAACGAGGCGATTCGTCACATAGACTTGCCTGCCATCCGGCGATAAGGCGACGGCGTATGGATTGTTGCCGGCCGGGAGCCGATGATCTTCTCGTCCGGCTTCCAGGTTGACGACAGAGATATCGTCCGAGTACATGTTGGCTACGTACAGGAAACGCTGGTTTCGGTCGAGCGCCAGACCGGACGGGCCACTGCCTACGGGCAGCACGCGTACTACGTCACGGCTCTCGAGATCGATCTCCGACACCGTGTCGGACCAGCCGTTACTCACGTACGCCATCGTGCCATCGCGCGTAAGAGCGACGCCGTACGGTCGTCGGCCTACCGGGATCCTCCCTTCGACGCGGTTCTCTTCCGTCGAAACGACGAGGAGGGCTTCTTCCTCTTCGGCCACGACGTACAACTCCGTCCCCGACGGATTGACCGCGAGCGCTCCAGGCGACACGTATTCTTTCTCGAAGAAATGCTTTACCAGGGTTTGCCGGCCCATATAGCCGTGGCACGAAACGCAGTTCGGAGAGGCCGGCGTACCACCCGTCACGTATAAAACATGGTCCCGGGCCGCACGGAGGGCGAAAAAGGCGGCGATGACGAGTATCAGCACTCCCGACCAGGCCATTAAAACTGGCCTGTGTAACCTGTTATTCCGTAGGGAATCAGTCCCTTTCATACGCCACCACATCTGCATACTAATCGGGAAGCAGCGATACTGCGGGCTCGTCGAAGGCCTGCTTGACCAGGTTGTCCGGGACCAGCTCGCGATTTTCATGGCAGCCGATGCAGCCTCGACGTTCGTTGGGTCGAACCCATAGCCATTGAGACGGTCCGCGCACCACTTCACCGGCATCGTTCAGCGTCTCGAAGCGAAGTGGCGTATCGTGCGGCACCTCCAGCCGAAACGAACCGTCCGAATGCACGGGCACGTCGGCGAGAACGCCGGTCACCCCGCGAATGCGGATCGTAACGGTTGGACCCGGCGCTTGAGTAACCAGCGTCGATCGATCGGCGTCCATGGCATATAATTCGGCCGGATGGGACGAATCGACGATGCTCACGAAACTCTCAGGTTCGAATCGTGGAGCAGCTTCAACCGGCTCGACGGCATGAACCTTTTCGTCGTGTGTGAGTCGTGCGCCGAGTTCGCCGGTCTCGGGATCGAACATGTAGAGGGCAAACGGCTCTTGTTCCGTGTCTCGATAGGATACAATCCATCGGTTTTTTCCGGCTGGATAAACCGAGTGGAATCCCTCGAGGCTCGGCGCAAGATCCCGATACGAGTGCAGCGGGCGATCGTCCCTGACGGAGACGAGTCGGCCGGCCTGGGCGTCTCGATCCGACTTCTCGACGAAGATGAGTCTGCGATCCTCCGTCTCCCGCGCACGCGACGGGAGCCATGCCCCCTCCTGACTTTCGTAGTACAATTCAACGCCGGTCCCGTCATAGCGCATCGCCAGTAATTGCGAGGCGCTCGGGCCGTTGGAGGGGCCGGACCGGTTGCTAGCGAAGAGGATACGGTTGTCTCGCAGTGCGACGGAGGCGTAGTCCGCATCCGGATGGAAGGATATGCGCTCGAGGCAGCAGCCGTCCAGTCCGCTGGTGAAGAGCGCCAGGGTGCGCCCTTCTTCCGGGCGATCCTCGAGGATCGGCGCCATTGCACTAAAGGCGATCAGTCCTCCGGGAAGGTACGTTGGGTCGGCGCATCCTTCGAGGCTCTGAGCGAAACGACGTGTTGTTCCTCCGTCGAGCGGTCGCTCCCATATTTGCCAGGCGCTGCTGTCGGACGTACGTCCCGCAAAGAGAAGGCGCTTCCCATCGAATGAAATCTCCGGTGCCCTGGCCGCAGCGAAGCCGGGAGTCAAGATCTGGGGATTGGCGGCTGGATTCGCGGGATCGACCGCCACGATGCGGCTGTTTTCCGGAAAAAGCTGGTTCGGGTCGGCCTCGGCCGGCACTTCCGTATAGACGATGAGATTGCTTCCTTCACGATTGCCCCCGCCCTCCTGAAACGGCCTGTTTACGGCGAGGAGGGTCAATACGACGACTCCGGTCAAAAGAGCGGGTAACAAGCCTCTTCTGGATCTCACCACGTTCCCCCCGAATCAGTGACGGCACTACCGGACGGCTCTTCCTCGATCCGCACGAACTGGTTGATCGGTATATTTTCCAGCACCTGTACGGTCCCCGACGGCCAGCGAATCTCGATTCGATCGACGATCTCCGCCTTTCCGAGCCCGAAATGCATGCGCGGGTCGTTCGTCGAGAGGTATCCGCCGGCACTTTCTTTAGGTGCGGACTGCACCTTTCCTCCGGCCGTCACTTCTACGAGGGCACCGACTCCGTCGCGGTTGCTCTCGCTACCGGCGAGCGCCACGGTGATCCAATGGTTGCCCTGGAGGTTCTCGTTCCTGAGCAGGACGGCCCGTTCGTTCAGGTTGACGATAAGAACGTCCACGTCCCCGTCGTTATCATAGTCGCCGAAGGCCGCACCGCGAGAGACCCATTCAGACTGGAAGTGCCGGCCACTTTCGATCGAGACATCCAGGAAGGACCCGTCCCCCTGATTCTCGAAGAGCTGATCCTCATGCCCAAAGAGGTGATTCAAATCCCCATTGACCTTGAAGATGTCTACGTCCCCGTCGTTATCGTAGTCCATGAAGGAGGAGCCCCATCCGTCGTACTGGCCGCTGAAAGCCGCGATGCCGGAGGGTACCGTAACGTCGGAGAAGAGTCCGCCGCCTTCATTGCGGTACAGCGCACTAAAGTGAATGTCGCTGACGAAGAGATCCGGCCGGCCGTCTCCATCGTAGTCGGCGAAGTCGACAGCCATACTGGAGGTTTCTTCTCCTCCTTCACTGAAGGCAACGCCGGAACGATAACTGACGTCATCAAAACGACGTCCGAGGTCGTTGCGAAAGAGATAGTTGGCCATCGCATCATTGGCAACGTAGATGTCGACGTATCCGTCTCTGTCGTAGTCGGCGGCGGCAACGCCCATCATGCGACCTTCGGGGCGGTAAAGCCCCATCTCCTTGGTGACGTCGGCAAAGGTGCCGTCACCACGGTTGCGGTATAGGACATCGGGCTGTCCGGCATAGGACGTTGGAGGAGGAAAGGCATCCGGAGCATAGTAAGAGGTGTACTCGGCGTCGTATTCGAGATAGTTTCCTACGTACAGGTCGAGGTGCCCGTCGTTGTCAAAATCGAGCCAGACTGCTCCTACGGTATTAGCGTCACCTCGAAGGCCGGCCTTCTTCGCCACGTCGGTGAACGTGCCGTCCCCATTGTTTCTGAAGAGCACGTTCGGCCCGTAGTTGCACTGAAGGATGTCCGGGTAGCCGTCGTTGTCGTAATCAGCCACGGCCACACCCATCCCGAAGCCTTTCTCGTCGGCTACTCCCGCACGATGCGTCACGTCCTCGAAGTATGCGCCCTCGTGATTCCGATACAGCCGGTTGCGGGGTAGTTGCGACGGCCGCTCGCCCGAG
The DNA here is from genome assembly GCA_040904565.1 of Rhodothermales bacterium. Classification (GTDB taxonomy): domain Bacteria; phylum Bacteroidota; class Rhodothermia; order Rhodothermales; family VXPQ01; genus JBBDTI01. The sequence continues at coordinate 18,542 of JBBDTI010000033.1, forward strand.
CTCACAGACTCCATAAACGTATTGTTGGCGATGTAGACGTCCATCCAGCCGTCTTGATCGTAGTCCAGGAAAGCCGCTCCGCTGCCCACCGTCTCGACAATGTTTGATAGATCGCCGTCTCCGATCGAGTGAACGATGTCAACGCCGACGTATTCGGTCACGTCGACGAAGTAGGCGCCTTCTTCGCTCGGAGCTGGTCCGCGGTCGGTCGGACCGGTCATGGTCGCGTGCTCGGACGACGGCGTGCAGCCGGCCGTGGCAAGCGCGACCATCAATAGCACGCCGGACATCGAGAGCGCAACGCGCGTGTCGCAGGCAGACGGGGACGTTATCAGGGACATCTTCAGCAAACAGGTAGAAGATAGATGCGCGTGCACCGGGATCGGCTAGATCTCAGGATGGCAGACTGGACGGGACGCCGGCTCGGCGGGCATCAAACGAATCTCGCGACTGTGTCGATTGAAGCCTATCGAAAGTATCGCTGCAATCCTGTGGAGGAATTACGCGATCCGATGTAGGATAATGGACCACATCACGGCGCACGGTTTCCGTCCGAAATCGCCGGCGAAGCTGGGATCCGTCGCCGCACCTGGATACTCGCCTGCGGTCGTTCACCGTTCCGAGGGTCTCACAAGCAGAGAAAAGAGCTCTTCGTGTCACGTCTCCGTGAATCCAGCCTAGATGCTGTCACACGAACGTGACGCTTCGCGGTCCGTCGAAGGCGTCGCGACGGCCGATCTGTAAAAATAAATCCACTCAAGATTTCATATAAACTCTTGTACATCATATAGTTATGGTGATGATATTGTGTGCTTAATATTGCATTGGCACGCCGGTTGCGGGGGGTGATGTGTAGCTCCGCAAGGAAAGCAATGCACAGAACCACACAAGATTGGCACCCCATGAAGGTCATTGGACACATAAAGTCACGTTGGATCGCGGCAGGCGTCATCGCGCTCGCTGCCGTTTTTCTATCACCCGCAGATAGTCGCGCGCAGTCTGTACCGGACGGCGAGGTGATCGATGTCAAAATGGTTGACAACGGCGGCGGGCAGTGGCGATTCGAACCGGCGTATATCGCCGCGCAGCCCGGAGATCTCGTGCGGTTCGTGCAGGAGGATGTCGTGCCCCACAACGTGGAATTCAAGCAGTCTCCGGAGGGTACCGACCTCGGTGATGCTAGAGTCGGGCCGCTCATCTTCACGAAGGGGGAAGCGTACGAGCTTGCCATCGACGATCGATTTGCATCCGGTGAGCACGAATACGTGTGCACGCCGCACGCGACTATGGGAATGAAGGGCATCATCATGGTCCGGGACGTCCCCTAACAGGCCGCCACGAAATAATACACCACCTAACTCTATAGGGAGGCAACCGCCATGCGTATACGCACAATGATACTCACGATCGCGCTCGGACTCTTTTTGATGGCCGGCTGCTCGGAGAATCCGACGGCCGTGGAGGAGGAAGACGGACATGAAGACCTTTCGGTCGAGCTATCTCTTTCGGATGACCACATCCACACGCTGTCCCCCATCACGTTCACCGTAGCGGTGCACGACGCACACGGCGCGGCGTTTACCGCCTTCGATACGTTGCGCGTGGAGCGTCAGGTGGCAGGAGAAGACACGTGGAGAGCGACTGACCTGATCCCGTCAGGCGGTATGTTTACCGGCGAATACATGTTCATGTCGTCAGGATCCTACCACCTACGCGTGGCCGGTCGTACGCACGACCACGGCCATATGGAGGTCCTCCACGCGATGCATGAGCCGATTGAAGTAGCGCGTGCCCACGAGGTCGCGGGCGGGTACCGCGTCGAGTTCGAAAATTATCCCGGCCACGTGCATGAAGGGCAGGAGGCCACGATGAAGTTCTGGATACTGGAAGCAGAACGAGACGACGACGGCGTCCGTGCGCCCATTGAGGGTCTGGAGGTGACGATCAACTGCGAGGACGCAAGTGGCAAGCAGGAGAGCCACACGCCGGAAGAATCGGAGCCTGGCGTATACGAGGCGACGCACACGTTCGACGGCAACGGTGAGGCGCATCTGAGCATCAGCTATCCAGGTACGGATGGAGAGGTAGCTGAGGCCGATTTCCATATACCGGTAGCGCACGGTCACTAACCCAAACGTTCGGTCCGACCGAAACGTCATCACGATGCCGTCAATCTCAAAGATGCTTCCAGCCATGAAAGCCTTACGCTTCCCGCGCGTCGTCGCCGTGTTCCTCTCGATCGCTATCATCGTCGTGCAGGTGGCGACGGCGCAAACACAGGGAGAACCGGCACCTCTCGCGAATTTCGTGGTCGCGGGGTACGGCTCGGCGACCTACGGCGCCGTCACGTCCGAAGATCTGTCGAACGACTTCACGGCCGCCGTCTCGCCGGTCATGCTCTACAGCATGGGATCGGACCTGCTCTTCGAGACGGAGCTGGAGTTCGGGCTGAGCGGGCAGGCCACCACGACGGCCCTCGAGTATGCGCAGGTCGACTACCTCGGCTTCAACCGCGTACAGCTGATCGCGGGCAAATTTCTGATGCCGTTCGGCGTGTTCACGGAGCGGTTTCACCCGTCGTGGATCAACAAAATGCCGACGGCCCCGCTACTCTATGGGCACGCTCACGGCGGAGTGGCGGAAGGCGCGCTGCTCCCGATGCTTTCCGATGCGGGTGTGCTCGTTCGAGCGAAGCAGCCCGTCGGCGGCGCGTGGTCGCTGGACGTATCCGCGTGGGTGACCCAGGGTCCGCGCCTGGTCGAAGCCGGTGCGGGCGGGGACGACCACGCGGAAGAAGCAGACGACGGGCACGCCCACAAAGTCGGCGGCGTCCTCGACGAGGACCACGGCGAGGAGCTCTCGGCGAGTGATCTGACCATTCCTGACGTAGGATTCGGCGTCGCGTTCGCCGACAACAATAAGAACAAGCTGATTGGGGGGCGTGTAGGGGTCGTCCATGGGCCACGGTTCGAGTCGTACGTATCCGGTTTCTACGCCATGTACGATGACGAGAGCTTTCTCCACATCTACGGGCTCAATTACTCGTTGGACGTGCAGTCCGCGGGCTTCGAGTTGCACGGCGAGGCCACGGTCCTGCACCAGGAGTTTCCAACCGATACCGGTTACGACGAATTCGCCAGGTGGGGCTATTACGCTCAGGTGTCCCGTCGCGTAGGATCATTCGAACCGGTTGTCCGGTGGTCGCAACTGGCCGAATCCGAGGTGCGCGGCGTCGTCGCGTTCGAGGACCGGCAGGAGTTCGCCGCCGGGCTGAATTTCTGGATCAGCCCGTCGGTCCCGGTGAAGGTGGCCTACGCGTTGGATTCTAACGGCGACGATCGAATTCTCGTACAGTGGGCTTTTGGTTTTTAGAATTGGCTAGAGCACGGAGGACGCCATGCGTATCCTGATTTCGTTCCTGATTACACTTTTCGTCGCTGCCGCCGGTTCGTTCGGTGCACGGGCTCAGGACATGGAGCTCGTCATGGACGGTGCGCGGTACTGGTCGCAGAACTGCACGCGCTGCCACAACGCCCGATCGCCCCTCGAGAGAACTGACCGAGAATGGGTCACCATCGTCCAGCATATGCGAGCTCGCGGAAATCTCACCCGGACGGAGGCCGTGGCCGTTTCGGCTTTTCTCAAGTCATCCAACGGTATTCCGTCCAACGACGCGCCATCCAACGAATCCGAGTCCCCGGAATCCCCCGTGAGCGACAATATCCCGCCGTCGTCCGACGCGCAAGATGGATCCAGGACATCGACCGATCGAGCCGAGTCGCCTCTAAACCAGGCCGATCGAATGGGTACGTCGCCGGAGCAGGTCGAACCTTACGAGTTGCGGCAGGTTCGCGCATTTCTCCAGGAATGGTAGAGACTGCTGCTGAGGGGGGATGATCGATGACGTGTGGGGAATTTCCCCCGGTACGATTGGGGAGTGGCCCCTCAGCATTACTACGGCGTTCGGTTAGATTTACGTAAGATAGTTCCGCCCGAACTGCGGAGCCCGATCCTAACCGCGGGGCCCGATTCCCCCAATCCGCCACAAAGACCATGGATCCGATCGAACAACATTCGAGGAGGGTCTCCTCAGGCTCGATAGAGCGTGCATCGTCTGAGGCGGAAGCAGGCGAACCGCTGTCACTGACCCGGCCGGTACTCGAAGCGCTTGCCGCGGCCATCGTCGTCTTCCTCCTTTATGAGATCGTCGAGTGGCTCTGGCTTTCCGATGTCGACATGCGTACCACGCATCTCCTTCATCGGGGCCGGGAGTTTCTGGTCGCCGTCGTCGTGGCCGTGGTCGCCGGGCGGTCCGCATTTGGGCGGTCATTCACGCTCCTGGCAACGCCTCTTTCACTGAGCCGGGCATCTCGGCATGCGCCTCCGTCGACCTCTTCGCCTCACAGGGCGTACGTGCAGTGGTTCATCCTTATGCGATGGATTGCGATCGTGGCCGCATCAGTGCTCGTGTTCGTCGCCGTCCAGATCGTCGGCTGGCTCCCGGGGGACGTGTGGTATCCGCTCCTCGGCACGATAGCGGGCCTCGCCGTCGCAAACGCGATTTATACATTTTTACTGCAGCTGGGGACGGACCTCCGCGTCCTGCTTGCAGGGCAGGCGTACGCCGATCTTATCTTCCTGACCTTCTTGCTTCATTTTTCCGGCGGCGTCGAGAACCCCCTGTCGCTGATCATGATCTTTCACGTGATCATCGCGGGCATCGTATTGTCTCGCCGCCAGTGTTTTGCGATTGCCGCGGCCGCCGCTCTGCTGTTTGCGGCCCTGGCGGGGGCCGAGCTCACTGGGATGGTGGACCACTACACGCTGCAGGTATTTCCTCACGTGGACGACCACGGAAGTACGACGCATGCGGCCCATTCGGGACTCTTTGTGGGAAGCTACATCGGACTCCAGGCAGGGATTCTGCTTTTGACGGCGGTGTTCGTCACGTCACTTGCCGAGCGGCTACGATACGACGAGAAGAAGCTGGAGGAGATGGCCGATACCGCACTGACGCAGAGGCAGATGCTAGAGCGCGCACTGGAAACGACAGGTACGGGGCTCTGCGTCCGAGATCGTCGCCTGGAGCCGCTGCGCATCAACGGAAATGCCCGGGGTAAATCAGGCAGCGAACTGATCGGTTCCAAGTTACCGTGGCCGCTGCCGAACGCTGATACACCTGCGCAATTGACGCTCCAGGACGGCGCGCTCCGAGTTACAGAGACGACGCTTGCCGAACATACGTCGCCGGCAACGTCACATACGGAATCAAGAGGTCGAACCATCCAGCTTACGACGGCTCCCCTCCACGGCCGGGACGGGCACGTTACGCACGTCGTTCAGTTGCTGAGAGACGTCACGGACCAGAAGTCCGCCCAGGCCCAGATGCTCCGCGCCGGACAGCTTGCGGCGGTGGGTGAACTGGCGGGGCAGGTGGCGCATGAGGTCAACAACCCGATCGGCATCATCAGCGCCAAGGCGCGGCTGTTACTTTCCGATCATCGCCGCGAGATGTCGGAACGCACGGCGGAGGAGCTGAAAAAGATCGTGGAGCTCGCAGACCGGGTGGCGCAGGTAGCACGGGGGCTGCTTTCCCACAGCCGGCCCTCACTGGGTGACCAGCGGCGGGTCGACGCGGCGACCTGCGTTCGCAGGGCACTATCGATGGTCGACCAGCGTGCGGCCTCGCAGGGCATCCACGTCGACGACTTCGTGCCGCATCACATGCCAAAGGTGCGAGCCAATGCCCAGGAACTCGAGCAAGTATTATTGAACCTCTTGATCAATGCGATGGATGCCATGCCCGACGGCGGGACGTTGACCCTGTCCGCCGTCCCGAACGGAGGCCGTAACGCAGACGAGCCCGGTTTCGTCTCAATCAGTGTCGAAGACACAGGGGTCGGTATTCCGTCGGAGGTCCGGGACGACGTGTTCGAACCCTTTTTCACGACAAAACCTCCGGGACAGGGGACCGGTCTCGGTCTTTCTATCTGCCGGGGGCTGGTAATGAGCTACGGCGGGAATATGGTAATCGAGAGCCAGGAACATGTCGGGACCCGCGTCACCGTGAACATTCCGATCCAGTCAGAGGAGGCTGATTATGGTTGACATGCGCGTTCTCATTGTTGATGACGAAGCCGGCATGCTCGAGGTGTGCGGCGACACGCTGCGCAAGCTTCCGCGGACGGACATAGTGCTGGAGCAGGACAGCAACCATGCGGCCGAGCGGATCAAGGAGGAACACTGGGATCTTCTCGTCGCCGACATCCGCATGCCAGGGCTGAGTGGCGTGGATCTGCTGCGGTTGGTGCACGAGCATGCATCCGACATCGACGTGCTCATGATAACGGCCTTCCCCAGCGTCGATTCGGCTGTTGAGTCGATGAAGCTCGGGGCGGCCGACTATCTGACAAAGCCGTTTCTTCCGGACGAACTCCGCTCGGCGGTTCGGCGCATTCTCGATAACCGGCGCCTCCGGCAGGAAAATATGCTCCTCAAGCGGCAGCTGGAGCGTCCGTATTCATTCGGGGAAATGATCGGACAGAGCGATGCCATGCTCTCGGTTTTCGATACCGTAGAACGCGTGGCGGCTACGGACGTCGACGTACTCATCCAGGGCGAGACGGGAACGGGAAAGGAACTGGTCGCGCGGGCGATTCACACACACGGAGGTCGAAAGGAGAAGCCGTTCGTCCCGGTCGACTGCGGAGCCATCCCCGAGGATCTCCTCGAAAGTGAGTTTTTTGGGCACGAGCGAGGAGCATTTACCGGAGCCACCAGGAGGAGTATGGGATTGATGGAGTATGCGAGCGGGGGCACGCTCTTGCTGGACGAGGTGGGCGAGCTGCCGATCCACCTGCAGGCCAAGCTCCTTCGAGCCATCCAGGAACGCCGCGTTCGACGCGTCGGCGGCAACAGCGAGATCGACGTCGACGTACGCATCGTGGCGGCCACGTCTCGCGACCTGGACGAAGAGGTTCGGCACGACCGCTTTCGGTCGGATCTCTATTACCGAATCAACGTCGTGCGAATCGACCTGCCTCCCCTGCGCGAACGGCTGGACGATATCCCGGCGCTTCTGCGTCACTTCCTGCAGCGCTACGCGCGAGAGATGGGACGCGAGGATGTCGAGATGGATACGTCCGCCGCCGAAGTCCTGGCCAGCTACTCGTGGCCGGGCAACGTGCGTGAGCTGCAAAACGTCGTCAAGCGAATGCTTGCCATGGCACCGGATTCAACCATTAGCATCAACGACCTCCCAGCAGAGATCCGGGGCGAGGCGGGCTGCGACGGAGAGGCCGGCCAGCCCGGCTTCTTCGACCTCCGTGATCGTCAGCTGGAGGCTTTCGAGCGACGGTATCTGGGGAATCTCCTGGAAACCAACGGTGGCGACGTCACCGCGGCCGCGTCCGAAGCCGAGGTGCCCCGGGGTACCTTTTACCGGCTGCTTAACAAACACGGAATTACGCCGTCGGATTACCGGAATTGAGTGGAAGCCGTCGACGAAGAGCATCAAGACGATCGCACGCATCTGAGTGCCGGCAAAACTCGGACCTGCAGTGTTTTCAAAACCGAGGAAGCTCGATGGCCAACGACCACCGGGATCGACAGGCGCGCACGGTTCTCGCCGCGGCCTCGGGCACACGACGCCGCTGTTTGAGGTGGTAGGATGGGTCCGAGCAGCGGCTGCGTGAGGGACGAGGGCCACGATCCTCCCGTCAGGCACGCTTGGCGAAGGCCGGAGGCCGTCAGGATCCGCATCCTTTTTTCTTTCCATGCGGCGTACTCTGCCGTGCTTCGGATCTCGGAGAGAGCCGGGCGATCCCACATGGACGATGCTCGTGACCGTTCCATCATCTCTTGCGGAGGGGCGTGAGACTGCGTAATATTGCTACTATGAGCCGTGCGATTCCCATCTGCCTCTGCGTGCTACTCCTGGCCGGATTGGGCCGGCCGCCGTCGGATGCGGCCGCTGACCCGGACGCCCAGGAGCGTCCAAACGTCCTGCTGATCTTCACGGACGACCATCGGGCCGACGCGCTCGGGGCCGCGGGGAATCCGTACATTCGGACGCCGGCGCTCGACAGTCTGGCCGGCACCGGATTCCGCATGCGGAACGCATACGTCATGGGCGGGCACCACGGCGCCGTCTGCGCGCCGAGTCGGGCCATGCTTATGACCGGACGCAGCCTGTTTCACGTCTACGACAACCTCGACTCGCTCCGGACCTTTCCGCAGCAGCTGCAGGCCGCCGGCTACCGAACGTTCGGCACCGGCAAGTGGCACAACAGCCGCCCCTCCTTCGCGAAGTCCTTCGAGGAAGGCCGCCGCATCATGTTCGGGGGGATGTCGGACCACACGGAGGTTCCACTCGTCGATATGCGACCGGATGGCACGTATACCGGCGTCGATTCCCTGGGCTTCTCTACCGCGCTTTTTGCCGACGCGGCGATCGACTTCATCGACGGCTACGCGGAAGCGGAGACGGAAGCGCCCTTTTTCGCTTACGTCGCTTTCACCGCGCCGCACGATCCGCGTACCCCACCGGAGGACTACCTTTCGGCGTATTCCGAGACGGGCGTTCCGCTGCCGCCCAACTACATGCCGGCGCATCCCTTCAACATCGGTCCGCAAACCATGACGGTGCGCGATGAGCATCTTGCGGCCTGGCCGCGCACGCCGGAGGTCATCCGGTCGCAGATCAGTGAGTACTACGGGCTCATCTCGCACATGGACGCGGAAATCGGCCGGATCCTGCAGGCGCTGCGGCGCCACGGCCTCGCCGAGAACACGGTCGTCGTCGTCGCGGGCGACAACGGCCTGGCGTTGGGATCGCACGGACTCCTCGGCAAGCAGAGCCTCTACGAGCACAGCACGCGCGTTCCGCTCATCGTGGCGGGTCCGGGCGTACCGCGCGGCGAAAGCGAGGCGCTCGTCTACCTCTACGACGTCGCGCCGACGATCATCGAGCTTACCGGCGCCGACGGACTGGAGGGGATGGACGGGAGGAGCCTGGCCGACCTCTGGCGGGGCGACCGGGTTGAATGGCGCTCGGCGATGTTCAACGCCTACGCGAACGACGTCCGCAGCGTGCGGGAAGGCCGGTGGAAGCTGATCTCGTACCCGCGCATCGGACACGCGCAGTTGTTCGACCTGGAGGGCGATCCGTACGAGCTGAACAATCTGGCGGATGATCCCGAGTATGCCGCCACGCGGTCGCGCATGGAGGAGATGCTCCAGAGCGAGCAGGTGCGGGCCGACGACCCGCTGGCTCCGGGCGCGGTGCTGACCGGCGACGAGCCGGTGCAGCCGGGCGATCCGCTCGCGTTCGAGTTCGATTATTCTGACGTCCAGCGCGAAGTCGACCGGTGGCAGCCGGACTGGGTGATCGAGAAGTATTTCGTCCCCGATCCGGCGTTCGTCCAGGACCCTCCGCGGTGAGCTTCAGGGTCGGACCGAGCATCAGTTACCACGTATCTGCTACGGCATATCCACCTACGATCAGATAACGAACGTCACGATCGTTTAAAGACGCGGCAAACTCTCTGAAGTCTGGGGCGATCGTCATCTGACGCGGCATCTGGTGACCAGTTATGATATTCCCGGCGCAGGGATTCGACCGTGCTGAGACGCTCATGAGGTGGTCGCGAACGCCAGTAGTCCGCATCGCTGGAGGTCTCATGCAAGTTGACCTTCCTGACGATTTTGCGAATCATTTTAGGACCAAACCGTCTCTTCCAGAAAAGCATTTCGGAACTTGCCGTCCGGGTCGTACTGCCGGACCAGCTCGCGGTAGTCCGCCAGCCGTTCGTACCGAGATTGCAGCTGAGTCCGGGGCAGCGTGAACATCTTGCCCCAGTGCGGCCGCGGTTCGTACGGGGCGAGCGCTTCCTCGATGACCGGGAGGATCTGCTGCAGCGCCTCCCAATCCTGCTCGCACGTGAAGTGGACCGCGACGCTGTCCCGGCCGTAGGCCGTGCTCATCCACAGATCGTCCGCCGCGATCGTGCGCACCTCGGAGATCATCAGGATCGGGTCCAGACGGTCTCCCATCTCGTAGAGAAGCTGAAGCGCTTCGCTCGCGGCTTCGCGGGGGATGAAGTATTCGGCCTGGAGCTCCGTGCCGCTGCTGGGCGTGAACCACATCCGGAAGTGCGGCAGGCGTTCGTGCCAGGGGCCGGGGACGCCCATCTGCTCCGTACAGTTCTCCGCCGAGATCTCGATGATGGGATGGACGTTCCGCGTGGCCGGACGCGCGCCGAAAAAGTCGGCCTCGGCGGGCTCGTCGTCTCCTGCGGCCTCGTCGGCCCTCCGTTTGACCCACACCTGGTTGACAGTGTCGGACTGGTAGTCGGTGAAGAGGCTTACGCTGTAGCCGCTCGACATGATTTCGTCAAAGTGGTCGCCCAGCGCCGCGCGCGGAAGATCCAGATAGACGTGCTGTACGACGTCGAACGTGGGTTCGACGTCCAGCGTGATCCGCGTGATGACGCCGAGTCCGCCGAGATGCACGGCGGCTCCCGAGAACGCGTCGTCGTCCCGCGTCAGCGTATGCAGGTCGCCGCGGGCGTCGATGAACTCGATCGCCGAGACGGGCGTGGCAAGGTTGCCGTTGGCGACGCCCGACCCGTGCGTCGCGGTGGCGATCGCTCCGGCGACGGATATGTGGGGCAGCGAAGCCAGGTTGTGTACGGCGTACCCTCGCTCGTGCAGATAGGTGCTCAGGTCGCCGTACAGAATGCCGGACTCGACGGTCACCTGGTTCGAGGCTTCGTCGAGCTCGACCACGCCGTTCATGCGCCCGAGCGAGATCTGGCTGACCGGACTGTCCGCGATCGTGTTGAAGCAGTGGCGAGAGCCGAGTGGACGAACGGTCGAGCTGTTTCGGACGATCTCCCGGGCCTCCTCGACGCTCCCGGGAAGATGAAGCGTCTCGGCGCTGTAGGTCAGGTTGCCGGCCCAGTTGGTACGCGGTGCCGCCATCTCCTCGGATCGGCAGGCGGCGAGGGGCGAAAGGAGTCCTCCCGCGACGACGGCGGCCGAGGTTTTCAGAAAGGTTCGTTTGTCCATATCGTTTTATGCCGCGACGAGACGAGAATCGGGAGTGGCTACTACGATAAGAGATTTTTGGATGGCATGCCGATCGTCGCGTCGCGCCCATCGCGGATTATCGCGGACCGGCGAGACATGCGGCGTTGCGTCAGGCTTTACATGACGTCCTGGGCCGAATCAGACCGAAATCAGTGTGGGCCGTGCCGGGGGGGTGGGGCCTGAAAATCGTATTCTCCCGTCTCGATCATCTTCAGGATCTGGCCGATGCTCGGACGATCCCCCCAGTACGTCCCGACGTGGGCGAGTCGCACGATGCCTTCCGGGTCGATGATGACGGTGGTAGGGCGATTCACGTATTCGGAGTGGACGGCGAACTGCAGCGGGCTGATGCCGTAGCGCGCACCCACGACCGCCCCGCGGTCGATGAGGTGCGGCCACCAGATGCCGTCGGCATACGGGTCGTGGGGATGGTCGCCCGGCAGGTTGTCGGCAAACCAGTAAGGAGGATGGAACTCCCTGCCCACCATCACACGCCCCCGGTAGCGATCGTGGCATTCCAGTGTAGCCACCGCCACGTCCAGTTCCCGAAAACGGGCTTCGTGCCGAATTAGTCCGTGAAATTCCTTGTGGCAGACCGGACACCAGTCGGCGAAGATCCAGATCAAAACGACCGTTTTATCTTCCCGAAGGTCGGACAGCGACCACGTGGTTCCCTCCGTGTCTTCGAGCGAAAAGTCAGGAGCCGGTTCGCCGACCTGAACCCGGTCAAACGACGAGGTCTCCAGGCCGGCAAAGTGCTCGGCGCTCTCCGGCTCGACGACCTCATTCTTGCGGACGCGGTCCAGCGCCACCGTACACTGATGGCGTACGTCGGTATGATCGGCTCCTTCCACGTGTTGGACCAGTACGTCCGCGCCGGCGCCGATCTGTCCGAGCGCAATCGCTGCCTGAGATCGAACGACGGGATCGGAATCCTGCCGGAGAAGGTGGCTCAGCGGCCCCACAGCCCCCTCGGCCCGGAGAAGACCCAGCGCCATCGCCGCGACGTGGCGGACGTGCTCACTGCCATGATCCAGTAATTCTATAACAGGTCTGGATTGTTTTCGCCCCACCCTGATAAGATCGCGTACGGCGAGGGTGCGCACGCGTCCGTCGGGGCTTTGCAGGTCGGCGACGCCGTCATTGCCCGTCTCGGGGTCCACGGTGAATCCGTTGTGGACGGGGGCGAACGCATGCCGCGCCACCTCTTCGGCGGTACGTGATGATGAGGCCATGCTCAGGTTGGCAGGTAATTTCTGACGACAACAGGCACTACATATTACAAGCTGACGAGGACGGCGTTTAGATCCTTTTCAACGCCGTTCGTATCGACTTTGACGGCCAGGCAAGCCGGTGCCTGCTGCGACACATACGGCGACAAGACATCCGTCTTAAAACATGAAGGCGGTGTTAATTGGTAGAATGTGTCGGGTATCTTATTTAGATCGTGTCTAAATTCGAGTTTGAATTTAGACATGGTCTTAATAAACGTGAACACAAGCGCTATGACGTCCTTCGTACGAGTTGGTCTACTTGCCGCGCTGTTTACGCTGTTTCTACCGTCATTCGCCTACGCACAGGCAAACGGTCGCATTGCCGGTACGGTGCTGTCCGCCGATACGGGCGAAACGATCCCCGGCGCCAACGTCGAGCTCGTAGGCACGACCTTCGGTGCAGCGGCCGACGAGCTTGGCCGCTTTGAAATAGCGGGACTTCCCGCCGCGCCGCATGTGCTGCGAGTATCGACCATCGGGTACGAGACGAGTGAATTCAAGGTCAACGTGGGGGCCAACGAAACCGCTACCGTGCGCATTCCTCTGGAGCCCGCGGTACTCGAAATCCCCGAGCTGATTGTGGAGCGCGAAAGCATGCTGGCCCATCCGCTCGGAATGGAAGGCATCCCAGGATCAGCCCACCGAGTGACGGCCCGCTCGCTTGAAAAATTCGAGGCTAACGATGTCAACCGTGCCCTGCGTGGCGTGCCAGGAATGAACCTGCAGGAAGAAGATGGCTACGGACTTCGTCCCAATATCGGTATTCGCGGAAGTGGGGCGGAGCGTAGTTCGAAGATCAGCATCATGGAAGACGGCATTCTGGTAGCGCCGGCGCCGTATGCCGCATCGGCCGCCTACTATTTTCCGACGATCGGACGCATGGAAGAAATTGAAATAAGGAAAGGCTCAAGTCAAATCAAATATGGTCCATATACGACGGGCGGGGCCATCAACCTGCTCTCCAAGTCCATTCCCGAGAAGTTTAAGGGTGAGGCCCGCGTGCAGGCCGGTGAAGAAGAAAGCCTCACGCTTGAGGGGTTCGTAGGCAATTCGTGGAAGTACGGCGGCTTCCTCGTGCAGGGCTTCAATGCCCAAACGAACGGCTACAAAGAGCTCGACTCCGGCGGTGAAACAGGCTTCGACAAGACCGACATTATGTTTAAGGGCCGCGTCAACACGGAAAAGAACGCCGCCGTGTACCAGGCCTTGTCCGTCAAGGCACTCTTCACGGACGAGGTATCTGATGAAACGTATTTGGGGCTGACCGATGCGGACTTCCGGTCCAATCCGATCCGCCGCTACGCCGGATCGGCGCAGGATCAGATGAACACGGAGTACCGGCAGGTCATGATGCGACACCTGATTGTGCCGAACGAAAAGCTAAAAATCACGACGACCGCTTACCGCTCCACGTTCGCCAGGAACTGGTATAAGCTTGATAAGGTGGGCGGCATCTCCATTGCCAACCTGCTCGAGAATCCGACCGCTCATGCGCAGGAATTCAGTGTCATGCAGGGCACTTCAACAAACCCGGACACGGAGTTGGGTGTGAAGGCCAACAACCGTGAGTATCTGTCCCGTGGTATCCAGGCGACCGCGCAGTTCAGTACGGAGACTACTGCCGGTCAGTTCGATGTCGAGCTCGGCGCGCGCATCCATGAGGACGAAATGGACCGTTTCCAGTGGGTCGACGGCTTCCAGATGACAGACTCCGGCATGAATCTGGTGAATCCGGGCACGCCGGGAACCGAATCCAACCGAATTGAGACGGGAACGTCCAACGCATTCTTCGTGCAGCCGCGCCTCATCACAGGCCGCGTGACCATTCAGCCCGGGCTCCGCTATGAGGACATCACCATACGGCGTGAGGACTACGGCAAGGCTGATCCGGGGCGTACGGGCGCAAATCTCACCGAGCGCGAGAACAACGTCGATGTTTGGATTCCGGGTCTGGGCGTATCGGCTGAAATCTGGCCCGACGCCACCCTCTTCGGCGGCGTGCACCGCGGATTTGCACCTCCCGGATCGAAGGAGGGTACGAATCCCGAGAAGAGCGTGAACTACGAAATTGGAGTACGCTACCAGGAGGGTGCCCGCCGCGCGGAAGTGGCCTTCTTCTACAATGATTTCGCGAACCTGTTGGGTACTGACCTGGCGGCCGGTGGCGGCAGCGGAAGCGGTGACCTCTTCAACGGCGGCGAGGCCACGGTGCGCGGCCTTGAGATCACGGCACGCGAAAATCTGGGGCGCTTAATGGACTGGCGCCTTTCTATTCCGGTGGGCGTCTCCTATACCTTCACCGATGCCACCTTCGAGTCTTCCTTCGCGAGCGATTTCGCCAACTGGGGCGAGGTAGAGGTAGGCGATGAGTTGCCTTACGTACCGCGCAATCAGTTCACGGTTGATGTGGGCTTGAATGCCGGTCACTTCGACCTGGCACTGCAGGGTTCTTGGGTGGATGACATGCGGACGATTGCCGGACAGGGCGACCTGGTGCCGGAAGAGTCGGTAGGCTCGTTTTTTGTTGCCGAGGCATCGGTTGGATACGAGGTCTATCGAAACGTGCGTATATTTAGCATCGTGAAAAATTTGTTCAATAAAGAATATGCCGTGGCCCGCCGGCCCGCCGGACTCCGTCCGGGACTTCCCCGCACCCTACTTGCCGGTGTCCGGTTTGCTTTCTGAACGGCTACGATCTGTATCGACAACAGCGCGGCGCCCCCGATGATATGGTCCGCGCATTGACGCCCCTGACCGTCGTTGCGAAACGGGGCTGTCAGCAGCCGAGTTGATCCGCTGCTCACGACTCCTTGTCCAGATACGCGCGAAGCTCCTTTTTCACGTTCGCCCACTGCTTCTGGTCGCCGCGCAGCGCGCCGATCATTTCTTTCACCTTCGACACGCCGAAATTCCGCGCCTGATGAAGTGTAATGTCCGGCGGCAGCGACAGTTCGCCGCTCGTAACGTGTGCGTTAAGTACAAAAGGTACGGTCGACGATCGGGCCTTTTCGACGGCGTCGAGGATGTCGCCCGGCTCGACCAGGTTTACGCCGTCCCCACCGCAGAGCTCGGCGTAGCGCGCGAAATCGAAGTTCTCGAGCTCGAGCGCGTCGAAATTCGGTGCCAGGCCCGCCTCTTCCATTTCAATCTTCACGAAGCCGAGCTCCGAGTTGTTGAGCACCACGATCTTGATGGGTAGATCGTACTCCACGGCCGTCGAAAATTCGTGAAGCGACATATTGAAGGCGCCATCGCCCACGAGCGCCCATACCTCCCGGTCGGGATAGAGCAGCTGCGCGCCGATGGCCCCGGGAAGGCCCACCGCCATCGACCCGTGGTTAAACGAGCCGATCATGCGGCGATCCGAATGTAAGTTCATGAAATTGGTGGACCAGATGGCTGACGTCCCCGTGTCTATCACGAAGATGGCGTCGTCGGCCGCCACGTCACTTATGGCGCGTGATACCACCTGCGGGTGCATCACCTGGAAGTCCTTTGACGTGCTCGACGTGCGGCAATTATTGTCCTTCCAGGCCACGAATTCTTCGTTCAGCTTCTTCACGAATCGGGCATCCCGCTTCGCCAGACACTGTTCGACCACGTACCGCACCACGTACCCCACGTCGGCATGTATGCCCAGCGTCACGTTCGTACGGTTGCCGATGTTCTCCGGGCGGATGTCCACCTGGATCGTCTTCGTCGATTCCGGCAAATAGTTTACGTACGGAAAGTCCGTTCCCAGCATGAGAAGCAGATCACACTCCATCACTGCCTTGTAGCCCGACGGATTGCCGATGAGTCCGGTCAGACCTACCACATTCTCGCTGCCGTGGTCGAAGATGTCAGCCGCCCGCACCGTATGTGTGATGGGTGCATTCAGCTTCCGAGCAAACGCCAGCACCTCTTCTCGGGCTTCGCGGCATCCGGCGCCGGCGAGGATGCCCACCGTGTCGGCCTCGTCTATAAGCCGCACCGCGTCATCGAGCTGCGCCTTGGGCGGCGTCACGACGGCCTTTGACCGAAATACCTGGTGCACGTACGGCACGTTCTTAGCCGGCATTTCGGCAATGCCGACCGGCAGCTCGATCCGGCACACACACTTGTGGTTGATGGCAATCCGGAGGGCACGGAGAATAACCCGCGGCGCTTCCTCCGCGCTGCGGATTACGGCCTGATACGTACACACGTCGTCGAATACCTTCGCAAGATCTACTTCCTGGTGGTAATTCGTTCCGATATGCTCGATGGGTACCTGTCCCGTAATGGCCAGCACAGGCGACCGTTCCTTTTTGGCGTTGTAAAGCCCGTTCACGAGATGGAGCGCTCCCGGGCCCACCGTACTGGCACACACGCCAACATTCCCGCTCAACTCGCCCTGGGCAAATGCGGCAAAACTGGCGTTCCCCTCATGCTTCATCTTGACCCATTTGATGGCATCCTGCTTCCCTATAGCCGTCACGAGCGGATTCAACGCATCGCCCGCGACGCCCAAAATCTGTGTCACGCCCTCACTTTTGAGAATTTCGAGGAGTTGTTCAGATACGTTCATCAGAGGGTTGCACTGATTTTTTTCATGGTGGACGAGGTTCTTTTCCCGTTGAACGACGTCTTCTCGTTTCACCACGGACGGTTTCGTTACGCTAGAGCTCTCTCACCCGCACGTTCCTCCACGACACCTCCCACGGTCCCGCGTCGCCGATACCGTGGACCTGGAGGCAGATGAGTCCTTCCTGGTGATCGGCGTAGATCTCCTCGTTGGTGAGGTCGGCGATGGACTCGCCGTTGATCCAGGTCTGGATCCGGGGCCCCTGGGCGACGATCCGGTACCGGTTCCACTCGCCGTCCCGGAAGCTCGTGTGCGGCTGCAGCTCTTCCTCCGGCGTCAGCCAGCCCGTATCGAGGGCCTCGCCGTAGATGTAGCCGGATTCAGTTCCTTCGGCGCCGCCGGCCTCGATCTCGACCTGTGGACCGTAGACGCGGTCATCTTCCTGACGGACGTGCGAACGGATCTGTACGCCGGAGTTGAGCGAGTCGTGGACCATCGTCTCGAATTCGAGCTCGAAATCTCCGAACGTCTCGTTCGTGCAGAGAAAGGCGTTCTCCGAGTTCGGGGCGGTCGTGCCGACGACGGTGCCGTTTTCGATGCGGTAGGTGGCCGCGCCGCCGTGCTTCGGAAATGCGTCGGCGCTTTCGCCTTCGAAGAGGGTCGTCCACTCGCCGGTTCCGGCGGCGGCTTCCATATCTGCCATGGCTGCACTGTCTGTGGCATCCGACGCCGTGTCGGTGTCCGCGCATCCGGCGAGGACGAAGAGGAGGGCGAGTGCGGGGATCAGAAGATTTCTCATCGGGATGGTTTCGGTTATGAATCGATGTTAGCGAAGGATGATTTCGGAGCGCCGCTACGCGTCGAAGAAATGGGCGTACTCCGCCGGAATCGCGTCGACGTTCCGGATGCGTATGTCTTTAAAGAACACTTCCGCTGCTTCGCTCTGCAGCTGGATCTTGCCCGACGTGAGCGGCTGCGCTACCCCGTCTTCGATGAAGCGGGAGTTGCGCAGGACCATCACGACCTCGCCGTTGACGAGGTGAAGGGCCTTGTCCTCGAAGGTGATGAGCTCGAGGGTCGTCCAATCGCCCATCGGACTCTCGTAGTCGGCCGTCCGAAGGCAGAAGCCGCCCTGATCGGTTCCGTCGCTGAAGGACCGGAACGGCCGGTCGTGGCTCGCCATCGCGCTCATGGCACCTTCCTCGGGGAGCGATCGGATGTCGATGGCCGCGCTGCCGATGCTCCAGTAGTCGCCCATGTGTCCTTCCATGACCTGGAATTCCTGCGAGAGGGGCCACGCGCGCCAGTAGTCGATACCGCTTTCACCGACGGCGTGATAGAGCACGCCGGAATCCAGCATCAGGTTCGTCCTCGGGTCCCACTTGATATCTCCCCAGCGCACCTGCAGCGTGAGGTGGTAGTTTTCGAAATCCTCGTCCGTCGAGATGCTGCCATAGTATTCGCCGCTGATGCGCAGGACCGGCTCGCCGTCCTCCTGGATCATCGTGAAGACGTCGTTGACGTTCCGGTCGTATCCGACCGGCACGAGCGGGTCTCCGTTTTCGTCGGTCGGGACATCCCCGTCGTAGTCGGCCGGCAGCTTATAGCCCAGGTACGTATACCAGCCGGCTAGATCCTCCGTGAGGAGGGTTCGCCATTCCGACTGGGCGGTCGAGCAGCCCGAAACCAGCGCGATGGGAACGAGCAGGAGCAAGGGTAGCAGGCGGCGTGCTGAAAGCGGCATGTCGATCGTGACGGGTTCGAAATGGACAAACATCCAATTACGGCATCATGCAGAAGATACACACCGAAAGGGTCGACGCGCTTGAGATTTCGAGCCTCGTCAGGGTGCACCTACTTCCTGTGCTCACATCGTTTGAATGTTGCACGGTCGGTAGCATGTAAAATTGTAGATACTCTTGGAAAGATGTGAGTCTATTTGTTTTTGTGAGGGGTACTACATAAAAGGTTAAAAAGATTGGCCTTACTGTCATAATATTTGGATTAAGAGGTAAGTGAATCATGCGCGTTTTTACGATTAACAGAACAGGTATCTTGGACCGTTGGATGCGCATACTTTGCGCCGCTCTGATGGTTGGTCTGACGGCATTCATGATGCCCGGAGAGGCCGTTTCACAATCGCCCGAGCCGGTCGAGCTTGGAGCGGCTGCACGATTCGGGGTTCTGGGCGGTTCGACGGTCACCAGCACCGGTAATACCGTAATTAATGGAGATTTGGGATTAAGCCCCGGCTCGGCGGTGGACGGATTTCCTCCCGGTCAGGTGACCGGTGATATCTTTATCAATACGCCGGAGGCCGTGAATGGCCAAGCCGACCTGACGACCGCGTACAACGATGCGGCCGGGCGAACGACGAATCCGATCACGGTGGCCGGAAACCTGGGCGGACAAACCCTCCCACCCGGACTGTACAAATCTCAAACGTCTCTTGAAATATCTTCAGGGGACCTCACGCTAGACGCCCAGGGAGACGCGAATGCGGTCTGGATTTTCCAGATGGGATCCACCCTCACGACGACGTCAGGTCGCCAGGTGGTCTTGAGCGGAGGAGCCGAGGCGGCTAACGTCTTCTGGCAGGTCGGTTCGTCGGCTACGATCGGTACGACCTCCGCCTTCGTCGGGACCATCATGGCCGATCAGTCCATCACGCTGGAAACGGGGGCGACGCTCGACGGACGAGCTCTGGCGCGCATCGGCGCCGTCACGCTCGATGAGAACACGGTTACGGTCCCGTCGGAGCCGCCGCCGCCCGTAGAAGAGGTGACGCTGACGCTGCCGGAGAGCGGTGCGGAGCCCAACGTGGCGATATCCATTCCGATAACGACCGACGACATCGACGGGAAGGACGTCCTTTCGTTTGACTTTACGGTCATGTACGACCCGGACGTGATCACGCTGGACAGCGTTGAAACGGCCGGAACGCTTTCCGAAGACGCACAGATTACCATTGACGCCACCAGCGGCAGCATCAACGTGGTTGGTTCCGTCGGTACGGCGATCGACGGCAGCGGCGTGTTCATCTACCTGACGGGGACGTCGGGTAGCGAAGGTACGACCGACCTGACATTTGCTAATCTTACCTTGAACGACGGCACGCCCCTCGGGATAGGGGTCGATGGGAGCATACAGGTGGGCGTGGGGCTCACGACGGAAGGCTCGGATGAATTGCCTGGATCGTTCAAGTTGCTCGGCAACTATCCCAACCCGTTCAATCCTTCCACCACCATACGATTCGATCTACCCGAGTCGGCTGAAGTTCACGTCCAGATCTTCGACATCCTGGGACGTCAGGTACTGACGCTTCCCTCGACGATGGTCCAGGCGGGCGCGGATCGCAGTATGCAGTTCGACGCCGGTTCGATGGCCTCGGGTATCTACATCTATCGGGTGATAGCGACGTCCGCTACGAACACGATGGTAGAGTCGGGACGGATGACGCTCCTGAAATAATAGTGGACTTTCGCGTTCAACCACGCGCGTCCCTCCTATAGGCAGTAGTGAACCCCTCGAGCTTGGCCCGAAAGGGTCGGGGTCGAGGGGTTTTGCTGTGCCGGCCTCACTCATTCAACCAGTCCAGCGAGTTCTGGATCAACCTTTCCAATCAGTCAATCACGCTGGGCAGCGTCGAAACGGCCGGAACGCTTTCCCAAGTTCATGCGGTCGTTCGCAGCCACCGCCTGATGCGTGAGCGCCCGGGTATGTTGCGCCGAGCCATAATAATCATTCCGGACCCGCGCCGGGCTATGGCCTCGGGGAGATCGCCCGCGACCAGCCGGCTAATCAGAGGCTCCCGCGTCGCACCCAGCACGGTTAGATCCACCTTCTCGGTCGCGGCAACCAGGGCGTCTTCCACGTTGTCGCTCGCCTCCAACCGGAGTTCAACGTCGATACCGACCTCCACGAATGCGTCCTTGAATGCCTCGAGTGCCTCGCGGGATGCCGGCTCTTCGTCGCCGGGTCGCAACACGCGGTACAGGACGACGCGTGCCCCGGTTTCCCGAGCCATCGACCGGGCTACGGCTACGGAAAGATCGGAATGGGGGCCTCCCGCTACGGGAACGAGAATGGAGGACACCTCGGCGGCGGCCTGCTCGCCGATTCGCTCGACCAGCACGTCGCAGGGAGCGAAGTCCAGAATGTCGTCCAGGTTGGAGCCGAGGATGATGTCACGGCGGTGATGGGTCTCCCCCCTCCAGCCGACGATGACTGCATCACAGTCGTGTTGGTCGATGGTGTTAAGCACGGCGTCGGCGACGCGGTGAGCGATCCGGATCGTCCCGGTGACCGTGAGCCCGGATCCCTCAGCAAAGCCTATCGCCTCCTCCAGCAGCTTTCTCTGCTCCGAGACCTGTCCACGTCCCTCGCTGAGAGGGGTCTGGTCAGGTACGATGACCGCCGACATCACGAGGAGCTGTCCACCGCGATCCCGCGCAACAGCCATTCCCGTGCGCATCAGGCGCGCGATGTGGGCAGGATTCGAAATAGCCACGAGGATGCGCTC
The DNA here is from genome assembly GCA_040904565.1 of Rhodothermales bacterium. GTDB lineage: Bacteria > Bacteroidota > Rhodothermia > Rhodothermales > VXPQ01 > JBBDTI01. Next base: position 39,975 of record JBBDTI010000033.1, read on the forward strand.
CTCGGACGGATGTCCCGCATACTCGGCCACCGCGGTGGGCGTCTCCTCCTCCGCAATGCGTGAGGAGACGGGTCGAGCACGCCAGAAGAACCAGAACAACACGCCGACGGCCTGGGCCAGAATGCCCAGAACGAGTGCCTTCACGCCCAGGTTTAGAAGCAGTCCCAGATTGGCGAGTATGGCCAGGATCGGTATCACGGGTACGAAGGGCACTCGAAAGCCGCGCTCGAGATCGGGTTTGGTGCGGCGGGACCAGATCAGGGCTATGTTGACGGTTATCAGTCCGCAGAGCAGGAGATAGTTGGCATACTGGGCAATGCCGGAGAGCCCGACCTCCAGCCCGAACAGCGGTGGGGCTTCGCTTCCCGGAGCCCGCGCGAACAAGATCCCGAAGACAACCACGTAGAAGAGGATGATACCGCCGGTGAGGAGCACCGTCTTGTGCGGCGTCCGGAGCCGCGGGTGAAGATCCCGGAAGTGCCGGGGCAGGTGGTCTCGCCTTGCCATGGCGAGCTTCACCCTGGAGCCGGCGATGATGGTCGCGTTGGCGGCCGAGACCATGGAGATAAGAGCCCCGACGATGATGACATAGAAGCCCACGTCACCCAGGTAGTACTGGGCGGCCAGCCCCATGGCCACCTCGCCGTGACCGGTCACGTACTCGGCGGCATCCAGCCCACCAAGGTCAACGCGCTCCGAGAGGAAGGTGAGGAAGGCAGGGTCGTTAACCGCTACGACCACGACCAGAACCACCAGCGCGTAGAGAACCGTGACTACGGCCATGCTGATGTAGATGGCCCGCGGCACGGTGCGGCCGGGAGACCGGATATCTTCCGACGACGCGGCTATCGCGCTGAACCCGAAGAACGTGATGAACACCAGAGCGCTGGTCGTCCCGATGCCGGCAAGGTCTCCGATGTTTCGCTCTATCGAAGCCATCACCACGCTCGGTTCCATGGCTCTAAGGCCGCCGTAGAGAAAGATGATCAGAAGCACGACCTTCGTCGCGGTGAATACGATCTGGAAGAGCGTCGATTCTTTCGTTCCCTTGAAATTCACGGCGACTAGAAGCGCGATCATGACCAGGCCGGATACCCAGAAGGGAATCGTTTCGGGTATTCCGAACACGGGGTGAATGAAGTGATAGAACCAGTCGGAGAAGCTGGTCAGGTAGAAGGCGGCACTGGCCGGATACCCCAGTATCATGGTCCAACCCAACAGGTAGGTCAGGTTGGAGTCAAACGTGTTGGCGACGTAGGCGTACTCGCCGCCGCTCTCCGGATAGATGGACGCGAACTCGGCATAAGCGGCCGCGGTAAGGGTCACTACGAGTCCGGCGAGCACGAAAGAGAGGATCGCAACGGCTCCAACCATGCTGACGGCCAGGCCGGACAGGACAAAGATGCCGGCGGCGATCATCGTGCCGATTCCCAGCGCGAGGGCACCCGTGAGCCCCATGACGGGGACCAGGTCGACCTGGTCGCGCGAATGCTGTGAACTTCCGTTCGCGTTCAAGGGCGATACCTGTGCTACAGATGCGGTTGCTCTCAGATCATTTTCAGAGCATGCTCAGAGCATGTTGCACGACCTGACGTTACGGAGTCAAGCTTACGTTGTCAACGTCACTCGTTCAACCAGTCCAGCGAGTTCTGGATCAGCCGGTTGATCATCGGGTGTTCGATGGTGTCCATGAAATGGCCGGGGATGAGGACGACCACCTTGCCGTCTCCAAACGTGTGCGCCCAGCCCTGGGGAGACCGGCCGTGTTCCGGGGAATGACTCTCCAGAAAGACGTTCGTCTCGCTCTCGTCCATCTCCACGACGTATTCCTCGTCCCGGACTACGAACGAGTCCGCGACGCCCTCCGTGATCTCCGGCATGCCGTCCAGCGTGGACACGGTAATTTCGATGCGCTCGGGATGGCTGATGAAGCAGGACCGCGCCAGAAGCACCGTGCCGAACTCACAGGGCGTGCTGCCGAATCCGTCGTGGTAGAGCAGTATGCTTCCACCGGATTCGACGTACTCCACGAACAGCATGCTCTGTTCCAGCGTCATCCAGGTCTTCCGCTCGGCATCCGGATTTCTATCCCGATACCGGTAATAATCGAAGTCTTCCTGCCCGTAGCGGCTCAGGATGATCAGATCGTAGTTCTCGAAATCATCCCAGGGGACGTCGTAATCCATGATAACGTCCGCCATCCACCCCTCGTCGCGCAGCGGGCCGACGAGATGCCGGTCGAGAAAGGCCGGCCGATGCCACACGTCGCCGAGAATGGCGAGGACCGTCTTCTGATCTCCATCATTCTGTGCAACATTCTGTGAAGTATTCTGCGCGGCCGCGTCATCGACCCACGAAGGGGTGGATGTCAGACACAGTATGGCTGCGATTAGAAGGGTCAGTTTTCTCATTACACGCTCCACTTGTTTCTTGATCGGGGCACCGGCCGCCGGCGGCTTCGAACCAACGTAATGATTCTCTTTATATTATTCTGCCGGATTTGACGCCACGGCGTTCAACGCAGAGATGCGCGAATTGTCATCGGCCTTTCAATCAACAGTCCGCGGCGCATGCCATCCACCATGGACAAAAGCCCTCGTGAACGCCTGCTCGATGCGGCGAGCAGGTTGTTCTACGCGCAGGGCTACCATTCTACCGGCGTCAACCAGCTGATCGACGAGGCCGGTGTAGCAAAGGCCAGCTTCTATCAACA
>JBBDTI010000034.1:0-42676 GCA_040904565.1 Rhodothermales bacterium
GGCCACGACCATCACGCCATGATGGTCGCCGATTTCAAGAAGCGCTTCTGGATCTCGCTCGTCCTTACGATCCCGATCCTTGCCCTGTCACCGATGATCCAGGGGTTCCTGGGCTTCGAAGACGTCTTGCGCTTTCCTGGAGATATCTTTGCGCTCTGGGCGCTCTCTTCCGTCGTCTTCTTCTTCGGCGGCTGGCCATTCCTCAAGGGCATCTATCGTGAACTGACGGACGGCCGTCCGGGGATGATGACGCTCATCTCCATCGCCATCGCGACGGCCTATCTGTACAGCAGCGCCGTCGTCTTCGGGCTCGCCGGCACGATCTTTTTCTGGGAACTGGCCACCCTCATCGACGTGATGCTGCTCGGCCACTGGATCGAGATGCGGTCGGTCATGGGCGCGTCGAAAGCACTGGAGGAACTGGCGCGCCTGATGCCGAGCGAGGCTCACAAGATCGAGGAAGACGGGGCCGTCGTCGACGTACCGCTCGACCGGTTGCACGCTGGAGACCGAGTATTGATCAAACCGGGCGAAAAGGTACCGGCAGACGGCGAGGTAGTGAAAGGTCAGACGTCCGTCAATGAGGCCATGCTTACGGGCGAGTCGGTACCCGTTCCCAAAAAGGTCGGAAACGCCGTGATCGGCGGGTCCATCAATGGAGAGGGATCCATCACGGTCGAGGTGCAGAAGACCGGCGCCGACAGCTTTCTGTCGCAGGTCGTCGACCTCGTGCGCCAGGCGCAGGAATCCAAATCGAAGACACAAGACCTGGCGAATCGAGCGGCGCTCTGGCTGACTATCGTGGCACTCGGTGGCGGTGCGGCGACCCTCTTCGTCTGGATTGTCGTTTTCGGGCAGCCGTTTGACTTTGCCCTAGAGCGGATGGTCACCGTAATGGTAATCGCGTGTCCGCACGCGCTCGGACTCGCCGTGCCGCTCGTGGTCGCCGTCTCGACCGCCATCTCGGCCCAGAACGGCCTGCTCATTCGAGATCGCACGGCGTTCGAGGCCGCGCGCAATCTCGATGCCGTCATCTTCGACAAAACGGGTACGCTGACGGAGGGGCGGTTCGGCGTCACCGATACGCTGCTCTTTACGAATCCGATCACGGAGGAGGAACTGCTCCGATACGCCGCGGCCGTAGAGGCGCACTCCGAACATCCGATTGCAAAGGGTATCGCGGACGCCGTAGAGGATGCGCCTGAAGTAGAGAACTTCAATTCGATTCCCGGTAAAGGGGCCGAGGGCGTGGTCGAGGGGCGCAAGGTTCAGGTCGTCAGCCCCGGCTTTTTGAAGGAGCACGACATCGCGTTCGAAGATTCACGATACGAAGAGCTATCGGAGCAGGGCAAGACGGTCGTCTTCGTGCTGATCGACGGCGAGTTGGCCGGTGCCATCGCGCTGGCCGACGTCATCCGCCCCGAGTCGAAGCGGGCCATCGCCGCGCTCCACGCTATGGGCGTCAAGACGATGATGCTGACCGGCGACAACCGCAAGGTCGCTGCCTGGGTGAGCCGAGAGATCGGACTCGACGACTACTTCGCCGAGGTGCTGCCCGATCAGAAGTCGGAAAAGGTGAAGGAAGTGCAGGGACGTGGGCTGACCGTCGCTATGACGGGCGACGGGGTCAACGACGCTCCGGCCCTGGCGCAGGCCGACGTCGGCATTGCCATCGGCGCCGGCACCGACGTCGCCGTTGAAACGGCGGATATCATCCTCGTTCGGAGCAATCCCGAGGACGTCACCGCCATCCTCAAGCTCTCGCGCGCCACCTACAGGAAGATGATACAGAATCTCTGGTGGGCCGCCGGATACAATATCGTCGCGATACCGCTCGCAGCCGGCGTGCTCTATAGCCTGGGCGTGCTGCTCGGCCCGGCCGTGGCCGCCGTGTTCATGTCGGCGAGCACGGTGATCGTCTCCATCAACGCACGCTTTTTGAAGCTGGAACGATAGACTGGACAGGTGGAGTGCATGGATGCTTATATTCAGCCGGTGCCGAGCCGGGCGCGAGTCGTGAGACTCGACAGAACAACAAAATCCAGAACAGACTCATACGCTCGAGCAGGACGGTTACGTGTCGAATCTAGTCCGGATCGCTTTAGCGGTACCGTCGCCACGGGTTATGCCGACCGGTTGCACCGCCTACGCAGCGAGCTGGACCTGCTGCTGCTTCAGGCGAAAGACGTCGCAGAAAGCGAAGTACAGCTGCTCGGCGTAGAATGCTTCTCGCAGGATCTCCATCGGGACGCCCTTCACCTGAACGCCCGTACTCACGGCGTACTGTGCCAGATCGAAGATCTCATCCAGACCGTCAACCGGTCGCTCGACAGACTCCAGCCACCCGACGAGGCCTCAAGATGACGAACTGCAGGCAAGTATATGTGCACTCGGCCGACACGTACGCCGCCATGCCCGAGCAGCGCTCGATACCGACGTATGTTCTTCTGATCCTTTTGCTCGGATCCGTTGTCGGTCCGCACCGCGCCGCGGCCCAGAGCGGATCGGATACTGAAACCGATGCAGGGCGCTTCTTCCCGAGGCAGGGGTTTATGCTCTCCGGTTATGGTGGTGCCGGCTACGACGTCCTGTTGGCCGACGGCAGTCGGCCGAACGACTTCTCTGCCGTCTTTGCGCCGATCATGTTATTCCAGATCTCGGACCGATTTCTGTTCGAGGGGGAACTCGAGTTCGAGATTGAAGAAGGCGCCACCGAGACCGGACTCGAGTATGCCCAGATCGATATGGCCGCCACCAACAACTTGACCCTGATCGCGGGCAAGTTCCTTCTCCCGTTCAACGTGTTCTCCGAGCGGCTCCACCCGACGTGGATCAACCGCCTCGTCAGCAGCCCGGCACTCTATGGCGGGCATGGTGCCCTTACGCCGACGGATCCGCTCGTGCCGATGCTCTCCGACGTTGGTATTCAGCTTCGCGGCGCCTTCGCCGTAGGACGCTTCAGCACGATCACGGCCGAAGCCTTTGTGACGCAGGGGCCGATGCCCGCTGCGGACGAACACGCCGAAGAGCCGGATGAGGCGGGGGACGGCCATCAAGAGGCGCCTGCTGGCGGCACCGTGGCGCCGGACGACCTCGCCTTCGGCAGTGATTTCACCGACAATAACGAGGACAAGATGATCGGAGGGCGCATCGGCTTCGGCGTCGCACCCCACGTCGAGTTCAACATCTCCGGGATGACCGGGGCTTTCGACGCCGCCGGCGATCTTCGCTTCAGCGCGCTGGGCGCCCATCTGGAGAGCCGATACCGAAATTTCACGGTGCACGGTGAATTCATTCAGACATGGCAGGACGTGGCCGAGGCGGACGCACACGATGAAGAAGGCGGCCCCGGTGGGGCTCCGCCCGACACGGACCGCGCGGAAACAGCCGTCGAAACCCTTGCTCGGAACGGCTACTGGATGCTCCTCAGTTATCGCTGGAGGAAGTGGCAGCCCGTGGTGCGCTGGACGCAGGTGTTCGAGAGCGACATCGACGGAACCGTCGTTACGGCAGCCGGACGGCAGCTTGCCATCGGGCTCGACTACTGGTTCGAACCGGCGCTCGCTATCAAGCTCGAATACCTCATCAACGACGAAGAGCATCCCGTCGACAACAACCGCCTCGCCGTTCAGCTCGCCTTCGGATTCTAGCCAGGAGACCCCCATGCGATATCTCTCGCTTACCTTTGTCCCGCTCTTCGTCCTCTACGCAGCCATGGCGTTCCAGATGCCGAAGACGTCGACGGCCACATCGCGGAACGCGGCCGATACGACGCTGGCCGCGCGCATCAGCCGGGGAGCGGAGCTCTTCTCTCGCACGTGCCAGCGCTGCCACAACCCGCGGGGTCCGGCTGAACGGACCGATCGCGAATGGGTCATCATCATGCAGCACATGCAGACGCGGGCGACCCTGACGCGTCGGCAGGCCTCGCTGGTGCGCGAATTTCTACTGGCGTCGAACGATGCGGACCAGGCGCCCGGCCGTGAGCGCCGCGGCCTGCAGACGCCCGCGAACGTGACGGAGGAGATGATCGAACAGGGCCGCATCGTCTACCATGGTGCCGGAACCTGTTCCGCCTGTCACGGCGATGCACTCCAGGGCGGGCCCATCGCCCCCAACCTGAACGACGACCGGTGGCAGCGCGCTTCGGGCGACTATGCTTCTATCCTGAACGTCGTCCGAAACGGCGTTTCCGGGACAGCCATGGCCGCGTACCCGGGCGGAATTACCGACGAGCAGGCCCAGCAGGTAGCAGCCTACGTCTGGGCCGTGGCCGGCGGCCGGACAGAGCCGTGAACGGTATGCGGTCCTGCGAGCATTGACCCTTTCTCTAAGAAACACCGTCCGTCCAGTAATACATGTCGCACGTGCACGTCATCGGAGCAGGTCCGGCCGGACTCGCCGCCGCGATCTACCTCGCGCGCGAAGGGCTCCGGCCCGTCGTGTTCGAGCAGGCCCCGAACGTCGGCTCGCGGTTCAATGGGGACTACCAGGGGCTCGAGAACTGGTCCACCAGGGAGGACGTCGTCGAGATACTGGCTGCCCTGGGCATCGAGGTCAACTTCACCTGCGAGCCTTACGACAGCGGCACGTTCTATGCGCCCTCCGGCCGGCCGCACAGGCTGACGACGAAGCGTCCGATGTTTTATCTCGTGGAGCGCGGCGACGGTCCCGACTCTCTCGATCGAGGTCTTCTGCAACAGGCCCTCGACGCCGGCGTCGACATCCGCTTCGGAAGGAAGATCGATCGCGGGGAGGCGGACAAAATCATCGTAGCCACGGGGCCACGCGCGCCGGATGCCATTGCGCGCGGCGTCGTGTTCGAGACGTCCCATCCCGACGCCTGCTTCGCCTTTCTGGGAGATCACATCGCACCGCGGGGATACGCCTATTTGCTCGTGCATGACGGCCGCGCGACGCTGGCGACCTGCCTGTTCGACGACTTTCAAGCCGCGCCTGCGTATTTCGAACGCACGCTCCGGTGGGTCACGAACGAAGTGAGCCTGGACATTCGTAACCCGCACTCATTTGGAGGCTACGTCACCTTCGGCATTTGTCCGCCGTGGTCTCGAAACGACCGACTCTATTTCGTCGGTGAGCGCGCCAACTTTCAGGATGCTCTCTGGGGCTTTGGACTTCGCTACGCCCTTCAGTCAGGCGTCCTGGCCGCACGGGCAATAGCTCGCGACGAGAACTACGATGAGCTCTGTCGCACGCACCTCGTACCACGGCTCGAGACGGCCATTGCCAACCGGACGATCTTCAACCAGCTGGGCAATCAGGGATATGAGTGGATCCTGAGCCGCATGCCGGATCGCGACGTCATCGAAACGCTTCAATCGCATCATCTCCCGTCGAAGGCGAAGCGGCTCCTGTATGCGGTGGCCGGGCGCCATCTTCCATCTCACGTCCGGGAGAAGGCGTGCAGCGAGGAGGCGTGCACGTGCCTCTGGTGCGTGCATGGCAAGAACGTGGACACGCCGGCCATGGATCGCTGCGTGGAGGCCATTGCCTCCACATCGAATTTAAAACATTTAGACCACCCGACGCACGACGCCTCAAAGGCATCGATATGAATGACCGTACCGTTTCCAGCCAGGTATCGACCGCGCCCACGCTCGAAGACTACGAGCGCTTCGTAGGCGCCGAAACCGTCGAGCGCCTGTTATCCAAATCGGCCGCCCTTCGCGACCTTCACGTGGTCAACGTGAACTCGACCTATTACGGTGGCGGGGTCGCTCAGCTGCTCTCGTCGCTCACGCTGCTAATGAATGCAACGGGAATCCGCACGGGATGGCGCGTGATCCAGGGTAGACCGGATTTCTTCAGCGTCACCAAAAAACTGCACAACGCGCTTCAGGGCGGGGAGATAAATCTTACGCGTATGAAGCAAGACATCTACGAAGAAGTCGTCCGCGAGAACGCGATTCGCATGCACCTCGATCACGATCTCGTGATCGTACACGATCCGCAGCCCCTGCCGCTCATCCACTACTACCGGAAGAAGGCGCCGTGGGTCTGGCGCTGCCACGTCGATCTTTCGAGGCCGAATTCCGACGTGTGGGACTATCTCCAGCCGCACGTCGAATGCTACGACGCCGTCGTGCTTTCCCTTCCGGAATATGCAAGAAAGCTGAACACGCCTCAGCGATTCTTCATGCCCGCCATCGACCCCTTCTCTGCGACCAACAAGGAATTGACGGACGGAGAGATCGACGAGCGTCTGGAGCACTACGACATACCGACCGACTTGCACTGGTATCTCCGAATCGTACCGAGCCTCGTAATCCCGGGAGGATTCGAGCTTGCGTCGGGCCTTACCATCAATCCATCCCTTCCCGAGGATGACGCTGCCGTACTTCGCGAGGCATACGCATCTTGATGGGCGCTGCACCATGAGACCACATTCCTTTTGCGACCATCGAACTCGAAGCGTCGCCTGCCGGCTTGTCGTCGCCATGCTTCTGAGCGCGCTGTTTGCACCGGAGGCCCTCTCCCAAGAAGGTGCAGAAATGCCCCTCCGCCTCGTCGAGGGTAACTCCTATGTTAGGGCGTCTTACGATCAGACCGGTCGGTTAGAGAAACGGCAAGAGATCTCGGTCGGTCGGATTGAGCGCTCGGATGATCAGATATCAGCTCAGGTAAAATCGTACAGGGTCGACTCCGAGGTGGAGCCGCCCGATACAATCTACACGACAATCTCGTGCAGCGTCGACGGCTCCGGTATGGTCATGAATGTTCTTGCCCTGACCGGCTCGGAGGGACGCCGTGTATCCGTTCAAATCACTGGAGGCGACGTCGGATATCCGCTCCGTCCCGCCACGGGCGATACGCTGGAAGACGTGAGGCTCCAGGTGAGCGTCGAGGAGGGGGTCCTGGGCTTTCTCGGCAGCAACAGTCGCATCCACATCCGGGACCGCGTCGTCGACGTGCCCTCCGCTCCTTCGCCTGCGGAGGCATCCCATACCTACGTCGTCTCCGCCACGCTGCACGTGCGGTTCTACGTGCTCGGGCTAAAGGTGCGTGATCGACGGTACGGGCTGGAAGACGTCGTCGAGACGGCATCCGGGCTGCGTCGACAGGTCCTCACCTCTCCAGACGGAAGCTACGTCGCCCTCGAGCGGAGGGACGCATTAGACGAGCGCTGGAGACCGTCCGCAAGACCGCCAAACCAATGAACGCGCCTGTTTGCCGTTAACTCGCCGCACCGAGATCCGACCTTCCAGCAGCCGGCTTCTGCTGCTGTTCTTCACGCTGTTCATCGCCATGATCGGCTTCGGCATTACGCTGCCCGTTCTGCCTTTCTTCGTCGAGCGTTTGGCGATTGGCGAGGCGGCCGGGGAGGCTACTGTCGCCTTTCACGTCGGAGCACTCACGAGTGCGTACGCCTTGACGCAGCTGGTGGCGGCGCCGCTCTGGGGACTCTGGTCGGACCGGCACGGTCGCAAGCCGCTCATCGTGATCGGCCTCGGCGGCTTCGCAGCGGCTCAGGCGGCCTTCGGCCTTGGCAGCTCGCTACCGCTCCTGTATGCGGCGCGTCTGGTCGCCGGTATCTTTTCAGGCGCGCTCCTGACCGGATCGTCCGCTTACGTCGCCGATACCCTGCCGGAATCGACCCGCGGGCGTGGAATGGCGTGGATGGGTACGGCACTGAGCCTCGGATTCTTCGTCGGGCCCGTTCTCAGCGGCCTGTTGGCCCGGCGCGACTGGCACGTGCGGGTTACGGCGGAGCATCTCATCTTCGACGGATTTTCCATTCCTTTCTTCGCAGCCGCGGGGCTGGCGCTCGCGACGTTACCGTTCGTGTTCGCGGCGCTGCCCGAGTCCCTGGGCGTGGCAGGCCGCACGGACAAGGTACACGACCGCGTGCGATGGACCGGCCTCGGGAGGCGGCTAAAGGATCTGCTCGCGCTCGTCTTCTTTAGTCAGGCGGCCCTTGCGCTTTTCGAGGCCGTCTTCGCCCTCTACGCGGATCGGGTCCTTCGCTTCAGACTGGCGGAGATAGGGTACGCATTTGCCGTCTGCGGCCTCGTGATGGCGCTTTTCCAGGGCGGCACGGTGGGCTTTCTAGCGGGACGCGTGCACTCCCGACAGCAGATTACAGCGGGCTTCGGCTTATTCGGAATGGGCATCGGCCTGTTACTCTGGGTTCGTTCCGTCGCAGCCGTGCTGGTCGTCGTCGGCCTCCTGGCCCTTGGCGTCGCCCTCGTGACGCCAAATCTGCTCACGCTGGTAGCCAATCGTAGTGGGCGCAGTGTGGGGGCGGCGCTCGGCCTGCAAAACACGTTCAGCAGCGTGGGCCAGATTGCCGGGCCCCTTGCAGGCGGACTGCTTTTCGGCCTGCAGGTCGATCTTCCGTTTCAGGTGACTGCGGGAGGGGCCCTCGTCCTCGCAACCGGACTCTGGTGGCTGGGCCGAGGGGCGTCGGACGAGGAGGCTGGTACCTCTTCGGTCGTGGAGAGGTGACCCTTCGTACAACGTGCTTCGAATTATAGCTGGAGGAGGTGTAGCGCGGTGTACTCTCCTTTCCGGTATCGAAGAGCCGGATCCATCCGGCCAACCGCCCCGTGAGCCTGCAACAGACTGCAGGCGTCCGGTCGTAGTCGGCGGCGCCAACCTACACCATATCGGAGGAGCTGCACGTTAAGGATTCCCTCCGCCGCTCGCCTTAAAGGAAGTTAAGCCCGCGTTCAGTTTCCGTTAAGGTTCACGGTGGCATTTTAGGTGGGTCTCCGATCGATGCACGCGAATATGCAAAGCATCAGGTGACATATACCCCCTTGTATGAAGGACACTGCCTGCCCTCACCTTATGAAATTCGTACACGCATGCAACGATCGTCGTCGAACCCCAGATACAACAGGAGCTCGCCGGCACCGGCCGGCGACGAACACGCGCGACCCGAACCGGCCCATCCGGCGTCGTCGCGCCCTGCGGCGCCATGGGCGGAGCGGGTCGTCCGGCGGCTGGCCGCGAGCGCCGGCCTCGAAATCGGCGGGCCGGAGCCGTGGGACCTCCAGGTCCACGACGGGCGCTTCTTCGGGCGCGTCCTCCGCGACGGCTCGCTCGGCCTTGGCGAGAGCTACATGGACGGGTGGTGGGACGCCGAGCGCCTCGACGAGACCTTCTATCGTCTGGTCGGCTCGGACGCCCGCCGTGCGGTGCGCACGCCTACGGTGCTCTTCTCCTCGCTTGCCGCCGCCCTGGTCAACAAGGGGCGGCCCTCGCGGGCGTACGATGTCGGGCACCGGCACTATGATCTCGGCAACGACCTATTCGAGGCCATGCTCGACCGCCGCATGGTCTACACCTGCGGGTACTGGCACGAGGCCGCCACGCTCGACGCGGCGCAGGAGGCCAAGCTCGACCTCGTCTGCCGCAAGCTCGGCCTGCGCGAGGGCGACCGCGTGCTCGACGTCGGCTGCGGCTGGGGCAGCTTCCTCGCCTTCGCCTCCGAGCGGTACGGCGCGCACGGCGTCGGCGTCACCGTCTCGGAGGAGCAGGTCGCCCTCGCCCGCGAGCGGTTGCAGGGCCTTCATGTCGAGGTCCGGCTCGCTGACTACCGCGCCTTCGAGGATCCCGTGCCGTTCGACCACGTCGTCTCGCTCGGGATGTTCGAGCACGTCGACGTCAAGAACTATCGGATGTTCATGCGCGTTGTGCGTCAGCACCTCAGAGACGACGGCCTCTTCCTGCTCCACACCATCGGCAGCAACCGCTCCGTCCGCACCATCGACCCCTGGCTCGAGCGGTACATCTTCCCCAACTCGATGCTTCCCTCCAACCGGCAGATCGGTCGGGCCATCGAGGGGCTGTTCGTGATGGAGGATTGGCACAACTTCGGTGCTCACTACGACCGGACGCTGATGGCGTGGTATGAGCGGTTCACGCGCGCGTGGCCGGACCTCCGCGCTCGCTACGACGAGCGCTTTCGGAGGATGTGGACCTACTACCTGCTCCAGTGCGCCGGCCTGTTCCGCGCGCGCGATGCTCAGCTCTGGCAGATCGTCCTCTCAAAAGACGGCGTGGCAGGCGGATACACGTCCACCCGCTGACCACGGACCGTATCTGAAGCCGCGCATACTGTTGACGTTCTGGAAGTGCGATCCCGGTTCCATCTGCCGTGTCCATTTCCTGCCGTCAGACCATCTCCACATCGTTTCAAATCTGGTTAGCATCTCGGTCTAACTTGTCGTTGTTTGCAGATGTCAATGAGGTACTGGAAGAGCCTACTGAACATTCACCCGACCCTACGCACTATAATGGATCTTCTCATCATCGCCACGAAGACGTGCCACCACCGTCCAGACATGGAGCGTTGGCTCCAGGAGATGGGCCTCGAATACCACACCGTCTACGTGGAGGACGAACCGCGACAGGCCGAGCATTTCGGCATCCAGCACTCGCCCAACCTGATCATCGATGACGAACTCATCTTCCGGGGTATGCCTTCTGCCGGAGAGTTCGAAGAACGGCTCCATCAAGAGCAGGCGAAGCGCCGCCTCGAACCCCGCCGGACCTGACGCCGCCGGTCCCGTCGGCACGAGACAACCCGTTATCGTCTACTGCCGGGATGGCATGCGCGGCTGAATCCCGTCGGTTTGCCCACCGCAAGTGGAGCATCCGGCGCTTGACAACATCCCCCTCCCATGCAGCATCCGAAAGCCTCATCGCGGACGTGGGGCTGGACCGGGGTTGTGCAGCGTGGAAAAGCCATCACATACTTTAGTGGTTCTTACTAAACAGCATCGCCGTACGCTCTTCTTCCTTTCAACCACCCTCCAGACGACAGCGGCTGCGCCAGATCGCCGGAGCACTCGCCCGTCACGGCCTGGGATGGCTCGTGCTGGATCTCGGGCTCGGGCGCCTCGTCCCGTTCCACCACGGCATTCTTCGCCACTCAGCCCGAAAGGATCCATATACCGGACCGGAACACCTTCGGCTCGCGCTGGAGGATATCGGCGTCACGGCCGTCAAGCTCGGTCAGATTCTGAGCACGCGCCCGGACCTGGTTCCGCCGGCGATAGCCGAAGAGCTGGCCGGGCTTCAGGACGACGCGCCGGCCATGCCTTTCGAGGAGGTCCGCCGGGTGGTGGAATCGGAGCTGATGCGCCCGCTAGAGGAGCTCTACACTCATTTCGAACGCGTGCCCCTTGCCGCGGCTTCGATCGGTCAGGTGCACGCAGCGAGACTTTCGGACGGCACGGAGGTGGTGGTCAAAGTCCAGCGGCCCGGCGTAGAGGCCCAGGCCGAAGCCGATCTGGCTCTGCTCGACGAACTCGCCCGCGCCACAGCGACGCGCACGAAGTGGGGTCGTGAATACGACGTCCAGGGATGGGTGCGCGAGTTCACTTTCATCCTGCGCACCGAGCTTGACTACACGGCGGAGGCCAGACACGCGGAGCAGATTCGGCGCGACTTTGCCGAAGAGCCCGCCCTTTACGTTCCTATCGTCTTCTCGGAGCGCTCAGGCCGGCGGGTACTTACTCTGGAACGGCTCGACGGCATCAAGGTGGACGACGCCGCCGCGCTCGCGGCCGCCGACGTCGACCGCCGGGAACTGGCTCGGTCGTGCACACGGATCCTGCTCAGGATGATTCTCCGCAATGGCTTCTACCACGCCGATCCGCATCCCGGCAACGTCCTCGTCCTTCCCGGCGGCCGCATCGGTCTGCTGGACTTCGGAATGGTCGGTACGCTCGATGTAGGGACGCGTGAAGCACTGCTTCGCATCATTCTTGCCCTCGCCGCAGCCGATACGAACCGCCTCGTTGACGAGCTGACGGCTCTGGGCGTGGCCGGCCAGGCTGTTGCGCGCGGTCCGCTCAAGCAGGATCTCGAGCAGCTTCGCCGCCGGTACGTCGGGCGTCCGCTCAAGGACATCGCTGCATCGGCGGCTTTCCGCGACATTATGGATGTCGCCCGGCGCCATCGGCTTCGACTGCCGGCCGAGCTCGTTCAACTGGCCAAAGTGACGGCCATGGCTGAGGGTACGGCCCTCAGGCTCGATCCCGAGTTCGAGATCCTGTCGTATTCGCTTCCCTACGTTCGCCGGTTCTGGCTTCGCGCGCTCTCCCCCCGCGCCCGCGCACGCCGGCTGGGCGGATCGCTGTTGGACCTCGCAGGGCTGGGCGAGTCGCTGCCCCACCAGTTGCGTCGATTGAGCAACCAGCTCGATTCAGGCAACCTTCCTCTTTCTATCTCCGCCGATCCGTCACCTGAGACGCTGCGCCGCATTGAACGCGCCGGAAACAGGGTGGCATTCAGCGTACTCACGGCGGCCGTCATGGTGGGCGCAAGCCTCCTCTCTCTCGCCTACCATCCCTTCGGCGGTCACGCAGTTTTCGTGGCCGTGGCAGCGCTTGCCGTCCTTCTCGCAATCGGTCTCGGACTGGCACTCTGGCGTCGCGGGCGACTCTGACAGTCCAGGTTTGCAGCACCACAGGTTGCACGGCATTTTGGGCCGTCTACTCCGCGGTCCGTTGAAGGCACTCTAGACTCGCCGCGCCGATCGGTACCGACAAGCGACACCAGGAAACCTGACCTGTCGTCCTTTAAACAAATTAAGGCTGCGTTAAGGTCGGGCGGTCTAGATTTCGAAACGAAGGATCCGTCAACTTCATCAGCCGAGAATCCCGCATCATGCCGGATTTCGTGTTTCTAGCCGCCTTCCCGACAGCCTTTGTCGCAATCACAGTGTTACTGTAGTACGTCTCCCGTCGCGATCGACGCGTTGCACCGGAGCCCGATCTCGACGGCGTTCGGGAAGCAATCGTTCATATCGGATTGGAAGGCTTTGCGCCGGACTTGATCATCGTACCCCAAGGCGAACCGGTACGCATCGTCTTTCAGCGGGACTCGGAAGCCCCCACGTGCACACGACGTGTGCGTCTGACCGACTTCGGGAAGGCGGCGTTCATGCTAGAGGACGACGTCAGTGAAGTCGAGTTCGTGCCCGAACGTCCGGGGCGCTATCTGTTCAGCTGCATCAGGCACCGGCACCGAGGGCAGATTCTGGTGAGGCCGCGGCGCAATTCATCCATAGGCGTTCCGTTACGGGAGTGCAAATCCGACGAAGCCATCTTCGTTTTGCTTGCCGCGTTCCTCCTGGCGGGTGCGGGCGGGATCACCGACGCACGTCCCCGGCACTGCTTCATCCTACAGAGCGAGAGCAGCATCCGCATTGAGGGCAGCACAAGTGTAGCGTCGTTCACGTGCGAGGCCGGTCAGACCACGGGATACCTGATTCACGATGGAGGAGCACAAACGGCACACACCGACGCGAGAGCCGCGCCGGAGGCTTTCTTGACTGTACCGGTAACGAACGTCCTTCACCTGTGGAGATCGACGCATGGACCGTGACCTGAACCGAGCGCTTAGAGCGAGCGAATTTCCGGAGATTGCCTATGAGCTGCTCGACGTGGAGGTGCTCAATGGTCCACCGGATGCCCGCGAAACGCACGAGTTACTTGCCAGGGGAAACCTGACTGTTGGCGGCGTTACCCGGCGCATCGAAACCCGCGTGAGTGGAAAGCGCCTACCGGATGGACGTCTGCGTGCAGTCGGCGTCCAGGAGTTCATGATGAGCGACTTCGACATCGAGCGGCCGACGGCGCTATGGGGCCTCATCAAAGCCCGCGACGATCTCGCGATCCGGTTCGATATCATTGCCGGAGCATTACCGGAGTTGGCAACCGGGATGTTCGATAACTGAAGAGGCCACCTAGCGGAATTCCGGCGCTATCGTGCGCTCATCAGCTATTCGGTTAACGAGATTTAAGCTTGATGTAAGGCTGTCTTAAGGTTCGGTCCTCGATATTCATACGCGAGGAATGTTACGAGATGCATAAATGAGATCACTATGAAGAACGAACAGAAGATCCGTGTGGCGGTCAACGGCTACGGCGTCATCGGAAAACGAGTGGCCGACGCCGTCGCCGTACAGGAGGACATGACCCTCGCCGGTGTCGCTGACGTCGTAACGGACTGGCGCGCACGGGTCGTCCGATCTAAGAACTATCGCCTCTTCGGTGCAACTGTGGAGCGGACAGATGCCATGGAAGTGTCCGGTCTCGACCCGGCCGGCACGCTCGACGACCTCCTGGATGGCGCCGACATCGTCGTGGACTGCACTCCGAAGAAGGTGGCCGCCGGGAACGTCGCGCGTTATCGCGAGCGTGGCATAAAGTTCATCGTGCAGGGCGGCGAGAAACATGCCGTGACGGGCCACTCCTTTACTGCCGAGAACAATTACGACACGGCGCTGGGCCGCGACGCCACGCGCGTGGTCTCCTGTAACACGACGTCGACGGTTCGGACACTCTCTGCCCTAAAGCGAGCCGGGCTCCTTCGACGCGCACGCGGCACCCTGCTCCGACGTGCTACCGATCCGTGGGAAAGCCACCTTGGCGGCATTATGAATACACTCGTACCGGAGGCCGAGATTCCCAGCCACCAGGGGCCCGACGCCCAGACGGTCGATCCCGATCTCGACGTAGTAACGATGGCGGTGAAGGTCCCCGAGACGCTCGCGCACCTACACTACTGGAGCGTGCAACTCACCCGGGCGGCCGAGAAACAGGAGGTCCTCGAGGCCCTCCGCGGCTCTTCTCGCATCGCATTCATCCGCATGGACGACGGTCTCACCGCCCTCAACACCGTCAAAGAGCTGATGGCCGACCTTGGACGTCCGCACGATAATCTCTACGAGGTTGCGCTCTGGGAGGACATGCTGGCTGTGCAGGGCGACGAAGCGTTCTATGCCTACATGGTGGATAATCAGGCCATCGTCATCCCGGAGACCATTGACGCCATCCGCGCACTGACGGAGCGAGAGCCTGATGGTGAAGCCTCCATCCGCAGGACGAATGCGGCACTCGGCATCACCGGCCGGCTCGTCGGGGCCGACATGGCGACCGCTTCCAATTCGCGATCAGGCCACTGAATACGTTAAGGAGACGCGGGCCTGCCCGTCCGTCCGAAGCCCATTCGACCAACATCAGGAGCGTTCAACATGAATGAGACCATAGCACACTCGGGCGCGTGGGGTATGGCGGCCATCGTGATCGTAATTGTTTCGTGGGTGCTCTACAAGTACCTGGCTCCGAAGTCGTGGCGGGAGTGGGCAGGGGCGGGCCTGGTGCAGGCCTTCGTCATCGCGCTCTACGCCGAGATGTACGGCTTTCCGCTCACGATCTACTTACTCGCACGCGTCTTCAAGCTGGACGGCGGCGGTCTCAATGCCAACCTCTGGTCCACGCTGCTCGGGCAAGGCGAGACGGGCATGGTCATATCCATGCTGCTAGGATACGGTCTGCTGTTTGTCGGCATAGGTCTCTTTTTCCAGGGCTGGAGGGAGTTGCACCGCGCGCGTCAGGAGAAGAGACTCGCGACGGGAGGGCTGTACGGCCTGGTCAGGCATCCGCAATACACGGGGCTTTTCATCGCCATTTTTGGTGAGGGGATCGTGCACTGGCCGACCATTTTCTCGGTCGTCGCGTTCCCCGCCATTGTCCTCACCTACGTCCTGCTTGCACGGAGGGAAGAGAGACAGGTGGCCGAAGAATTCGGCGAGGAATACCGGGTCTATCAGAAGCAGGTCCCCATGTTTATTCCGCGCCGTGGTCAGTGGATGCAGCTCCTCAAACCCTCTGACGTAGCTGCCGACGACGGAAAACAGGCCGTCCCATAGGTCCGGCGGCCGTGCCAGCGTCAAGCCATCATGCAATATCCCTACTTCCTCTGGAGTCTGCTTCTGGTCATTCCGTGGCTTGCCGTGTATGTTCGACTTCCGGATCGGCAAAGTCGTAAACACTTGCTAACCGTGAGCCTCCTCACGGCGCCCCTCGTAACCGAACCGATCTTCGTGCCGGAGTACTGGCTGCCGCCAACCCTCTTCGACCTGGCCGCGCGCACCGGCTTCGACACCGAAAGCTTAATCTTCTCCTTCGCCGTCGGTGGGCTCGCCTCCGTCGGATACGACGTGTTCCTTGTTCGGCACCGGGTATCCATCCCCGTAGAAGGAAGACGGACGCGACGACATCGTTATCACCTGCCAGTCCTGCTCTCGGCGCCCGTTCTTTTCGGCATCCTGTATCTCGCTACGAGCTGGAACCCCATCTATTCGGCCTCTCTCGCCCTGCTGGTGGCGGGAATGCTTACGTGGTACTGTCGCCCTGACCTAGTGCGGTCGATGTTCGCTACGGGGATACTGTTCGCTTTGTTCTACTTCGTCTTCTTCTTAACCCTCGCTCGTTTTCACCCGCTGTATGTTGAGCAGGTGTGGAATCTCGGCGCGATATCAGGTGCACTCGTGGCGGGGGTACCCCTGGAAGAACTTCTGTTCGCTTTCTCGTTCGGGTTCCTCTGGTCCAGCGCCTACGAGCACGCCACGTGGCGGTCCTACGAGTCGCGAGAGGTGCGGGCATGATTTCGGATCTCCGCTGCCTCACTCGTCCCCCGGGATCAATTGGAGGAAATCGCGCGCGTCTTAAGGATTGTTAAGCCGCCGTTCAGGTTGCCTTAAGACGGCGACTCTTACGATGGCGTCGAATCGGTATCATAACCGAGTAATCTCGTGGAGGCACTGTCATGAAAGGATATGGACGCTTGTCGGTCATTCTTGGATTGTGGGTCCTCGTGACTGCGTTTATCGGATTCAGCCATATGATCGTCTTATTCAGTAATCTGATCGCAGGAGGGATTATTGCTGTCACCAGTTTGAGTACGGCCAGGATCGGATTCTGGCAGCAGTGGGTGACCGGAACCCTCGGAATCTGGCTCGTAGTGGCAGCATTCGTTTACGACCTGCACAGCGGCGCCGGGCTTCTGTGGAATAACATGCTCGTCGGACTTGCGATCGCAACGGTTGGTCTGGCTGGAGTCTCCGGATCCGCACCCGGCGGACGGTAAATTAGAATGACGAGACAGCGAGCCATGGATCCCAACCTAAAACGCTTTTCCTTCTGGTACTTTTTGCTGGCCTTCATGGGTATCCTGGCGATCCAATCGCTTCTCTTCAAGCCCCATCAGGAAACCCTCTCCTACTCGACGACAACGGCAACAGTCCTGTACGGTGGTGAAACGCTCTATTTCTGCTACCGCATCTAGTTTACGCGCCGTCTCGAGCTTTACCGTTCCGTCGGGGCGATTGAATGAAGTAAACGCACGCGGCTTGGGTCGATGCTCGAAAGTGCGTGGTACCGGCTTCGGCGTTGCGAGCCGGAAGCGAACTCGAGCCGCACTTAGGCCGCACGGCTCAACCAAGGGGGCAAGAAATGCTTTCCGGTCCGCGGCGTGCCCTTCTTTGCGGGTTGTGGCCTCGGGATGTACAGAGCCAAAAAGCGCCACTCAGAGCACGTTGACGATGCACGCCCTCGTACTGGTCGCCTGGTCGCTCGTCGTCGTCACGCCCGTGCAGTCAACGCCTCAGGTCGCTCCACCTACGGAAGGCATCGAGGCTGTTGGGTCCGTTCAAGACCCATCCGCTTTGACCTCCGCACGGGCACTACCAAGGCAACGAACTGCGTCGTGGCTCGCACTTCCCTTTCTCGTACTTCTTCTGATGATCGCGACCGGACCGGTTTTCTACCCCGGTCACTGGCACCGGCGCTACGTGGTCTATGCCCTCGCGCTGGGCGCCATCGTCGTCCTGTATTATGTCTTCGCGCTCGGACGGCCGGGAGCGATGGTACATGCCCTGGAGGAGTACCTCTCTTTCCTCGCATTGGTCGGAGCACTATACGTTGCCTCTGGGGGTATACACGTGCAGGTCAATGCGCCGGGCACGCCGTTGACCAACGTTATTCTGCTCGCAGTTGGGGCCGTCCTCGCGAATCTTATCGCCACGACCGGCGCGGCCATTCTCTTGATTCGACCATACCTCAGCCTTAATCGGGGCCGCATCAGACCCTATCACGTCGTCTTCTTCATCATCATCGTCGGGAATGTCGGCGGTGCCCTCCTGCCGCTCGGTGACCCACCGCTCTTCCTCGGATTTCTGCGCGGTGTTCCATTCTTTTGGACCTTCTCCCACGCATGGTACGTCTGGTCGCCGTCGCTCCTCCTCCTGCTATCTCTCTTCTATGTAATTGACCGGAGGAACCAGGCCGTTTCCACGCCGCCAGTAACGGAACGCCCCGTCCTGCGCATCCTGGGCCTCCGAAACTCAGCCTGGGTGGCAGTCATTGTGGCTGCGGTTTTCGTGGATCCGCAGGTATTCGCGTCGGTCCCTGAGGTTCGCCTTGGCAGCTGGAAGATGCCGTTCGGAGTCCGTGAGCTCGTCATGCTGTTCGCGGCCGTATGCGCCTACCGATTCGCCGATCCCACCGCCCTGGCGGGAAACGGGTTTTCTTTCGAACCCATCCGAGAAGTAGGTTGGCTCTTTCTGGGCATATTTGCCACGATGGTGCCGGCGTTGGAAATCGCAGGATCGGTGGCGCGGGAACACGCGCACGCGCTCGACCCCTCCACGTTCTTTTGGGCGACCGGCATTCTCTCCGGATTTCTCGACAATGCGCCAACGTACGTCAGCTTTCTTGCCGCGGCGCTGGGTGAGTTCGAACTCAATCCGGAGATCGCCTCGAACGTACAGACGTTTGCACTGCATTCCGGACCGTTCGCTGAAGATACGTGGATCGCCCTTCAGGCCATCTCCCTAGCCGCCGTGTTCTTCGGAGCGCTGAGCTACATCGGCAACGCACCGAACTATCTGGTGAAGTCCATCGCCGACGGCAACGGTGTGGAAGCGCCCTCCTTTGCCGGCTATCTGTTTCGTTACGCGATCCCCATCCTTACTCCCTTATATCTTCTCATCTGGCTCGTGCTGTACAGTCCGTGGGGAGTTCTTTCTTGAAACGAACGAGTCTTAAGACTTTTTAAGCGTGCTTTCAGCTTGTTTTCAGGCACGCCGACGGATCTTAGGGAAAATCCGAACAGCGGCGGCTGGGTCTACCACCGTGACCCGCTCGGTTCAGCTAATCGAAGCTGTTCCCCGTCGGCCAGATATGGTAACAATATGACGAGCACCTCGTGAATGACTATTCCGTTTTTATCCCCGTAGCCCTCCCTTCGTCCGGTCCAGAGCTCCTCCGCGTTGCGCGCTTGCTCGCCCCGCCGGAGCGGCTCCGAATCACGGCCCTCCACTGCTGGACGGATCGCGAATTTCGATCGGAAGCCTTCGAACACCGCCATGGTGGCGTCGTCGCAAGCCCGCTGCTCCCGCTGCTGAAATCCGCCGAGGACGTTCAGGTCGACGCCCTCTGCTTCGTGAGCTCGGATATCGGTCAGGATATCCTCTCGACGGCCGCTGAACGGCTCGCCGACCTCATCGTGATGGGGTGGCACGGGCCGATGGTTACTGATAATGAGACGCCAGGCCCCATGCACGCCGTCCTCGAATCGGCGGCCTGCGATGTCGCCATTCTGCTGCCCCGACAGTTTCGAGAGATACGACGCGTGCTCGTGCCGTTCTACGGAGGCATGCACGATCGCCGCGCCGTCGACATGGCGGTTCGGATGGCAGCGATGCCGGGCCTGCGAGTGACCGTCTTGCACGTCGTGCCCCCGCCGTCGCCGGAGTCCAGCCATGCGGGCCTCCGCGCCAGGCTCGTAGACGACGTCTCGAACGGTCGTGTGCGAGTGAAATTGGTGGAAGACGACGACCCCGTAAACGCGATCATCCGCGAGGCGTGGATGGGGTATGACCTGCTCGTCGCCGGAGCCTCAGAAACGTGGGGAATAGACTCGACGCTGTTTTCCGAACCACTCCGAAGGCTTGCCTTTGCGACGCCGGCATCGCTGCTGGTCGTGCGCGCAGGCGATTCGGTGCCAGCCGACCGCCGCGCAAAGCGGGGCGCCCCTCAAGGTCGCGCCGAATTAGCGACGTGACTGCATCACTTGGAGGTTGTACATGGACAATGCCGTCGCTCTCGTACGAACCTACCTGCACGTAAACGGCTACTTTACAGTCTGCGAGTACCCTGTGCTCGAAGCGGCCCGCCGTTCTTATCGGACGGTGACCGATCTGGACGTTCTCGCCGTGCGCTTTCCCGGGGCCGGGCGCTTCGTCGGCGGATCGATCGACGCGCGTCGTGATGTAGACAGTCGGTTCGAGCCGGACGCCGTGCTGGGCGTCGCCGGTTCAGCGCCCGACATGCTCATCGGCGAGATCAAGGAGGGACGGCCGCGCCTCAATGAAGCGGCCACCGATGTGCTGACGCTGCAGGCTGCCATGGTGCGATTTGGATGCTGCTCCGCGGACGAAGCCGCCTCGCTCGCGGACGACGTCGTCCGCCAAGGCTCGACCCGCTCGCCGCACGGCCACCGTATTCGTCTGGTGATATTCGCCTCAACCGGCGACGCCACGATGCGGGACGGTATTCGAGTCGTCCCCTTGGGTCATGTCGTTCACTTTCTAGAGGAGTACCTCGAAGAAAACTGGGACGTGCTCCGTCATGCCCAGTTCAAAGACCCTGCATTCGGATTCCTGATGACGCTCGCGAAGGCTCGGAGGGCGGGCGGCCCTTCGGGACACGCGGGCAGAACTCCGTGAGTCACTGTGTCACTCCGACCCGAAGCCCATCGAATCACCAAATGGACAACGACCGTGAACGGGAACACCCTACATAAACTGTAGATGGTGCTCATGCTGATGTTGGGTTTCGTGGCAGGTGCCGCGTGGCAGTTATCGAGTCCGTATTCCGATCCACACGAAAGCACTCCCCGACCGCCCGTACCGCGTACGGATCTTCCCGTGCCGGAGCGCGCCACAATTTCCCTGTTTGAACAGGCGTCGCCGTCGGTCGCCTTCATTACAACCACAGGACTTCGGAGAGACCGGTTTAGTCTCCAGCTCACAGAAATTCCTCAGGGAACCGGCTCCGGATTCTTATGGGACAGCCTCGAGAACGTGGTCACTAATTTTCACGTGATCCAGAACGCGGATCGCGCCCAGGTCACCCTGGCCGATCAGACGACCTGGCCGGCACGGCTCGTGGGTGCGGCGCCCGAGAAGGATCTCGCCGTCCTGCAGATCGACGCGCCCAAAACTGTGCTCCGCCCCGTTCCGCTGGGGACGTCGGACGATCTGCGCGTAGGTCAGTCCGTCTACGCGATCGGAAACCCTTTCGGTCCGGACCAGACGCTTACTACCGGAGTCATCAGTACCCTCGGGTGCGTACGCGGGTGTTGGCTTCTCCATTCCTGTCGATGCGGTGGGCTGGGTCGTGCCTGACTTTATCGAGTACGGTCGGGTGCAGCGTCCCGGCGTTGGCGTAGAGCTCGCCTCTTCCCAGGTAGCTCAACGATTCGGTCTCGAAGGCGCGCTCGTACTTCACGTGGAACCTGGCGGTCCCGCTGCTGAGGCGGGCATCCGCCCCACCGAGCGGGATCGTCTCGGCCGTATCGCGCTTGGTGACGCGGTCACAGCCGTAGACGACGAACCCATCCGCTCTCGAGACGACTTCATCCTTGCTCTGGAACGCAGAGAGCCCGGCGAGACGATACGGCTCACCATTCGTCGGAATGGCCGTGAGCAGGTGCTACCGATTACGCTCGGCGGTCCCGACTGAACCGATCAGCATCTCTTGTCGAAACCGTCTCGGTGGTCCGTACCCGAGTGGGATGACAGATCCGGACGGGATGTAACTAACCTTTGAACATGTTAAGGCGGTTCTCAGGTTGCGTTAAGGTTACGCCCCCTAGCTTTCCCCAAGAACGATGCCTTCCGTCGAGTGAAGCGGCCGGTGGGTCTCGTTGGACTTCGAACGAAACCGACTCACATAAAGCGGTACGGGACATGAAAGATCATTCCTGCCACGAGCACGACCACACCGCACCTCACGAGCAGCTGGAATCACCGGTGGTTGCTCCATCGCAGACGCACCGCCGAGCGCAGGCAGGAAACGAGCCGAACGGCTTGCGTCCGCCGGGCGCTTCCGGCGACG
This sequence comes from Rhodothermales bacterium, assembly GCA_040904565.1. GTDB lineage: Bacteria > Bacteroidota > Rhodothermia > Rhodothermales > VXPQ01 > JBBDTI01. Next base: position 21,945 of record JBBDTI010000034.1, read on the forward strand.
GCGCAGTATCGACCCCGTTGCGGGAGGTCCGAGCAACGGAGGCGCCAACAGAAACCGAGCATCGGGCAGAGTATCGTAGCCTGATGAAAAAGTGGTGGTTCAGCGCCGCCATTTCCATCCCGGTTATCTTTTTCAGCTATCCGTCGCTCTTCGGCCTCGGCGACCTCCTGCCGGCGGGCAGCGACGCGCTTCGCCTGGTGTGGGGCGGCTTGGGCCTGCTGAGCCTCCCGGTCCTGCTCTGGGCAGGGAGTCAGTTTTTCGAGGGCGCGTGGCACGGATTCAAGCACCGTTCGGCTAACATGCATACGCTCATCGCCCTCGGCACGACGGCGGCGTGGATGTATTCCACGGCAGCCGTGATCTTCCCGGGCATCTTCCCCTCTGCTGAGCTCGCCGAGGTCTATTACGACGTCACCACTGTGGTGGTCGCGCTCGTGGTGCTCGGGCTTGCCCTGGAAGTAAAAGCCCGCGGGCGAAGTAGCGAGGCCATAAAGAAGCTCATGGGCCTGCAGGCCAGAACGGCACGAATCGTCCGAGACGGAAAGGAGATCGACGTTCCGGTCGAAGATGTCGTTGTTGGAGATGTCGTCGTCGTGCGGCCGGGCGAGAAAATCCCCGTCGACGGGGAGTTGATTGCCGGTGCGTCGGCAGTCGACGAATCCATGGTCACCGGTGAAAGCCTCCCGACCGAGAAGACGCCGGGCGACGAAGTCATCGGGGCCACGGTGAATAAAACAGGGTCGTTCCGGATGCGGGCGTCGAAAGTCGGAAATGACACGGTGCTCTCTAATATCGTGCGCATGGTGCAGGATGCCCAGGCGACGAAGGTGCCGATTCAGAGAACCGTCGACGCCGTGGCCGGCTACTTCGTACCCGCCGTACTCATCTTGGGGATAGTCACCTTCGTCCTGTGGTTCGTCTTCGGGCCCGTTCCAGCCCTCGCGTATGCCACCATCACGTTTGTGACCGTTCTGATAATCGCCTGCCCGTGTGCGCTGGGGCTGGCAACGCCCATCAGCCTGATGGTCGGCGTGGGAAAAGCGGCCGAGCATGGCGTTCTCATCCGAGGCGGCGAAGCGCTCCAAGCCTCCCGAACGCTGGACGCAGTCGTGCTCGACAAGACAGGCACGATTACGAGGGGTCAGCCCGCCCTCACCGATGTGGTCGCCGCATCCGGCATCGACGAGAAAACAATGCTCAGGCTCGCGGGGGCGCTCGAGAAGAACTCCGAGCATCCGCTGGCCTCTGCCATCGTCGAGGGCATCGCGACGCACGGCATCGACATTCCCGAGGCAGATCGTTTCGAGGCCGTGCCGGGCCACGGGGTCGAAGGCACCGTTGAAGGCCGCTCCGTGCTGCTGGGCAACGCCAAGCTGATGCGCGATCGCGCCATAGACGCCGGCGTCCTCGAGCAGAAGGCGCTCCGCCTTGCGGACGACGGGAAGACGCCCATGTATGTGGCCGTCGACGGTACGATCGCCGGGCTCGTCGCCGTCGCCGACACGGTCAAGGAAGACAGTGTCGAGGCGATCCGTGCGATGGAGCGTATGGGTCTCGAGGTCGTGATGATAACGGGCGACAACCGCCGCACGGCCGAAGCTATCGCCCGCCAGGTGGGCATCCGCCGCGTTCTGGCCGAGGTGCTGCCGCAGGACAAGGCGCACGAGGTCCAGAAGCTGCAGCTCGAAGGAAAGAAGGTCGGCATGGTCGGCGACGGCATCAACGATGCGCCGGCGCTCGCACAGGCCGACGTGGGCTTTGCCATCGGTACCGGCACGGATGTGGCGATCGAGGCGTCGGACGTCACGCTCGTGGGCGGAAGTCTCAAGGGCGTAGCCCTGGCCATACAGATCAGCCGTGCCACGATGCGCAACGTGTTCCAGAACCTGTTCGGAGCCTTCATCTACAACTCGGCCGGACTGCCGATCGCGGCGGGCATCTTCTACCCCTTCTTCGGCATCCTGCTGAGCCCGCTGCTCGCGGCGGCGGCCATGGCCTTTAGCTCGGTCACGGTCGTGACGAATGCGAACCGGCTCCGATCATTCAAACCAGAGGTGATATAGCCATGACTGCCAATCTCATCGTCATTCTTACAGGTATCCTGCTGTCGATCGGTGTCGCCTGGTTTTTCTGGGGCGGCAAACGGAAAGGCGTACGCGCCGCGCTGACCTCCGGCGGCTACCAGGAGGCCCTCGTACTCGTGAAGGGCGGCTATTCGCCCGACAGGATCATCGTGCAGCGCGGCAAGCCCGTCCGGTTGTCTTTCCTCAGGGAAGAGTCGAACGCCTGCTCCGAAACGGTGGTGTTTCCCGATTTCCGCAAGTCGGCCAGGTTGCCGGAAGGCAGGACGGTCCCGATCGAGTTCATTCCGGACACGGCCGGAGAGTTCGACTTCCAGTGCCAGATGGGCATGTTTCGCGGAAAGCTCGTCGTTCAATAAGTGCGTCCGACCGCCGACCGCATCGGCAAGGCCGGTCAGTCGGCGAACAAAAGTCGGCATCGCCCTTGATGCCGACTGCAAATCAGAAGAAACATGAAGACGCTATCTAGATCACTCGCGCTCGGCGGCGGATGGCGGGAAGCGAAGCCGGTCTCCGCCTTGTGGCGCTCCATTTAGAGTACCAGCGAATGAATTCGCAGGCCGTGTCACCGACCGTTCAATCGGAGAGAAGCAACGACCAACCATGCAGCGTCCGAAGATTCAGCTCGCTATCCTATGGCATCAGCATCAGCCGATGTACGCCCACCCAACCGCCGAGTCGCGGCGAGGTCGCTTCGGCCAACCGTGGGTCCGCCTGCATGCGATCCGAGACTATTATTCGATGGCCGCACTTATCGCCGAGCATCCGGATCTCCACCTCACGATTAATCTGACGCCGGTGCTGCTTCGGCAAATTGAAGATTACACGGAAGGCGCTACGGATATCGCCCTCGATCTGACGCGCCGTCCCGCAGAAGATCTTTCACCGGAAGAACGGGAACGGATTCTTACGACCTTCTTCGACGCAGACTGGCATCACCAGATATTTCCGCATCTTCGCTACAAGGAACTATTCGAGCGACGCCGAGAAGGTGCTGACTTTACGTCGCAGGAGGTCCGCGACCTTCAGATGTGGTTCAATCTGGCCTGGTTTGGAAAGGAGTTTCGAGACGGGGACGTACAGCTCATCACGGGCGAAACTGTGACCGTGAGCCACTTCGTCGAGCTAGGCGAGGGATTTACCGTCGAGCAGATTGGAGCCATGATCGAGGAACAGCTCAAGATTCTCCGCGCCGTCGTTCCCGTACACCGCGCGTTGCAGGATCGCGGACAGATCGAGGTATCCACAACACCGTTCTACCACCCTATCCTCCCCCTTCTTATCGACTCCGACTCTGCCACCCTCGACCGCGCCGGTGCCACCCTGCCGAACCGCTTCGCCTATCCGCAAGACGCCGATGCCCAGGTGAAACGCGCCGTCGACTTCTACACTGCCCGATTCGGCCGCCGGCCTCGCGGAATGTGGCCGGCCGAGGGCGCCGTCAGCCAGTCGGTCGTCCCCATCTTTGCGCGCCACGGTGTCGAGTGGATCGCCACGGACAGAGACGTGCTCTTACACTCCGGCCGCTGGGGGTATGAAGCCTATCGGGGAGACGTCCTCTGCCGTCCGTATCGCGCGGAGGCTGGCAGCCATGCGATCAGCGTCTTTTTCCGGGATCCCGAACTCTCGGACGCCGTGGGGTTCCACTACTACGATTATTCGGATTATCATGCGGCCGCCAGACACTTCGTAGATACAATGAAGCGCCACTGCGTACACGGCGGTGATCGCATCCACACGGTCATCCTCGACGGCGAGAACGCATGGGGAGCCTACCGCGAGGACGCCCGGCCTTTTCTGCACGCTCTATACGGACTGCTCGAAAGCGACCCAGAGATCGTCACCGTTACGCTTGCTGAATACCTGTCGGGGAATGCCACACGAGGTATCCGTCCGCATTCGCTGTACGAGCAGGAGAAGGTGCACGATCTTTACAGCGGCTCGTGGATTGATGAGATGGGCTCGGCGCCGGGCCCGGATCACGGTACGTGGATCGGCGAAGAGGAAGAAAACAGGGCCTGGGAACTGCTGCTCCAGGCGCGCGAGTCACTCGACGCTGCCGGCGCTACGCCCGATTCGACCCCGGACGCGTTCGAATCGCTCTACGCTGCGGAAGGCAGCGACTGGTTCTGGTGGTTCGGTGCCGACCAGGACTCCGGACGCGACTGGGAATTCGACGAGCTCTTTCGAGCCCATTTGCGAAACGTGTACCGCGCCCTCGGCCGTTCCGCTCCATCGGAGCTGGATCGGCCTGTCGTTCCGCACGTTGCCGTGTGGACGTTTTCCGATCCTATTTCGAGCGTCTGGAAAGGAGACCGGCTGAGCATCCAGACGCACTGCCCGGGCGACCTTACCTGGCACTGGGATGCCGAGCCGGCGGCCACCACACCTCTCGAACCTGCAGGCGGCGTCATGGCCGGGACCGGCCGCTATTACAAGACCCTCGAGGTACCAATCGGCGCCCACAGACTGCATTTCACGTTCGGGTGCACGCACCGAGACTGCGACGAACGAGATGTCTGCTGCCGCGAGGCCTATCAGGTCGTTCAGGTACGCTGATCGGCTCCGCTGCTGATGCGGCGAAGGATCGCTCTCGCATCGCGGACCTAACTAATCGGTTCTATTTCCCCGAGCGGCTCCCGACAAGCAGTTCGACGCAAGTGTCCTCCGGCCCTCAGTATCCGCGCATTATATCATCGGTAGCAACCACCTGGCATCCCGGGACGTCAAGGAGTAGCGGTCCCAGCGCCGTCCGGCCTGGACGTCGAACGCTTCGAGGCAGCATGGACGAACGAATACGATCGTCGGAGCTTCCGGCAGCGCATCGGGATCACTTAGAAGCTGGATGTCCCGATGGTCTTCAACATCCGTCTCGCATATCGAACAGCAGTAGATCGGTGCTCCCGTTTGAGCATCGCACTTCATTTTGGTCATGGTTTTGCCCCGTCTGGTTGGTGCAATGAAGCCCGACACATCCGTCACGATGACCGTTGCATCGGCCGTACACCGACTCGGCCCTCCGGGCTCGAGTCGGGAGGTATCTCAACGTTCCTCAAATAGGATACGTGATCGCACCTTAAGAGAACCTGAAGCTCATCTTAAAAACAATCTCCCGACTCATCGCACTCACCAATCAGCGAAGCACAACGATCATCGCTTTCGCCGGCGGATCGTTACAATTCGATGACGCGAACGTGGTTTTCCTTCGAGCACGAAGATCTGGCGAGGTCAGGGTGCATACGACGCGAGCTTAACGCATTTTAAGCTCGCTTTCAGGTTGTATTAAGCCATGTCTTCGTTTCTTGACCTGTAGCATTGGAGGTCACCCGAATTATACCGAGGTACATGAGATGAAAGCCTTTCTACAACGGTATGCATGGCTCAATGGCATCCTGGGCATTTGGGTTGCCGCGACACCCTTCTTTGGATTCGACCACGTCGTCGTTCTCGCCAGCAATCTTGTCGTCGGTGCTTTCGCTCTGCTTTCCGGCTTCGCGATCAACACCATCAAACCGTGGCAGGGATGGACGCTGGCCCTCCTGGGATTCTTTCTCTACCTGACCGCCTTCTTCTTCGAGCTGCACATCGGCTCGAACCTATGGTGGAACAACATCACGGTCGGTGGCCTCATCGCGATTGCCGGCTTTGCAGCCCGGCAGGGGACATCGGCTCGAGCCTCGTAGTGACAGGCGGGAAATGGAATGCTCCTTAACGAATATTAAGTCGACTTTCAGGATCGTTTCAGCTCCTGCGCCTCATCTTGGTCTTGGAATAAGAACGGACGGTTTCACATCCCAAAACGGAGATCTTGCCATGTTGAATCTCAAGAATATCTTAATCGCCCATGATCTCGACCACAGCTCGGATCAAGCCCTGCGATACGCGACCGACCTCGCCGAGACAACCGGCGCGACACTGCACGTCGTCTATGGCGCGCTAGAGGATGGAGACCCGGACAACGTGCCACCTGAGGCCGAACTCCCGGATTCCGTGTTTCTTGAGCAAATCAAGAACGGCTCGTCGCCTCTTCCAAGCGGATCGCGCGTGGCAAGCACGATCGATGTGGAGTACGCGGTCGCGCGCGGTCTAAACCCCGCCGGCGCCCTCGTTCAATACGCAGACGAGCACGCCATCGATCTCATCGTAACCGGTTCGCACGAGCGTTCCACCGTCGGCCGCTTCCTTAGAGGATCCGTGTCCGAAAAAGTCGCACGGGCTGCATCATGTCCGGTCTCCATCGTGAAGCCCCATGCAAGAGCCTAGCTAACTTGGAGCACGGAGACGCGCTATGAAGAACTTCCTCCGATATGCCGCCTGTCTGATGGCCCTCGTGCCGGCCGCCACACCAGCGATGGGACAGCACCATTTATTCGGGGAGGACGTCGGGGGCTACGTTGGACCGGTCGTGAAGCTCTCGAATATCGACAGGACGCCGGCGTTCTTTATGGGCGCACGAGCGGGTATGACGCTGGGGATCGCCGAGGAGGCGCGCCTGAGCGTCGGTGCCGCCATGTACGGGATGATGAACGGCGTGCGGGTCGTAAACCGCGACTACCTTCAGTTTGGCTACGGCGGCCTCGACCTCGAGTACGCTTGGCGGCCCGACGAAATCCTTTACTTCTCCATCAGGGCGCTCATCGGCGCAGGTACGGCCGATGCCGACAGCGAGGTCCGGCGACGGGTCTCCCATATGTGGACGAACGGTCCGGCCCTGTTTGTCGCCGAGCCCGGGATCGGTCTTACCCTCAACGCGGCCCCAGGGCTGCGACTTGGTGGAGCCGTCACGTACCGGAATGTGGGCGGTTCCGCGATCACGTCGCTACGCGGCGCAAGGCTGAGCGGATGGTCGGGACAGCTCGAGCTGATATGGGGTCGGCACTGACGACGCGCATCGGTCGGTCCTGCGCCGGCCGGGTCCCAGAGCTACGTCCACGAGCAACGTAGCCCACTCGAACGCCAATTCTCGCTTCGCCCGTACAGGTTCGTCGAAACAGGCAATCGCATCCGCGCGAATAGTCTACCGTCGCAGAACGACCGCACTACCCGTATGAACCGTAACACCTGTGTCGAGCACATAATGATACGTTCCACTGGGCAGATGTGAGGCATCCAGGACGATCTCATGGCGGCCGGGCGCCGCAATGTCTCTGTCTACACGTACTCGCTCACGACCGAGCACGTCGAAGACCTTAAGGGTAATATCACGGGCGCCGTCCGCGACGAAACTTACGTGGGTGACCGTTGAGAACGGATTCGGATAAACCCGGGTGGATCGATCGTACGTCCGCTGCGGCATATCGATGTGCTCTCGGGAGGTGCTCGTGCTAATCTGCCAGCAGGCCAGGCCGCTCGCCGGGATCACGTCCACCGCTGCGAAGGAACCGCCGACGTGCAGCATGCCGCCTTGCCCTACGGACAGAGCATGCACGAGGTTGTCGGTCCCGCCCTCAAGAGCGGACCACCGGCCGTCTTTCCAGCGTGCCACGTGGCGGGCAGATACGTTGCCTGCCCGCGTAAAGTAGCCCCCGATATACAGGGAACCGTCTGCCCCAATAGCCATGGCGTGTACGCCGCCGTCAACACCTTCGCCCATCGGTGACCAGCGACGACCATCCCAACGAGATAGATACGGAGACGAAAGATCGCCGGCCGCGTCGAAGTTTCCGCCGGCGTAGAGCCTCCCCCGTGGATCCAGTGCGAGCACCCACACGGGCCGCGCGTCAAAGGGTGGATGAATACCGCCGCCCAGCGCCTCCCATTCCGTGCCGTTCCAGAGTGCAACCTGGTGCGCCGTCTTACCGCCTGCCGTTGTAAATCCGCCGGCCGCGTAGAGCCTTCCGTCAGGTGCAGGTGCCAGAGCCATGACATTGTGATCCATGCCGCTGCCGAGCGCCTGCCAGCTCCCGTCTTGCCACATGGCGATGTAGCTCGCAGCAGCATCTCCGGCGCGCGTGAAGGATCCGCCCGCGTAGAGCGTACCGTCCGGCCCCACGGACAGCGCGTATACCGTAGAGTTCATACCACCTCCAAGAGGTTCCCACGACCGCCCGTTCCAGCTGGCAACGTATCCGATACGACGACCGCCCGCCTCAGTAAAGCTTCCTCCAGCGTATAGTGTGCCGCCATCGTCGACGACAAGCGCTTGAACGGCGCCATTGACTCCTGATCCCAGATTCGAAAAGCGCACCCCGTCCCACATCGCCACTCTATTGACCATCTCAATACCGGCAGTGACGAAGAATCCTCCTATGTAGAGCGTATCGCCATGCACCGCGAGTGCCATGACATCTCCGTCCAATGCAGGGAACGCACTCGACCAGTGAGTTGACGCGGTCTCGGCTGGAAAATGCTGAGCGGTTGCTCTACCAGACAGAAATCCGGCTACGGCCGAGCACACGAGCATCGAAGCGAGTAATCTCAGTCTATACATGCTACGCACCTGGAGAGCCGTCGCCATCGTGAGATACTGCACGATAGTCGCATCAGCTCATGGAATAGTGTGGGCGCAACCCCAATTGATTAGAGGGCGGATGGCGTGATCGTGCGCGGTTCGATCACCTACACGTCCCGCATTATTGGTCGAGTAGGTAGGACGTCGCCGGGCTTCCCGTGCACGTCCTAACCGCTTTTTAAGCTTGTTTTAAGATTGTCTTCAGGTTGTCCGCCCGAAATTAGGATTCAAGATGACGATACCTTCATACACCCTCGACATTGCCTGTTGTCCGCGACACACTTCCTACCCGAAGCCTCAGCCTATGCCTGCCGACGCGTTTTCGAGCGATTTTTCCATTCTGATCCCCGTTGCGCTTCCGTCCTCCGGACCGGCCCTCCTGCGCGTGGCGCGACTTTTTGCGCCGCCGGAGTCGCTGCGGGTGACTGCACTCCACTGCTGGGACGAGCGCGAGTTCAGGTCACAAGCGTACGAACATCGCAACGAGGGAATTATCGACAGCCCCCTCGTTCCACTGCTCGATTCCGCCGACGCCGTCGAAGTGGACCCGCTCTGTTTCGTGAGTGCCGACATCGGGCACGATATCGTATCAATTGCACGGGAGCGATTCACGGACCTCATCCTTATGGGATGGCACCGGCCGATGACTCACGACGACGAGTCAACCGGCCCGGTCGATACCGTCCTCCAAGACGCGGACAGCGACGTCGCGCTGTTGCTGAGCCGCCGTTTCAGACCCGTTCGACGCGTACTCGTACCCTATTACGGCGGCCTGCACGATCGCCGCGCTCTCGTTCTGGCCGGGCGAATCGCTCGTGGGCCGGCGTCGGCGGTAACCGTGTTGCACGTCGTGAATCCGAAGGGCACGGACTCTCCCGGCCTGCGACAAAGCGGCCTCGTCGACAAATCGAACGACGGGGAGGTGCGCCTCAAGGTCGTCGAACACGACAACCCCGTAGACGCCGCTATACATGAAGCATGGTTGGGCTACGATCTGATTATCGCAGGGGCGTCCGAGACCTGGGGCGTCAACGAATCGCCATTCTCCGAGGGGCTGCAGAGACTCGCATTCGCTACGCCCGCCTCGCTACTCGTAGTCCATGCCGGTCGCGCACATGCCCCGTCAAGATGGGCTCCGGAATCCGCAGTCCTCAACACGTCCGACTGAAGGTGCTTCGCGGTTCCTGAAGGGATTTTAAGGCCCGCTTCAGGTTCGCTTAAGCTAATCGGCCTTTGCTTCCGGTAAGGACGGCACGCATCACCTGTAATAGACCGGAGCTTACGATGCGTTACTACAAGATCCACGCCTACGTCCGAAACAGCGTACGCGAAGACGTCGAAAAGGTGCTTCTAAAGCTCGGAGTCGACGGCTTTACCTTTTACCGTGTCAAAGGCGTCGGCGAATATGCGAATTACTTCAGCCGCCTGCACCACGTGGAACACACCCAGTTCGAAGTCTTCGTGACGGAAACGGATGTCGACCTGCTGATAGATGCTATTGTTAGCAGCGCCAGCACACCAGCGAAGGGCGACGGACTCATCGCGGTAATGCCCGTTGACCGCGTGGTCCGCATTCGGAATCACGCGGAGCTCGATGCGTGACCCCCATCAAAGGAGATTCCGCCGCGCAGGTCTGTCCCGCTTGTCTGCCTTCTCGATGCGCCGGCAGGGCCGCTCACCCGAACGATGCCGGGCATCCTGAAATAATTTTCAGCTTGCCTTAAGGCTGGCTTCAGACGTGTAGCCGTTCATTGGCTTCCGACGATCCTCCACCACGTTACGTAAGCTCCATCCTGCACGTTTGATATGTTCGTACCGCGCACACGGCCCTTCGCGGCGCTTCTTTTTGCATTCGTCGTACTCACCGCACCCGTTGGCGCCCAGTCGCCGACTCCGCGGCTGGAGGCCGATCTACCGCTGCTTCGCCTGGACGAACTGGTGGAGGAGGTACGCGCGAGCAATCCATCCCTTCGCGCGGCGCATCTCGAGGTGGAAGCCCTCAGTACGGTAGCACGCCAGGTCTCGGCGCTACCCGATCCGATGATTATGGGCACCTATCAGCCCTTCTCCGTATTGACGGCACGCGGTGCCCAGCGCTCACAATGGCGCATCGAGCAGCAGCTTCCGTATCCCGGAAAACTGTCGTTGAAGGGTGATATCGCCGACCTGGGTACGGACGTCGCGGCGCACGAAGCGACGGCGTTCGAGATCGACCTCGTGGCGAGCGTGAAACGCGTCTACTATGAGCTCTATCGCATTCAGGAGCAGCTGGTCCTCATAAACATATTCCAGGACCGCCTCGTGCAGTTCGAAGCCGCTGCCGCCGAGCAGTACCAGGTCGGTACCGGGATGCAGCAGGCTATCCTCAAGGCCCAGATCGAGAAGAACGCGCTGTCGCAGCGTGCGCTCGACCTGGAGGAACGCCGCACCACGGCCGTCGAGACGCTGAGCCGGCTGGTCGATCGCCCGATCGAAGGAGAGTTCCGCGTCGAGATCAGCCAGCCCGAGATCGACGGGCTCCAGGCTGCGGAACTCGTCGACACAGCCCTCAGGAATCGACCGGAAATGAAGGCCGTCGAGTCTGCCGCGGAGCGCGCCGACAAACAGATCGACCTGGCACACAAGCAGTTCCTGCCCGACTTCGGAGTAAACGTCACGTATTTCGACATCGCGTCCGGGCCCGTGCCACCGACAGCCACGGGACGCGACGCCATAGCGCTGGGCATCTCCATCAAGGTCCCGCTACAGCGCGATCGACTTCGAGCCCGGCTAGAAGAGGCGAAGGCGCGGCGTTCCCAGACCGATGCCCGCCGCGACGCGCTCGCCTCCTCCTTCCGCACGCAGATCCACGATCTCGTCAAGCGGCTCGAGATCGAAACCGAACAACTGGACCTCTACCGTGATCTGCTGATTCCTCAGGCCACAAGTACGGTAAATGCCATCCTGAGTGCCTACACCACCGGCCGCACGGACTTCCTGAACCTCCTCGATGCCGAGCGCATGCTGTTCACGCTGCGCTTGAATCGCGAAGACGCCCAGGCGCGCCTCCTCAAGGCGTCAGCCGATCTCGAGCGCGAGCTCGCCGTCGACAATCTCTCCGACCTTTCCACGTTCTAATAGAATCACGCGCCATGTCCATCTGGCCCAACGCGAAGCATACCGTCCTCTGGCTTCTACTTCTCGTCCTCGTCGCCGGGGCGGCATACACGATCGGTCGAACGACCGGTCCGGGCGACTCGCCAGACGGCACCCTCGAAGCGTCCGACGCGGAGGAAGCGCCTCAGGAAGCCGACCGCGAAATTCTGTACTGGCAGGCGCCTATGAATCCGGAGGAGATCTACGACAGTCCGGGGAAATCCAACATGGGAATGGACCTCGTGCCCGTCTATGCGGACGAGGAGCCGACGGAGGGCACCGTGCGGATCGATCCCGTCACCGTGCAGAACATGGGCATACGCACGGCGCGCGTAGAACGGGGCCCGTTCGCTCGGACGATACGCGCCGTCGGCAACATCGTGTATAACGAGGAGACGCTCTATACCGTGTCGACGAAGATCTCCGGATGGGTCGAGGCCCTCCACGTCGACTACACCGGACAGGACGTCCGGAAGGGCGACGTCTTGCTCGAGATATATTCCCCGGAGCTCGTTTCGACGCAGAAGGAATACCTCCTCGCTCTACGCACACTGGAGATGGTCGAGAACGGCGGCAGCGAGCAGGCGATCGCCGACGCCCGATCGCTCACCGAGTCCGCGCGCCAGCGTCTGCTCTACTGGGACATCGACGAGTCCGTGATAGACGATCTCGAAAGAACGGGTGAGGTCCTGCGGACCCTGCCGTTGAGGGCGCCGGCAAGCGGCGTGGTCGTCCACAAGAATATTCAGGCCGGCAAGTACATCAGCGCCGGCGTGGACGTGTACCGTATAGCGGACCTCTCTACGGTGTGGCTCGAGGCAAATCTTTATGATAACGAGATACCGTGGATTGAGGTGGGTCAGCGAGCTCGCGTGGAGATGTCCTACGTACCCGGCAAAACTTATACGGGGCGCGTCGACTTCGTGTATCCCTACCTGAATGAGAACGAGCGACACGTGCGCGTGCGCCTGGTGTTTCCGAATCCCGGTTACCAGCTCAAGCCGGGAATGTATGCGAACGTGCTGATCGACGTCCCCACGCGTGACGACGTCCTGAAAATCCCGGAACGTGCCGTTATCCGGTCGGGCACCCGCAACGTGGCCTTCGTGGCGCGAGGCGAAGGCAAGTTCGAACCTCGTGAGCTAGAACTCGGCGCCGAAGGCGGCGACGAAGAGGTGGAGGTTCTCTCCGGATTACGAGAAGGCGAAGAGATCGTGACGTCCTCCCAATTCTTGCTCGACAGCGAAAGCCGGCTCCAGGAAGCCATCCAGAAGATGCTGGCGCTCAAGTCGGAGCCCGCGCGGGCGGATACGGATGCGGGCACCACGCCCGACGTGATCCGCACGCCGGATGCCCCAGACGGCAACGTCGATATGCCGGGCATGGACCATGAAGCGTCCGGCGCGGCGGAAAGTGAAACAGTCGAAATGCCGGAGATGCCGGCCGAGACGCGGGAAGAACCCGAGCACGTCCACAGTGACATGTAGCCGACACGCCGCACCTCGCTGCTCGCCGCCAGTCTGTACGAAATCCCATGCTTGAAAAGATCATTGAAGCGTCGGTCAACAACCGGCTACTCGTCATCATCTTCACCGTCCTCATCGTGGCGGGCGGCATTTACGCGGTGCTCAACACGCCGATCGACGCCATACCCGACCTGAGCGACGTCCAGGTTATCGTGTTCACGGAATATCCCGGCCAGGCTCCGCAGGTCGTCGAGGATCAGGTCACCTATCCCCTCACGACTTCGATGCTCGCCGTGCCGTATGCCAAGGTCGTGCGCGGCTACTCCTTTTTCGGCTATTCGTTCGTCTACATCATCTTCGAGGACGGTACGGACATGTACTGGGCGCGCAGCCGCGTCCTGGAGTACCTGAACTACGTATCCAGCCGGCTGCCCGAGGGCGTCACGCCCACGCTGGGCCCGGACGCGACGGGAGTGGGATGGGTCTATGAATACACGCTCGACGGCGGCGACCAATACGACCTTCAGGAGCTCAGGTCGATTCAGGACTGGTTTCTGCGATATGAGCTGACGAGCGTGCCGGGCGTGGCCGAGGTAGCCGGCGTGGGCGGATTCGTCAAGCAGTACCAGGTGGAAGTGGACCCGAATAAACTCGTCGCCTACGACATTCCCATCACGAAGGTGCGGGCGGCCATCCGGAACGGAAATACGGATGTCGGAGCAAAGCTCATCGAGTCGGGCGAAACCGAGTATATGGTCCGCGGGCTGGGCTATATCGAGACGGAGGCCGACATCGAAAACATTCCGCTGGGCGTCCACTCGGATGGGACACCCGTCCTGGTGAAGAATGTCGGAACCGTATCTCTCGGTCCGGAGCTGCGGCGCGGGCTGGCCGAGTGGAACGGAGAAGGCGAAACGGTCGGCGGCATCGTAATCATCCGCTACGGCGAAAACGCGCTCGCCACCATCAATCGCGTCAAGGCCAAGCTGGCCGAGCTCGAGTCTGGGCTTCCGCCCGGCGTCACCATCCGGACGGCCTACGATCGCAGTGGCCTTATCGAACGGGCCATCGACAACCTTACGGGCAAGCTGCTCGAGGAAAGCATCGTGGTGGCCATCGTCTGTCTCATCTTCCTCCTGCACGCGCGCAGTGCATTCGTCGCGATCTTTACGCTGCCCGTCGGCATCCTGATGGCCTTCATCGTGATGTACTTCCAGGGTATCAACGCGAACATCATGTCGCTGGGGGGCATCGCGATCGCCATCGGAGCCATGGTCGACGCGGCCATCGTAATGATCGAGAACGCGCACAAGCATCTCGAGCGCGATCGAGGAAAGAAGGATCACTGGCGGATCATTATCGACGCTTCGAAGGAAGTCGGTCCCGCCCTCTTCTTTTCTCTTCTCATCATCACTCTCTCCTTCCTGCCCGTCTTCACCCTTCAGGCACAGGAAGGCCGGATGTTCAAACCCCTTGCTTATACGAAGACGTACGCCATGGCGGCGGCCGCCCTTTTATCGATCACGGTCGTGCCCATTCTGATGGGCTACTGGATCAAGGGTCGCATTCTCGCTGAGGACAGGAATCCGATCAACCGGTTCCTTATCCGAACCTACCGTCCCGTCATCAACTTCGTCCTCCGTTTCAAATGGTCGACCCTCCTGGTGGGCGTGCTGATCCTGCTGAGCGCGCTGTATCCGCTGCGGAGGATCGGGTCGGAATTCATGCCGCCGCTCTACGAGGGCGATCTCCTCTACATGCCCACGACGGATCCGGGGCTGAGTATCACCAAAGCGCGGGAGCTGCTCCAGCAGACCGACAAGATCATCAAAACGTTTCCCGAGGTGGAATCGGTCTTCGGCAAGGCGGGTCGCGCGGAGACGGCTACCGATCCAGCACCGCTCTCCATGTTCGAGACGATCATCAGGCTGAAGCCCGAGGATCAGTGGCGAGAAGGCATGACGAGCGAGAAACTGGTCGAGGAGATGGACGCAGCCATCAACTACCCGGGTCTGACCAATGCTTGGACGATGCCGATCAAGACGCGCATCGACATGCTCTCGACCGGTATCAAGACACCCGTCGGCATCAAGGTGATGGGGCCGAATTTGCAGACGCTCGCCGACCTCGGTCAGGAGATCGAATCCGTCGTGCGTGACGTACCCGGCACGCTGAGCGTCTTCGCGGACAAAGCGGTCGGTGGAAATTTCTACGACTTCAAGATCAATCGAGCTGAGGCCGCTCGCTACGGCCTGCCCGTCGAAGACGTGCAGAACGTCATCATGTCAGCGATTGGCGGCATGAACGTCACGTCGACCGTGGAGGGGCTGGAGCGCTATCCCGTCAACGTCCGTTACAGCCGCGAGCTGCGCGACAACCTCGACGATCTGCGCCGCGTGATGATCCGCACACCCGTCGGCACGGACATCCCGCTGCACTACGTGGCGGACTTGCAAATCAGGAAGGGCCCTCCGGTCATCAAGAGTGAAAATGCCCGACGGACGGCGTGGCTCTACGTGGATCTGCGCGGCATCGACGTTGGAACGTACGTCAAGAATGCCAGGGAGGTCGTCGATGCGCAGATCGACCTGCCGGAGGGCTACAGCATCGTCTGGAGCGGTCAATACGAGTACATGCAGCGGGCACAGGAAAGGCTTCGCCTGGTTATCCCCATCACGCTCCTCATCATCTTCCTCCTGCTTTACTTCAACTTCAAGAACGTTCAGGAGAGTCTGATCGTCATGCTCTCCCTCCCGTTCTCGCTCGTGGGGGGCATCTGGCTGCTCTACATCCTGGACTATAACCTCAGCGTGGCCGTCGGCGTCGGCTTTATCGCGCTGGCCGGCGTCGCGGCTGAGATTGGCGTCATCATGCTGACCTATCTCGACTCGGCATTCAACGAGAAACGCTTGCACGGCGAAATGCTCAGCCTCCGGGATCTTAAGGACGCGATCATGAAGGGCACGGCCATGCGCATCCGGCCGATCTTCATGACCGTCACGGCCATAACCGCGGGCCTCGTACCCATCATGTGGGGCCATGGCGCGGGATCGGACGTCATGAAGCGCATTGCCGCGCCGATGGTCGGAGGCATGATCTCAACGACGATCCTCAGCCTGATCGTCATCCCGACGATCTATTATCTCTGGAGGACGCGCCACGTTAAACGCATTGCCGCCGAAGTACACACGGAACAGGATGAGAGCCATGAAGGAAATTAAAGCCTACGTCCGCTGCGAAAAGGTCGACGAAGTCATTGACGCGCTTGAACGAGTCGGCATTGAGGGCATCACCGTCATCGACGTAATGGGACTCGGAGTGCTCGCCGATCCTCATTCCTCGAAATATTCCATGGAGTGCGTGGAACGGTACTCGAAGATCGCAAAGCTCGAAGTCGTCGCTCGCAACGAAGACGTACACCGGATCGTCGAGACCGTGCGCGAGAGCGCCTATACCGGCACTCGCGGAGACGGCCTCATCTTCGTCACTGCCGTCGAGATGGCCGTAAAAGTGCGCACCGGTGCGGTGGGTGAGGCAGGATTATAAAGAGGATTTCGCCACGGCTCGAACTACACGCTTGATTTTACGGAGGAACCAAGATGACTGCAATCGACCCGGTATGTGGAATGGCCGTCGATACGTCGAACCCACCCGCACACATCCAGCACGAAGGTGACACGGTCTACTTCTGCAGCGAAGCGTGCCGATCTACATTCGCGTGCGAGCATGGCCTGCCGGCGTCAACTGACCGGCCGAAATCGGACGCTCGAACCTCGCGGGAAGAGCAAGACCGGGACCCCGCGACGGGACCGGCAGGCACGTCATGACCGAGCGGGCGGCGAAGATCTCGGTTTGCATATCTCGCACGCGCGTGAGAAATTGCGCATCGGGTTGATTCCATTCCCGAGTGACGTTCTGACTGTCATGGCTTCCGCACCCTACATTATACAGCAAGAAGAAGTTGATGCCATCGTCGTCGGATCCGGCATCTCCGGTGGCTGGGCCGCGAAGGAGCTCTGCGAGAAAGGGCTCAACACACTCGTCCTGGAACGTGGTCGACACGTCGAACATGGTACGGACTACGTCACGGAGCATATGCCGCCGTGGGAGATGGACCTTCAAGGTGAGGATAACCTTCGGGAGATCGCCGAAGAATACCCCATGCAGTCGCAGGGACCGCTCAATCCCTATACGAAGCATTTCTACGTCAAGGACAGCGAGCATCCGTACCTGACAGAGGAAGGCAAGCCATACCTCTGGATTCGCGGGTATCACCTCGGCGGGCGATCCATTACGTGGGGTCGACAGGTGTACCGCTGGAGCGACCTCGACTTCACGGCCAACCTGCGGGAAGGCATCGCCGTCGACTGGCCGATTCGCTACGACGACGTCAAAGACTGGTATACGTACGTCGAGCGATTCATTGGCGTGACCGGCCAGGCAGAGGGACTCGCACACCTTCCAGATGGTGATTTCCTCCCTCCGATGGAGATGACATGCGTTGAGGCCATGGCCAAGGAGAGGGTCGAAGCCGCCTTCCCCGAACGCAAGATCATCCACGGCCGGGCCGCCATACTGACCGTGCCGCACAACGGACGAGCCGCGTGCCACTATTGCGGTCCGTGCGATCGCGGCTGCTCGACGGCGTCCTATTTCTCGAGCCTGGGTTCAACCCTCCCGGCCGCAGAGGCCACGGGCAATCTGACGATTCAGACGGACGCGATCGTGCACAGCATCATCTACGACGCCCAGCGCGGCCGCGCCGTCGGCGTTAGGGTCGTCGATCGGCTGACGAATGAGATGCGTGAATACTACAGCCGACTCGTGTTTCTGTGCGCATCTTGCCTGGGATCCACACAGATTCTGCTCAACTCCACCTCGCCGACCTTCCCGAACGGACTCGGAAACTCCAGCGGCGTCCTCGGGCACTACCTGATGGACCATCATTTCAGGGCTGGGGCGACCGCTACATTCGACGGTTTTGAAGAACGTTACACATTCGGACAGCGGCCTAACGGCACCTACATCCCTCGCTTCCGGAATATCAGTCCGGAGACAAAGCAACAGGACTTCCTGCGAGGTTACGGGTACGAGGCCGGGGCCAGCCGAGCATCGTGGCAACGTGCCACGCACCTGCAGGGCTTCGGCGCCGCCTTCAAGCATGCCATGCGAGATCCGGGACGCTGGTCGTTCTGGATGACGGCGTTCGGCGAGACGCTGCCACGGTACGAAAACTACGTCGAGCTCGATCCGGATGTGAAGGATCAGTGGGGCATCCCCGTTCTAAAATTCCATGCGGATCTGGGGCCCAACGAAGAGGCCATGCGCGAGGATATGGCCATCGCCGGAGCCGAAATGCTCGAAGCCGCGGGCGGTAAGAACGTCACGCCGTACATCGACGAATACAAACCCGGCGAAGGTATCCACGAGATGGGTACCGCGCGCATGGGCCGCGATCCGGCCACGTCGATTCTCAACGGGCACAACCAGATTCATTCCGTCCCGAACGTATTCGTCACCGACGGTGCCTGTATGACCTCCTCGTCATGCCAGAACCCCTCCATCACGTACATGACGCTTACGGCCCGTGCGGTCGACTACGCCGTACAGGAAATGAACCGTGGGAATCTCTAACATTGTATCGCCTCTTAACGTGGACACGAGGAAGATGAATCGCCGGGAAGCTGTCAGGCGCATGACCGCACTCATGGGGGGCGTCCTCTCCGCACCCACCGTTGCGGGCATCCTCAGTGGGTGCACCGCGTCGACGGACGCGGCGTGGACCCCCGCGACGCTCACTTCCCATCAGAACGACATCGTCACGGCCATCGCGGAGCGTATCATTCCGGCGACGGATACGCCGGGCGCCGAAGCGGCGCACGTCAATCGATTTATCGACGCGATGCTGACAGAGAGTTGGTTTCAGGAGCAGGTGGATGCATTTACGACCGGAATCGACTGCGTCGACGATCGGGCAGAGCGCGATTTCGGAAGTGATTATCTCAATCTATCGGACGAGAATCAGATTGCCCTTTTGACGGCTCTCGACGACGAGGCGTTCGGGCCCGATGCTGCATTCGACAGCGACGCCCCTCCCTTCTTCCGGATCATGAAGGAGCTGACGGTTGTAGGCTACTATACGTCCGAAATAGGTGCCTCTCAGGAACTTCAGATCAACATGGTCCCCGGCCGTTGGGACGGATGCGTTCCGCTATCGGACGTCGGACGCGCGTGGGCCTGACCCCCGTATGCCACCGCATTATGTGAAGATCAAGACCGTGGTTCGATGGCGAGGTGCGTATATGATGTCGCGCAGCGTGATCGGTGTTGCGACCCTTATATTTGGTCTCACGGCCGAGGCCCAGGACGTATCGCAGAGAATCGAGTCCTACCTGCAAACATTTCACATATACCGCCTCTTCAACGGATCCGTCCTTGTGGCGGAAAAAGGTGAGGTCATCTACGAGGACGGATTCGGTCGTCCGAATATGGCGTGGGACGTGCCGAATTCGAGCCATACGAAGCATCGTATCGCCTCCACGACGAAGCAATTTACAGCAGCACTCGTCCTTTAGCAGGTCGAAACGGGAGAGCTCGATCTAAATGTAAGGTGGCCGAATATCTACCCTGGAATCGGACTGTGTGGTGGCTGAAACCATCTCTCTTCCCCTGACGGAGCTGCTGGATCCGGGGAATCCTCCTCCGTCCGAAGTTCGCGTTAGCACCGGGGCCATGACTGCGCTCCTCGTGCGACGTAGCGCAGTTCTTCGCCGGTAACCGATAGAATTTGTCACCAGATATCGGGAGTATCTGGGGGATCAGACACGGGCACTGACTGGGGACCCATACTACCAAGAACGGTGTCGATGTGGAATGCAAAACCAAGATACCACTTTAAGAAGCGCCGCGAATGCTCTTCGCTGCCTATTCCTGTCGACAAACTTGGCGAAAATGAAATGACCCGCTCACCAGCGAGATCCGCGGCGACGACAGAAAGATTAGAGATGCTGACAATGGCCTCATCCCCTCCGTATCTGGCATGGAAGTGCGGAGGATTGTGATCGTCAAAGAACATGCGTATGACGATCCCATAGAACCGGCTCAGTTCAGGCATGAGACGCAGGCGTACCGAGACCGGGAAATACGTCTTCGGGTTCTTGGCCGGTGAGCTTCAAATAGAGTGTATCAGCGCATAGGTCCACATCATCTCCACACGAGAGATCGCCGGCGTCTCCAATGCGAACAGATTTGAAAACGCCAGGCTCCGCCCACGCCCTGAAAACACCTCTTCCGACGGGATGCGAAACGTCAACTTCGCCTTCCGTTCCGTCAGCATAGCGGAGATGCAGACGGTACTCGGGTAACGCTTTCGCCTCAGCCAGCGAGAAGATGGCCATCGTAGGATTCAAGTCGGTGTGAGTTAATGGTTGGACTCACTTGCAGCATCGTTCGTTTCGGAGGAAGATCCTGATCCGAAGAGCAGCTGCGCTGAAAGACATGCAACAGCTCGCGGGTCAACGGCGCCGAAAGTCGCTTCCAAATTACGAAGTAGTGTTGATGCTCAGCATCTAGCCAGAGAGCTTCGACTTGAGCTCATCA
>JBBDTI010000035.1:0-40954 GCA_040904565.1 Rhodothermales bacterium
TGCCGGAGGACTCGATCTTGGCCTTGATGATCTCTTCATTGATGAGTTCCTCGGAAATCGCCGTGGCGAGGCGATAGATAACCCGCTCTCTCTGGGCGGGGATGAGTCCCTGTCCGAAGATGGGCCGGCGTTCGCGCGGGTTGAAGAGCATCGTAATGGCGAGCCAGTTCGTGAAGAACCCGATCAGTCCGCTGACGGACACGATGCGGAGGAGTCCGTCGAGATCCATCACGACGTCGCCGACGGTCAGCGTCACTCCGGGGAAGTCCCACATAAAGCTGCCGGCGAACGACGCGGCGAGGATCCACGGAATGATCTTGAGGTAGGGAAGCAGGCGCGCGTGCGCCCCGACGGCGCGAGGCGGCTCGGTGTGTCTCTGCGCGCTCGTCGGCATCGACGGAAGGTGACGCCGCGCGTAGACCCCTATCAGGTCCCGCACCTCGCGCATCCGGCGGCCGGTCAGCTCCTTGGCATCGTCGACGGTCGTCTCGGGCCGCGCGGTCGGTTCTAACGGCGCGTCCGTCAGGTCACGTTCTGTAGGTTCGGAAGGCTCCACGAAAAGTGTGTTCTTGTTCGATGCGTGCGCTGGCCGGGCCGAGAAGTGAAGGACCTCTTAGAAGAGATCGACGAGCGACATATGCTTCAAATACTTCTCCGGGTCCCGCCGTATTTCCTCGAGGATGGAGTGGACGGACGCCATCGTCGAGTCCATTCGCCGGTACAGGCCCGGATCGTTGACGAGTAGCCCCAACGTGCCTTCCCCCGAGTTCACCTTGACGAGGATCTCGTCGAGCGACTGCGTCGTGCGATCGAGCGTCGCGAGGGATCGATCGAGCCGGCGCATCGATCGGTTGAGTCCGTTCAGGGCCTCGGCCAGGGTATCGGAGCCGGTCTCCGAGAGGTCCGCCATGCCGGCCGAGAACGATTCCACGTTCCGGATGGTCCGGCGGATGGACTCCCGCTCGCTGCGGAGCGTCGCGGAAAGTGTCTCAGAGGCGTCGCGCAGCGCTTCGAGCGCCGGGGTGACGTTTCCTTCCGCGCCCTGCAGGAGCACGTCGGCACCTTCCAGGGCCGCGTTGGCATTCGCCAGCACGCGATCGAGCTGTCCGGCTATGGCCGGACCGCGCTCTGCCATCGTTGCCAGCAGGTCTTCCTGGTCGCGTCCGGGGATGAAGCCGCCGGGAGGTAGGGCTTCATTCTCGGGTGGCCCCAGATGAAGGTTCATGTGGAGGCTGGCCAGCGCAGCGATGCCGCCGATCGAGGCGTAGGACCCCTCCGGCACGCGAACGGCCTCGTCGAGCTGGAAGCGCACGCGGACGTTCTCCGACGCCGGATCGAGCTCGACCGACTTCACCGAGCCGACGTGGACGCCGCTGACGCGGACCCCCGTACCGGTCGTCAGCCCGTCGACGTTTTCGAACGTGGTATTCAGCGCGTACGTGCTCCGAAACAGCGGAACGTCCTCCAGGTAGCGGACGCCCAGTATGAAGATGACTGCAGCCGCCACGAGGCTTATGCCGACCGCCAGCTCTTTAGAATATCTCACGGGGTTCTCGGGTGATTGTCTAGAGTCTATCGGGGTACGGCGGCCGAGGATCGGGGACCGATGGCGTACTCGTTCGCGCGCACAAAACGCAGCAGGGGTTCGTTTTCGCTCTCATGCAGCTCGTCTACGGTGCCCGTCCACGCGATGCGGGCCTCGTGGATGAACGCCACGCGGTCCGCGATGGAGAGGACCGAGTGCATGTCGTGCGTGATGACGATGCTCGTCGAATTCAGTCGATCGTTCATCGAGTTGATGAGCTCGTCGATTAGATTCGAGGTCTCGGGGTCGAGTCCACTCGTGGGCTCGTCGTAGATGATGTATTTCGGTTTCAACGCGATAGCTCTTGCGAGAGCCACGCGCTTCTGCATTCCGCCGGACAGCTCGGACGGCATCTTGTCGCCCACTTTAGGCAGGTGCACGACGTCGAGGCACTCGTTGACGAGATCTCGCACCCTTGCCTCGCTGTGATCGGTAAACGTGTGAAGCGGAAAGGCCACGTTGTCGAAGGCGGACATCGAGTCGAACAGGGCACCGCCCTGGAAAAGTACGCCGAACTTCCGCCGAACGTGCCGGAGCTCCTTGTAGGACACCCGGTTGATGTCGACGCCGTCGACGAGCACGCGACCGGCGTCCGGCTTCAGGAGCCCGATGGCATGCTTCATAAGCACGCTCTTCCCCGACCCCGATCGACCGATGACGGCCAGCGTCTCGCCCTCCCGGATGTCGAGGCAGACGTCGTCCAGCACGACGGTGCCGTCAAAACTTTTATCGATGTGTTCGAGCTTGATCATGCGTCGTCGAGACGGATCAGAGAAGAAGCAGGGCCAGGAGCAGGTCGGCCACGAGAATAAAGACGCAGCTCATTACGGCAGCCTGCGTCGTGCTCGATCCGACGCCCTCGGCTCCGCCGGAGGTGAAGTAACCCATGTAGCAGGAAATGGACGTAATGATGAAGCCGAACACGACGGCCTTAATGAGTCCGAACATTGCGTCGAACGGCCGGAAGAACTCCCGGGCTCCCTCAAAGTACTGCGCCGTGGTCAGATAGCCGCCGATGTTCGCGACGAAGACCCCGCCGGCGATGCCCACGAAGCATGCGGCCACATAGAGCATGGGAAACATGATGACGCCGGCCAGGATACGGGGCGCGATAAGGTAGCTGGTCGAGTTGAGGCCCATGGCCTCGAGGGCGTCGATCTGCTCCGTCACCCTCATCGTGCCCAGCTCTGCCGCAATACGGGCACCCACGCGACCGGCCAGAATAAAACCTGTGACGACGGCACCGAGTTCGAGGATGATGGATGGAGCGACGATCGCACCGATTACCGTCGCCGGGATCAGCGGGGAGACGAGCTGGTAAGCGGCCTGGACGGTCGTCACGGCACCGGAAAAGGCGGCAGCGAGCGTCACGATAGGCAGCGACTCGATGCCTATCCGCATCATTTGATCGAGCGTGTTCTCCCGGTACGTACGAAAATCATCCAGAGAAATGAACGCATTTACGATCAGCACGGCGTACGTGCCGAGAATGTGGAAGGGTCTGGCAACCCATGACATGGAATACGACATGGCGCTATCGTCCCGTGCGTAAGTCGGTGAGGTGCTTCGAACGGCTTGCCGGGCATCCGGTTCGGTCTCTCGATTCGGCCCGGCCATCCGGTCCGGCTGCCTATTCCGTAGAATCGGCCCATCGATCAGGCCCGTCTGTTCGGCGCGGAGAACCGATCTTCGGCCCGATCCGTCCGTTCGAGACGGATCGCTGCTCCTTTCGTTTGTCGCGCAGCGTACCTTTGTGTTACATGGCGGATACTACGCAATGTTAGGGTGACAATCAGCTGTCACCTCCGCGGTCTACCTTGGAAGACGTTGGGACGGAAAGGAGGAGACCACAGAAGAATATGGCACAGAAGAATATGGCGATTGAACGTGGCCATTGAACGTGGCGATTGACCATGGCGAAGACGAAAACGAGGTACGTGTGTCAGGAGTGCGGTCATGCCTCGCACCGCTGGATGGGACAGTGTCCGCAGTGTGAGACCTGGAATACGTTCGTAGAGGAGATCGTCTCGAACGGCGTCAAGGCGAGGGTATCCACGCTGCAGTCGTCGGGGCGGAACGGACGAGCGCCCCAGTCCCTCCGCGAGGTGGAGCTGGGCGAGGAGACGCGGATTGTTACCGGAGTCGGCGAGTTCGACCGGGTGCTGGGTGGGGGCATCATGCATGGATCGCTGATTCTCATCGCCGGCGATCCGGGCATCGGCAAGAGCACGCTGATGACGGAGCTCGGCAAGTATCTTCCGGAGCGAACCGTGCTGTACGTCACGGGGGAGGAGTCCGTGCGGCAGGTGAAGCTGCGTGCCGAGCGACTGGGGGTGGATTCCGACCGCTTCTTGCTGCTGTCCGAGACGAACGTGGAGGCCATTACGGACGCCGCGCAGCGGACGAAGCCGGACCTCATGGTGGTCGATTCCATTCAGACGGTGTTTCGGCCGGACGTGCAGAGTGCGCCCGGATCGGTGAGCCAGGTCCGGGAGAGTGCCTCCACCCTTCTGCAGGTCACGAAGGAGATGGACTTCCCTACGTTCCTGGTCGGACACGTGACCAAGCAGGGATCCATTGCGGGGCCGCGCGTGCTCGAGCACATGGTCGATACCGTCTTGCATTTCGAGGGGGATCGGCATCACGCGTTCCGCATTCTCCGCAGCGTGAAGAACCGGTTTGGCTCGGCGAACGAGATCGGCGTGTTTGAGATGAGCGCGACGGGTCTCCGCGAGGTGACGAACCCGAGCGAGATATTCCTGTCGGAACGCGGTCACGATGTGTCGGGCTCGTCCGTCGTCTGCTCGATGGAAGGCACGCGGCCCGTACTCGTCGAGATCCAGGCGCTCGTTACGTCGACGTCCTACGGCACGCCGCAGCGGACGGCGACGGGCTTCGACTCGAGGCGCTTGCAGATGCTCCTGGCCGTGCTGGAGAAACGGGAGGGACTCCGGCTGTCGACGCACGACGTGTTCGTCAACGCGGCGGGTGGCGTGCGGCTGGACGAACCGGCCGTCGATCTGGGCGTCATCGTGGCCGTGGCGTCGTCCTTTCGGGACCTGGAAATCGACCGGCAGACGCTCTTCGTCGGCGAGATCGGACTCGGCGGGGAGCTCCGCTCCGTGGGCATGATCGAGTCCCGCCTGAAGGAGGCCGCCAAGCTCGGCTTCAAGCGAGCGGTGGTTCCGAAGAGCAACCTGAAGGGGCTCGGCAAGACGCCGCTGGACGTGATCGGGGCGGAAGGCGTGCATCACGTGCTCGACCTGGTGCTGTAGCAAGAAGCCCGTCGGGACGGGCCGGCAGAGAAAATGTGCAGATCAAGGCGTGCGACAAGCCGAGAATGAGGCGTACTCACGTACGCCGCAGTGATCGGCGAGGAGCACAACGCGGAGCTGCGCAGTTTATCAACGGCCTGCTAGAACCAGCGGCGTCCAACCTTCGCCGTGATAATGCCCGTGTTCATTCCCACCCAGTGCATCGAACCGTTGTAGCGGCCGTGCTCCATCTTGATGCAGCGGTCCATCACGACGTCGATCCCGGCGTCTTCAGCCATCTCGGCGGCCTCGACGCTGATGACGCGGAGCTGCAGCCAGAGGGAGTTCGCACCGATCTCTACGGCCTGGCTGGCGATGGTCGGACATTCACGGCCGGGCCTGAAGACATCCACCATATCCACCTCATGTGGAACGCTGAGCAGATCGGGGTAGGCCGTCCTGCCGTGCCACGATTCAAGCGTGGGATTTACGGGGATGATGTCGTAGCCGGCGTACTCTAGGTACGTCGCCACGAAATGGCTCGCCTTCTGACGGTTGGAAGAGAGGCCGACGATCGCGATCGTCCTGGTACGTGCGAGCACGTCGCGAATGACGGCCGTGTTCTGAAAACGCTCTCTGAGTTCCGGCTCCAGGGCGGAGTTCAGAGTGAGATCGCATGCAAGGCTCTGTCCAGATCCCATATCAAGTCGTCCGCTGTTTCGAGTCCGATAGAAAGCCGGATCATCTCCGGCCGTACACCGCTTTCTTCCAGTTCTTCGTCCGACAGCTGCTGATGGGTCGTCGATGCCGGATGTATCACGAGACTCTTTGCGTCGCCGATGTTCGCCAGGTGGGAGAACAGCTGGAGGGCCTCGATAAACTGCTTGCCGGCCATCCGCGGTCCGCCGCCGCCATGCTCGACCCCGAACGAAAAGACCGCTCCGGGTCCGTCGGGCACGTACTTCCGCGCCAGATCGTAGTAAGGGCTATCCGGCAGGCCCGCGTAGTTGATCCACGCGACGCGCGGATGATCGCTCAGGAATTCGGCGACGGTGCGGGCATTGGCTACGTGGCGCTCCATGCGAACCGACAGCGTCTCCAGGCCCTGTATGAGCAGAAAGGCGTCGAAGGGTGACTGGGAGGCACCCACGTCGCGCAGCGTCTCCGCCCGCGCTTTCATGAGGAAGCCGTGGTGCCCGAAGGTGTCGAAGAAGCGAAGTCCATGATACGACGGGGACGGGTCGGCTATCGTCGCGTAGCGGCTGAAGTCGAACGTGCCGGCGTCGCAAATGGCGCCGCCGATGGTCGATCCGTGGCCGCCGATGAATTTGGTCGCCGAATGCACGACCATCTCCGCGCCCCAGTCGATCGGCCGGCACAGGTAGGGTGTAGCAAACGTATTATCGACGACGAGGGGGATGCGATGTGCCTCGGCGAGATGCGCGATCCGCTCGATGTCGAGGATGCTGCCCTGCGGATTGCCGATCGTCTCGCCGTAGAGCACCTTCGTTTCCGGCGTGATGGCCGCCTCCCACGCGTCCATGTCGCCCGGGTCGACGAACCGGGTCGTGATCCCCAGCTTTCTAAACGAATGCGAGAATTGCGTGCGCGTACCGCCGTAGAGGTGGGACGACGACACGATCTCGTCGCCCGGATCGAGCAGCGTCATCATCGTGATGAACTGAGCCGACATGCCACTGGCCGTCGCCACGGTGCCCGTTGCATTTTCCAGCGAGGCGAGGCGCTCTTCGAAGACGGCCGTGGTCGGATTGTTGATTCGTGTATAGATGTTGCCGTACTGCTTCAGCTCGAACAGCTGCGCCGCGAAATCGGTGTCTTCGAAGACGTACGACGTCGTTTGATAGATGGGGACGGCGCGCGACCCGGTGACGGCATCCGGAATGTGTCCCGCATGCAACATGCGGGTCTCGAAACCGAATACTCTCTGTGACTCGTCGGTGCGTTCTTCCGCGTTGCTGTTGCGGGGGGTGGACGGTGAACTGGACGGGGAAGAGGCGTCTGACATGGCTACGTCGGAGATAAAATCGGTTGCGACGCCATTTAACAGAAGCCGTGCCCGGAAGTTCGTTCGCGGCGGAGTTTGCGCGATGCGTAGTACCGCGATGCGCAGTAAATCGGGGCGGCGGACAATAATCGCGCGATCCGCCACGTTTTGATTCACGTAGGTCGCGGGCGCGGCGACTACACCCTACATGTGCCTGATGGAAGCCAGTAACACACTACCGGATGCATTCAACCGATGAGGCCCTCGTGGCCGCCTACATCGATGACGACGACCAGGACGCATTCCGCGAGCTGGTCGAGCGCCACCAGGATCAGGTGTTCGGGTACCTGATGGGGATGGTTCGCGACCGCACCGTGGCGAACGACCTCTTTCAGGAGACCTTCCTGCGCGTGATTCAGGCGATGAAGCGAAACCGCGGGTCGTACGTCAGGCGGGGACGCTGGCTGTCCTGGGTGATGACCATCGCGCGCAACGCCGCGCTGGATCATCTGCGGAAGCGCAAGAAATGGACGGACGTCGATACCGGAGATGGGGCGTACTGGGACCGGCTCCCGGACGACGACCGGCCGATCGACGGGAAGGTCGACCTCGACCAGCGGGTGGAGCTGCTGGAAATGTGCATCGGACGGCTTCCTCCCGAACAGCGCGAGGTGGTCATGCTGCGTCACGAAACCGATCTGACATTTCGTGAGATCGCAGAGCTGACAGAGGTGTCGATCAATACGGCGCTGGGGCGCATGCGTTACGCATTGATCAACCTTCGAAAGATGATGAAAGTAGAACTTACGGATGATGCCGAGCGCATCAGCACGGCATGAACGAGCGAGACGACATGAGACGTAACGACCTCTGGTTGATGGAGCTGTACGAGGGTTCGGGCTCCGGTGTCGATCCCTCCGATTCGGAAGATGCCGCCGAAGCTGCGGCGTTGCGCGAGATGAAAGTGCTGCTGGACGCACGATCGCCGGGGCGGCCGGACCCGGCCACGCTCGATGCCGTGTTTGCCGCGGCGCGTGGTGATGGCTCGCCGCGAGGCGTGCGCCAGGATCGTCCGCCGCAGCACGGCGGGCGTTCCGTCGGGCTCCGGGTGGGCGCCGCCTCTGCACTGGTCGTTCTTCTGATCGGAATCGTGGGCATCGTACAGCTGGACGTCTTTACTCCCGATGCCGTCTCCCCGACGGACGGGCCGGCGTCCATACAGGCTGATGCCGCGCCGGCGATTGACGGTCCCGCAGGTGGGACGGTTGGTGCCGTGCCGGAGGCGAGCGCGGAGGGAACGAGCTCATTGAGAGACGGGGGCGGTGAGCCGGCTGCAAGCGGCGGCGAGGCGCCCGGCCCGACGCGCGACCGCGGCGTCGGCGCAACCATTCCCGCGTTTCCTGACCTGTCCGAGGCGGGTTTACGCGGAGGGGGCGGCGTCGCCGAGCTCGTCCTGCCGCCCGCGGAGGTTCCATCATGGGACGAACGGGACGACGTCATCGAGCTCCACAAGCGTATCGAGCGCATAGGCTCCGGGGTCGACGAAGGATGGGGAACGCCGGCCGTACCGCTGGAGATGATGCCGGGGGGCCAGGGGAATGACGGGATTCTACCGGCTGGAGAGCGCAGATGACGGCGCAGCGTCGTGTGACGCATCCACATTCCGGCGTCGTCTTCGGGTTCGGTACATCCCGATACCCTGAGCATCAAGGAATTATCGACCACCTTCAACAACGTATCGTTAGGGATCGATCATGAAGGCAATACGAATCAACCTATCCGGGACGCTGTTCGTAGCAATGATGGCCCTGCTCTTCTCGACGACCATCACGGCGGCGGCCCAGCAGCAAAGATCGCTGCGCGTGATCGACGGGGCGGTCTATATCGACGATCGGCGGATTCCAGCTGACGAACTTCCTGAAGGATTGAACCCGGATAACATGAGGGTTAGCTACACCTTCAGCGGTCAGAGCGTGCCGATCGTCCGTCTCGGAGATCGCTACTACGCCATCGACGGTGATCGTCTGCGCGTGGCCACGAGGGCAGAGCGAGAGGCGTTCTTTCCCGATCCCCCATCCGCTCCCGGATTTGAGCGGCCGGACGTCCGTGTCGAATTTCGTGACGGTCCGCCGCCACCTGGAGCTCCGCCGCCACCTGGAGCTCCGCCGCATACGGCCGTCTTTCACCGTAAGGCGCAGGAGCTCCGCAAAGAGTCCGACCGCCTTCAGGAGCTTCATGAAATGCTTCAGGAACGGTTTTCGGAGCAGCAGACCCGAGAGCTTGAAGCCGTGGTCCGACGGATGAGCGAGCACGCGTCAGAAGTCGCACAGGTCGCGAGCGAGCTTCCCACGGTGGAGCTGGAATCGTATCTCGACGAAATCCGTCGTCAGAACCGGGGGTTGTTCGATCGGCTCGTCAGCGAGCGGGAGCTGGAACGGCGGACGCTGGAGATGGCGGAGCGAATCCGGCGGATGGACGAGAGCGCCGAGCGCATGGAATGGGTGCGTGATCTCCGCGAGCAGCTGGATGAGATCTTCGAGCTGAAGCAGAACAATCGTCGGCACGAGATCGAACGGCTCGAGGAGCGACTCACCGAGCTGGAGGAGCGCGTGGGAGAGCGGGAACGGATGCGTGAAGAGATCATCGATCGCCGTTTGCGTGATCTGGTCCGGGACCCCGAAGTAAACCGGTAGAATTATCAACCTGGAGGAAGAAATGAAGCGCCTGAAATGGATCCTCACAATCGTCTTCGTTGCGGCTGGCTGGGTCGGTGGCCCCGACATAGCGGCCGCGCAGGAGGCAGACCGCACCGGTCGCTCGGACGCGCCGCCGGAGGCCACACTCAATGCAGATGCTGCAGATGAGTCCGTACGCGCCAGTGAAGATGCAACGGTCGAGGTCGAAATCGACGTCGACGAGCTTGAAGAGCACGCGCGACGGATTGTCGTCCGGCTGGGTGGAGACGATGGCTTCCGATTCGATCGGCCGAGCCGCCGCACGATTCGCGTCCCGGAGCGGCGCGCTCATCGGATCGTCCATCGCCGTCGAAGTCCGGATGCGAACGCTCCTTCCATCAATCGACTTGGTCCCCCGCCTATGGCCCCGTTTCTGGATGAAGATATTCGTCTTGAGCTCCGCGATGGCGTAGGAGAACGTATCCGGGCGCACCGTGACGTGACAGAGCTCGAGAGGGAGTCCCGACGTCTGGCACGCGAGGTACGTCAATCCGGCGGAGACGAACGCCGCGAACTCGAGGAGCAGCTCAGCGCAAAGCTGGACGATATTTTCGACAAGAAGATGGAGATTCGTCGTGATCGGATCCAACGCCTGGAGTCTCTTCTTGAAAAGGAGCGATCGGTCGTGGAGGAGCGTTCGCAGGCCCGTGATGAGATCATCGATCGTCGGTTCGACGAACTGCTCGGGGAATCGGACGTGCTCGATTGGTAGCCGTAATGGAGTCCGTCACGGATGATCGTACCGCGAGACCAGGCAGACCGTTCAGGAGAACCGTCCCAATCCGGATGAGTAATCAGCGTAGGCTTAAACGGAGAAAAGTAAGTTAAGGCTTTACTTTAACTTGGCTCCGTTGCATCTTGTCAGGCGACGTGTTGATCGCCTGCAGACGCCGTGAGTCGTCCGGCGACGGCTATCGGCCGTCCACCTGGAACGTAATTCCTCAGGGAATCGGAGTGTTTCCAGGATCGTTGCCGTCATTATAGAGCGGCACGATATATGTTCTTCATAATGGGCGTGATGAACAGTTAGCCGGCTACCGATGAAATTCCAACGCTACTACGACGTGCTAGTGCGCGGCGCCGCCGTCCTGGCGTGTGCCGTGATCTTCATGGCAGCTCACGTATCCGCGGCACCGAATGTAGAGCGCGTTTCCTTTTCGGAACGATCCGATGGGGGGGGCTACGTGGTACGGTTTCACGTTGACGGTCCCGTCGCCGCCTACAGTGAGCCCCGCCGCCTGGCCGGAGGGCGACTGGAAATCATTCTGTTCAACACGCGTCTCGCGCCCGAGTATCAGGCTGACGAAGTAGTCGGACCCATCTCCAACTACGTCGAAGAGGCCGCGTCCGGCCATCTTATCTTCCGATTTAGAATGGATGCAACCGTAGCCGTCCAAGCGTCGGCGTATCGGGACCGGGAGTCGAACGACGTCTTGATGGGAATCACGGTCGCGTCCCCATCTCATGCCTCCAGGCTGGAGGTGCCGAAGCAGCTTCCGGTACCGGTTCGTCTGGCGTCTGCACCCGGTGGGTCGTCGTCTTCCGCAAGCACCGCCGAGCGCACGAGGGGCTCCGAGTTCGTTCGTGAAGCGGCTCTCGCTGACGATATACCCGGCGCGGACGCCCTGGGCGAAGACGTCGGCGTGGTCGATGCGACGGGTAGCGGTGCGGGATCGCGCGCTGTAGTCGGAGGCACGCAGTGGATGCTCAATACGGTCGTGATCGATGCAGGCCACGGCGGCAAGGATCCGGGCGCGTTGGCCAACGGTGTTCGCGAAAAGGACATCACACTGGGCGTCGCCCTAAAACTGGGAGCGTATCTCGAAGATCTTCTGGGTGTGAACGTAGAGTACACGCGTGATGACGACCGGTTTATCGAGCTCCGCGATCGTGGTCGCATAGCCAACGAACATGACGGGAAGCTGTTTATTTCTCTGCATGCCAATGCAGCCGGTTCGGCCGCCGCGCGGGGGGCCGAGACATACTTTCTCGGGATGCACAAATCGGACGCGGCGCGCACGACGATGGAGCGTGAGAATTCCGTGGTCCGGTTCGAGAGCTCGCAGGACGAATACGAGAACATGACCGAAGAGGCGCTCATCCGGATGGAGCTGACGCAGAGCGCCTACATGCGCAAGAGCGAGCAGCTCTCGGAGCTCATTCAGGAGCAGTTCGAGACGCGCGTTCATCGGCGAAACCGAGGCGTAAAGCAGGCTGGTTTCTACGTTCTATGGGGAGCTTCCATGCCGGCCGTTCTTGTGGAACTCGGATTTCTTACCAACCCGACCGAGGCAGCCTTTCTGAGAAGTGAACAGGGTCAGGACTATATGGCCAGTGCGATCTATCGAGCCGTCCGGGCGTACAAGCAACAGTATGAAAAGGGGTTGGGCCGTCCGCGGGCGGATTAGCATGGCCCGCAGCCGGTTACCGGCTTAACTGTCGCCGGCATCGGATATCCATCGCCTCGCAGGCAGCGTTCCATGGCCGGCATCTCCTTATCTCCATCAGGTTCACCATCCCGACACGTCACGTACCGCCCACCAGATCATTCAATCGCCTTGTCTTCCACCGAGTACGCGGAGCGGCTGCATGCCGCCGTTCGAACCATCCCTGATTTTCCGAGTCCCGGCATTCAATTCAAGGATATCACCCCCATACTGAGTGATGGCAAGCTGTTGAATCATGCGGTAGAGGCGCTTGCCGGACCATTTCTCGATGCCGGTATCACCAAAGTCGTGGGTATCGAGGCGCGCGGCTTCATTCTTGGATGCCCGCTCGCCCGACGCCTCGATGCCGGTTTTGTACCCGTGCGAAAGCATGGGAAACTCCCATACACCACGCATACCGAAGAGTACGACCTCGAATATGGGACGGACTGCGTCGAAATGCATGTAGATGCCGTTCATGAGGGAGACCGCGTTCTCGTTCACGACGACGTGATTGCAACGGGCGGGACGGCCGCGGCCTCCTGGCGGCTTCTCCAGTCGGCCGGTGCGCAGGTCGTCGGTTTTTCGTTCCTCGTAGAGCTTGCCTTTCTGTCCGGTCGCGGTCTGCTGTCCGACGGCGTTCCGGTCCATTCGGTGTTGTATTTCGACTAGGCGTATCGAGGACCGGTGCGCCGTATCATGTGTCATCAGTCTCAGAAGTAATTATGCCCGTACGGAACTCATGGCGCCTCGCCGCGCCACTGGCCGCTATCCTGCTGGGATCGATGCTCGTGCTGGCGGGATGCGACACGATTGGAACGGAGAGCGTTACGCTGCGCAAGGATGTGAATTTTCGGTTCGAGTTCTCGACGGAGGGTCGTGAAGCGGGTACCGCGTTTAACGTCGATGCCGTAGGAACCGTCGATTTCGGAGAAGTTATAGCCCCGGAAGGATTCACGACCGACGAAATCATTGCCGTCAACGTGCACTCGGTTTCCGTTCAGCGGGTAACACCCGTCGGTACGAATCTGGACGCGTTCGATCGGATTGCGCTTGCGCTCGTCGCATCGGGCGTCCCGACGCGGACGGTTG
This sequence comes from Rhodothermales bacterium, assembly GCA_040904565.1. Classification (GTDB taxonomy): domain Bacteria; phylum Bacteroidota; class Rhodothermia; order Rhodothermales; family VXPQ01; genus JBBDTI01. The sequence goes on from JBBDTI010000035.1 coordinate 13,098, forward strand.
CCGAGCTGGAGCCCGTTCCTTCTTCGAGGGAGGCGACGCTGCCGATCGTCAGGTCCGACGTGACGCAGCTCGCAGTCCAGCCGTCATTCAGGGGGCGGCTGACCGTCGTGCCGGCCGCGACACCGACGGAACAGTACGTGCTTACGGCACGGATGGAGGTCGTCGTCGAAGTGGAAGGTGTATGACGACCGCAAGCTTTCGCGCGGGTCTATCGCACGGCCACGCAGGAAATTTCTACCCTTGCGCTTCGCGGAAGCGACGTGACGCCGACCGCTTCCCGGGCGGGAGGTGCCTCGGAGAAGTACCGCGCGTAGACTTCGTTGACCTGGGCGTAGTCGTTAATGTCGGTAAGAAAGACCGTACAGGTGACGACGTTCTCGAAATCCATGCGCGCCGCACGAAGCACAGCCCCCAGATTATCGAGGACGCGTTCCGTTTCAGCCTCGATGCCGCTGGTAACCACGCTCCCCGTTTCCGGATCGATGGCGATCTGTCCGGAACAATAAAGGGTATTCCCAACGAGAATACCCTGGCTGTACGGGCCGATCGCAGCTGGTGCTAACGGGGTCTTGATACGCGACCGCGACACCGTATGTGCAGACTTTCTACCACTCATAAAGGCCCTTCTTTCAAAAGTTTAGATACAGGTTTAACTTCCGTCGCTAAGCGGAAGAAACACAAGCGAATATTTGTCAAAGACATTCGATCGACTATGGATCTAGGATTAAGTGGACGGACGGCATTCGTCGCGGGATCGAGCAGTGGACTCGGCTATGCCGTTGCGCGTGAACTACTGCGGGAGGGATGCCGAGTAGCCATCTGTTCTCGGAATAGCGAGCGCATCACGGGCGCCGCCGAGGCACTTGTGGATGAGACAAAGGCGTCGCATGATGACGTCCTGCCGATGGAGTGCGACGTGACGGTGGAAGCACATGTCGTACGCTCGATCGATCGAGCAGCGGAGCACTTTGGCGAACTGAACATCCTCGTGACGAACGCGGGGGGGCCGCCGGCGGGCTACATCGACGACTTCACGGCGGAGGAGTGGAAGCAGGCGCTCGATCTCAATCTCATGAGCACGATCAATATGTGCCGTGCCGCCCTGCCTCATCTGCGTGCGGCTGCCGGGCAGTCGGCCAAACTGGCACGCATTCTCATGATCACGTCGATTTCAGCGAAGCAGCCGATCCCCAACCTCTATCTGTCGAATACGGCCAGGGCGGGCGTGCAGGGGTTTGCCAAGAGTCTGGCCGAAGAGGTTGGGCCGAAGGGCATCACCGTGAATACGATACTGCCCGGATACACGCGGACGGACAGGCTGCGGGAGCTGGCTGCTAATACCAGCTCGACCTCCGGCCGGAGCATCGAAGAGGTTGAAGCCGGCTGGGCGCAGGATAACGCACTGAAGCGTATCGCGGACCCGGAGGAGTTCGCCGCCGCTGCAGCGTTTCTCGTCAGCGCCCCCGCGTCGTACGTGACCGGCGTGGCTTTTCCCGTCGACGGAGGACGTTCGAAACACGTGCTGTAGATCGATCGGCAAGCTGGGACGCGCCGGGTGAACCGAGGGCCACGTCCACGCCCGGCGGGCATTTCGCGACGACGATTCTATCGCCGGAGGAACGCCCTCGTGCGGGAAGACGTTGCAAGGCCGCATTTAATGAAAGAGGTCGGACGCCCCGATCACTCGAGCAATGAGCAGGAAGGGACGTGTACTGGTAGCTATGAGCGGGGGGGTGGACTCCTCCACCGCGGCCGTGATGCTGCACGAGGAGGGCTACGAAGTCATCGGCATTACGATGAAGACGTGGGACTACGCCTCGAGCGGAGGGCGCAGTCATGCCGCGTCGGGAAAAGAGGTCGGCTGCTGCACGCTCGAGTCGATGAACGATGCTCGCAGCATCGCGATGAAGTACGATTTCACGCATTTCATCGTCGACATCCGGGAGGAGTTCGGTGACTGGGTGATCGATCGATTCACGGACGAATATCTTGCGGGCCGGACGCCTAATCCGTGCGTCCTGTGCAACACGCACATCAAGTGGGCTGCTCTCATGCGGCGCGCAGATCAGCTCGACTGCGAGTTTATCGCGACAGGGCATTATGCGCGGCTGCGGCGGGACGAAGAGATCGGGCGCCACGTCCTCATGAAGGGACGCGACAATAACAAGGATCAGAGCTACGCGCTCTGGGGACTGCCACAGGAACACCTCGCGCGCACCCTGCTCCCGCTCGGCGGTTTCGAGAAGCCGACCATACGGACCATGGCGGCCGACTTCGGCCTCGTCCGGGTGGCCGACAAGCCGGACTCCTACGAGATCTGCTTCATTCCCGACAACGATTATCGCCGCTTCTTGAAGGACCGCGTCGACGGGCTGGAGGAAGACGTTGCAGGAGGGCGCTTCGTAACGTCCGACGGCACGGTCGTCGGCCGGCACGAGGGGTACCCGTTCTATACGATCGGTCAGCGGCACGGCCTCGGACTGGCAATGGGCCACGCCGTCTACGTGACGGACATCGACCCGGCAACGAATACGATCACGGTGGGACCGCGAGAAGAGCTTCTCAAGCAGCGGTGTTCGGCCCGCCAGATCAATCTGATCAAGTACGAGGAGCTGGGCGAAGAGCGGCCTGTCGACGCCCGGATTCGGTACAACGACGAGGGTGCGCCAGGTCTCGCCTGGCAGGAGGGAGAGGACGAGCTCCACGTCGCCTTCGGATCCCCGCGTCGCGCTATCACGCCAGGGCAGTCGGTCGTGCTTTACGAAGGAGAGGATGTTCTTGGCGGGGGCTGGATTCATCGAGTGATGAACGACGGGACGGAGCGTGAACACGACGATCACATAGCGGAGGTATCTTGATGCGAATCCTGGCAGTACTATCCCTGGCGGCTCTCCTTTCAGTGCCCGCCTGTACGCCTACCAATAACACAACGGACAGCAACGTGATTGAAGCGACCGGTACCGTACAGTACGTCGACGTCGAAGGTGGCTTCTACGGTCTCGTGGCCGACGACGGATCGAAGTACGACCCGTCCGGACTCCCGGACGATTTTCAGGAGGATGGACTGCGGGTCGCATTTACAGCAGAGCCCCGCGAGAACGTGCTCACATCGCGGATGTGGGGACAGGTTGTTCGCCTGATCGAGATCGAACGGCTGTAGAGTCGGTCGGCTGTACGCTACCCGTGGCTCCGCGACGGGGTTGCCACCTTATAGTAACGTTTGGATGACGGCCGGAGCATTGCGGAGTCATACGATTACCTTAAGGTAGACGTCGAATGAAGTCCTCCGGTGGAAGCATATTCCCGGTGGATTTTCTAAGACATCCTACGCGGATCGTCCTGGCGACGTCGTCGTTCGCGCGCCGGAAATGCGCACTGGATCTGTCCACGCACGTTGCTCCGATATGTCTACACACACGTCAGATATCTCTCATGGATCGGATGTTTCGTCGAGCAGCGGGTCCTCGTCTGCCCCGTCGAGTGACCGCCTCCTGATCGTTGAGGATGACCCCGAGGTGGGGACCGGTCTCGTTCTTTATCTCGAGGATCAGGGGTTCGATGTTACACTGCGAGACGACGGGCAAAAAGGTCTCGACGAGGCGGTAACCATGCCCGGCTACGACATGATCATACTGGATGCAAAACTGCCCGGCCGTGACGGATTCGACGTCTTAAGGAAGGCGCGTTCCCAGGGTGTCAGCACGCCGATTCTGATGCTCACCGGTCTCCGTGGACACGGCGACAGGATGCGTGGTTTCGAACTCGGCGCGGACGACTATCTGACGAAGCCTTTTTCCACGGAAGAGCTGCTGGCCCGTATCCGCGCCATACTGCGTCGCACGAAGGTGGATCCCGATGAAGAAACGAGGACGTTTCGGGTCGGTGGACTCCTCGTCGATCTTCGAGACGAGCGTGTTACGAAAAACGGAGAGCCCGTGTCACTTACCGAATTGGAATTTCGTCTGCTGCGCTATCTGCTGGTCCACCGCGGTCGAACGGCCACGCGAGAACACATTTTACGCGATGTCTGGGGTCTTCCGAGCGATGTGGAAACGCGTACCATTGACCGCCACGTAAACGCGCTGCGCAAGGTGATGGACGGAGACGACGAGTCTACCTGGCCCATCAAGAGCATCTACGGCGAAGGGTACAAGCTCGTTGGCGCGGAAGCGGCAAACAAATAGACCAACCGATCATACGTGTGCCGTTCTGCGTGCGTCTCTGAGCGGCCTATCGTATCACGAGTTCGATCCGGTGAATCGATATCCGAGTCCGTACACCGTCTCGATGTAGGTGGGTTCGTTCGGATCCGGCTCGATCTTCTTGCGGACCGATGCGATGTGCCGGTCCACCGTCCGCGTCACTATTTCGTGCTCGATATTCCACACGTCGCGCAGCAGCTGGCGGCGCGTTACCGTTTGCCCACGGTGCTGAATGAGATAACGGAGAATGTCGAACTCGAGGGACGTGAAGCTTATTTCTTCGCCGTCGCGGACCGCCTCGTGCGTAGAAAAGTTAATCTCTACGCCCCCGATGCGATGTACGCTCATCGGCGCTTTGTTCGGGGGCTGCGTGCGATTCAAAATGGCGGTGACTCTCGCCGCAAGCTCTTCCGCATTGAATGGCTTTGTGACGTAATCCTCCGCTCCCAGGCCAAACCCCTTCAGGACGTCCTCGTCTTGCCCCTTCGCCGTCAGCACGAGCACGGGCGCCGTCAAACCGAGCTCGTGACTTTCCTCCAGCACGTCGTAACCGCTCTTTTTGGGCAGCATGATGTCGAGCAGGACGATGTCATATATATCGTCTCGGATGCGCTCCATGGCTTCTTCGCCGTCTCTTGCAAGGGTGACGTCGTACCCTTTCAGGTCGAAGAAGTCCGTGAGGCCGATCCCTACATCGGTATCGTCTTCGACGATGAGCATCTTGTACGTCTTTTCGGTTGTCTTCATCCTCTATCGTTTGGCGTCCCGGTGAAACGTGGTACATGTCGAGCGCGATGACGGCGTGGTGTCATCGCACGTCCAATATAAGGATCGCCGATCACTGTGTAGTCGAAGGGAGGGTTTGGCTGCGGCCTGCCCGATCATCAGCGAAAGGGAGACTGATCATGTTGGCGAAGAGCTTATAGGCACCGGGGTGGTAGGTTTTGAGCTGCCGGTACCAGACAAGGGCGGTATAGAGGTAGGTGCCTCGATCGACGTCGGCCAGAAGCGTGGAACTCGTCAGCGGGTCTTCTCCGGGATCGTGGAGACTGAAGAGCTCCGTATACCGCCCATCGTACGATTCAGGGAAATAGAGCCCGCGCTCCTGGACCCATCCGGCCCAGTCGCCAGGTTCGACGGCATTCGGTGACGTCAACAATGCGTGATCCGGCGTCAGCAGCGTGACCGGTGCCGATTCTCGCGTCACGCGGTCGCGTCCCAGCACGAGTGGATAGGGGGCGAACGTACCGGGGTTGTTAACCGACGCGTCGAATGGATCCGGGTACTCCGCATTCCATTCGAAGGTTTTCTGGTAGTTGACGATGAGATGCCCGCCCGAACGTAGCCAGTCCAGCAGACGATCATTGTGCGTCCGCAGATCTTGCCGGACGAGATACGCGCGGATGTCCACGACGATCGTGTGGAGTCCCTCGAAGCGTCCCTCGGCGAGGTCCGTCGAATCGAGCAACGTGTATTCGACGCCGAGCTCCTTCAGCGCGACGGCCAGCGTGTTGTCGTAGCTTTCGACGACCCCGACCTGGAGTGCGGTCGGCACGTTCACATCGAAGACCTGCGCCTCGACGAAATCTGTCGTCGTCGCCGGGCCCGTCGTTCCATTTCGACCGAGGGCCGACAACGATACGGTGTAGGCACCGCGGTCCGAATCCTCAGGAAGGTCGAGCCGGATGGTCCGGCGGACGGGTCCCAGGCTCGCTTTGAAACGGTGCTGCTCCTGGTCGAGCACGTGGTGGTCGTCGTTTCGAGAAAGAGCGACCGCGACGGTGACGGCGTCGATCGACGGATCGAACACGTCGAGTGAATAGGCGAGCTCGTTCCGGCCCGACTCGAATCGCGTCACGTCGGTGCCGGCCTGCAGCAACAGGGGAGGAGCTACCTCCATCGATACGTAGCCACCGGCCAGGAGCTCGCCGGTCGGTGCGTCGTAGACGACGTATCCGAGCGGGGGACCGCTCGATTCCCGCACGTACTGGTAGATGGGTGCAGGCTTCGTCGGCGACGCCGCAGGATCTATAGCTAGTCGGAACGATTGCGGCGAATCGTGGCGCAGCACGATCGTCGAATCGATCGCGCGGAAGAGCCGCAGTCGAACGGGTCGTTCCGGCATCCCGGAGGCATTCCAGTGGAGGCGGATGGACTGTCCCGGGACGGTCAACGTATCGTCTACCGTGACGGAACCGGTCGCCAGGCGCGGGATGCGCCCCGAGTCGATCCAGTAGTCCAGGTCGGGGGTTGCGGAACGGTTCGGCGCCAGGTTGGCGGCGAGGTCGTGGTCGGACAGCCGAGCGTCCGTCGCACTACGATATTGCACGAAGTACGTCGCCTCCCAACCGGCAATGCGATCGGCGAACATCTCCATGCCCTGGGAACGATGTTCGTACAGACCTTCGGCCGCCATGGCGGCATAGGACATGCCGCGAGTCTCGTCGATCTGTCCGACGGGCACGGCAACGTCATAGGCGCCGTCTCCCGAGCTCCAAAGCCGGTGAAAGAGCCGCTGAGGCTGCCACAGGTCGACGCCCTCTTCGGCGAACTGCTCGGGGTGGTAGTCGGGGTCGGCCGCGAGTTCGAAGGCATCGTACGCGGAGAGCCCAACCACCTGGTGGTGTCCGTGCTGCCGGTCGGGCCCGACCGTTACCGTGTCGTGATTCGTAAAGAGGACGTCGGGTTTAAGCTTCCGAATGAGATATACGACCCGAGACGTCACCTCGTCTCTGCCGCCCCACCGTTCGAACGTCTCCTCGGCTGATTTCGAGTACCCGAAATCCATGAAATTCAGGAAATGCACCTGCGTGCCGAGGTGTCTGGACGCACGCAGGGTCTCCTCCGTTCGAATCGCGCCGAGCTCTTCGTAGAGTTCCGGTCCGATTTCATTCTGCCCGCCTTCGCCCCGCGTAAAGATGACGGAGTACGCGATGGCGTCTCGCCCCTGTCGGTAATAGGCCAGCGTGCTGCCGTCCTCGTCATCCGGATGCGCGGCAAGATTCATGACGACCAGCGGTGCCGTTTCGGGCTGTGCCGACACGGGGCCGGGCGACATCCATCCGAACAACAGGACCGTTACTATTAGAATGCGCGTACGAGTGTTCATTAAATTGCGCGTGATAATATCCAGCTAGATAGACGGTTCGCCGGCAAAATAGTCAACTAAAAGAACGTGTCCCAGATATCGGCCGGATTGTCTCCGATGCAAGGGATCGGGGGATTCGTGCAGGCCGGGGTAGGGCCGACCATCCCGGCGCACGGGCGGGATTCCTCATACCCGAGGTGGCTGCGTACGGAAGCCGGAGGCGTCCACCGGACCTCGAAGACTTCCCCCGCACCGATGAAGCCGTATCCGTTTTCTACGTTCGAAAACGCGCCCGGCTCCACCAACAACTCCGGATCGAACGTGCCGCCCGGTGGATTCCACGCCGAGTCGGCCGCAATGAAATGGAACTCGACGCGGCGTAGTGCGATCCCGGGGGCGCCTGCTGTTATCAGGCAGTTTCGTTCGTACGTAAGGCGGACGAGCTCCGCGTCCTGCTGCATGTCGACGTCGAATCGCCAACCGTCCGTAATACGCTCTCCTCTATCCGCATACGGAATCTCTACCGGAAAGAAAACGGGAGGATGAACCATCGTCCCCACCGGCCACGCGTTCAGCGGAGGGAGATTCGTGGCCTCATAGCGCATTTCCACGCCTATGAGATGGGGAACGTCGCCGCGCACGTAAACGGGGATCTTGGTGTTCGTCGTGTTGGGCTCGACCGTCACCTCCACGCCCGAGGGGATGGTCACGGTCGCTGTGGATACGGCTCCGTCGGAGCGGGCAATGCGGATCTGATAGCGATGACCCTCCTCCGGACGGAAGTCAGACCAGTAGACGTGGCCCCGGTCGCCGTCTTCGTACGTGACGACTCGGTGCGACCACGTACGTTCCTCTCCGGTCGTCAGATCGATCGATGAGACCGTCGCGTCGATGTCACCGGATCGATCGATGCCCGGGCCGTCCGCGATCGGAAACACGCGAACCTTTTGGGTATCTGCGCCGGCATTCAATAAGCCCCACACGGTGAACGGGCGTTCCTCCCCGACGAGCGGCTCGACGGACGTGTCGCAGCTGAGGAGTGCGGCCGGGACGACGCAGAGGAGGAGCAGAGAGCAGAGCTTACTGCGGTACGACATCAGGTGCGGTACGAATTACAGTTCGACTTCAATACCGACGGTCGGGACGAGTGGAAGCTGGTCCGTCCGATCGAGCGTGAACACGTCCAGGGCAAACAGGTTCGTTCGATTATACGTATTGACGACGCCGGCCTGCAGCGAGATCTCGGCGAACCCTACCGTCATCGTGTGCGCGACGGTAACGTCGAGTCGATGGTAGGTTGGGAGTATGCCCTTATAGGGCTCGTCGTAAATTACGCGGGGGAAGCCTTCCGTCTCTTCGACGTCGACGACGCCGTCCATCAAGATAAACCCGTCGAAGCCCCGAACGCGGGTGTAAGGGAGGCCCGAACCGAAGTTCCACCGTGCAGAGACGTCGACCCCGCGTACCGAGGTGCTCACGAGGACGTTGAGCTGGTGGCGCCGGTCGTGCGGCGGCCGGAACGAGAGCCGGTCGGTGCCGAACCACACGGGTAGGCTCTCCTGCATCGCGTCGTAGTGCGTGGAGGAAAGGCCGTAGTTGATAAAGGAATAGAAATTTGATTGACGGATTTCCATGCGGAGGTCGATGCCTCGCACGCGTCCAGTGGCAGGTTGAAGGCTCGTGGTGAACCTCGGGAATGCCGTCCACTCTTCGATAAAGAGGTTTTCCAGATGCTTGTAGAAGCCCTCGACGGAGAGTTCGAGCCAGGAGAAGGGCTGTACCCGATACCCTGCCAGGCCATGGACGGCATACGGCACCTCGCCCGTCGGGGCCTCCGCGTAGACCGTGAAGATGTTAGCGGCGTCGCGCCGATCGCTCAGACCGATGATGTTCTGCCGGTAGACGCCCGCTGCCGCGCTCAGCTCGTGACGCCCGCGCGTGTAGACGGCGCGGACGCGCGGTTCGAGATAGAATCCGGAATTTCCGAAAAACTGTCCGAGGAGTCCGGTTCGCAGCTGCAGGCCGCCCCCGAGGTCGAACGTAGGTTCGGCATAGGCCCCCGCGTTGGTCGACCGGACGAAGTTGGCCACCAGATTCTGATAGGCGCCCCCCAGGTCGGCGGACAGCTCCACGTTCTTGGCGAAGAACCCCCAGTTGACCTCCGTCTGCTGCCCGAAGTTGGTAAAGTTAACTTCCAGATTGTAGTGATCCACGAGTGCCGAGCGGCTCGGCTCGTCACGCGGACCGTATTGGGTATCGAGACGCGAGTACGAGAACATGACCTCGCCGAGGATCGGCAGCGATCGCGGAAGCACGAGGTGGCGAAGACCGAAGGCTGTATTCTTCCACCTCACCTCATTGTTGGTACTGAAGAGCGTCGGCTCGGACAACGTTCCGCGATCGTAGGTGTGCAAGCCGGTGATGGACGTCTGGTGGTTGTCCGTAATAGGGACGTGCACCTTCCCGAAGAAGTCGCCGAAGCTGTACGGCAGCTCGTCGTTCACGTAGATCGACGCGAGCTGCTCGAGCGTTGAAATGCGCGTAGATCCGATGAACGAGATATTCTCGACGAGCGGGCCTTCGACGCGGCCCGTCGTTACGAAGGGCGTAAGGGAGACGGCCGCCTCGTACCGGCGCTTGTTGCCGTTGCGCGTCTGTACGTCGATGACGGAGGAGAGTCGACCCGCGTACTGCGCCCCGAAGCCGCCGGCGAAAATATCCGCATTGTTGATGATGTCGGACGGAAAGGCGGAATAGAACCCCAGCAGGTGAAAGGGCTGATAGATCGGGATGCCGTCGAGCAACGTGAGATTGTGCGACGGCTCGCCTCCGCGGATAAACACCTGGCCGCCCCGGTCACCCATCGAAACCACGCCCGGCTGAGATGACAGATAGTTCACGAGGTCCCCCGAAATATTGGGAGACGGGATCATCTCGATGTCTTCGGGCAGCACGCGCTGCTGTCCGGCGGTAACCCGCGCGGCACCGCCTTCGCGTTCGGACTCGACGACGATTTCGCCGACCTCCGTCTGCCGCTCCGTCAGCACGATGTCGACGTGCCGGGACTCGCCGGCAGCGAGCTCGAGCGTGTCGGCGTACGTCTGGAAGCCGATGAAGCTGGCCTGGAAAGCGTACGTTCCGGGCGGCACGTTCCCGATAATGTAGACGCCGTCGGCCGTCGAGACGGCGCCGAAAAACGCCCCGTCGTCACCTCGCAGAACGACGTTGACGCCCTGCAGCGGCTGTCCGTCGGCATCGTCGGTTACGAAACCACGTACGGTCGCATTTTGCGCGACCAGATCCGGGGCTGCGAGGGCGGTAAGTAAAAGGAGTCCGACGGTAAGAATAGATGCTCGATGCGTCGGCCGGCTATGCGCGGGTGCAATCATGAGGGCATCCACTGCGAATCGCTGTACATATGCAATGTGGAAGTACGTGTGTTCAGAATGAGCACGGTCGCGCTTGCTGCGAGACGAAGCGGCTTAGAATAAGCCGTCTCATGTCGCACTGCAACAGAACGGCTGGTCTCAGACATGAGTCGCACTCTACCGTCATCGATTGCACGTGACGGCGCATACGTCGCGTCCGGTTTATCGCGTCCGACGATCACGCGGACATCGACTTCTTCTTACGCACGATCAGGAACGCCATCTCAAGGGCCTGCTCGTAATTCAGACGAGGATCGACCTGAGACTTGTATGCGTGCAGCAGATCGGCGTCGTTGAGCCCGCGAGCGCCGCCGGTGCACTCCGTCACGTTCTCGCCCGTGAGCTCGAAATGGACGCCGCCGAGGTGCGATCCTTCCTGTGCGTGAATGTCGAACGCCTGCTCGAGCTCGTCGAGAATGTTCTCGAATCGCCGGGTTTTTATACCGGCATCCGTCATCTCGGTGTTTCCGTGCATAGGGTCGCTCATCCAGAGTACGGGCGTGCCCGTTTTACGAACGGCCTGAATGAGCGGTGGGAGCGCGTCGGCGATGTAGTCGGCTCCCAGACGATGAATCAGCGTGAGGCGTCCCGGCTCGTCGTCAGGATTCAGCGTGCGCACGAGGCCGGCAAGATCATCCGGACCCATCGAGGGCCCGACTTTGAGTCCGATCGGGTTGTCGATACCCCGCATGTACTCTACGTGGGCCCCGTCGAGATCGGCCGTTCTGGCGCCGATCCACGGGAAATGGGTGGCGAGATTGTACGCACCCGGCTGATGACGTACCTCGCGCGTCATGACCTCTTCATACGGAAGATGAAGGGCCTCGTGACTCGTGAAGAACGATGCTCGCTCGAGGCTGTGAAGGGGGCTGTCTGAGACCGTTTCCATGAACGATACGGCATCACCGATCGATTCCACCATCGCGCGGTACTCTTTGGCCAGATTGGCGTGCTGGACGAAGTTGAGGTCCCAGTACTCCGGATGGCGCAGATCGGCAAAGCCACTTTCCGCAAGCGCGCGGACGAGGTTGAGCGTCATCGCCGAGCACGCGTAGGCGCGTATCATGCGCTGCGGATCGGGCTCCCGTACCTCGGGAGTGAACGACACGCCGTTGATGATGTCGCCCCGGTAGCTCGGGAGGGTCGTACCCTGCCTGGTCTCCAAGTCGGATGACCGGGGTTTGGCATACTGGCCGGCAAACCGGCCGATACGTGCTACGCGCGTCTTCAAGCCGAAGACCAGCACGAGGCTCATCTGCAAGAGGATCTTGATGCGGTTCGCTATAATGTCCGTCTTGCAGTCCTCGAAGCGCTCCGCACAGTCTCCGCCCTGTAACACGAAGCCATTCCCCTGAGCGGCCTGTGCAAGGCGTTCCTTCAGCGCCCGCGTCTCCCAGGACGTGACGAGCGGCGGGAGACCGCTGAGGTGTTCGAGCACCTCGTCGACTTCCGCCTGATTGCGATAAGTAGGTTGCTGGAGGGCTTTTCGCTCGCGCCAGGACGCGGGGCTCCAGTCGTCTACGGTACTAGTAGGCATGTGTATGTGCGGCGAGTGAGATTCGTTTTTCGTGCAGAGAAACGCACGGGAGGGCGCTGCGTTTCGACGACGGCGCTCATGGAACGCCTACGAACACAAAATACACAACGATGAGGCCGGACATCAGGTATAAAATCGGGTGGACGTCTCGCCGGCGACCGCTCAGAACCTTCAGGGCGACGAACGACACGATGCCGAACACGATACCGTTGGCTATCGAAAAGGTGAGCGGCATGACGGCGATCGCGAGAAAGGCTGGAAGACCTTCATCCACACGCTCCCACTCGATGTCGTGGACGCTGCCCATCATCATGGCTCCTACGACGATGAGTGCAGGAGCCGTAGCCGCCGCGGGCACGGCAGCAAAGACCGGCGTGACGAAGAGCGCCAGAAGGAACAGGACGGCGACGACGAGCGCGGTGAGGCCCGTTCGCCCACCCTCCTTGATACCCGTCGCCGATTCGATATAGCTGGTCACGGTGCTCGTTCCGAGCAGTGCGCCGACGGTCGTTCCGACGGCGTCCGCCGTAAAGGCGCGATCGGCGCGTGGAAGCTGCCCGTCTTCATCCAGAAATCCACCCGTTTTCCCCACGCCGATGAGCGTGCCGGCCGTGTCGAGAAAGTCGACGAAAAGGAAGGCCAGTACGACGGATACGAGTTCCAGCGAAAGGAGGGCATCGAATGAGGACGAGTCCGCCCAACGCCACCAGCACGTCCGCATCCCTCAGATGTCCGAGCGTCACGAGCGTCGCCGCGTCCGCTACGATAAGGCCGGCGTTCTGGAAGCCGATGACCGTGAGGAAAAGCCCGATGCCGGCCGTAACGGCGGCTTTGAGCGCGAGGGGAATGGCGTTCACAACGGCCGAGCGTATCCCTCCCAGCGCAAGTGCGAGGAAGAGGAGCCCCTCGACAAATACCGCGGCAAGAGCCGTCTGGTAGGAGACGCCCATCCCTATGACGACGGTGAACGTGAAGTAGGCGTTCAGGCCCATACCCGGTGCGAGTGGAAATGGGTAATTGGCATAGAACGCCATGACGAGCGTAGCAACGGCGGAGGCCACGGCGGTGGCAACCGCGACGTCCCGCGGCGGCATGCCCGCCTGCGAGAGAATCTGCGGGTTGACGAACAGGATGTACGCCATCGTAAGGAAGGTCGCCGTGCCGGCACGGACCTCCGTCGCCACGTTCGTGCCCCGTTCGGTGAGGCTAAAGGTTCTGTCGAGCAGTTCCGCAGGCATGCCGAAGATGGGTTAACATGGTAGTTGACGGTACCTTACATTACTGCACGCGAACGGACGCGGATAGCGGGCGGAAAGAGAGAGAGCTGTTGTTGGATTCTTCGTCGCCGGCACAGGATGGAACATGACATTGACCAGTTCGGCCGGGAGCTCATGCGTCGGCTGAAGTGGTTGATCGCTGAAGTCAAGCGACTTTCGGACGAGAACGAACGGCTGCTTAGGGAGAACAAGGAGCTACGTGAGGAGGTGACGCTCGCTCGCCTCCAGGGTGAGCTTGGAGGCTCGGGCGATCTTCTCGACGAGCTTGCATCGGAGGTTCCGGTCGAGCCGGTTCTCTCTCCGGAAGCCATGCAATTCTACCGAATCCTCCCGGAGAAGATCAACTTCTCCGACTTCTTCCGGTACGCAGAGGCGGGTGACATCTCCGTAGCCGAAGCACGCGACTACTTGCTGGCGTTCATCCGCCAGGGACTGGTCGAGCAGCGTGGGCGGCTGCTGGAGAAGGCGGTTCATCCGAGTGGAAATCGTTCAACGACGCGTCGTGAGGTCCACAAGGGATAAACCCGCCGGTCACGCCCTCCTAGCGAGCTCGGGATAGATCCGGCCGTATTTCTCGCGCACGTACGCCAGCCAGCTCTTTGCACTGAGTCCGCTCCCCGTGGCACGTTCGAGGAGATCGAGCGCCTTCATCTTCCGACCGTGTCGGTGGATATGTTTGCGGAGCCAATCGAGCAGCTCGCCAAACCGACCGTCGCGGATCAGTGCGTCCATGTCGCCGAGATCCCGTCCGGCTGCTTCGAAGATCTGGGTCGACATCAGGTTGCCCAGGGCGTACGTCGGAAAATAGCCGATGGCACCGAGCGACCAGTGAATGTCCTGCAGGACCCCGTTGGCGTCCGTATCGGGTACCACGCCCAGGTAGTCGTCCATCTTCTCGTTCCACAGGTCGGGAAGGTCGGCTGTGGCGACGCGTCCTTCCAGCAGTGCGTTCTCTATCTCGAAGCGCAGCATGATGTGCAGATTATAGGTCACCTCATCGGCCTCGACGCGGATGAGTCCGGGCTGCACCTTGTTGACGGCCCCGTAAAATGCATCCTGCGTCACGGAGCCAAGCTGCTCGGGGAAGAGGTCGCGCAGGTGCGTATAGTACCGCTCCCAGAACGGTCGGCTGCGGCCCACCAGGTTTTCCCAGAGGCGCGACTGTGACTCGTGCATGCCGAGCGACGTGCCCTCGTCGAGCAGCGTGCGCGCCAGCGAGGGATCGACCCCCTGTTCGTAGAGGGCGTGGCCCGCCTCGTGCAGCGTGCCGAACAGCGCGGGATTGAGGAAATGCTCCGATACGCGCGTCGTCACGCGGACGTCCGATATGGCGAACGTCGTCGTGAATGGATGCGCGGAGAGGTCCTGGCGGCCCCGGTCGAGGTCGTACCCGAAATCGCGAGCGACGTCGAGTCCGAATTGCCACTGGAGCTCCTTGTCGAAGTGCTGGTGCACCGGACTCTCGTTGACGGGTTCGGCGTCGGCGATGGCCTCGACGATGGGTACGAGCTCCTTCCGCAGGTCGGAGAAGATCTTCTCGACGAGCGACGTCTTCATGCCGGGCTCGTAATCGTCGAGCAGCGCGTCGTAGATCCGGTCGTCGTATCCGTAGGCTTCGGCCTTCTCGACGTTTAGGTCGACGATACGCTCCAGGTGCGGGGCGAACGTCTCGAAACGATTCATCTCGCGCGCCTTCTTCCAGGCCTGTTTCCCGCGGCTGACCGCTTCGGCCATCCGGCCGACGAGCTCGTTCGGAAGCCGGGTGGCCTTGTCGTAGTCTCGCCGGAGGACGCGCACCATGGACGCTTCTACGGACTGCGGGTCCATCTCCGACGCCGGATCCGAGAGATCGTCGAGCAGCGTGCCGAGCTCGTCCGTCGTGAACCGTTCGTGGGCGAGCCGGCGGATGGTCGAAATCTGTTTCGCGCGCGCCTCGGCGCCGCCGGGCGGCATGTACGTTTCCTGGTCCCAGGAGAGAATCTCGGCCGTTCTGCGGAGGTCGCTTACCTGGGCGACGATCTCCCGAAGTCGGGCGAAGCGGTCTTCGACGGCCGGTTCGGAGGCAGTTTGGGGCATGTGCTGATCTATGGGAATCGTCTGTTGGATGATGTGCGCGCGTGACGCGCCTTATTCGGACGCCAGTCGCAGGCCCTTTGGGACGACGAGCCGTTCGGCAAGTTCAAACAGCCCCTGTGCGACGAGTGCGAGAACGGCGGCCGGGATGGCGCCTTCGAAGATGAGGCCCATGTCGTCGAGCCGAATGCCTGTCAGGATGGGCTGTCCATAGCCGCCGGCACCAATCAGTGCGCCGAGTGTTGCCGTACCGATATTGATTACGGCCGAGGTCTTGATGCCCGCCAGAATACTGCGCGAGGCCAGCGGCAGCTCGACAAGTCGCAGCTTGGCGTACGGCTTCAAACCGATCGCGTCGGCCGATTCGAGCAGGTGCGGCGGGATGCCTTTGAGTCCGGCGTGCGTGTTGCGCACGATCGGCAGCAGGCTGTAGAGAAACAGCGCCAGGATGGCGGGCGGGCCGCCGATGCCGAGCAGCGGGATCATGAACACCAGCAGCGCCAGCGAGGGAATCGTGTAGATCACGCCGACGATGCCGAGGACGATCTGCTCGAGTGCGGCTACCTTGGCGGCGAGCACGCCGAGGGGGATCGACAGCAGGATCGCGCCGGCGAGTGAGATGGCGACGAGGAACAGGTGGTCCTTCGTGTGGCGCCAGATGCGGTCGGCCCGGGTTGGGATGTTCTCGGGCCGGGACGATGAGAGTCCCATCGTCTGCCCCAGAAAATCTGCGGCGATGCGCTGCTCGGGGACGCGTTCGATCTTGGCCCGGGCATTGAGCTCGATCATCCTATTCTGGCTGATGCTCCCCTGAAGCTGCTCGAGCGCCGCGACGACGTCCCGGGGCACGTCGAGACGGTACAGGAAGACGGCGCGATATTCCGGGAAAAAGTCCAGGTCGTCCACCAGAACTTTAAGGTCGTAATACGCGATCTCCGCGTCGGTCGCATAGAGGTCGGTGACGTCTACCGAGCGTGCCTCCAGGCCTCGATAGGCGAGGTCGTGGTCCATGCCCCGTGCGTTCCCGTGCGGGAACTCGTAGGCGTCGCGGAGCCCGGGCCAGCCGTCGGCGCGGTCCATAAACTCGTTGCTGAAGGCCGGCGACAGGTCTGGGTGATCGCGCAGGTCGGAAATCGTTTCGATACCCAGCGAATCGGCCACCTCCCGGTTCATCCCGATCGCGTAGGTGTTGTTGAAACCGAGGGGCTCGGTCATGCCGATCCCCTCGGTTTCGAGGACGGGACGGAGGCTGTCTGCGTCTACCTCTCGCCCCGCGAAGATTTCCTGCACGAGGGTACCCGTGTATTCGGGATACGCGTCCACGTCGTCCGCAAGCAAGGCATTCCAAAGAAATCGGGTACCGCCCAGCTCACGCCGGTGCTGAGCCGGATAGCCGGCCGACTCCGCGAGCTGGACGCCGATCTCGCCGAGGACGACGGATTCTGTGAACGTCTTCGACCCGACCGTGATGGTCGTCTGCGCGGCGACCGGCCCGGCCGGCGTGAATGCGGCCGCGATGATGACGGCCGCCGCGATCAGCGTCGCCACCCGGCGCGCGGTCATGCCGGGCGGAGAGGGGCCTCGTGTCGCAGGCGACATAGACAGCTTCTTCATGCGCGGTCGAGGGAATCGAGTGGAGATCGTTGGGCGCGCACGAATTCGTCCACGAACGGATCGGCGGGCTCGTGCAGCAGATGGTGCAGGGTGCCCTCCTGTACGACCCGGCCGCTGCGAAGGAGCACGATGCGCTCGGCGAAATGGGCCGCTTCGCCGATGTTGTGCGTAACGAGGACGACGGTTTTGCCGAGCGTGGCAAAAATCTGCTTGAGTTCGTCCTGCAGGCCGGCGCGGATCATGGGGTCGAGCGCACCGAGGGGTTCGTCGAGCAGCAGCACGTCCGGGTCCAGCATGAGCGCGCGCATGAGGCTGATCCGCTGCCGCTGTCCGCCCGAAAGCTGAGACGGATAACTCTGCAGCCGTTCCAGGGGAATGTCCACCAGGTCGCTGAGCTCTTCGACACGGTTCACGATCCGCTGTGCGTTCCATCCCATGCGGCGGGCCATCAGCACGACGTTCTCGCGGGCCGTGAGGTGGGGAAACAGGCCGCCTTCCTGGATGACGTACCCCATGCGCCGGCGCAGGTGGACCACGTTCTTGGGGCGGAGGACTTCACGCTCGACGCGAATCAATCCCGTGTCGGGCCGGATGAGTCCGACGATCAGCCGCAGGATGGTCGACTTCCCGCATCCGCTTGGGCCGATCAGCACGGTCGTCTCCCCCTCCGGAAACTCGAGCGACATCGGTTCGAGTGCCCGGACGGCACCGTAGGACTTGGAGACGTTTTCGAATTCGATCATGAAGGGACGGAGAGGATGTCGCCACACGTACGGCAATATGCGAAAGCGGCGGCAGAGATTCGGGGCGCGGTGGAACGGTGCACGTGTTTGAAGAAAATATGAGTACCCGCGGGACGGCAAACTGGTGCCCGTTAGGGAGGGATCAAGAGCGTTGACAGTGCGTGGAAGCGTCCTTAGATTGCGGCCCCTCCAGATTGCGGGTGCTTCGCGGGGATTACACGGGGATTTCCGCACGCGCATGCCCGCTTCTGCGACGCGGTTCGCGACTACACCGGCCAACGTAGCTCAGCTGGTAGAGCAGCTCACTCGTAATGAGCAGGTCACCGGTTCAAGTCCGGTCGTTGGCTCACTAGAAAACGCCCTAATTGACGCTGAAAGGCTGATTTTGGGGCGTTTTTTGTTTGTGGCGGATTTGCTCAAAACGAGCCGTGCAAGATATATGCAAGATGCGAGCGGGGAGTTTGTGGAAAAGTCGACGCTCTCGCAACGGAGCAACGGGCCGGGCATAGGCATTCATACAGTGCATGGACGGGTATACACGCGCAACAAGATGCTCAATTACGAATCATGGACGGAAGCATACGATCGGAAGGATTTGCTATACTGGCATCCCGAATCTCGAAGGCCATGAAGCCGATCTCGGGACTCGTTCCTAGTACATCAATTGCGTATCACCTCGGACAGTGGCGTGACGTGCCATCGGATGTGTGGGAGGACTCCCCTTCTTACGCAAAGCGAGTTTTGAGGGAGTGCGATGCGGAGACCAAAATCAACGGTCGAATCGTGGGGTTGCGCAATCTATCGAATGAAGCGAGACGAATTGAAGGGTTGGCAGTAGAGGCACGTCGCGATTGGAAGAATAGTGCCTCCGAAGATGTGAGGCGCATCGCACATAAGAACGCAATTGTTCTGGAGGCACGAGCGCGGATTATCCGTCGATTTGTCGCGCGTCGCTCGCTAGGCGATCACTCATTGAATGTCAACGAAGATGCCATAGCGGGCGCCAGCGAACCAAGCTATTCCGATCTCTTCGACAAATCTCGGACGGAGCTCGAGGAAGTATGGTCTGATCGGCATGCAAGACCGAGGCTTATATACGAGATGCGGTTCAGCTTCGGGACAGAATGGCGCGAGCAATTCGATGCGATCGTTGAAGAGGCGAAGAGGTTCGGGCTAGAGAAGCCGTACAAGAATCACAAATCCATGAAGTCGGCGATGCATCGTTTTGCTGAACGCAATGACGTATGACGTAATTCCGTAAACGAACTCGTCAACGTTACCTCTAGAGGTTACGCCCCGACGTGCACGAAAATGGGTTCAGGCGCAGGACAAAGCGCTTGGACCCATTTTTTTGTTGCACTCAATTCAGGCACGTGATGGAAGCGACCGAGCGAATCGAACCTCGCGCACTGGACGCGAAGCAGGCGGCATGCTACGTCAACATCTCTCTCCGAAAGCTTGACGAGCTCCAGGCAGCGGGCGAGCTCAGGCCCATCCGTATCGGGCGCAAGCGGCTTTTCCTCCGCGAGCAGCTTGATGCGCTTCTCAAGCGCGCGGCAACTCAGCAAGTTGGATAGCACACATGAAAATGCCCGACCTCTTAGCGGGGAAATCGGGCGTTTTTGAAGATATGTCAATATGAGAAATCTACAGACGAAATCCGAAGGTAGCAAGCTGACCGCAGGCGACCACTCGGCCGCGCTTTACGGCGGCATTGCGCTTCACGGAGAGATTCCGCCCGCGATCGACAAAACAGCCGTTCTTGCAGATTGGCGACGTATCTGGCGCTCCGTGCTGTCGCAGCTGACGCCGATCCAGCTCGAGGCATTGCGCAACGAGCTCGCGGAGGTGGATCAATGAGACCGGATTCACTCAAGCTGATAGACCGTGAGATCGAAGAATATGCCAGTAACGGCAGGCTCAACGGGCACAACTACGTGGACGACCGCCCGAATTTCGAGCATACCGACCTGGGCAATGCTGAGCGCTTCGTCCATCGGTTCGGTCACAATCTCATGTTCTGCAAGCCGTGGAGCTCATGGCTTGCTTTCAACGAGATTCGGTGGAAGGTTGACGACACTGGCGGTGAAAACCGCTATGCATACGAGCTCGTCCGCCAGATGCAGCGGGAGGCCGTCGAAATCAAGGACAGTGATGCCCGTGATTCGGCGATGAAATGGGCGAGGCGCAGCCAGAGTGCATCCAAGCTCCGCGCGATGGTGAATCTGGCTGAAAGCATGGTGCCGGTCCTACCGGAAGCCCTCGACGCGGATAACTATCTCCTAAACGTTAAGAACGGAACCGTAGACCTCACGACTGGACGACTCCGGCCGCACCGGCAGAATGACCTTATCACAAAGCTCGCGCCCGTGACGTTCCGGCGTGACGCGACCTGTCCGCGATGGGAACGGCATCTGCTGGAAGTGTTCGATGGGGATGCTGAGTTGGCCCGCTATCTAAAGCGAAACGTCGGCTATGCGATGACGGGGGATGTCTCGGAGCAGATCATTACGATCCTCTATGGTTCAGGGGCCAACGGCAAAGGAGTGACGACTAATACGATCATGCACGTCTTGGGCGACTACGCCCAGTCGACGCGGCCGGATCTTCTGCTGTCCAGACGAGCTGGTAACGGCCCGACGCCGGGCGAAGCTGCATTGAAAGGTGCGCGGTTTGTCTCCACGAGCGAGACAGGAAGCGGGCAGAAGTTCGATGAGGCGACGGTGAAGCGGTTGACAGGAGGGGACCGCATTCGCGCCCGGTTCAATCGACAAGATGAGTTCGAGTTCGATCCGACTCACAAGCTGTGGCTGGCGACGAACCACAAGCCGAGAATAGAGGGCACCGATTTTGCCATATGGCGCCGGATTCATCTCGTCCCCTTTACGGTCACGTTCACCGAGGAAAAACGCGACCGTGACCTCGAGGACACCCTCAAGGACGAAGCATCGGGCATCCTGAACTGGATGATTGAGGGATGTCTGATGTGGCAGCAGGAGGGACTGAAGCCGCCACAGGCCGTGCAGAAAGCAACGAGCGAATACAAATCCGAGATGGACGTACTGGCAGGCTTCCTAGAGGATTGTTGTGAGACGGGGATCGACGAGATGGAGGTGAAGGCTAGCCGTCTTTATGCGGAATACAAACAGTGGTGTGACCGCACTGGAGAACACGCTGAAACGCAGACTGGATTCGGTACACGACTATCAGAACGAGGCTTCGACAAGAAGCGGAAAAATGACGGGAATTGGTACGTGGGCATCGGAATCAAGCAATGATCGGCCGAAAGCATACACGATTCGTGTACGGTTTTCTCTCTGGTAGTGTATACCGTGTACCCGTTTTCGCATTGACCGCTAAGAAAAAAAGACATGTGGGTTTAAATGAAAAGGGGTTCACACCCTACACACCCTACACGTGATAATGCACCCCTCGAAACGAAAAGGCAATGACTTCGAGCGCGAGTTGCGCGATGCCTTCCACGAGGCCGGGCTGCGGTGCGTCCGTGCGTGGGGATCGAACGGCAAGACGCTCCGCACCGACGACGGGCGCCCTTGCACGTCGGATGTGGACCTACTGGTAGAGGGCCGATTGAAGATCCAGGCAAAGCGGCGGAAGACAATAGCGCAGTACCTCAAGCCGCCGGAAGGGGCGCACGTGGCGATCGTGAGGGAGGACCGAGGGGAATCGGTGGTGACGATCCCGCTTGAGCTCTTCACATCGCTGGTTCGAAAAGTGTACAGACCCGCGAATGCGGGATATCATCAACCAGACAACACAAACCAATGACGAAAGAGATCAACTTAGAAGTACGCGAGCACGAAGCCTTCAAGGCGATCGGAGAGAAGCGGCGCCGGGCGAAAAAGGACATCGCTCGACTGAATGAGATCGCAGCCGAAGCGGACCGCGAAGCCGAAGAAATGCGCAGCGCGCTCGGCCGGATTGAGCTCGCCAAAGAGATGGGCCAAGAGGCGGACGAGGCCGAGGACGTCAGCGGTCGGCTCCAGCGCGCCGAAGTCAAGGCCAGTGAGGCCCGCGCGGAGGCGAAGAGGCGACAGGCGGTGATCGACGATCTTCAAGACGAACTGGTCGCCGTGATCCGTACGGTCTCCGACGAGATCAATGAGGTGGCTCACGAGCAGATCCGGACGCTCTCGCAGCGAGCCGTCGAATTGCAGCGACAGCTCCACGAGGTGCAGGAAGAGGTGAGCGGGGTCGAGGATTCCATCCAGCAGAGCGCGCGGAGGATCTACAACCGCTACCAAACGCATTCGGTCCGGCTTCCGCATGACAGCGTCGTGCTGGAGTTCAAGACGAACCCCATGCACAATGGATACACGAACGGAATGCGCAAGCACTTCGAGCGCGTGCGCGCCTTGGGCTACGAAACCGAGAGGATAAAATGAAACACGAGATTGAGATTCGAAGCTATTCGGCCAAGTTCACGGCAGGGGCGCGCAACCTCCACATCTTCACGCCGCTATACAACGAGCGGTCGGGAGACCTGGGGGGCTTTCACGAAGTGGTTAGACCAGGCGCCTTCACGGCATCTATTCGGCGCGGAGATGCATCCGTATTTGGACGGACCGACAGCACCGTACTCGCATCCGCCCGGCGAAACACGCTCAGCGTCACGGACGGCGACCGGGGGCTCACGTTTACGTTCAAGCGGTCCGGGAAGAGTGAACACATCGAAGGCATTGCCGATAGCGTGACACTCGACATGGTCGTTCTACGGGACGCCTGGAGCGAATTGCGCGGCGTCAAGCTCCGCGAGCTTCTGGATGTAAGCATAGTGAATGTGAGGCCCGGTTTCGCTGACGACGTGTTGGTCGGTGAACGGGCACAAAAGCGAGTGCGCGACTGGACTTCGGAGCGAGAGATAGCGCGCCGTCATCTGGACGCCTTGGCCGCACAGGAGCACCGGGCAGCACGCCTCGCCTCATGGCCGGAGAGGTTGTCCGTTGATGAGAAACGCAGGCTCGGTATTGCGCTCACGAAGGAAGATCGGGACCGCATTCTCTGGGACGCCTTCGACCGCCACTACGGATGATCCGGCGCACCTACACGAACCCGTACGTTGCCCTTGCGGCCGAAGATATGGCGTGGTGGGTATCGCTCGATTTGGGATTGCGAGATCCCGGCGAGCCTATCTGGATTACCATCGACTTCGTGGAAACGCTGGAGGCCAGGACCTACGGCTACTACTGGCCCCGAACGATCCATGTCGAGCTCCGCCGGGAGATGGATGAATACGAAGCGGCCGCGACGGCAGCGCACGAACTGCGTCACTGTTGGCAGTATCGGCACTGGTCGGAGGAAGAGCTTGCGTCTCACGAGAGAAAGGAAGCCGACTGCCGCGAATACGAGGAAGAGGCCATGCGGAGGTTCTGGAGCCCGTACAGGCACAACGGGTCTGACCTGCTCGGAGCCGTCGGACGCAGGAAGAGAGAGGCGACGTCAACGACAACCGGGGCGGGGTCAAAGAGCTACGCCGTGGAGCCAAATGACCGTCGGGGCAGCAGGAATTTTAATTGCGGTACAGAAAACTGAATAAAAAACCGGCATGAGCGACGCACGTTTGACAGCGCAGATCGAGCACTTGCAGGACCATACGCAGCAGTGGGTTCGTGACCTGGTTCGCAGCTACACGTTCGAGCCGGTCCAGCTGAAACTGCTCATACTGGCTGCGGAGGCGCACGAGCGGTGCTCGGAGGCGCGTGAGCAGCTGAAACGGGACGGGATCACGATCAAGGATCGGTTCGACCAGATCAAGCGGCACCCCGCTGTTCAGATCGAGCGTGATTCGAGGCTTTCGTTTTCGAAGCTCATGCGGCAACTGAAACTAGACCTCGACCCACCGGAGATGTAGAGATGCCACGACCGAAGAGAACAGGGCGATCAAGGGAATACGATCCGACGCCGACTGAGCAATGGTGGCTGGTAGGTAAGCCGTTTCCCCCGATGGTACCGGGATGCATCAAGGCTGAGCTCGGCGGGCCATCCCGAGATGACGAAATTAAGCGGCAAGGGCTGAGCCCCTTCGAGGTGCTGAGCCTGAATAGTCTCGAGTCCCTCGAGCGGCTGCGCAAGCTCTACGAAGCGGCTCCGCAGTCTATTCGTAACCGCGTGCCGGAGGTTCGGCGGAAGATCCTCGAGGACGGCCCGACGGCGGATCTCTTGAAAGAGGACGAGGCGCGGACGGAGCGACTTCAACGCGCGTTCACCTGGGAGAACGAGTGGCTGAACCGGTGGCTGGCGTTGTCCGGTGACGAACAAGACGAGATTACGAGAATGGCGGCCACGAGACAGCCGGAGCCGCTCGCGGAATGATACCAGGAAGTGACCTACCGCCCGAAGACTACGAGTTCTTGACCGAGTCTGGCCGAAAGGAGTGGAACCGCATCGTCGACGTGCTCGGGCACCATGTCTTAGGCCGGGACCCGGCCTTGATCGCGGACTATGCCGATGCCTTGTCCTGCCTGCTCCAGATCGCGGACCTGCTGCGGCTTCGAGGCGCGGTCCAGATCAACAATGGCGAGCCGGTCGAGGGCAGCGAAGTGCAGATGTTAGCGGACGCCATGCAGGATCTTCGGAGGAGCATTGCTCGGCTCGGCATTAAGCAGCCGTTACCGGAGCGAATAAGTGTTCACAGACTCACACAACGAATTTCGAGGAACTGACATGAGCTCCGGAACGCTAACATGACTGGCAGACTGCCCGTCCATATCTTAGGCCACGATGAAGTCATTCAATGCCATATTGGACGAACTTGCCCGTGAGGGTATTGCTGCTGATCCCCAGAGCCTAACGGACGCACGCATATTAGAAGCGTTAAGCAATTTCGAGGTATTCTGGGCCGCCGATTACGACAGTCACAAGATAAGAGAAGGTGTCCTTAAAGCACTGGCCGAAATTCAGATTACGTCTGCTCGACACCACGAGTGGAGTGGCATAATGCAGAGGCGGCTCGGGCCGTTGATTGATTACCAAGACGCCAAGTTCTTCTATAATCTTGCATCGGACAGTTTGTCAAGGGCCAAAGCCCTTTCTAGCCTGAAGGCGTTCGAGCGGATGCGGACAGCTCAGTATCAGATTGTGGCAGCGTTGGACAAGCACACGACTGATATATGTAGGTGTCTGGACTTGATGTACTTGAGCGTCGACGATGCAGTCACGTGGCGTAACCAGTTCATGGGAATCGCTCGTTCTGACCAGTCGTGGCGACAGATAGCAGAGAGGTTCTGGGTTACCCTCACGCCTGAAGACGTTGCGCGGATCGACGACCCTAGCGATGTCGCTAGTCAGGGCGTCTTCTTGCCGCCTTTCCACGACGGATGTAGGTCTATCATCGAACCCGTACTATAACCTATTACCGATCTTAATCGGTGTCTGACCGCCATACGGAAACATCAGGGCCCACGAACTCCACGAGGCCCTCTTCGCCCTGGACGTGCCTGTAGGCGTGGCGCTGCGCGACCCGGTCCGCGCTATGCGCTTCACCGCAACGTGCTCTAAGCAGGCGATACGGGCGGCTCTACGGGCCGTGTGCGTCGATCCACCGTCTTTGACGGACGACGAGCTGCGCCTCTTCGCGTGCGCCGTCATGAGCCGGGTACTGGTCCATGCACGGAATAACGTCACGAGGGAGCGGAGTGTTGTACGGGAGGCGCCGAAGGCGTAGGCGCGAATTGCTTGTGCTAAATGTAAATAATCGAATTTCCTATCATTAGAGTTAGATAGGTGCATATGAATCACGCATCTCAGAGAACGATGGACGTCGCTCCCGAATTAGGACAGCGCGTATACACCTATGGCGACGCTGAAAAAATCTTACGCCTTCCGCACGGCTAGAACAACTCCAGCTGCGACCGCGAATACCAGCCCGCACGCGCGATTGCTGACGATAGGTCAGCGAACTCCTTTTCGTAAGTGCACCATCGGGGGGCAACTTCATACTTTCGATCGTATAGAAGTATTTCGATGCTCGATCGAGAGCTCACAGCCGAGTTTGGTATAACATAAAATGAAAGCCTTTCGCCATCTACTCCGACGAGGACATAGACGTCAACGTCTTTTCCTGCACGCGTTACCCCTTGCAAGCTGCTGAATACGAATCTCCGCACCTTTCTCCCGTCGCTTACCCTCGTGCCGAGCGCTGCAGATTTGATCTCGATCTTATAGCCTTCCGGATGGACGGCATCGTGGCGCGAATGATGACCAGTAGGCTTCATCCCACACGCCCAACATACCACGTGTTCGATGAAGCGCGGGGAGGTGAAAAGATCGAAGTTCACTTCCTCCAATACGCGTCGTCGTAGCGCGATCAAGCATTTGTCCACGGTCTCTAACGTCGATCCAAGGGAGGGGGCTATCGAGACGTATAATATAGAAAAAGGGGGTGCCATTTCTGACGCCCCTTGTGGTATAGCCAGGTGTGTCGGCACCGGTAACTCCACGGCGTGCGCGGATGCGACCGGGATAAATCGGCCTACTCGTATGCAATGCCCTCGTGATCGAACCCTTCGCCCGGTTCGATGGACAACTCATCGACGCCGGCACGAATCCGATCAAGCACTACGCTAACCTGGCATCGTAAGCCTCACGGCATCGTGAGGAAAGGCTGGAAAGGGGCGGCCCGGTTCATTCCGAGTCGCCCCTTTTCTATGCCGTAGCTCCACGCGAGGAGGATCCGCAAAAATGGACGCAGGAGGAGGTAGCGCGGACGCTGGGGGTTGACCGAACTACTGTCTCCAAGTTCTCAAAGTTTAGAGTCTCCGGCAAACCCGGGGCGGTTCACTTTCCGGCGAGCCCATCATGTCCAGTGTACGATTCATCGTTGGACAGTTGTGTCATGCCCTGCTCGCGTGTTTTCTTCGATTGCAACGATGCATTGGTACAATTGTCCAACTCCCATCGTCGCAAGGCCAGCCACGACCCCAGTAAGAGCAACCACTGCGTCGAGCCAACTATTTGGCATTCCAATAAGACCGAACGCGAATGATGCAACGGCTATTACTATGCAGACGAATCCAAGATAATACAGGCTGACACCGAGGCCATAGAGTACGTGGAAGCGACGGGCAGTAGTGCTCATGAATCAAGTGGTCTAAATATTACGAGTGGAGGGGTGCGCCGGCGCCTCAGACCCCTAGCATTGAGTCCATGAAGGGCGCCGCCATGATTGTGTAAAGTATGCCGATGCGTTTCCCGGCCTTGCCTTTCTTCACGGCGTTCACGTCTCCCAACAGGCGAGCATGGACCTAGCCCACAAACCTGGACGCCGGGAGCTAGCTGCTTGCAGACAAGGATTTCCCGATCACGAAGACGCCAAATGCTATCGCGGTAAATAGCAGAACGTGATACCAGATTCACTGGAGCCCGGGATCAGAATATAAAGGCCTGTCGAAACGACGAATGCGAACAAACCTGCCATGAAGGCCGACCCACCAAGGGGCTCATCGGATGGGGTCGCATCTTCGGTCTGCTTGGTGGACGCTCTCGCCCCGGTTGTGGGATAACCTCATGTCACCGAGGTAGCTACACTTCTCACCGAATCCATTAAGAGCTCTCCCGCAATCTGCGCATCAAAATCCCGAGGCTCGCCAAGCGTTGAATACAGCATAAACGTACAACGAGCAAATAACTGCTCCATCAGTTCGGCGTTACCGTCTGGCAAGTCTTCTGACATGACTTCGAGATATTCCTGCCCTGCAACGGCCGAAATTATTCGTACGCGTTCGCGCCACTCGCCTGGGAGCGCTTGCCCGTTCAACATAATTCCGAGAAAGCCCAGGACGCTAGAGTAGATGATCTTGATCTGCTCTTTCGAGATATGGTCAGGAGGTACGGACGGAGCCAGATAGTTTTCTCCAGCATTGAAGAGGGAGAGGCA
>JBBDTI010000036.1:0-7275 GCA_040904565.1 Rhodothermales bacterium
ATGTTTTGAATTGGGTCTGGGCTATTCATGGCTCGTTCACTGGTAGCGTTGATGCCATAGTCTCAATTGTCTCAATAATCTCAGAAGTATCACCCCCCTCGATTACGGTGGACCTATAAAGTCCATGATCTAGTTTTTCTAGTAAATCACTGTTCACAAAGGACTTGATGTATCTAAAACAAGTAGATCTAGGTATTTCCATCCCCTTAGCAATTGAGACAGCTAATTCAGTCTCAAAATCGCCTTCAGGCAGAGATGCGAGAAACGACTTCTTTTTCGTTGTGAAGTCCCTCTCTGCGTCACTTTTAAAGAGGGCAGATATGCGCAAGCCATGTTCCAGGAAGACGAGTGCCAGGATCACGCCGATGCGCACATCGTCCGTCGATGTGGCAAAGCTCTTTTTCCCGCCCCCTATGGGATTATTGGGACTTCTGAGACTATTGATACTTTCGGTCTGCCTCAGTAGGGCGATCATGAGGGCAATCCGGATCGCCACCATTGCCCCACGCTTGACATTGGACTCGATCCCTGTGGTGTCCTTCTGGCCCGATACGTTGCGTAGTACGCGCGCGAAGGCACCGTTGATGATCTCTCGGCCCTCTGCGTCGATCCGACCGTATAAGGGCTCGTTGCGATAGTAGAGCTCGCGGTGAAGGTCGTTGAGCGTTGCAGCCGCCGCCTCGATACGGTCGGAGAGTGACTCGTCGTCCTCATCTTCGAACTGATTGATCCATACCGGATCCGACTCAAACGTGTAGATGCAAAATCGGCTGAACTTTCCGTCCTCGGTGTCGGAGATAAGGTCCAACAGGCTCCCCGGCGTACCGGATAGAAAGAGCGACGGGGCCGGGTGCGGGATGTAGATCGGCCGGACGCCCTTCCGATTGCTTGATACAGGCTCGTTGTGGAAGGACTTCAGAATGACGTCAGTGAAGTCGCCCCAGTCCTGCCCGAGCGCGATCGACATACTCTTAATTTCCGTCTCGAAAACAACGCTGTCCGGGTTTACCTCAAGTCGCTCCTTGAACGCGGCAGAGCTGCTGTCTCCGGCCAGGTAGAAGCTGCGCTCTGGCGGTCTATCACCTACTTCCTTTGCATCCTCTTCCCGCTCGAGCTCCCACCGCTGGAGATCATCTTCGGACTCTTCGATCATCCGCTGATTTATGCGGTCTCCGAGCCGCCGTGCATCGCGCGCCCTGGCTTTGCCACTACTGGCAGGCGCGACCACGAGGACGTTCACGTTGAGCGACTGCCAATGCCCGCCGTACTTCGTTCGGACATTAGGCATAGTCCCGGCAAGAACCGGAAGGGAAGCCGTCAGGAAAACGTCGCGGTCGACTCCTTTGCGGATGAGATCACAAATTCCAGCGAGCGTCTTCGGCAGGCACTGATAAAGGGCCTCGGGGATGCGAATCCCATCAAGATCGAGATCCGGGCCGCCCGACTCGTCTGTATGATGTGTCGGTGGATTCGTCGACCCGTATCGCCGTAAATTTGCTTCGCGCTGGGCTCGTGCCGCCGCTTCGCCATTGACGTGGCCGTTTTCAGCCGCCTTTTGCTCGTTATACTTCCGTTGGAGCTCGGCCGTCTTCGCATTGGCCTCCTCAAATGCACTTGCGCTCATCGCCCGGCCCTCTCGATCTCTTCTCTGAGAGCCTGCAACTGGATCGTCGATAGACCGACGATTACCCTGCGCCAAAGCTGCTGCCAGTCTTTCCGGACGGCTTCGGCATCAATGGCCGGGGGCTCGTCCTGGTGTAGGGCCACGCCACCGTACAACCGTTCACTTTGCTCGCCTGCGGTCATCCGTCTGCCCCCCGGGCCGCAATCGTGGCCTCGTCGAGGTATTCCCGCAACGCGTCGGTGGGGATCAGCACGCGCCGGCCGCGCTTCACGCTCGGCAGCCGACGCTCTTTGATACGATAGTCGAGCGAGCGCGTGGATATGCCTAGATAGTCAGCAGCCTCTTCGCGCGTCATGTGCTCCGGCTCCGTGGCGCGCCGTATCGCTTCTGGAAGTGTACTCAGAACAACAGCGCGGACCTCTTCGCGCACGGCGGCGCGGACGGCGGCCTGGATCTGATCGTCGATCGTCATGCCGGCACCTCATCACCCTCACGCTCGGCAACGCGTTCGCGATAATCCACGAGGGCGATCAGATGCGCACGCACCCATGAGCTCAACGTACGCTCGTCGCGCGCCGCCGCTTTTCGCAGCGCCCGGCCCAGTTCGGTCGGGATGCGGACGTGAATCGTCTCAGATAAGTCGTCGTCGTGATACAGCATGTTCTCCCGCGCTATTGTGCGTTACAACCACGCAGGAGATTAGACGTGTATTAGCCAGATTCCAAGTATTTCAGATTCTTGGTCTTATCTTTTGGAATTTTGGAATATGCCTCAGATATAGCCTTTTTGAAACCCGGGAATCCCCTCCAGTGAATGTGATTTCGCAGTGTCTCCACGATGGCATTTCCAAATCTCGCGGCCCCGCCCTGATGATATGCACCCTGCTTGTGTTGCGCTGCGGCTTCGTAGAAATCTTCGAATTTGCGTAGATTCGGATTTCCTTTAATGATGTCCTGAGCCACGATGAGGTGTTCCGTAGCAATGAGCGTAGTAGGGGATTTCCTCATTGCTTGTGCGATTTCGGACCGCGACTCACCAGTCAATTCGGGCCACGCTGGCGCACTCTTCTCTGTGGGGTGGTTGATTCTGTATTCGAGTACGCTCGACACGACGAAACTGCGCATCCAAGCCACCGATAACGCATCCTCTGCCTTTGCAAGGTCACGACGAGCAGACAGAAACTCAGGGTCGTTCTCTTGGCCGGTGACGATCTCACGCCGCTCGATCACGCGATCGTACATCCTTTCAGTAATTTCGAGACGCTGCGTGAGTTGCGCCAGCTGCTCGTCAAGGTATCGCTGGGCAGCGCCCAGGTCGGCGACGCTCCACGTGCGATAATCTTCCCAGAATCTCGGCTCAGGGAGTTCTATGCTGAAGTCTTCCATATTATGCCTCCCCCCAAAGCTGCTCGTCAAGTTCGTCGGACGCGTCCTTGTCCAGTGATTTCAGGTACTGCTGCGTAACCTGGAGCGACGTGTGCCCCAGACTTTCCATTATCGCATGTACGTTGCCGCTCTTTCGGCGCGCGAAGTCTGCGTATGAATGACGGGCTACGTGCATGGAAAGGCCGTCCGCCTTGATGCCCGCTTCCGTGGCAACCTCTTTAAGCGCCTCGTTGACCACCGTGTTGGCGACGGCGATCCGCTTACGTAGATGCACGCCGTCCTTGTCGTCGCCGTCTTCGAGAAACGGAAAGACAAACTCGCGGTCGGACCTGTACCGCTCCACGATCTCTAAGGCTTGCGCGGGCAGCTTGCCCCGCACCTTCTGGCCCGTCTTCATCATCGTGTACTCGAACTGATCCCCGCGCACGTCCTCGACCTTCAAGCAGCAGAGATCCCCGAAGCGCATCCCGCGCGCGTAAAAGGCGAATACGAATGCGTCCCTGGCCGTGGCGAGATCGTCCGTCAGATCCAGCGCATCGAGCTTCTGAATCGTCTTGAAGGTTAGCTTCCTCCGGTCGGGCTTCTTCCGCTTCGGCATGTCGTAGACGCGGAACGGATTCTTCTCAACCTCCCCGTCTTTCTCGGCCTGACGGATCACCCTACGCAGCCGCCCGAGCTCCTTCCGCGTCGTGTTGACGGCGTTGCGCTTCGTATAGCGGCAGAACTTCTCGAACTCCCGCAGCGCCTTCACGTCGATCTCGTCAAACGAAATAGACTCCCCGAAGCACTCTTTCAGCTTGCCGAGCGTGACGCGGTACTTTTTCCACTCCCAGAACTGGCCCGACTTGTCGAGTGCGTCGATATGCGCCTGAAAGTAGCCGGTGAGGCTCCCGCTGTCGCCGCGTACGGCTTGCTTTACTTGCTTCGCGGACGATGCCCGTAGAGCCTCCTTTGAAGCTTCAAGGAACTGCCGCTGCAGCTCGTCATTGTAAGCATCGGCGAGCTCATGGCCGCCTCGGACTTCTTCTTTGTTGTCGTTCCAGTGCTTCGGTTCAATCCGAATGCCGGTCGCCAGATAACGGGACTTCCGGTTGGCCGTGACGCGGATCCAGATTGGGGCCGTACCGTCTTTGCGCATTTTGTCTTTGCGTAAGACGCGCTTCACGCTGATCGTTGACATGATGAATCGGGATCTAGTGACTTCGGTGCGGTTTTACCAGTGTGTTGTACCACCTCAGTTTTCGGAAGTAGAGCCCGACGTGGTACAACGGGCGGTAAAACAATATACGTCATTCTATGCGCTTCGTTGCTGCAAGGAGTAACGCTATATTGTGAGCTACTCGAGAGAAATGTTCTTTACTTCGCTGACGGGCTGTAAAGAACGTGTGAAGTTAGATTCCACTAGGACCCACATTCATCGAATGAAGCATCTTATGAAGGGCCTCGCCCCGGATCGAAATTAAACGCCAGTCAGTCCAAGGACGCCCCGTCGATTGCGAAAGCGATGGGGCGTCCTTTTTATACCTCGTTTCGTCATACGTTTTGCGCCCAACTTCTTAAACCATGGCCGCTGATCAGATCACGATAACCTTCCCGGACGGATCCACCCGAACCTACGAATCGGGCGCGACGGGATACGACATTGCGGCGAGCATCGCGGCCGGACTCGCGCGCCAGGCGCTGGCCGTGCGCGTAAACGGCAAGGTCTGGGACCTGACCCGGCCTATCGAGGAGGACGCAACGATCGAGATTCTTACGTGGGACGATCCGGGCGGACGAATGACGTTCTGGCATTCGAGCGCGCACCTGCTCGCCGAAGCGCTGGAAGCGCTGTATCCAGGTGTGAAGTTCGGGATCGGCCCGCCGATCGATCAGGGCTTCTATTACGACGTGGATCTGGGCGACCGAAAGCTCGGCAAGGACGACCTCGAGCGCATCGAGGCCAAGATGAAGGACCTGGCCAAGCGCGACGTCGAGTTCGATCGAAAACCGGTCTCAAAATCCGAGGCGCTCGAATATTTCGAGGCGAAGGGCGACGAGTACAAGCTCGAGCTCATCGAGGACCTGGAGGACGGCACCATCACCTTCTACCGGCAGGGAAACTTCACCGACCTGTGCCGCGGCCCGCATTTGCCGTCGACGGGGATCATCAAGTACCCGAAGCTCCTCAACCTCGCCGGCGCGTACTGGCGCGGTGACGAACGGCGTGCGCAGCTGACCCGCATCTACGGAGTCAGCTTCCCGAAGAAAAGCATGCTCGACGAGCATCTCGAACGGCTCGAGCTCGCTCGCGAACGCGACCATCGGAAGCTGGGACGCGAGCTGGAGCTCTTCACGTTCAGTCAGATGGTGGGACCGGGACTGCCCATGTGGCTCCCTAAGGGGGCCACCCTCCGCGAAACGCTTTCCAACTTCCTCAAGAAGGAACAGGTGAAGCGAGGCTATCAGCCCGTGGTAACGCCGCACATCGGACGGCTCGAGCTCTACAAGACGAGCGGGCACTACCCCTTTTACCGGGAAAGCCAGTTCCCGCCCATGCTGCAGGCGTCCGGCGACGGAGGAGAGGACGAAGGGTTTCTACTGAAACCCATGAACTGTCCGCATCACATCCAGATTTATGCCGACAAGCACCACTCGTACCGCGATCTGCCCGTTCGCTACGCCGAGTTCGGCACCGTCTACCGCTGGGAACAGTCGGGCGAGCTGGGCGGACTCACCCGGGTTCGCGGCTTCACCCAGGATGATGCCCACATTTTCTGTACCGACGAGCAGGTGAAGGATGAGTTCAAAGACGTCATCGACCTCACCCTCAAGGTGCTCGGAGCGCTCGATTTCACCGATTTCAAGGCGCAGATCTCTCTGAGGGATCCGGACAACAAGGAAAAATACCAGGGCGACGACGCCAAATGGAACTTCGCCGAGCAGTCCATCCGCGAAGCCGCACGGGAGATGGGGCTCGAGGCCGTGGAGGAGATCGGCGAGGCCGCTTTTTACGGTCCTAAGCTGGACTTCATGGTCAAAGACGCCCTCGGCCGCGAATGGCAGCTCGGCACCGTCCAGCTCGACTACAACCTCCCCGAGCGCTTCGAGCTGACCTACATCGGGGCAGACGACGAGAAGCATCGCCCCGTCATGATTCACCGCGCGCCGTTCGGCTCGCTGGAACGCTTCATCGGCGTGCTGATCGAGCACTGCGGAGGCAACTTCCCGACGTGGCTGGCGCCCGTCCAGATCGCGGTCGTCCCGGTGGGACAGGATTTCTACCCGTATGCGGAGGAGGTCGCCGAGAAACTGCGAGCCCACGATCTTCGCGCCGACGTCGACCGACGCAATGAAAAGGTGGGGTATAAAATTCGCAGCGCCGAAGTGCAGAAGGTGCCGGTGATGCTGATCGTCGGCGAACGAGAGATGGAAGACCGCACGGTATCCGTCCGACGCCACGGAGAAGGGGAGCAGGACACGGTTTCCGTCGACGCCTTCGTGGACCGAATCCGACAGGAAATCGCCGACCAGATCGCGGGCTAGTGCCTCGTGACGGTACCTGGGCGTCCGACCGAATCGTACATCCACGACGCTCGGGCCGCGCGAGTACGGGTCCGTCCAAGCAAGAAATCGCCTCCCCGCAACACCCCCTCAGGAAACCAAACGAGCCTCGCATGCGTGAGAATTAGTCCGCACAACCGTGCGAGACAGACGTATGGCACTCGTTTAATTAACGGAAGAACAGCTATCGCAGACAAAGTACGCGTTAACGAAGAGATCCGGGCATCCAAGGTCCGCGTCGTCGAGCCCGACGGCGAGCACGACATCGTCGATGTCGAAGAAGCCTTGAAGCGTGCTCGAGAACATCAGCTGGATCTGGTCGAAATTGCACCCTCGGCGAAGCCGCCGGTTTGCAAGATCATCGATTACGGAAAGTACCGCTACCAGCAGCAGAAGGCGGAAAAGGAGGCGCGGAAGAAATCTCAGAACGTTCAGCTCAAGGAAATTCGTTTCCGCCCGCACACGGACACGCACGACTTCGATTTCAAGACGAAGCACGCGCGTGGGTTTCTCGAGGACAATAACAAGGTAAAGGCCTGGGTCCAGTTTAGAGGTCGGGACATCATCTACAAGGATCAGGGGATGGATCTCCTGCGCCGCTTCATCGAAGAACTGCAGGACATCGCCAAGATCGACCAGCCGCCGCGGATGGAAGGCCGCAGGATGACGACCATCCTGGCTCCGGATACCAAGAAGTAAACGGACTGCCCGAAGTAAACGGAC